>CAJQHZ010000064.1 GCA_905478295.1 uncultured Flavobacteriales bacterium | reverse complement strand
ACGGGGCTGATTGACCCCCGCTCTGGAGCTTTTAGATGTCGCCTTGTTCCAGTTCTTTCGCATATTGAATATAGTAGTGGCGTGTCGGGCAGTTGATTTGCGCAACGGCGTGCGCGCGAAGTGCCTCTGCTTTTAGTTGCTTCGCATTGGCAACCTCATAATCCACATTTAGCAGGCGATCCAAAAGCTGTAGCGCCCACTGGAAATCACCATCTTTCAGCGCCTTTTGGGCAGAACCTAAGACAGCGGCGTTGCCACCTGCCAAGTCAATGAAACGCATCGCTTCATCTTTAGGTGATAACGGCGATAGCGAGGTCGGATTGCCGTCAAACCAACCCATGGTTCCGACAAAATAGGCACGCACAGAAAAATCAACGCGGCCATAATACTCCCGCAGATGGGGTTTTTCGGCCAAATGATCCGGCAATTTCACTCTATGCGCGAGTTCGTCAATTGTCAGTCCCGCGTCCATACCATTGCGGGTTTCATCGACAATATGACGGATTGCGTCACGGTAATCTGTCAAATCACTCTTGATTTTCTCCGCGCCAAAAACCGCTTTTGTGTGACCCGGACCAAGCACCTCTGGTCCAAAACCCATCAGTAAATCCATTGTATCCGCCCAAGAATCAAAATCTCGATAGGCAGTTCCGCGTGGAGGATAAAGGTTTGGAAAAGAGCGATAGAAATTATCGCCACATATCAACACTTTCTTATCTGCATACCAAACAACAATGTGGTCAGGGGTTTCGCCAGGTGCGTGTACAAGCTCCAGATCAATACCGTGAACGCTTAACTTTTCACCTTCATCCCCGATGCGTCGCGTAGGCGGTAAAGCCCCCGCCCCCATTCCTTTCAGTGGACGCGCGCCTGGACCGACCCCGATGCCAATGATCTCATTGGGATACGATAATCCAATACCGAACTGACGTTTTGTTCGGACCTGCATAGCCTTTACTGGCTGTGGATGATTGGATGCAACAAAGAGCGAGTCTTCCGAGAAACCTGTGCTCGCGAGGATCTCCGGATTACCCCCTTTTGCAAAAATACTGGCACCTGAAACATGATCACGGTGTGAATGCGTAAGGATGATCGTTTTGATTGGTAGATCGGTAATCTTGCGGAACTCGGCCAAAATATTTTCAGCCGCGACCGTTGTCTCAGACGTATCAACAATGATCAAACCATCATCACCGATGATCATATAAACGTTTGAAGCAGCAAACCCGAAAGCTTGATAGACGTTATCTGCCAATTGCACGACTTCTTTTTTGAAATACTCGGGATGAGCTTTGAGTTCTGGGTGCATGTAACGGTGTCCTTGTATTTTTAGGGTTATGCAGAAACAGGCCTGTTTTGTAAAATTAAGCAATTATGGGATCCCAAAATCAAGTACTTTTGTGAATTTCGGCTGATTTAAGAGAAAAAACCTTGATATAGGATCCCAATTGTTGTAACTATGGTACATTATAGGGCTAAATATGTGGATTTTTGATTCCATTTAAAAATTTGGGATCCTAATCTATCTGGTTCTAGTCAAGATTTGGATCTAACTGAGCGAGGAAACTATGAATTTGAGGTTTAAACTAGCAGCTATTCTTGCTGGATCACTTAGCATTTCCGCAAATGCCGTATCAGGAGAGGAGCTGAGTGTAGCAACTTTTGTTCCACCAAGCCATGAAACAATCACAGGTGCGCTGGCTTGGTTTGAGAACGAGCTTACTTCCCGCTCTAATGGCGAATTAACATTAAAAGTGTATGCCGCGGGGCAACTGGGCGCAGGACCTACCCAGCAATATAAACGCGCTGTAGAGGGAGTGGCGGATATCACGTTTGGGATCGCAGCTTCGACCCCTACACTCTTCCCAAAGACGATGCTTGCAATACTACCTGGTAAAGCACTTGACGGCCCCGACTCAACTAGGCGCATGTGGACAGTTTTCGACAAATACATGGCAGATGAATGGTCCGATGTGAAAGTTTTAGCCGTTGGCAACCCAGCTGGAGGCATGATCATTGCCACAAAAGACGTCTCAACGATAGAAGGCATGAGGGGCGCCAAAATTGTTCCTTGGGCGGCCATAACAACGCCTGTCCTACAGGGAATGGGAGCAGTGCCGGTACAGTTAGATCCAACCGAGCATTACACCGCGTTATCAACTGGAACAATCGACGCAGCAATCTCATCAATCAACAACATCATGCCGCCTTGGAACCTTGATGAGGTGGCTAATTATGCAGTTGTAAATACACCTGCCACATTTAATCCTGTCTTCTACGTTATGAACAAGGAACGCTACGAAAGCCTGAGTGCAAAACACCAGAAAATTATTGATGAGATATCTGGCATGCCCTTTTCTATGCAATTGGTGCAGGCGTTTCATGATGCAGATGAAGTAGCGCTGAAGTGGAAGGATGAGAAAATTGCCGCAGGCGAACTCAACGTTGAATGGATTGTAACCTCTGATAGGGAACGCGCTAAGATGGAAGCCGCTGCGGCAGCCGGTATGGAAGCTATCTATTCGGATTACGCAGATCGCGGCATCCAGAATGCGCAAACGATATATGAAGCGCTAAATAAATAAATATTTGAAGCGCGCACATAAAACAGCTTTATAGCGCGCTTTGATTGATTACTTAAATCGAAAATAAGGAACACGTCATATGGCCGTCATAACACCCAAAAACAAGACTGTTGAAACCTTCACAGGACTGCACTTGTACCACGGTGCTATTTCTAACTGCTCGATGCGCGTAAGAATGACACTTATTGAAAAAGGACTGGCTTGGGAAAGCCATCACCTAGACTTGAAGAAAAAAGAAAATATTTCTGATGAATATTTTGGCATAAACCCGAACGGCCTGGTGCCAACTTTAATTGACAACGGCGTTGTTCATATCGAGTCAAATGACATAATAGATTACCTTGATGAAACCTATTCAGAACCATCGTTGCGAGCAAAAAACAATGTGGAGATGATGGAATGGCTGCATCTTGCTGCAGCTATCCATGTCCCAGGCTGCAAGCCTTACGTGTATGCCATGAAGATGGCTCCAAAATTAAAGAAAACAGCAAAAGAGCAGGCGAAATACGATGATTTGCAAAAAAATCAAGAATTAAAGGCATTTCACTCCAAACATGCCGGTGACAAGAGTTTTGAAACTAGCGATCTGGACAAGGCCAAGGCGATTTTGGATACGTCTTTCTTTAAACTGGAACAAACCCTAGAAGGCCGAACCTGGATTATGGGACATCAATACACACTGGCTGACATCTCATGGATACCCCTACATTTTGTTTTGAAGGGCTGCGGATACTCTTTTGAAAAATTTCCAAATATTACGCGTTGGGCAGAAACCTTTTGCGAAAAAGATAGCTATAAAGAGGGTGTTTTGAAATGGTGCCCAGACTTTGCTGAAGTATAAAGATCTGGAAATAACACAATGAGTGACACACTTTTTTCAAGGATGATGTTGATATCAATATCAGCACTTGATCATTTCCTTAAGTGGACTGCGTTGATCTGTGGTGGAGCCACCCTTACGTTTATGACAGGCTTTTCAGTCTGGAATGTGCTTATTATGCGTAAAGCAATGAACGCACCCATAACAGGCGCAGAAGATTTACTTCTTCTAGCACTCGTTACAATGGTAGCGCTTTCGATCCCACTAGGGGCACGGACTGGTGCTCACATAGAAATTGAAATTCTAGAACCAAGTATGTCAGCTCTATTTGCTAAATGGTCCATGATTTTTATTAAGAGTTTGGGCGCTTCAATGCTTGGATTTATGGGATGGCGGCTTTGGCATGCTGGTGGAATGGCAAGTAAATTTGGCGAGACGACACAACAATTACTAATTTCATTCGAACCATTTTATTACCTTCTTTCAGTTTCAATTCTAATTTACGCTCTCGTTTTAGTACTAGATATTTGGCAAATTCTACAGTCACAAAAAGTAAATCAGCTACAAATTGGAGAAAAACTTTTGTGATAAGTTTAACTCTCATAGGCATTCTAGGCTTACTCTCACTTTTCATTTTACTGGCCCTACGAATGCCCGTAGCCCTGTCAATGCTAAGCGTGGGGTTTATCGGCACGATCATTGCCAATGCATATAAATTCATGGCTGTAGGTATGGCCGAAGATCAAGCTTGGTCACGTGGACTTAAAGTCGCCTATTCAAACTTAGCAGGAGAAACATTTGAGGCTGCCTCAAATTACAACCTGTTGGTAATACCCATGTTCGTTTTGATGGGAAACCTAGCCGGTGTGTCTGGCATGTCAAAAGATTTATTCTCTGCCGCCTATCGTTGGATGGGCCATCTGCGCGGTGGCTTGGCATCAGCTACGATCGCAGCCTGTGCGGGATTTGCAGCACTTTCAGGATCATCTTTAGCTTCTGCTGTCACCATGGGGCGGGTCGCACTACCTGAAATGAAAAAGTATAAATATGCGGACAGTCTTGCAACAGGTTCAGTTGCAGCGGGGGGCACACTTGGGTTTTTGATTCCACCCTCAGGTGGCATGATCATTTATGCTGTATTAACCGAACAATCCATTGGGCGATTATTTATGGCTGGTGTGTTCCCGGGAATTATTCTGACACTTCTCTTTATTGGCGCAATATATTGTGTTGTTATTAGGAACCCCACTGCGGGGCCGCGTGCAAAACGATTTGGCCGTCCTGAACGGGTCACATCACTTTGGCGGGCACTTCCAATCGTCGGTGTCGTGTTGATTACCATTGGTGGCATGTACACTGGGTTCTTCACACCAGTCGAAGCATCATCTATTGGGGCATTTCTAACTTTTGTTGTCGCAGCATACCGTCAGTCACTTGGCTGGCAAGCCTCCAAGGCGGTAATCCTTGAAACTATGAATGCAACTGCCACGGTTTTTCTAATAATCATTGGTGCATTTGTTTTCATTCCTTTCATGTCATTGACAGAACTTCCTGCACAATTGGTTACAATATTGACTTCCCTACCCATCGGCAACATTGGTATTCTGCTGATTATTGTCCTGATTTACATGTTTCTTGGTATGTTTTTAGAAGCAATAGCAATGTTAGTATTAACCGTCCCCGTAGTCATTCCTATCGCCGTAGCACTAGATTGGGATCTGATCTGGTTTGGCATTATCCTGGTCATTGTACTGGAAATGGGCATGATCAGCCCGCCAGTCGGGATCAATGTGTTCATCGTCAAATCCATTGCAAGAGATGTGCCCATGAGCACGATTTTCCGCGGCATTTGGCCCTTTTGGTTCGCAATGGCAGCAATGATCGGATTATTAATTTTGTTCCCGCAAATTGCTTTGTATTTGCCACAAGCCGTCGTTGGTGGATGATCGAATCCACACTATTTCCTATGGAACGCTAGTAGATGCACCAATCAGACGATCTTCAAGATCAAAACACCGATTACACCGCTTGGATTGCCTTTGGATTTATGACGGTTTGCTTGAGCCTGTCGTTCGTCTTCGTAAAACTTTCTCTAGAAGCGTTCACGTTAGAACAAGCCGCTGGTGGACGTTTAGTCCTTGGCGCTGCTTTTCTACTACCAATCACTTATCTATTAGGTGACGGCCTGCCCCTCAAGTTTGAGTTTTGGAAATGGGCGTTCATTCTGGGCATTTTTAATTTTGTCTTCCCAATCGGTCTGACAACTTATGGATTACAAACGATCCCATCAAATGTAGTGGGTTCAATGTATGCAATGGTCCCTCTGATAACGATTGGCCTTTCAGCATTGGTTTTAAAGGTTCAGATTTCTCGCCAAAAATTCGTTGGTTTGATCATTGGATTGGTGGGCTTGCTTACTATCACAGAGCCGACTTCGTGGATTGGTACTGCAGGAAGGGAAAGTGCTTTTCCTATGTTGGCTACGTTTTGCGCGGTAGCTTGCCTTGCGATGGCTACCATTTTAATGCGCGTCATGCCAAAAGCGCATCCGATTTCGATGATCGGTGGGAGCGCTTTGGTTGCATCGTTGTTCGGCATTTGGCCTTTCTTGTCAGTATTCGAAGGTGAATTGCCTAGTGCGCGGCCTTGGTTAGGGCTAACTGGTGTTTCAATCCTTTCAACCGCCGTAGCCTATTCCATCCGTATCTTTTTGATCCGTCGCAAGGGGCCAATATTCCTAGCCCCCAATGCATATTTCAGCATCATTTTGACCAATGTGTTCGGGGTTTTGCTGCTTGGCGACGTGATCACAACGCGAACGAAAGTTGCATTCGTGTTAATCTTTGTTGGTCTATATCTCGCCAGAGATCGATCTGGGTATATGAAGCAGGTTTAGAATTTTGATTTCGTCTTTTTTCTGAGCAATTTTAGGAAACACGTTATTTTCGCAGTCAAATCTTTCTGGGATCACCCCTACGCATTCTAGGTGCTGCTCAGCCCTCCAGCAATTCTGATGATAGTTGGTCTCGCTTTGGGCGATAAGAGATCAATCCATCAATTGCTTCACCCTAGCAGCGAGGTTTCTGCACGCTTCATGATCATCACCATGATAATCACACCTTTGAAGATACTTCGAAGGGGCAGGCGTGGTTTGCGTTGGTTGATGAAACGCCGTCAGTATCTTGCCGTTGCTGCCTTCGGTTACGGGCTGTTGCACAAGGTACTTTACTTGCACGACATAGGCACTGTTGGACTTTCTGGTGGTGAGATTTCAAAATTCTACATTTGAACTGGGTGGCTCGCTTTTTTCATCTTGGTCCCGCTTGCGATCACCTCCACAAACGGTTGGGTGCGCCGCTTTGAGCTTAAATGGAAATCGCTACAATGAGAGGTTTATGGCGCCGCAGTTTTGAAGTTGTTTCACTGGGACACGCTGTACGATTGGGGCGACATCGGCCCCACGCTTGTTCAGTTCATGCCGTTGGCGTTGCTTGAGACCTACCGCTCTATGTACACCGACGCAGAGGGTCCCAAGGTTTGGCTGCTTAATTGCCCGTTTGAGAGCTTTTCTTAAGGCGCTTCCAAACCACCACACAGGCCAGAATTTCAATCGCAACTACGACAACATGCATACCAAAATCCATCGCCGGACTAGCAGGTGCATTTGCAATCGGGAAGAGTGGATCGATAATCGTCTCAGTGCCTTCGCGTAGAATGTTCATGAAAAGCACCACAAGGAATTGCCGCGCATTTTGCGTGATCATAACAAAGATCGACGCTGCAGCCATAGTTAACGTGCGACCACCCATCTCATAGACAAGATTCAAATCAGGCGTCCCATTGACCGTGACACCTGTTGCAGCAAGCAGATCATGATCGAAGAAATACATGTAGACCTGACCGAGCATGATCAAAGTCAGCAGAACTTGAAGGACGTTTACCCAGATCGGAATGTCTGATTTCAGGAACTTTTGCATTTTATGCAATCCGTTTAATCTTGAGCTTTGTCTTCAAATCCGTCTTGCAGAAGGCGTGCAGAAAGCACGTCTTCTCTGAAATATCGAGCATCTCTTGCGCGGTTGCATCGCTCTCAGAGGTTTCAAGATAGACATGTGTTTCAATCGGATCCGCACTACCTGCTTTGCCAGTGCCACCGCTCGCGCCACCTAGGCTAAAGTGCGTGTCCTGCACGATGCGGTAATCAGGTAAGTCGAGTTTCAGCATCGACACGAAGCGTCCGAACTGCGTCATAAAGCAAAAGCCGATGCCAGCAGAGATCAGAGTATTCGCATCTGGTGCGCGGCCATCTTCTGAACTGAGTAGCATGAACGATGTTCCATAGGGCGAGTATTGCATCTGCTGGATTTGCTTAATTCCATCCTTTCGCAATTCAGCCACCGCACCAATATTTAGACGTCGGTTCTGCTCATCACTCAGGGAAGACGCGTTGGTCGCAGTACCACCGCTTACATCTTTTTTTGGTGTTGGTCCAACCTTGGTCATCAAGCCATCTG
>CAJQHZ010000063.1 GCA_905478295.1 uncultured Flavobacteriales bacterium | reverse complement strand
TGCTCGGGAGAGACTAAAAACGACAGCAATTTTTTTTTTGCACAAAAAACCCCGCGCCTTTGGCGCGGGGTTTTTTAATGAAGATAAGAGCCTAAGTTTATTTTTCAACCTTGTAACCCAACGACTGCAAAAAGGCGATTTTTTCATCAACAACGGATTGCTGACGTGCATGAATTTCCTTTTCAATCGATTTCCTTAAACCGGACAATTCCTGCTCAGAAAACTTTCCTAGGAACTGTGACGCGAATAAAGACTTCAGGGTTTTGTTGTTGTTTTGGTTTTCACGGATGTAATCCACTACTGCTTTTGGCTTCATTTGTGTGTGATTTTAATTCAACAATAAATGTAATCTTTTTTTTACAATCAATTACCCTGTATTATTATCGTTTTTTTATCGTAAATCCAGAAGATTTTCTACACCTATGTGACGCACACTGATCAATGGTTCTGCATATTTCGTACCAATGATACGGCCCCAGTCCATAGCACGCGCCTCAACAGAATCAAGGAAACCTTTACTTGCAATGACCGTCTCTGGCTCCGAACTTTTAGGGTTATAAAATTGGCTTTTGTGCGCTACAATAGCAGTCATTTTAGCTTCAAAACCTGAGGTAATATCAACAATTAAATTCGGCTCAAGATTGTAAAATTGCAAGTACTTATACATTTGCTTAGGGCGCCATGGCGACAGTCCCGCAAACTCAGAACGTACCTCTAATTTATGAAGCCCTGATAAAAAGCATGCCTCTTCCACCAACTGCGAAGCCCGGCCATGATCAGGATGACGGTCTGTCGGTGCGTTCATTAAAACTACATCTGGTTGATACTTCCTGATGATCTCAGCAACCTTTATTTGTGACTCGTGATCCGTAGGAATTTTTCCATCGGAAAACGCTAAATTTTCTCGAATGATACACCCAAGAATTTGTCCAGCTTCTTTTGCTTCTTCATCACGCAATTCTGGGGTACCTCTCGTGCCCATTTCACCGCGCGTAAGGTCTATAATCCCTACCTTTTTTCCTGCCGCTGAGTGCACCGCTAATATACCTCCAGCACCGAGCTCAACATCATCGGGATGGGCGCCAAAAGCTAGAATGTCTAATTTCATATGTCTAATTTCCTGCTGCAAAGGAAGTGATTTCCGCGCTCATGGGAGCAACGCGAGAAGCATGATGCCCAATCCAATGACCGTTTTCATCAATCAAAAACTTATTGAAATTCCAGCTTACTTTAGCATTACTTACTCCATTTTGTGAAGCGTTAGATAACCACTGATATACGGAATGACCGCTTTGAGCACTTGTTTTTACCTTACTCATCATCTGGAAAGTTACACTGTAATTTTTCTCACAAAAATCTGCGATTTTGTCTTCGCTACCTGGTTCTTGAAAACCAAAGTCATTTGAAGGGAAGCCCAGAACAATAAAATCTTCACCTCCATAAGCGTTGTGAAGCTCCTGTAAACCGGAGTATTGAGGGGTGTACCCACATTTAGATGCTGTGTTTACGATGAGTACTCTTTTACCCTTGAGCTGGGAGAAATCAAAGACATCGCCATTAATGGTTGTTGCGCTGAGATCGTAGAATGAGGTAGCTTCCATAGGGGTAGTAACATTTGAGGCTAAAGCCGTTGAAGATTGATTGCCATCTTGAGCAGAACACGATAGCGCAATTAGAGCAAAAAATAAAAATAATTTATTCATGAATAGGATTTTAATATACAACCCAAAATTTGCACAATAGTTTGCCGTAATTTTACGCCCATGAAGAATACGTGGATATTAGTCCAAAGATATTTTTCCCAGGAAGTGCGAAATTCGAATGTACTCTTTTCCTTGGGGCTATACCTGGTAGGCGTTGCTTACCTCATTTATCTTCTTAATGGTGGGAGTATTCCTGCAGATAAAGTTTGGAATACGCTACTGTGGATTGTAGTGTTCTTCGGAGCGATCCAATTAAGCTCAAGAAGTTTCGAATTTGAATCGAATGATTACTTCCATTATTACCAAACTATCGCTGGTCCTGGCGCGACGATTATTGCCAAGCTCCTGTTCAACAGTGCGTACATTACTGTAATTAGTGGGGTTACTTGGGGGCTCTTTATTGTTTTTTTTGGCAATCCTGTTTACAATAATACGTTGTTCGGACTCGCATTGCTTTTAGGCAGCGTAGGATGTAGCGTGGTGCTTACTTTAACTTCTGGCGTGGCACAGCGCACTCAAGGAAATGCGACTTTAGGCGCTATTTTAGCTATACCACTACTCCTCCCTATTCTACAATTAACCAGCGCTTTAAATCTTCAAGCGATAGTAGGTGTCCCTACAAACGAGGCCTTTAATTTAATAGGTTCTTTAGGTGCATTAGATATTGGAATTGGACTACTAGCCTACCTACTCTTTCCGTATCTTTGGCAAGATTAAACACACGCATGAAAGGACTACCCTACAAAATAGCAGGACTGCTCTTAATCCTATTCAGCCTTACTTACGGTTTATGGTCAGAGGTGCCCGATCTTCCCATCATTGAGCAAAGCATACGCAATCTTTTTTACCATGTCAGTATGTGGTTTGCGATGGTCGCGATGATGGCTGCAAGTTTTGGCAACGCAATAGGTTTTCTTTCTTCAGAAGATATGGCACGCGACAGAAGAAGCATAAGCCTGGCAGAGACAGGAATGTTTTTTAGTGTTCTAGGACTTCTAACAGGTATGCTTTGGGCAAAATTTACTTGGGGTGCATGGTGGACGAATGACCCTAAACTCAATGGAACGGCCATCACAATGCTCATTTACCTGGCCTACTTTGTATTGAGAAACTCCATTGATGATCCTCGTAAAAGAGCTAGAATTAGCGGTGTCTATAACATATTTGCTTTCGTGATGATGATTGTTTTCATAGGTATTCTACCAAGAATGACAGATAGCTTACACCCTGGCAATGGAGGTAATCCCGGATTTAATTCGTACGATTTAGACAATAGATTACGTCTCGTGTTTTACCCTGCAGTTCTTGGATGGATTTTAGTGGGAACTTGGATCGCCTCTTTGCGTTATAGACTTAGAACTTTAGAAGAATGAAAAAGCAAATTGCCCTATTCAGCGCCCTTTCTCCCTTAGCTGCGGCCGCTCAGAACGACAGCGTGATGTATGGGAATGAAAAAATGAACGTAGTCATTGGTGTGATCACTATCATATTCATTGGTCTTGGAGCCTATTTATTCTCCTTGGATAGAAAAATTAAAAAGCTTGAGGATGAAAAATAGTCAGGTGGCTATCATTATTGCTATTGCGGTTCTTATTGGGTATACGCTCGTAAAATTGGGCAATAGTGCGACTTACAGTGATTTTACCACAGCTGCTTCAGCAGGAGGTGATGCTACCACAGTCATCGCGTTCCTAGATTTAGATGCCGAAATGACCTTTGAGCCCAAATCGGTCCAATTCTCTTTTGGTGCCATTGACAAACAAGGAAAGAAGCAGCGGATAGTCTACTATGAGCCAAAACCACAAGATTTTGAGCGCTCTGAAGAAATTACGCTCACGGGTTATGATGCAGATACTGCCTTCATTGCCACCGAAATACTAATGAAATGTCCGTCGAAATACAATGAACAAAACGAAGTAGATAGCGATAAAATCTACAAATAACTTCTTATGAACTACATAGGTGAACACCTTTGGGCAGCAGAATTAGGTCGCGGATTGACGGCCTTTTCTTTTGCTTTTGCTTTACTCTCTGCAATTGCATACTACCAAAAAGGTACGCAATGGAAGACGCTGGGCCGTCTGGCGTTCAGGATTCACGCTACTGCCCTGTTCGGTCTGATAGGCACGTTGTTCTTTATCATGGCGAACCACTACTTTGAGTTCGACTATGTATGGAAACACACGTCGCTGGACCTCGCCCCACGTTATCTATTTTCTGCATTCTGGGAGGGACAGGAAGGATCGTTCTTATTATGGATGTTTTGGAATGCCATTTTAGGTTGGATATTAACCTATAGTGCCAAATCATTTGAAGGGCCAGTCGTCGGGGTATTTGCCGCAGTACAAGCGTTTTTAGTGAGTATGATTTTAGGCGTTTACATAGGCGACCTTCATCTCGGGTACAGCCCATTCATTCTTGTGCGTGAATTGAGTGAAAATGTCGGTCTACCCTGGACTCAATTTGCCGACTACCTCACGCGATTCCCGAATTTCGCAGACGGTTCAGGATTAAATCCGTTGCTTCAAAACTACTGGATGACCATTCATCCCCCTACGCTATTCCTAGGGTTTGCATCGACATTAGTGCCTTTCAGTTACGCAATCGCAGCTTTATTGCGCAAAGACTACACGAGTTGGATCAATAGCGCACTCGTTTGGAGCTTCTTTTCCGTTGGTATTTTAGGTGTTGGTATCTTAATGGGTGGCGCTTGGGCTTATGAAGCATTAAGTTTCGGCGGTTTTTGGGCTTGGGACCCTGTGGAGAACACCTCTTTGGTACCGTGGTTAACCATGGTAGCAGGAGCTCATTTACTGCTCATTCAACGCAACAAAGGTGGCGTAATGCCCTCAGCACTCTTTTTACTTATCCTGACCTTCCTCCTCATTTTATACTCAACATTCCTCACCCGTTCCGGCGTATTAGGCGATAGTTCCGTTCATGCTTTCGTAGATTTAGGTTTGAGTGGCCAATTATTAATTTACCTCCTCTTCTTCACCATCGGCGCCTTTGGGTTATTACTTATCCGTTACAAGGGCCTACCGAAAAAGGAAAAGGAAGACCGTATGGACAGCCGCGAATTTTGGATGTTCATCGGTGCATTGACCCTATTAATTAGTGGTCTACAAATTACACTGAGCACTTCTTACCCTGTTTTTAATAAGCTGTTTGGTCCGGAAGGTGTGCTCTTCACGTTGTACGATCGCAACAAAGTCCTCAACGATCCCATTGAGCATTACAATGCCATACAGGTGCCGTTTGCCATCATCATCACTTTATTGATGGGTGCGGGCCATTTCCTTGCTTACCGTAAAACCACAACGGCGTCATTCTTCAAGCGTCAAATCCTTAGTTTAGCGCTCACCACCCTCGTTGCTTTTGCAGGAGCAGCAGCGCTTGAGATGTGGAATCCCATGTACATCTTCCTCTTTTGGACAAGCTGTTATGCGATTATTGCTAATGCTGAATTTTGGTTGCGTTGGGCCAAAGGCCAAAGTGCGGTTACAGGATCGAGCGTTGCTCACATTGGCTTCGGCCTGATCATTGCGGGATCACTCGTCTCAAATGCCAACAAAACCATCATTTCACAAAACGACACCTTCATTCACGAAGACTTCCCATCTAACGAGAATCTACTTATTGAGCAGGGTGACACGGTGCCTATGGGCAACTACTTCGTGAGCTGGTCACAGCAATCTGAAGAGGGTCATTTTGTGAACTACCATCTGGATTTCTTTGAAGAAAATGATGGGAAATTGGAAGCCGCGTTTGAACTTAAACCACGCATACAGCTTAACGAACGAATGGGCAACGTAGCAGAACCGTCAACACAGCATTTTGCGCTTAAAGACATTTATACGCACGTCACCTATGCAGATTTACGGACGGCTGAGGAATTGGGAAATGATGAGTGGAAAAACCAATTTGAAATTGAATTCAATCTTAACGAGAGCCACTATCTCTATGGAAAATACCAAGTTACTTTGGATACGCTGCTCGTGGACGCACCTGATAAAGGTGGTGAATTGGAATATGCAGTGCTCGGTGCTGGAATCACGGTCAAAACCATGAATGATAGCACCTATAAAGTGATGCCCGTTTATGTCGTAGAGGGAGATGAAGTGCAGCATATGGATACAGAAATCAAAGAATTGGGTATAAAATTCAGCTTTGATCGCATCAACTATGAAACGAATCGACCGGTAATCATTGCGAGTGAACATAAAGAAGAAGACGTGCCATTCATTTTAGTAAAAGCTGTGATTTTCCCTTGGATAAACTTATTGTGGATCGGGTCCATTTTAATGGCTCTAGGAACTGTGATTGCAGTGGTTCAACGTCTAAAAAGAAGTTGATGCATGGGTGATGGATCGTTGCATATTGCTATAGTAGGCAAGGGAAACCTTGGTACCCATCTTTTTAATGGGTTATCAAAACAGCACACTCCATATTTCGTAGACCGCAATCTTCATCTACGCACCTCAACGGACCTAGTGATCGTATGTGTTGGTGACGATCAAGTTTCAACAGTATGTTCTTCTCTACCTCAACATCTGTTGGTTGCCCACACAGCAGGTGCCTTACCTATTCAAAGTGGAATGCGAAGTGGTGTTTTTTATCCATTATATAGCTTCACGAAAGATGCTGCTTTGAATTGGTCTGAAGTTCCTTTTCTGATCGAAGCTAGAACAAAGGAGGACGAAGCGGTGCTACGAGCGATTGCCTCATGCCTGACCCAAAAAATCTTTGATGTCCCATCTGAAAAACGCGAAAAACTGCATGCAGCCGCTGTGATGGTCAATAATTTTACGAATCACCTGTATACGTTGGCCTACGAACATGCCTCGCAAAATGATCTTCCAGTAGAAATCTTGCATGCCATTATGCGTCAAGGCCCGGATAAAGCAATCGAACTAGAGCCTAAAAAGGCTCAGACAGGCCCGGCAGTGCGCTTCGATACGCCTACAATTGAGAAGCACATGGCTTCCATCATAGACGTGGACACTCAAGAATTGTATAGATTATTAAGTGCCAGTATTCAAAAACACCATCCGAAAGATGAATTATAAAGAGCTCTTTAAAAACATTACAACCGTGGTCCTCGATGTAGATGGAGTCTTGACTAATGGTGAAGTTTTGCTCATGCCCGGAATGGCTCCTGTGCGAAAGATGCACAGTAAAGACAGCTATGCCTTACAATTGGCAGTCCGCAACGGTATTCGCGTAGCGATCATTACGGGCGGAAAATCCTCAGATGTTAAAGAACGTCTTTCAGGATTGGGAATAACGGATGTGTATTTAGGTGCTTCAGATAAAATTGATGCTTTTGAAGATCTAAAAATGTGCTACGACCTCTCCAATAAGGAAATATTGTACATGGGTGACGATCTTCCAGATTACGACGTGATGGAATTGGCCGGACTAGCCTGTGCACCACAAGATGCAGCGCCTGAGATAAAAGCGATAGCGGACTATGTTAGTCCTGTATTAGGGGGCGAAGGCTGTGTGAGAGATGTCCTGGAGCAATTGCTAAAAATCCACAACCTGTGGGGACGCAAAGAAGATAGAACCTGGTAATATGAAATTGACCCACGAAATTATCTTGGGTTCTCAAAGTCCAAGGAGAGCCGCTTTTTTAACCTCTTTAGGCCTAGATTTTCGCACGCTACCACTTGATATAGACGAAAGTGCTCCAGCCCATCTTTCTGGCATGGAGGTAGCGGCTTATGTAAGTGAACTTAAAGCGAAAGCACTATGTACGCATCTTAAATCAGGACAGCTGGGGATCACTAGCGATACCGAGGTTTGGCAAAACAAGCATAGATTCGGAAAACCCACTGATGAAGCGAGTGCACGAGAAATGTTAGTGGCTTTGAGCGGGACAACGCACGAGGTAATCAGCGGACTGAGCCTTGTCACTATAGATAATGGCACACCGCTATTGACCACCGAGACAAGCTTAGTCACTGTTTATTTCTCTGAAATTCCTGATTGGGCAATAGACTATTATATCAAACACTATAAACCCTTTGATAAAGCCGGCGCATACGGGATTCAAGAATGGATTGGCGCAGGATTCATCAATCGCATTGAGGGCAATTACAATAGCGTCGTCGGTCTCGATACAGCCACCTTGCTTAGACTTTTACTTCCTTACAGAAAATAAAAAAAACCCGACTGCTTTCGCAACCGGGTTCCTCTTTTGTTGATTTTTCAGACTATTCAGCGGTAGCCGGTTGAACAACGTCAACCATCCACTGATTTGTATCCGGTGTGCGACCTAAACGTATATCGTTCAATAAACGCTTAATCTCCATTGCCTTACCATCTGCTGGGGTGGGTATAGAATAGTTAGTGCCCTCATGACCTATGGTGTCAATCTGACTAACTACAGCTGCAGTTCCCATACCAAAAGCCTCTTTCAATGCGCCTGTTCTTGCCGCCTCGACAATTTCATCTACCGTTACTGGACGCTCTTCGATCGCCCAACCTTGCTCTTTTACAAGCGTAATAATGGAGCGCCGTGTGACACCAGCTAAAATACGGTCCGTTAATGGCGGAGTTACGAAAGTATCTCCTATAAATAACATAAGGTTCATCGTTCCACTCTCCTCTATGTATTTGTGTTCTTTGTGATCGGTCCAAATGACCTGGTTGTACCCTTCCTTGATCGCTTGCGATGTAGGGTAAAAAGCACCACCATAATTACCTGCTGCTTTTGTGTAACCGATACCGCCGCCTGTTGCACGTGTATACTCCAGCTCAATCTTCACTTTCACGGAACCGGTGTAATAAGGCCCTACTGGAGAAGTTATGATACAGAAGGTATAATCATCACTTTGTCTTGCGGCGATAAATTCAGAAGAAGCGAAAAGGAATGGACGAATGTATAAGCTGTGTTCTTCCGCAGTAGGCACCCAATTCGCGTCGATCTCTAAAAGTTTCGTTAAACCGTCCATAAAGATTTCCTCAGGAATTTGAGGCATCATTAAACGTGCTCCACTCTTGTTCAAACGTGCGAAATTGTCTAAAGGACGGAACATACTAACGGTACCATCATCTTTACGATATGCTTTCATGCCTTCAAAAGCGCTTTGACCATAATGCAGTGCATGCAGACCGTAGCTAAATTCAAGCTGCCCGTAAGGACGAATTTCGGGCTCTTGCCATGCACCGTTTTTAAAATGACACACGAACATGTGATCAGACATGTTACGTCCAAAAGGTAGGTTTGAAAAGTCTACTTCGCTTATGCGGCTTTTAGAAGTCAATTCAATTTTCATTCGCGCTTTATTTGGGAGTACAAATGTACTAAATTTGACACTATAAATCATCGACGGTGTTTACCAAAACATTAGGTACGCCCGTTTTAAAACACTTATAATTCATATGAAACATTTATTTCTTGCCGCGCTTGCTACAATTGGGCTAATTTCTTGTCAAAACGGAAAAAATCCAGCAGAAGAAAGTGCAGATAACGTGATCGTAACGACGGATTATTTGAATTTTGGCGACAGCACCTTTAATGTTGAAAATGCCTTTACAGCAGCGGAAGTCGTAAAAAATATGGCCAGTGACCTAGATACAGTCTGGGCAGTTGTTGGCGGTCCCATTACACAAGTATGTACTACCAAAGGATGCTGGATGGCGACAGCTATTGACTCGAATAATAACCTATTTGTAGACTATGATTATGAGTTTTTACTTCCTACAAACAGTCAAGGTCAGGATATGATCATGTCGGGATATGCCTATTGGGACAGCACTTCGGTGACCCAATTACGTCATTATGCCGAGGACCGTGGCGCAAGCGAGGATGAGATTGCTGCTATTACTGAACCTGTTGGCGAAGTAATGTTCAAAGCAAAAGGCGTTAAAATCATTCTTCCTGATGCTGAATAAAATATTCTTTTTGACAGTAGCCGTTTCCTTGAGCCTCTATTCCTGCGACACAACTGAAGAAACGTCTTCAACCGCTAAAAAAAGCACATGGTCGCCTAAAATGGATGAGCCCAGCGAATTGGCACAAATCATGCGTGATCTCCACGAGGAAGGCTTGCAGCGTAAAGCATCACTTGAAAAAGGTGAGCTTTTCTCGGGAAGCGTAGACAATCTGCTAAAAATGATTGCGGCTACACCCACAGAGCCACATATGAAAGGGCCCGCTTTCGAGCCGCATACCTTAGCTTTTAATGCCAGTTATGGCGCTATTCAATCTGCCAGTACGATAACCCAACAGATTGATGCACATAATAATCTTGTGAAATCTTGTGTGGCGTGCCATACTAATTTCTGCCAAGGGCCCATTTCACGAATTGAATTGCTTTATATCAATTAATGTCAGTTGCTGGTGAACGTCATATTACTACCTCGAGCGACGGAAGTACCACCATCTGGGTACCCGGACTAGACGAGCATTACCACAGTATTCATGGCGCGCGAACGGAAAGCCTTCACGTTTTCATCGAAGCTGGATTCAAGGCAACATCTGCTCACCCAGTTCGTGTTTTAGAAGTAGGGCTTGGGACAGCCTTAAATGCACAACTCACTTTTGAGACAGCGAAAGAATTAGGTGTGGACTTACAGTACCATGCGATAGAGAAATTCCCCATCACTCCAGAAGAAGCGGCGGCCTTACGGGAAGCGGGTATGAAAGGAGCACTTCCCTTCTTGTTAGCAACGCACAATGTTCCCTTGAAATTCGGAAACTCCTCATTTACCCTAATTGTAGAGGACCTACGAACGTTCACTGCTGAAAATGGCAGCTATGATCTCATTTACTTTGATGCTTTTGCACCCAGCGCGCAGCCCGAACTTTGGTCAGATGCAGTTTTTGAAAACATGTACCGCCTGCTCGCTAAGGGTGGCATACTCACGACCTATTGCGCGAAAGGCGTGGTTAAACGATCAATGAAAGCAGCGGGATTTGAAGTGGAAGCGCTGCCTGGTCCGCCTCGTAAACGAGAAATGACACGCGCATGGAAACGGTAAAAGCCATAAAATTCACAGCACGTTGTTACGCGCTTATTGTAAGTGATACCCGCAGACTTTTGGTCATGAAGGAACGCTGGCGTGGGGTGGATTTAAACAAACTTCCCGGAGGTGGACTAGAATTGGGCGAAGGATTGTTAGAGTGTCTTAATAGAGAACTGAGAGAGGAGTTCGCCCATTTCGAACCTTGCCAATGGTCACATTTACATACCCCTTCTCATTTTTTCACATCTCAATTTCGACCGGATGAGCAATTGCTTCTAAATTACTACAAGGCTGTAGCTCCAGTTAACGAACAACGCTGGGCATTGAATCCGGAAGAATCGGAAAATTTACTAGGAATTGAATGGCTTTCCTTGAGAAAAGAAAACAGAAGTTGGTTCACATTAGAGAGCGATCGAGATGCCTTCGATAAATTAGTAGCGCTCTACGATTAACCCAATCTTCGCTGCACCACAGCAGCAATCTGAGCGTACAATTGCTGTGGGGCTTTGGTACGCCAATTCAAGGCATCTAAAGTACCCCCCAAAACAAAATACATGTCAAGGCTATAGCTCGATAGTTCATCCAGTACATGGGGTCGTAAATTTAGAAAGGCCATCCAACCGTCGGGCACCTCCTCCAACCATTCGTCGTAATAATCCGCTTCGTCGGCGTGAAAATTTAAAATATTCTCGCCAATTAGAATGAATTTATCAATACCAACAGGCAGCATCTCATCTATCAAATCACGCTTTACGCGCATAATGTCGTTATGTACAGCATCGTTCCATTCACCAATAAATTCAACAACTGCATAGCCTATTGCGTAATCGACAAAAAGGATTTTTAGGAAAAGCGTTTCACAACCTATACTGTCCCATTGCGGATGTATAACGTGATCAAAAATTTGATCCGTGAAATGCACCTCACTGTTGAAGTAACCGTACAGCGGACTTTGCGGATCTTCACTCGCTTGATACAAATGGCGCCAATTATAATAGGGTTCTATCGTATGCACTGAAAAAAAATTAGTGAATGTGTACCTAACAAAATTGGCTCAACATTGTTAGCTTTCCAACAGAAAATTACCACATGGCTGTATTTACCATCACTGGCGCTACTGGATCCGTAGGCAGAGCAATCATACAAACGCTCCAAAGTCAATCGCATGAGATACGCGTACTGAGTACGCGGAAATCTGTAGAGATCAATGGCGTATCCTCATTTTACTGGAATCCCAATACCAATGAAATAGATCAAGATGCTTTGATTGGATCAGATTACCTCATCCATCTTGCGGGAGCCACAGTAAGTAAACGCTGGACAGCTGCCTATAAAAAACAGATTATGGACAGCCGTGTGGACGGTACACAACTTTTACTAAGTACGATGCGTCGTTTAAAAACGCCACTTAAAGCAGTAATAAGTGCCTCCGCTATCGGTTATTACGGAAGTGATTTAGAACGTTTAATGAAGGAGAGAGATGCACCTGCCAACGACTATCTCGCAGCTGTGACGAAAACATGGGAGTCGTACACACAGAAATTTGAATCGCCGCAAACGCGGAGCATCCAGCTTCGAATAGGTATTGTTCTAGATTCCGGTACCGGTGTTTTGGGTCGATTAGAGCCGCTGGTGAAATTTGGACTTGCAGCACCTCTAGGTTCCGGCAAACAATGGAGCAGTTGGATTCATGTTGAAGACCTCGCCCGAATGTTTGTCTATGCGGCTTCACAATCCTTAGCCAGCGGCCCTTACAATGCCGTAGCACCGGCTCCTGTGACAAACAAACAGCTCACTAAAGCCCTATGCCGAGTGAATAAACGGCCTATGCTTCCTATTGGTGTCCCTCCGTTCGTATTGAAAACAATGCTTGGTCAAATGGCAACACTCGCTTTAATGAGTCAAAAGGTCAGTGCAGATAAAATAGTAGCCACGGGCTTTTCCTTCAAATACACAACCATCAGCGATGCACTCAGCGCAATTTATCAGCATTAAAAAACCCCGACCTTTTCAGGACGGGGCTTGCTTTGAACTATGTTAGGGATAGTTTAAGCATTTGTCGCCGACACGTTGATCGTCAATTCAATGCTGTGGTCGATCAGGTCTTCTTTTAAAGTTTCTGCGATCGTTGCATCCTCACTATCGTGGTATTTCACATTCCACTTCGTGCGATCAATTGAGAATGTCGGCGCAGTAAATTGTATAGTACCCGCTTCTACTGTTACATTCGCTGGAAACTCAATACTATTGGTAATTCCACGGATGGTTAAGTTACCAACTACTACCGATGAAGCCTCATCCGTTGCCTCTTCACGTACTTTAATGATTTCGAAAACTGCTGTTGGAAATGTATCAACTAAAAAGAAATCTTGCGACTTCAAGTGTCCTTCTAAGTAACCACGTTTACCTTCATCTTTAATGCTTACGACTGCGATAGAATTCATATCTATAGTAATGCTTCCACCAACGAGTTGACCTTCAGAAACTGCGAAAGTACCCGATTGCACACCTATAGTTCCAAGATGATCCCAATCTACGAAAGACTTGAATCCGCGCCATTTAAGGTAAGAGCCCTCAACTAATTCGTAATCAGTAGCTTCAGTAATTACTTCTACCTCTTGCGCTTCTCCTGTGACTGCTTCGTCTGCCTTTGTACCGTTTGAACAGCTTACGGCGATGATTGCTGCCGCTGCTAAAATTGCAATTTTCTTCATTTTATTCATTATTAAATAGATTCATACAGATCAACG
>CAJQHZ010000062.1 GCA_905478295.1 uncultured Flavobacteriales bacterium | reverse complement strand
CTTTTTTATTCAGAAGAGAAAAGCACGGATAGTATGTGTTGATTATGGTTTTTTCTTCCTTACAAAGATTAATTTATGTCTACTTTTTGAGTTTTCGCGTTGTTCAATTTCAAACACGCCAATTGATTTAATCATAGGTGTGAGCTTTTCAAATCCATAATTCCTGGAGTCAAAATTGCGTCGTTTTTTTTGAATCAAACTTCCAACGTCTCCGAGAAATGCCCAACCTTCCTCGTCTGATAAATCATTAATGGAAGAGGAAATCAAATTGATCTCTTTGTTGGTGATTTTATCGACGGAAGTTTCAATAGACTCTTTTGTATCAGTTTTATCTTCGGATAGTTTCTTGAGAATCTCAATGTAAATAAACTTATCACATGCAACTATGAATGGATTTGGTGTTTTCTTCTCTCCAATTCCGATTACCAACATCCCCGCCTCTCTCAATCTTGTAGCCAATTTAGTAAAATCACTATCACTGGAAACAAGGCAAAAGCCATCTACTATATCACTGTAGAGTATGTCCATGGCGTCAATGATCATTGCAGAATCAGTTGCATTTTTGCCCGTTGTATATCCATATTGCTGTATGGGTGTTATGGCATTTTCCAATAATAGATTCTTCCATTTGTTCAATCCAGGTCTTGTCCAATCCCCATATATTCTTTTCAACGTTGGGTTGCCATATTTCGCAATCTCTTCCATCATCTCCTTGACATTCGCAGAGGGTATGTTGTCACCATCAATCAAGACAGCGATATTTATGTTTTCGTTCATTTTATCTTTTTTAGATGATTGCATATAGCCAGTCGCATACGATATGGTGTCAGGATTTCTGAGTGTATTCCCTTGAAGATACGTCATCTAACAAGATAGTCGAGGATTTGATGGTATTTTGTGGAGTCCCTATAAAAAGGAAGGATAACTATTCGATTAACCTCGACCTTTTCTCCAGAATGTCGAGTAGGAAACTTCAGAGGGTTTCTTCGTTTTTAACCAATATTGTCCTTTATCTTACATTTTGAACATTCTACGTATAGTGACCGCTTAGACGCAAGCGATTTATTATTCTTCAAATAATGACTGAACAGGTTACGACCATTACTTTTTTTAAATACGCCTCATTAAGCGGAAAGTTTTGGGGGTTTTTAATGATGCAGTACGCGCATAGTTATTTAGCCAAGATCGAAGGACTTAACTTTTATCGTCTCATGGGGAGCGGCAAGGGAAAGGGGTTTAACCCAATGCCTGATTGGTCTGTTTATAGTCTGCTTCAAGTGTGGGAATCTGAGGCGTGTGCAAATAATTTTTTTGCGTCGTCCCTTTTAATTGGAAAGTATGATTCGCGCGTTTCAGAGCGCTATACGTTGTACATGAAAAGCATTTCTGCTGCTGGAACCTGGGTGGGTAAGAATCCATTCAAAAAAGGAGCTGATTTAGACCCAACCAAACCTATCGCTGTTATCACTAGAGCAACTATTAAGTGGAATTGGCTCCTTAGGTTTTGGAAATATGTCCCTACCTCGCAAGAGCCTCTTGAAGGTAATAACGGTTTAATTTATACAAAGGGTATAGGAGAGGTTCCCATTGTTCAAATGGCCACATTTAGTCTGTGGAAAGACTTTGAAGCCGTAAAGGAGTTTGCCTACAGCAGTGAACAGCACAAAGAAGCCATTAGAAAAACTCGAAAAAACGAATGGTATAGGGAAGAATTGTTTTCTCGATTCCATCCCTATAAGTCGTCTGGAACCTGGCAGGGAAAAGAGTTATTAGATTTCTAACCTTGTTATTCCGGCTCTGCTATGACGGTCATTACACCAAGTGACAAGATTTTTTCTGCCGTCTTTTTAGGTGCAAACTTGATCATTCCAATCACGAATTGCATAAATTCTTCCTCCATGTCTTTGTCCCATTGCATTCCCTTTTGCTCCTTTTCGCTCATCCAGTATAGTAAATAAGGGTTCATAGTCCCGTAAGTCATCGTTTTCGTGACCTTCCAGCCACTTTTTTTAAGAAGCAATTCGATGTTATGCGGTGAAAATAAAGACAGGTGTCTTGGCGTGTGCCACCCGGCCCAATTCTTCCCATATTTCTTTCTACTCGCAGAAGCAAAATTAGGTATTTCAATAACGAGCCTAGTTGACGGCTTAGAAATTGATTTTAAAGTCCGAAGGTTTTCTAGTGGGGTATAGTCGTGCTCTAAATAGTGCCACATGGTAATGACATCAGGCCGGAGATTACTAGGGAGGTCTTTTATTTCTCCCACCCGCAGGTCAATCCCCTTGAAACTGTCCTGGTGATTTTTCCAGCCTTCATCACTAAAGTCAATCCCTACAGTATGACAATTTAATTCTTGTTGACACACCTTTAGAAAAGACGGGTTCCCACATCCTACGTCCAAAATCAGAGCAGTTTCTACACTTTTATGTACCTGTTTTATTCGTTTGAGCCTCTTCATATCTAGCTTCCGCTGACTTCCCTCAACCAGGCTTTGGTATTTTCCCCACGCCTTTGCGCCGCGATACGGTAAATAGTATGACGTGTAATATTCCTTAAGTTCCGTAAGAGGGACACGGGGGTTTAAGAACACGAGATCGCAAGATGAACACTGGTCAAAGTTGAACAGCGCCTTGTCCGAATGCATCTGCGCACTTGTTTCGATAAATGGCGTGATGGACAGGTCGTCACAAATAGGGCAATTTTTAAGTTCAAGCATGGGCCTAAGATAACGAATGGGCGCGCAATCAAATGATGCAACAATCAACCATTCCCGAGTCCGTTTTCCGACGCAACCCCAACCTTTTGCTCCACCTTCAATGATTACAGGCTTACCTATCTTGATATGTTTTTCAAAGAGCTCCTTATCAGTAATACCGCATCCTCTATCTACAGGTTGTGTCCGCAATGGATTTTGGACTTTATCCGTTTTGGAGAGAAAACGTCGAACTATCTCCACAATGAACTACATCGTAGAACAAGTGTTATATTATAGAAAACTTTAAAATCCTTATTATAAATGGCACGATTTATTAATAATTGGTATCCTATCATAATTGCTTTTATCACCTTATTGTATTCAGTGGGTCTAGGTTTAAAAGGGGATGCGGAAGGAGCACAATATTCAGCCCATTGGCCTGGAACAATTCTTCTATTTGCTATCGCTATTCGCCAGCGCCGCCGCACTAATCCAAAAGATTAGTTGCTTATGAGTATTGAAATGTTTTTGGTTGGAGCCTTACTATTTGCACTATATATATACTTCACTATCTGGAATATAATGCGCAACAATAAGAAGCAAAATGAAGAAAATAAGTCAAAAGGGGATGATCCTATTGTTGATGAGTTTGATTCGGATGGGATGGGTAATTTTAGTCGTTTTCCAGAAGAGTAAAAAGGATAGACTTTATTAATTGTTGAACTTCTACCTTTTCTCCAGAATGTCTACAAGGAAGAGCCTTGATGCACAGCATCAGGGCTTTCTTATGTCCTTAATCCTGTATTTTCAAAAGATCACTGTTTGTAAAGAGTATCGTGATTACCCATGATTTGGTCAGCAAGTCCGTGAAGATCTGTATTGAAACCGGTCTGATAAGCACTACTGTTTAAATCCATATTGTAGATTCCATTCATCCACATTAAAGTCCCAGCTTCAATTATTATTTGCCCTTGATGTCCCTTAGTATCTGTAAAAAGAGACGAGGCTTTGGGTCCAGAAAAATCAATACTATCTAACAACTGTCCATCTTCCCTCATTTTGACTAATTCTATGGCTGCCCATCCTATGGGGATCGTAAATATGGAGGTGTTTGGAAATTCACTCCGCAATGGGTCCACCACGGTTTTGTGAATTATGGTATTCACGAAATAGTCATAAAATGATTCGATGGAGCTGAATCCAAAATATTGAGCCGTATCCGTCCAGTTTGAAGGAAAATCTATTGGTGGGATTGAAATGAAGACCTTCATATCTGGATTTTGCTGTAAACCATATTGTATCCACTCTTTAAAACCTTCAGTTCTATTCGTCGGTGATGAGCCTGAGGTCAGTCCAAAATATTCTATGCCGCCATTGTCAAAAGCCGATTTAATTTGCTGGTGGGAATCACTGGTAGAATCATTCCAGAAGCTAATCGCCCATCCATTTGCGCCGCCTCGAATAACGACTGTCGCATCGTGCTCGGTGTAGTCTAGATCCATTGCCACCGTATTCAGATGTTCTGCATAGGGTCGAAAAAAACTGTTGCCAATAAGCAACATACGACTGCCAGCGTCATTGCCGTTTGTGCCATTGTCACGGGAGCAAGAGGGCAATACAGAGAGGGCGAGTAAAAAATAAAAGAGTTTCTTCATAAGAATATGTAATCTACTAAACTTTAGATGGCCTTAAAAAGTCAAGGTTTAATTGAGCGTGTTGTGGAATCCGTTTAATGGCTTAGTTCGATGCAAGACCCTTTTTATTTAATATCGCCTAAAAAAATGAACATCAATGCAGCCTTTGGGTTATACCTATTGAAAATGAATTAGTTAAAGACTTACACCATGGCACACTTTATAAACAATTGGTACCCGGTTATCATCGCTTTTGTTGCATTACTTTATTCCGTTGGAATGGGTCTCACGGGACATGCTGAACAGGCGCAATATTCAGCACACTGGCCAGGAACCATCTTATTATTTGCCATTGCCATACGTCAACGTAGATTGACCAATTCTAAAAAAGAGTAGGTTATGAGTATTCAGATGTACATGGTTGGTGGCGTTTTATTCGCGATCTATATATATTTTACTATTTGGAATATTTTCCGAAACAACAAAGTACAGGAATCTAGAAAGAACTCTAAATCTAGCGGTAAGGAGAGCTCTGTGAAAGATGGAATGGGCAGTAAATCCGGTGAATAAATCCGGAGGGTAAAAGCTTAAAATAATAAAAAAGCCAAAGGTCCGGATTTACCGGACCTTTGGCTTTTTTCATAGTTGTATTAAGCGTTCTTTTTATCGTGGCTATTAAAGTTCTCGTCGTGGTATTTTTCTAAGCTCATATAAAAACTGATGACCATAATGACGAGTATAATTGCGAATGCTAAACCTGTAATAGTGGTAGCGCTCTGAAGAGCAGTAAGTCCTCCATAAAGTAAGAGCACTGAAGCAGTAGCACCTTCCATAGCTGCCCAAAAAATCTTCTGAATCTTTGGCGCATCATGACGCCCACCAGAAGTAAGCGTGTCAACTACCATGGAGCCGCTGTCAGAGCTTGTAACAAAGAAGCTAGTGGTAAGCAGGATGGCTAGACCTGAAGTTATGGTTACTAAGGGGTACCTTTCTAATAATTTAAATACGGCAGTAGCTACGTTTTCATTCACTGCGGCAGTAATGCCGTGGTCCCCGAGCAGTTCAAAATACAGTGCACTGCCTCCAAAAATGCTCATCCATAAGAAGGTCAGCAGTGAGGGGACAAGAACTACGCCTAGAATGAATTCAGTGATGGTTCGGCCTTTAGATACGCGGGCGATGAATATCCCTACAAACGGTGACCATGCGATCCACCAAGCGTAGTAGAAAACGGTCCATACATTTTGCCAGTTTGAATCATCTTTAACCCCAACAAAAGATTCGGTCCATAGACCTATTTTGAAGAAGTTATCGATGTAGTATCCTAGATTCTGGACGAAGCTGTCCATTAGGAATGCTGTAGGTCCAATCGCAAGAACAAACACCAGTAAGACCATAGCAAGGCCCATATTTACTTCGCTTAGCCTTCTGATGCCTTTATCCAAGCCAGCGAGCAAAGAAAGGGTGGCAAGGGCGGTAATGATGACAATAATGATCATTTGGGCTTCTCGTGAATATTCGATTCCGAAAAGGTATTCTATACCGGCATTTACCTGTTGTGCTCCTAAACCCAATGAGGTGGCCAGACCCACTACTGTGGCGATGACAGAAATGACGTCAATTAAGTCTCCCCAACGTCCGTAAATTTTATCTCCAAGTAGCGGATAGAAAATACTGCGAATCGTGAGCGGAAGTTTGAGATTAAACGTGAAAAAAGCAAGAGCTAAACCTACCGTGGCATAGATGCTCCAAGCTTGAATGCCGTAGTGGTAAAAAGTGATCCCCATAGCGCTTTTCGCTGCGGCTATAGTATCTGTATTATCGACAAACGGGTTGTCGTTAAAGTGGTAAATGGGTTCGGCGACCCCATAGAATAGCAGTCCTATACCTAGACCTGCAGAGAACAACATTGAGAACCACGAGATACGCGAAAAGTCGGGTTTCGCATTTACGCCTCCAAGTCTGATCTTCCCAAATTTTGAAAAGGCCAAATAGATCAGGAAAAACATTAGAAGGTTGGCGAGTAAGATGAAGAACCATCCAGCGGCATCACTGATGTTTGCTTGTACAGTTCTGAAGAGTTCCTCGACAGGCTCACCGATGATAATAGTGGTGCCGATCAATGAGAGCAGCACGATCAATGAACCGAAGAACACTGGCGGGTTGATAGCTGCACCAAACAACGTTTTCTTATCGCTTCTTATCGGTTCGCTCATGAGTCATTTTTTAATAGTAAACCACGGTGCACATGGTACACCGTGGTTTAAAAGGTTAACGTTAGTAACTGACTAATTATAAGTCAACTACCCACATTTTTGTGTTTTGAGTATTGCCCCCCAATACATCAATGGCATTGAAGTAGTTGTCCGGATTCAAACTCGCTTCATTACCTGGGTAGAGAAAGCGCATTGGTAACACGTCACCGTTTGTATTTGAACACGGTGCGGAGATGAATGGAAGATTAGCCCAATTACCACTTTCTTGAGTATACCAGCGTCTTACCTCGAAATAGTTATCAAGTCCAGTAAAGAACATGGCCAACCATTTCTGCTCACGAATACTATTAATGCTGTTGTCATAACCTGCACCAGAATTCGCAATGTAATCTGCAAAATCGGTCCAGCCGGTCATACCAAAGTCTGCACCATAGTATTCCATTGACGCTTGAACACCACTCGCGTGGTGCGTCCCAGCATCATCTGTGATCCAACCGTTATGCGCCGCTTCCGCTAGTAAGAATTGTTGCTCTGCGTAGGTCATGATAATGCCTTCTGCCATCGTTCCTGCTTGATCGTGTCCAGGATAATTGTAGTACGCATAACCTAGGCGTGATCCATTCTTGTCGCATGAAGCACTAATTGCCGTACTTCCATTATCTGCGCCGTCATAAGTAGCAGCGATAGAAGGGTCCGCAAAGACTGTAGATGCATTGTTTGGACGCGCGTAAACGTACATTCTAGGGTCATTTAAGCTGTCTAAAGCCGCATGTGCATTTGTACTGATAGCAACTGCATCGAAATCACCTTGCTTCAAAGGAACCAATGGGTATTCGTTCGGGAAGTTACCAGTATAGGTTAGTATACCGTTGTCAGCGTTACTTTCCATTAATGATTCGTTTGCTACAATTGCAGCAAATTCAGCACTTACGTTTTGCTTCTCCGAGATGTACATAAGAAGACGGAGGCGCATCGCGTTGGCGAGCTTTTTCCATTTAGCAGCATCGCCGTTAAAAAGAATATCACCTTGAATAGATCCACCGTTATCGAGCAATTGAACTGCCTCAGCCAGCTCTTCCAACAGTCCGTCTGTACCAGTAATGATTTGTTCCTGCGTATCGTATGCTGGAAACCAATTCGCACTGGTTGATCCAGTTATGGCTTCTGAATACGGGATGTCCCCATAGGCCAGGGTTAGTGTAGAAAATACCCAGCTCTTCATCACCTTAGCTGCACCTTCCATTTGTGCATTCCCGGCTTCTGCTGCTACGCGCTCTGCCTCAATAATATTACCGAGACTCGCATAGTTTTGATTCCACGTGTTTGGGAAGGCATTCCAGCTATACTCGCCAATAACTGCACGCAGTGTTTTAGCCGCAAGCTGAGAAGCCACATTTCCCAACAGATAGCTTTGATTAACAGAGGTACTTACGCTTGAACGTACGCCTTCCGTAAACAATACACCAGCATCTACATTAGAGGGCTCGTTAGGGTTCTCATTAATAGATGATAATTTCTCGCAACTTTGAAAACTAAGACCCGCCATTGCGATGAGCGCGCCTACAAAAAATGATTTTTTCATTGTTAGAGTCTTAAAGATTTGCATTGATAGAGAATCCGAAGCTTCTTAGTGAAGGCATTGAGGTACTCTCATACCCATTCACGAACAGTCCGTTTCTTATAGAATACGTCTCTGGATCAATGGTCGGCACCTGAGTGAATAAAAGAAGATTACGTCCAACAAAGCTTACAGTAAGGCCTTTTAGCCCTGTATTAGCAAGCTTTTCGGCAGGTACGGTATAAGCGATACTAAGTTGGCGAAGTTTCAGATAAGAGGCATCAAATGTTGATGGCTCAATATTATCTCTACTCCAAACATTTCCGTAGTATTTGTAGTAGTAATCACGTATTGGTACTGATACCGTGTTCGCTACTAAATTTCCACTAGCGTCATACATGACACCAGAACCAACTACTCCACCAGCTTGATCAAGGTTGTATACTGGTTCACCATTACTATCGTAAGTGACATCGTAGATTACACGACCGTCGATGGCATTCATGTCGAGAAGTGGATCGTCATCGTTTACAAGATTACCTGCTGTGTTGTGCAAAGTATGTGAACGTGAATAAATCTTACCACCAATCTGTCCGTCAAATAGAATGTTCGCTTGCCAGTTACCTACTGAGAAACTGTTCATCCATCCAATACGAGCTTTTGGCTGGTACGAACCAATGGTACTTTTTTCTTCACTTACCATCGGTAAACCGTCCTCGTGGATGATGTTACCATCTGTATCACGCATAAAGGTTAACCCTTTCAGTTGACCTAGAAGCTCACCTTCTACAGCAACATATTCTAAGCCAACAGTTCCACCATCATTAGGGAACATGCTCGCTACGATAGGATAACCTCCGCTAACACCTTCAGGTAGCTCAATCACTACAGCGCGATTTGCACCAAGGTTGATCCGTGAATTCCATGTCAGTTTATCGTTTTTAACAATGTCACCGAATAATTGAAGTTCAATACCCCTGTTACGAATGGCACCACCGTTTGCAAGTCTGCTTGTACGCCCAGTAGAAGTGGCCACAGGTAGGTAAATGATCTGATCTTGAGTAGTCATGTCATAAACTGCTAAATCCATACCAAAACGTCCTTTAGCGAAGCGCGCATCAATACCTAATTCGCTAGAATTGGTGCGTTCTGGACGCAGGTCAGGGTTGGTTGCGAAAGTATTGATACCAAAGGCTGGATAACCGCCGAACATTGCAGCTGGGCTGTAAGTGTTATTCAATAAATAAGGATCTGTATCTGAACCTACGGCAGCAACTGCAGCGCGAAGTTTCAAGAAACTGATCGAACCTAAATCTGCCATTTCAGAAACAATCACCGAAGCGGAAGCCGCAGGGTAGAAGTAACTGTTATTGGCAGTAGGTAAGGTAGAAGACCAGTCATTACGAGCACTTAAGTCTAAATAGTATGTGCTTTTGTAGGCAAAAGAAGCCAAACCAAACAGTGAGCGTATCGCCTTGCGCGCATAACGGCTTTCAGTTTGCACGTTTGAGCGGTTATTCGTTAATGTGAATACACCCGGTTGAAGAAGCTGTGGGTTATTAGCAACAAGCGATGAGCTCTGCTGCATCATAAGGTTTCCACCTAGTTTAGCATCGATGCGTAAATCTTTTTGCTCCATTGGTGCAGCGTTTGCCCAGGATAAAAGTGCCTCTGTATTATTCTCACTAAACGAAAGACGGTCCTCGCGGTAACTACCAAACAGTACTTTTTTAGTAGATGTCGCTCTGCGGTATTGGCGAATATCATTTTTCATATCCTGACCAGAACGCAGACGAATGTTCGTGCGGTCATTAATGTGGTAGGTAGCATTGATATCACCTAAAAGACGCGATGCGTTAAAGCTATTCGTGTTTTCATTAACGATAAGCCACGGGTTGTTTCCCCAAAGCTCTTCAACATAAGACTGCTGAACATTCTCTTGTCCGGGCTTCCAGTACTCACGTAAGTCGTCTATCGGCGTGTTGCGCGGCAACCAAAGGAAAGAGTACATTACGGAAGAGCTTTCGTCGTACCCAGCGTTTGGAACATTGTCTGAACTAGAGCCTACATACATCGCATTTGCTCTAAACTCTAAACGATTATTAAAAAGCTTTTTACCCATCGATGTTTGAAGCGTATTCCGATTCAGATCCGTGTTAGGAACGATACCGCGTCTGTTGAGTTGGGTACCAGAAAATCTGAAATCACCGTTTTCATCGGCATGAGAAATGCTCACGTTATTGTTGGTGCTTACTCCAGTCTGGAAGAAGTTACGCACGTTGTCAGGGGCAGCCTCGAAAGGCACTGCAACACCATCAGAGTTAAATACTTTTACAGGCTGTCCATTCGTACGAGGTCCCCAGTTTTCACCAAAAGCGTCGTAGTAGTCACCTGTGTAAGTAGCACCATCATTGTAGCTGTATTTACCTCCACCACCATTACCGAACTGGTCTTGGAAATTGGGTAGTTTCAAAGGAGTTTCAAGCACAGTGTTTGAATTCACACTTACGCCCCATCCTTTGCTGTTTTTTCCTGTTTTAGTAGTTACATAAATAACCCCATTCGCAGCGCGCGAACCGTATAATGCGGCAGCAGCTGGTCCTTTCAAAACAGAAATATTTTCAATATCGAATGAGTTAATGATCTGAGCACCATTACCAAAGTCAATAGTTGAAGATCCATTCAGACCATCGCCTGGAGAAAATAAACCATTAGTAATGGGAACGCCGTTCACAATAAAGAGGGCTTGACTGTT
>CAJQHZ010000061.1 GCA_905478295.1 uncultured Flavobacteriales bacterium | reverse complement strand
GTGCGGCCCCAATCGGCCAATGACATATCTTTAACTTTGTACGGTACGTACTGTGTTGTTTCGCTCATGTGAACTAATTTATTTGGCGCAAAGATACATAACGTGCTGAGTGCACAAAGGTTTAGTAATGATGTCTACCAATTTTCCGTTCAAACATTTATCTGAGGAGGTCCAATTCGGCTACTCTAGTGAAGCATCTGCGCACCTGAATGTAGAACTGTTCAGTCCAGCAGACCGTATAAAATGGGAACAAAGACAAACCGAGCATCGAAAAGAGGAATTCTTGATTAGTAGATCCGCATTGGCAGCAGCGCTCAACCCGCTCCCACTCTCAGCAGTCTATTATCATGGGAATCAACCTAAACATGAAGCCGGACACATCAGTGTAAGTCACACTAAAAGCGGGGCCATTGCAGCATTTTCAGCAACTGTTGAAGTTGGAATAGATATAGAGGGTGTACGCCCGCAAATCGGTCGAATCGCACAAAAGTTTATTCGAGCGGATGAAGAAAAGTACTTCACTTCGATCGGCACCACGCACGCTCAGCAACTTTTATGGGGCCTAAAAGAAAGTTTATTCAAACTCTTTGGCACGGGAAATGTGGATTTTAAAAAACACCTGCATATCACTTCGCTCTTACCCGAGATCGAGGGAGAGCTTTGGTCAGGCACGGCATGGATTTATGCAACGAATGAGTTGCATCAACAACCCATCCAATGTATGGTCCAGGGCTATTTTGACGGCAGCCACTATTATTGTCTGGCCACACACCGCAAAGCCATGATTCCATTTAATACCCAAAACCTTCAACTTCGCCAATGGACCCCCAAAGATGCGCACTGGCTTTTCCGCCTAAATAATGATCCGGAAGTAGTAAAGTATACCGGTGATAGCGGATTTTCTTCCGAAGCAAAGGCCCTGGAACTGATTCAAACCTATCCAAACTACCAACGCGACGGTTACGGACGATGGATGGTTACAGATCATGCAAGCGATACTCCTCTAGGTTGGTGTGGTCTTAAAAAGAATCCATGGGGCGTAGATTTAGGTTTCCGATTTTTTCGTGAGCACTGGGGCAAAGGAATTGCAACAAAGGCCGCACGCGCCGCTTTAGCTTTGGGTGAGATATTCGAGGCAAACCCAATCATTGGCCGTACACTCTCTAGTAATACCGCCAGCAGCAGAGTTTTGGAAAAGGTCGGTATGGTACAATACGACACGCTTCCCTTCGAAGAATTTGTTGGGCACTATGCCATAAGTGAGCCCATCGGTGCAAATTGGAATGAAGAGAAAGTTTTACTCTATAAATTACCTAACTAATGCCACACGTCGTTCTCACTGGTGCTGAAAGCACCTACAAAACGCGCCTTTGCGAGGCACTGAGCGAATGGCTGAACATGATAACTGTGCCAGAATACGCGCGTGAATACATGCGAGAAAACGAACTCGATGTTACTGGGCTTAATGAGGCTGTATTTACTACGATTGCTAGAGGGCAGATCGAACAGCAACGTTCCAATGGCTATTATGATGTGCAGGCGGATTCGGTACTATTTGATACCGACGGCATAACGCTCGCAGTTTGGGCCGCGGATAAATTCCAACCTGCTGCTGAAGAATTCTCATCCGTCCCCGAACACCTTCATTACCTGTTATGCGCCCCTACAAATAGAGCTTACGAAGATCCACTTCGAGAAGACCTCACAAGACGAATTGAACTTCACCAACGTTATGTCGATATGCTCGACGCAGTGAATGCCTCCTATACGATACTAAATGAAGTTGTATTTGAAGATCGATTACTAGAAGCGAAATCGGCTATGAAAAGCTGGGGCTTTACACCACACGATTAAGTTCATCATCCAACATCTGGCGCAATTGGTTCCATTTATGGAATTCGTTCATGTAACGATCAATCTGAATATCATCGCCCTCTAACTTTGACTTCAATAGCTCAAGCTGCCGTTGCACGTGTTGGTATTTAAATCGAAATACGGTATCACGCACTAAAGAGAAGATGATATTCTTTTCTTTCGGTAGATATATCTCGCGGGCTTCCCATTTTGCCAGCACATACTTCTCTGTCAATGCTTCGGTCACCAATTCCACTATTTCCGGATCCGGTTGACGAACCCACCATGACGTCTCGGGGACTTCACCGCCTTCCAATTCCGCACAAAGCAATGCATAGGCCTTCGCAAATACAGGAACCCGGAACGAAATACCGTCATTGCTCAACTCGCGCATAATCCAGTTCGCCACGGTTACAGGAATCACCTCTTCAGGATCTAGATCCTCCTCTAGCATGATTTCTTTTCCCTTACTAATGGCCAATTGGATCAATATTTTCTCTTGCTCATAGCCCAGAATCTTTGCTTCTTCAGGCACTCCGCCCGTAACCGCCTCCATCTGTGGCTCTTGCTGCTGCTTTCTTCGAGCTTGACGGGACTGATCGTTTAACAATCGGTCCAATTCCTCAAAAAGCGCCGTGGCATCTATTTCTAAAAGGCGTGCAGCCTCTTTCACAAAGACCTCCTGACCAATTCGATCCGGCACCTTAGCAATACTGGCTACAATTTCACGCACCATCTGCGCTCTCTTAAGCGGATCCCCGGCCGCCTCTTCAAGTAAAACTCCCGTTTTAAAACTGATGAAATCGCGGCGGTTCGAACCGATATATGCTTCTAATTCCTCCGTGCTGTGCGCTTGCGCGAAACTATCCGGATCTTCTCCCTCAGGAAAAGGAACAACCCGCACGTTCACCCCTTGCTCGAGCATCATATCTAATCCACGGAAGCTCGCACGAATACCCGCTGCATCACCATCGTAAAGCAAGGTAATGTTCGGGGTATAGCGCTTAAGCATTGCTATCTGGCCTTCAGTAAGCGCTGTACCTGAAGAACTTACTACATTCCGCACGCCGTTTTGATAGAAACTCAACACATCCGTATAGCCTTCAACTAGAAGTGCCTCATCGCGCTTAACAATCTCTTGCTTCGCTTGAAACAACCCATATAGCACTTTACTTTTGTGATAGATAGGGTTCTCTGGCGAATTGAGGTATTTCGCGGCTTTCGCATTACTCTGTAATATCCGCCCTCCGAATCCCAGCACCCTTCCTGAGATAGAATGAATGGGGAACATTACACGGCCGCGAAAACGATCGTACCAGCCCCGTTCGTTGCGCATACTAATTCCAGAAGACTCTAGAGCTTGGTCACTGTAAGAATTGGCTAGAGCGTAGTCCGCAAAAGCAGCAGATTGCTCTGGGCTGTATCCCAAATGAAACTTTTTGATGGTTTCGTCTGTGAAGCCACGCTCCTTAAAATAGCTTAAACCAATAGCCTTGCCTTGATCAGTCTCGTGCAATTGCTCTGCGTACCACTTCGCGGCAACATCAGAAATTAAATACACTCCTTCCTTTAAGTTACCGGCTGCAATCTCCTCTGGAGTCTGCGGGCGTTCTTCGGGAATTTCAATATTGTATTTTTTTGCAATCCAACGCAACGCTTCAGGATAGGACATCTGCTCCAATTCCATAAGGAAGGTCACTACATTCCCCCCTTTACCAGAAGAGAAATCCTTGAAGATTTGCTTTGCCGGACTCACCATAAAACTCGGAGATTTCTCGTTGTTGAATGGACTGAGTCCTTTAAGATTGCTCCCGCTTTTTTTTAATTGTACAAACTCCCCAATAACCTCCTCAATCTGAGCGGTACTGAAGATTTGTTCAATGATACTTTCGGGAATTCTTGACATAGTTCTGCAAGATACATTTACTAAACAAAAAAGCCACCCTTTCGGGTGGCCTGCAAGCTGAGTGAATATTAATTATTTCTGTAAATGTACATCCATTTGAGGAAACGGTATAGAAATTCCTTCGGCATTAAAGGCCTTATACACTTCTGTGGTCACAGAATAATACAGTGCCCAGAAATTTTCGCTTGCGACCCAAGCACGAACGACAATATGAACTGAAGAATCTGCCAATGCACTAATTTCAATCAAACCCTCAGGCTCTTTCAAAACTCTTTCATCAGCCGCTATGATGTTTTTAATGATCGACTTTGCCTTTTCTACATCATCGCCATAACCTATTCCAAAAGTCCATTCTTGACGTCTTGTCGTTTCTGCGCTATAGTTGATCAAACTACCGTTGCTCAATCCGCCGTTTGGAATAACTATTTGCTTATTATCTGGCGTTGTCAGGATCGTCGTAAAAATCTGAATACTCTTCACTGTACCACTGTATCCTTGCGCTTCAATAAAATCGCCCACCTTAAAAGGCTTAAACATGAGAATCATGGCACCTCCCGCAAAATTTTGCAGCGTACCACTTAATGCCATGCCCACAGCCAAACCAGCAGCACCTAATATGGCGACAATACTCGTTGTCTCTACCCCCAGTTGATTAATGGTCGCAATTACGACTACCGCTTGAAGCGCAATTTTCAATAAACTCTGAAGAAATGTGGTAAGACTAGCGTCGACATCTCGTAGCGCTAAAGCTTTTGTAACGGCACGCATCATAACCTTCACCACGCGCATTCCTATCCAGAAAATAACAATGGCGAGGACGATCTGCTTCGCCCATTCGAATGCATTTACTTTCAATGCGTCGAGCATTCCTTCAAATTCTCTCATACCTCTATTTTTTCCGTGCTACGGTAAATTCCAACAGTGATTCAAAAGAATCTCGTACATCACTTTGCGGAAAGGTAAAAAGAAGTTCTTTCGCCTTTGTGATGTGCTCCTCCATTCTTGAACGCGCATAGTCCAATCCTCCTGAATGTCGCACAAAATCAACTACTTCCTGAACTTTCTTAGGACGATCATGGTGCTTTTTAATGGTTTTAATAATGTATTTACGTTGTTTTGGCACAGCCTCTTTCAACGCATGAATCAAAGGCAAAGTCATCTTCTGCTCTTTGATATCAATGCCTGCTGGCTTCCCAGTAAGATTGACTTTTTCAAAATCAAATAGATCATCCTTTATCTGAAAGGCCAATCCTAAGTGACGACCGATCTCACGCAATTTTGAAATGCTCGCGGGATCGGCCTCTACGCTGGATGCTCCAACAACGCAGCAGGTTTCTATAAGTGATGCCGTCTTTTGTTGAATGACTTCATAATAGACCGCTTCAGTAATGTCCAATTTTCTCGCTTTCTCAATCTGAAGCAACTCGCCTTCACTCATGGCCTTTACTGCGCCACTAACATGCTCCAATAAGGCGTATTCTTTAGTCTCAACCGCTAGAAGTAATACACGGGACAATAAATAATCTCCAATTAAAACTGCGACTTTATTCTTCCAAAGCGCATTGATACTGAAAAACCCGCGACGCATATCTGAATCGTCTACAACATCGTCATGTACGAGCGTAGCGGTGTGCATCAGTTCTATTAACGAGGCGCCCCGATACGTGCTTTCATTTACTTCACCTATTAGTTTCGCACTTAGAAAAACAAGTATAGGACGCATTTGCTTTCCCTTCCGTTTTACCATAAAGCCCATTACCCGATCTACAAGTGGGACATTCGAGCTCAAATACGCTTTGAACTTAGGCTCAAAACGTTGCATTTCCTCTCGAATAGGTGCTTTAATATCTGCCAACTTCACCATTAGTTCCAGCCGTTTTCTTTACAGATCTGTTCGTAGGCTTTTTGAACGTTCAAAAAGGTTTCTTTCGCAGCGGCTTGCGCCTGCTCGCCTGCGTCAACCAGACGATCCGGGTGGTATTTCAACGCCATTTTACGATACGCTTTCTTTACCTCAGCTTCTCCCGCTCCCTTAGCTACCTCTAAAACTTTATAAGCCCAATCCGCATCTTGTCCTTTGTGGAACATCGCTTGAATGGAAGCAAAATCATAGGCATTGATTCGTAGATTTCTAGCAATACGCTTAATCTCCTCTAGCTCACTAGGATGCAAATAACCGTCGGCTAATCCGAGCTTGAATAAAAAATGAATCAACTGTAACCGCGTGCTATGGGTAGTGAAACTATTGATTTGTCCACAAACCTTGGTCAAAGGGATGGGCTGGTCTACAATCTTTTTAAATACGTTGAAACTCTCATTGGCTTTTTCCTTTCCGAACATACCAACGAACTGTTGACGAACAAAGTCCAATTCGCTTTGACTTACTTTACCATCGGCCTTAATAACTCTTGCAGCTAAGACCAATAATGAAATATGAAAATCACTGGGCGATCCTTGGCGTTGAGAGGCTGCGGACCACTGGCCACCACCACGTCTAGGCTCTGGACCATCCACACCAACCAATTCGTGCATCATATTGCCTAAGGCCACGCCCAGTAGTGCCCCAATAGGCCCTCCTAAACTCCAGCCGAGGCCTCCTCCGAAAATTTGAAATAGTCGTTTCATTCGCAACCCAAAGATAGGTTACGTGAACGTCTTCAATGACTTAGAGCAAATAAAATCAAATGGCGAAAATGGCAAGCGCTGATATCCCCACTATGATGAGAATTACCAAGCCTTCCTGAGCGTAAAGTTGGGCCTTTGTCATTTTCGCTTCATGAGCTCGTTTTCCAGCTCCATTAGATCGAGTTCTCCGAGCATCTTTTTGTGGTGCTGCACTATTCGACATAAACGTTGAGTTAGTAGTGTTCTCTTAAATATAAGGAATTCTATAGGATTTAACAAATTCATTTTTTCCGCAACGACATCGCAAACAGACGCTTAACCCCTATTTAGTCTCGATTTAGACTCGTTCAAAAAAAATCCCAAACGTTTCGTTTGGGATTTTCTCAACATCGTTTGGGCTTTATTTATGAGCCGCAAGAGACGCAATCGTCTGGATTTTCAATAGAACAAGCAATTTTTTCTTCTGCTGTCACTTCTTCTTTCATAGAAGCAATGGCTGCTTTTTGCGCTTCAACTCGCGCTTCAATTTCTGCTGGAGCAGCATCAGCCTCTGGTGAGGCATCTACCTTCTCTGAACTTGCCGTACCTGAAACGCCCGGAGCCATATCAGTCTGTGCATTCTTTTTCACAGTGAATTTAATCGCAGAAGTAGCTGGCTTAGAACGCAAGTAGTACATACCTGTTTTCAATCCTTTCTTCCAGGCATAGAAGTGCATGGATGTCAGTTTCCCCATATTTGGGGCTTCCATAAATAAATTAAGACTTTGGCTTTGATCGATAAATATTCCTCGATCAGCCGCCATATCTAAAATGTCACGCATGGAAATTTCCCATACCGTTTTGTAAATGGCTTTGAGGTTTTCCGGCACTCCTTCAATGTGTTGGACTGAACCGTTTGAGGCCATAAGTGCATTCTTCATGTCATCATTCCACAATCCTAAGTCAATAAGATCGTGCAACAGGTGTTTGTTGACTACAATGAATTCTCCAGAGAGTACACGACGGGTATAGACATTTGAAGTATACGGCTCGAAACATTCGTTATTCCCTAAGATTTGAGAGGTAGATGCCGTTGGCATAGGTGCCATCAATAGCGAGTTTCGAACGCCATGCTCTTTTACTTCGCCACGTAATGTTTCCCAGTCCCAACGACCACTCAACTCCCCATCTTTTACATCCCAAAGGTTGTGTTGGAATTTACCTTTAGAGATCGGGGAACCTTTGTAAGTCTCGTATGGACCGTCAACTATTGCTTGGTCTTTTGACGAAGTAACCGCTGCATAATACATGGTTTCGAAAATATCCTTATTGAGTTGTTTCGCCTCTTCCGAATCAAAAGGTAAACGCAACATAATGAAGGCATCAGCCAAACCTTGTACACCTAGACCTACTGGACGGTGACGCATGTTCGAATTCCTCGCCTCCACCACTGGATAATAGTTGCGATCAATCACCTTATTCAGGTTTCTAGTCACTTTATAAGTCACGTCAAATAACTTATCGTGATCAAATGTTCCGTCTTCAGTTACGAACATTGGTAACGCTATAGAAGCCAAATTACAGACCGCAACTTCATCAGGAGAAGTGTATTCTAGAATTTCCGTACACAAATTAGAAGAGCGTATGGTACCTAGATTCTGCTGGTTCGATTTCAAGTTAGCCGCATCTTTGTAAAGCATGTAAGGCGTTCCTGTTTCAATCTGACTTTCCATGATTTTCGACCATACCTCGCGCGCTTTCACGGTTCTACGACCGCGACCTTCACTCTCGTATTTCGTATAAAGCGCTTCAAACTCTTTACCGTGGCAATCGAACAATCCTGGACACTCATTAGGACACATTAAAGTCCACTCTTCGTTCTTCTCAACGCGCTCCATGAATAAATCTGGAATCCACATTGCATAGAACAAATCACGCGCACGCATTTCCTCTTTTCCGTGGTTCTTTTTAAGATCTAAGAATTCATAGATATCTGAGTGCCATGGCTCAACGTAGATTGCGAAAGACCCTTTACGTTTACCACCTCCTTGATCTACATAACGCGCCGTGTCATTGTACACACGTAGCATAGGAACAATACCGTTTGAGGTACCGTTGGTACCGCCAATATACGAACCCGTTCCTCGGATGTTGTGGATGCTTAGTCCAATACCACCCGCACTTTGAGAGATTTTAGCTGTTTGCTTAAGTGTATCATAAATACCATCGATACTATCATCTTTCATCGTGAGTAAGAAACATGAGCTCATCTGAGGCTTTGGAGTACCGGCATTGAACAACGTAGGAGTTGCGTGGGTCATGTACTTCTTGCTCATGAGCTCATACGTCTCAATGGCACTTTCGAGATCGTCCTTGTGAATTCCTATACTCACGCGCATCAACATGTGCTGCGGACGTTCAACGATTTTGCCATGCATACGCAGCAAATAAGAACGCTCTAGCGTCTTGAAACCGAAGTAGTCGTAGCTGAAGTCTCTGTCATAAATCATCTGTGAGTCCAGAAATTCTGCATTTTTCTCAATGATTTCGTAAACGTCGTCAGCAATTAAAGGTGCAGGCTTACCTGTCTCCGGGTTGATGTATTCGTACAATCCTTGTACCGTCTCAGAGAAACTTTTCTTAGTGCTTTTATGGAGGTTGCTTACCGCAATGCGCGCTGCGAGATTGGCATAATCCGGATGCTTGATGGTCATTGAAGCCGCAGTCTCTGCAGCTAGATTATCCAATTCCGAAGTAGTTACTCCATCGTAGACACCGTCAATAACACGTTTTGCTACAGCAACAGGATCAACATATTCGCTGAGTCCATAGCAAAGTTTTTCAATTCTCGCGGTGATTTTGTCAAATTTAACCGGTTCCTTACGGCCGTCTCTTTTTAATACGCGCATCATGGCATTGTTCTTTCTTGTGTTGTGTGTAAGTCTTGTTAGAAGTTCATTGCGCCAAAGGCGTCATCAATGTTGTGGTCCGATTGCTCTTCGCCAACACCCGCTTTCTTATATTCAGAAACGCGTTTTTCAAAGAAATTGGTTTTTCCTTCCAATGAGATCATGTCCATGAAATCAAAGGGATTGGCAGTATTGTAAACTTTCGGGCAATTCAAAGTTTCCAAGAGGTGGTCAGTAACAAACTCTAAATATTCCGACATTAATTTTGAGTTCATTCCAATCAAATTCACAGGAAGTGATTCAGTAATAAACTCGCGCTCAATGTCTAACGCCTCTGAAATGATTTGAATGATACGTTCTTGTGGTACTTTATTAAGTAAATGGTTGTTGTGTAAATGGCATGCAAAGTCGCGGTGTAGACCTTCGTCACGCGAAATAAACTCGTTAGACGTCGCTAATCCTGGCAGAAGTCCGCGTTTTTTCATCCAGAAAATAGAACAAAACGCGCCAGAGAAGAAAATACCTTCAACTGCTGCAAAAGCAATCAGTCTTTCTGCAAACGAATCGGAATCGATCCATCGCAAGGCCCAATCTGCTTTCTTCTTAATGGCAGGGAAACGCTCGAGCGCATTAAACAATTCGTCTTTTTCACTATCATTATCAACTAGCGTATCAATCAAAAGTGAATACATCTCACTATGGATGTTTTCCATCATGATTTGAAATCCGTAGAAGAATTTAGCCTCTGAATATTGTACTTCATTTACGAAGTTCTCGGCTAGATTTTCATTCACGATACCGTCCGATGCTGCAAAAAATGCAAGAATGTGCTTTAAGAAGTAACGCTCATCGTCTGAGAGTTTTTTCCAATCCACAACGTCTTGGTGTAGATCAATTTCTTCCGCTATCCAAAAAGAAGCTTCCTGCTTCTTGTACCACTGCCAGATATCATCATGTTGAATAGGGAAGATGACAAACCTGTTTTTATTTTCCTGAAGGATGGGTTCCTGTTGCATGGTTGCAATTATTAGTCGTCGTTAGGGCCGATTAAATTATTATAATCAGCTTAAAATCAGTTAATTAAACTAGTACTTATGGCGCGGAGTAGGCACTGGTGCTCGCTTGTAGCAGCGAACGGCCTATACAAACATGGCTCGTATTTGAAGGAATATCAAGAAAGTTAAATCGGGTTTTTACCACAGTTATTAACAACCTTTTTTTGTATCAAAATTGAATCATTGGGACTCCCCATTCGGCTACAGCTACCCCTATGCGTATTTAATACTAAATCCAAAAAGTATTTTCCTTCAGGGTTCTGCTAAATGCGCAGCCACTTCCTCGAGCTCGTCGTAAAATGCAGGGCCGTATTTACGAATCAGCGGTTCTTTTAGGAATCGATACACCGGTACCTTTAATTCTTCTCCCAAAGCACAAGCGTCACTACAAATAGACCAACGATCGTAGTTCAATGCTTCAAAGTCTGTATACCGAGCAATTCGAATGGGATACAAATGGCAAGAAATAGGTTTTCTCCAATCCACTACACCGTCATTGTAAGCCTGCTCGATCCCGCATTTCGCTGTCCCATCAGATTCAAAAACAGTGTAGGCACATTCTTTCCCGTCATTCAGCGGCGTCTCTAATTCACCTATGCCCGCCACACTAGTTCCTTGATTTTCAATGGATTTTCGACCTTTTTCGGTCAGGTAATCACGGACTTTAGGATAGATTTTCTCGAGTATTTCCGCCTCCTCAGTCTCCACAGGAGCGCCTGCATTACCTTCCACACAACAGGCGCCTTTACAGGCACTGAGGTTACAGACAAACTCCTTTTTGAAGAGTTCAGACGAAAGCAACTTATTACCAATTTCGATCATAACACAAAGCTAGTTCAGTAAAGGGATGGTCAGCTAAGAGAAACGCGCTAATTTTGCACCAAATACTAACCGCATGGGATTTAACTACAACGACGCGCTAAGCGCGTTCCTCATACTGTTCGCCGTCATAGATATTTTAGGAAATATTCCCATTATCGTCACGTTGCGAAAAAAAGTGGGGCAAGTTCAAAGTGAAAAAGCGACTTTAGTTGCTGGTGCGATCATGATTGTTTTTTTATTCCTCGGGGAGCGAATACTACACCTCTTAGGCGTTGATGTTCAGAGCTTTGCTATCGCAGGTAGCTTTGTGTTGTTTTTCTTGGCTTTAGAGATGATTTTAGGCATCACCCTATATAAAGAGGAATCTCCCAACACCGCAAGCATCGTACCTATAGCCTTTCCTATGATCGCTGGTGCAGGGACCATGACTTCCTTAGTCTCCCTTCGTGCGGAATTTGACAACATCAACATCATCATCGCGATAGTCTTAAATATGATTGTAGTGTACGCTGTATTGAAAAATACAGAAAGAATAGAACGAATCTTAGGTAGCGGCGGACTCAGTATACTTAGAAAAGTTTTCGGTGTTATCTTGCTCGCAATTGCGGTGAAACTCTTTTTCGCCAATCTCATCCCCTTGTTACAAAACGCATAATATACCATGTCTGACGACCAGTTTAAAAACGTTATTGCCCACGCCAAAGAGTACGGGTTCATCTTTCAAAGCAGTGAAATTTATGACGGCCTAAGCGCAGTCTACGATTACGGCCAGAACGGAGCACTCCTGAAAAATAATATCAAAGCATATTGGTGGGGAGCGATGGTACAAATGCATGAAAACATTGTAGGTATTGATTCCGCCATTTTTATGCATCCTACGACTTGGAAAGCCTCAGGACATGTCGATGCTTTTAATGATCCGTTGATTGACAATAAAGACAGTAAAAAACGCTACCGGGCGGATGTGTTGATCGAAGATCATGTCGAAAAAATTCGCCAAAAAATCGAAAAAGAAGTTGGCAAAGCAGCTAAGCGTTTCGGTGACAGTTTTGAACGTGCGCAATTTGAATCTACGAACCCTCGTGTAGTGGGTTACCATGAGAAAATCCGTGCCATCATGGACCGCTTTGTGAAATCCATGGAAGCTGAAGATCTCGCAGATGTCAAACAGCTTATTGAAGACGAACAAATTAAATGTCCAGTGAGCGGCTCTATGAATTGGACCGATGTACGCCAATTCAACCTAATGTTTGGGACTCAAATGGGATCGGTAGCCGAAGGTGCTTCAACTTTATACCTCCGCCCAGAAACAGCCCAAGGTATTTTCTTGAATTACCTCAACGTTCAGAAAACGGGCCGCATGAAAATTCCGTTTGGAATTGCCCAAATCGGTAAGGCATTTAGAAATGAGATTGTTGCACGTCAGTTCATCTTTAGAATGCGTGAATTTGAGCAGATGGAGATGCAATTTTTTGTTCGCCCCGGCACGGAAATGGAATGGTACGAAACATGGAAGGAAAAGCGCCTTGCCTGGCACAAGAGTTTAGGTATTGATGCAAGCAATTATAGGTTCCACGATCACGAAAAACTAGCGCACTATGCCAACGCGGCCGCTGATATTGAATTTAAGTTCCCATTTGGCTTTAAAGAATTAGAGGGTATTCATTCGAGAACTGACTTTGATCTAAAACAGCACGAGGAATTTAGCGGTAAAAAATTACAATATTTCGATCCTGAGTTGGGTGAAAATTATGTGCCGTACGTCGTTGAAACCTCTATCGGTCTTGACCGAATGTTCTTAGCAATTCTGTCCAATAGTCTACAAACGGAACAATTGGAAGACGGTTCAACACGCACGGTAATGAATATCCCTGCATTCTTAGCGCCTTACAAAGTAGCCGTCTTGCCGCTGTTGAAGAAAGATGGACTACCCGAAAAAGCACGTGAGGTAATGAATACGTTGAAATTTGATCATATGGTTAAATACGACGAAAAAGATGCCATAGGAAAGCGTTACCGCCGTCAAGACGCGGCCGGAACTCCTCTTTGTGTTACGATAGATCACCAGACGCTAGAAGACAACACATTGACGGTACGATATAGAGATACGATGGAACAAATCCGCATCCCAATGACGGAATTAAGTGCTTTAGTTGCTCAAAAAGTGTCATTGAGCGCACAATTTTCAAAACTTTAATGACAAATCAATTGTAGACTGTTGATTTTCAGTTAATTTTCCATTGTTTATAAACTAAAATCATTCGCAAAATGAAAAAAGTACAATTATTTGCTGCTGCTGTTGTTGCTGTTGCAATGACTGCATGTGCAGCTCCTGCTGAGGAAGCTGAAGTAACGGAAGAAGCAGTAACCGAAGAAGTAGTAGCTGAAGAAGCAACTGAAGAGGTTGCTGAGGAAGCTGATACTACTGCTGAAGAAGCTACTGAAGAGGTTGCTGAAGAAGCAACTGAAGAAGCTGCTGCAGACGAGCACGAAGGTCACGACCACTAGGAAGTTACCGCGCTTTAAGCGAAAGAAAATCCCATTACCGCTTGTCGGTGGTGGGGTTTCTTATTTTAAAGCGGCTGATGCACAGCGTACGACCTCTTTTAAAACTGAATCGTCGGTGCGAAGTACATTTCTGTACGCATCGTATCCCCAGATATTCTTAGCGTATGCTGCCTTTAGTAGGAATCTGATTTCTTCGACATCTGCGCTCGATAAGTCTTCCAATACAAGACCGTAGCTTCCATATTCTAGAAATGAATAGAGTTGCATATCTGAAAGTTCAAAATCGGTCACGAACCTGTCAAAAGTCCACAGTTGAAAATCTGCACGTTGGGCATCGATCTGCTCAAACGCGAAGGCATCCATGGTACCAAAGGACATGCTCCAGTAGTAGCTATTGGAAGAATCGGCAGGCAAATAAATATCAGGCTCAATTCCGCCGCCTGCAAGAAGTACCTTACCGCTATCGCTAGTAAAAACAGCACCTTCCATTTCGCTGGGAAGATCCGCGCCTTCGTACGGCTTTTGGATCGACCGACCCGAAGGCGTGTAATAATAGGCCACCGTTAACCTCACTTTAGAACCGTCAGATAAGATTTTATCTTCTTGTACCAATCCTTTTCCGAAGGAAGTGGAACCGTAAACCGTAGCGCGATCATGATCTTGCAAGGCACCCGTAACTACCTCAGAAGCACTGGCACTGTTGCCGTCGATAATGATATGTACCGGCAGATCTTCGTAACGTTCACCAGCTGAAGCCTTTGATGTATGGGTTGTTCCATCGCCGTATTTAGTAATTACAATGCTTTTATCCTCGCCCAAAAATTCATCCGCGATAGCAACTGCCTCGTGCAGATATCCGCCCGGATTGCCTCGCAAGTCTACTATGAGACCGCGCATTTGAAGACTGTCTAACCTGTTCAACGCCATGAGAAGTTCGTCGTGCGTCGTTTCTGCAAAACGCTCCACACGCAAATAACCTAGACTGCCCAGCATTTGAGTACTTACCACACTTTCTAAGGGAATGATACCGCGCTGGACGGCCGCAGTCAGCGTCAATCCATCCCGAAGGAGACCGAAAGTAACATAAGAGCCTTCTTCGCCCTTAATTCTTTGTGTTACTTCTTCATTAGTAAGCTGGGGTCCTATAATAGTATCTCCGTCGATAGTAACAATTCGATCTCCCGCTAATAGGCCATAGGAGGCTGCAGGACTATTTTTCATAATGTTCACAAAGACCAATGTGTCTTTATGAATCCGAAACTCCACTCCGATTCCAGAAAAATTACCCTGCATTCGTTGTGCGATATATTCACTGTCTTCAGCAGGAATAAAAGCGCTGTGTGGATCAAGCGAACCTAATATATGGTCCATCGCATCGTCCATCAATCCATCAATATCAAGGGTATCGACATATTCGTATTCTAGGTAACGAAAGAATTGATCCAATTTTGATCTGTCTGGTTGCGCTTCCGTACGAAATTGCAAACCAATCCATACCCCTAAAATGAGGAAGCCAAAAACCCATAAGACTACTGCATCGCGCTTCATTCGACAGCCAACTGTTCTGTTTTAACACCTGCCTTCTCTAAAAAGCGTAAACCACTATCATCTTTGTATTTATTGATGTAAACCAATCGGCGAATACCCGCTTGATGCACTAGTTTACTGCATTCCTTACACGGGCTTAACGTCAAATAAAGTGTTGCTCCTTGAGCGGAAGCTGGACTACCCGCCACTTTGAGGATGGCATTCGCCTCAGCATGCAATACATACCACTTTGTATAATTATCCTCATCCTCACAAGGATTCTCAAATCCAGTAGGTGTGCCGTTAAATCCATCCGAAATGATCATTCGATCTTTAACAATCAGCGCCCCCACTTTTTTACGAGTGCAATGACTGAGCTGGGCCCATTCCTGTGCCATACGTAGGTATGCCCGATCGTATTTTTGCTGCTTTTGTTGTTCTTCTGCTGTCATGAAGCTGTGAAATTAGAGTTTTCGATTCGAAGCCGGTAGTATGGGACCAATTATTTTATGTACACATGGATCGTACCAGCCTATTGAATAAAAACCGGTAAGCATCACAAGTCGCAGATAATACAGTTGGTAACCCTTTTGCAGTGAGAACTAACTGCCTATGGATCTAAGAGTAAAATGAAACCCCAAACCGCGTTATGACTTTTTAGAACCGTACGAAGTGGCAAAATCTTTTTAATGGATCATAACTTTCATACCAATACATTAAGGGTGCCGTTTTAAATAGCATGGCAGAAAACAGTACTTAGTCAAAAGTAAAAAACCCACTTTGAGTCAACTCAAGGCGGGTTTTTTTTACTTTTTGTTAAGCAACTCATTTGCTGCTAGATTTATTGTACCTGAGGCGGGAATCGAACCCGCACTCCCGAGGGAACTGGATTTTGAATCCAGCGCGTCTACCAATTCCGCCACTCAGGCATTTAATGGAATTAGAACCGCAAAAATAACGGGGTTTTCCTATTCTCCTAACTTTTAAAAGAAAGAATTTTAAACGCAATAAAATTCAACGCTCATACAATACCTTGGAAAACTGAAAAGCCTACTCGCCTATTGTTCTCGTCACTTCAACTGTTAATTCAACACGTCTGTCAAGGAACATTTCCCCGGTGTAAGTATGAGGTGCTGTTCTATCCTCAGTAGGAACGTCAAGACCTAGTTGCTTAAAGAACTTTTTCACTTCATTAGAGCGTCTCTGTCTTAACGCATCGTTATACGAAGCACTAGCCCGCTCATCAGCAAAACCAGAGATGATCATCTTGAACTCAAAGCCTTCAGATTCTTTATTAAGTTTATAGACAAATTCAAAAATCTTTTTCTTTTGAGCACGAGTCAAAATGTGAATATCCACATCGTAGAATAGAACTAAGTGCTGGCCACCCTCAAAACGCTCGATGTCATCTGCTGATTTCATGTTGGTCAACTCTTCCTCCATTCGTGTCTGTAGGTCGCTGACTATCTTATTGAAATCTTGAGACATATCAACATCGTAGGTATCACCTCCTCCTTGACCAACAACTTTAATGATTCCTCTTAAAGTATCATTAGCTTCAGAATAGTAATAATACTCATCCGGTGCATCGTGCGGAATCTTCCATAAAACTGATTCATCTTCTTTAGTTATGGCATTCTTCTCAAGCCCTCTCGGATCGTCTCTTTGTGCCTCCTGTCTGCTCAGTCTCAGCGGATGATCCTTAGAGTCATTCCTAAAACTGTACGTCTGACCGCGCATAACATATATAGTAGGATTTTCGTTAATACCCTCTTCATATTCCCCTACTTGACCGATGGTATAGGTAGAGTCTTGGTCCTCAAACACAAAATCATCACCAGTTTGAGCAACCATTTGAACGTTTGTAATGCTAACCGCCGTATCTCGTGAACCTTCCGCAAATTGAACCTGAAGCTTAGAGATTTCATCATCGATGTAATCTTTCCAATCGTCATTTGGTCCCAATACCTTGATTATTCCGCCAACTTTATCGTCATCTCCCTCAGAGTAATAGTAGTATTCCTCTGGCGCGTCTAACGGGATTACCCATTCTACGGTTCCATCTTCTTCTGTAATCCCGTTTTCTTCCAATCCTTTAGGATTTTCTTGCTTCTCGGGGGACTTGCTGAATCGCAATGGCTTGTCTTCAGAGTTGTTCTTCATCGTGTAGGATTCACCGCGAACAACATAGATGATGGGCTCTTTATTATCACTATTCTCGTAGTCGTCCCTGTCTCCTACTGTGACATGGTCATCAGTTACATCAAATTCGTAAACATGAGATGGTTCTGCCGATTGAACAGTTGTTATGGTAACAGAAGTATCGCCTGGCGCCTGCAGTGCCATGGCCTTTAGACGTTCAACCTCCTCTTTTAAATCTTCTATATCATCTAGGATTTCATCATTGTTCGATTCAGGAGACTCACCAGGGCCTAATACCTTAATCACACCACCGACTTCATCATCACCTTCAGAGTAATAATAGTACTCCTCTGGAGCATCTAATGGTATAGACCACTCTACGGTTCCGTCCTCCTCTGTAATGCCATTGTCTTCCAATCCTTTTGGATCTTCCTGGCTGTCCGGAGATTTACTGAATCGTAAAGGCTTATCGTTGGCCTTATTTTTCATGTTATACGTTTGACCACGTACAACATAAATAATAGGCTCCTCATTATTTCCGTCCTCGTAGTCTGACTCATCACCAACGGTAACATGGTCGTCGGTAACGTCAAAGTCGAATACCTGATCCTCGCGCTGGCGAAGCTTATCTAATTCAAAGAGAATATGATTGATTGTAGCATATAAATCGCCGTTGTCAGCCTGCTGAGGCTCACCAGGACCTAATACCTTAATCACACCACCGACTTCATCATCACCTTCAGAGTAATAATAGTACTCCTCTGGAGCATCTAATGGTATAGACCACTCTACGGTTCCGTCCTCCTCTGTAATGCCATTGTCTTCCAATCCTTTTGGATCTTCCTGGCTGTCCGGAGATTTACTGAATCGTAAAGGCTTATCGTTGGCCTTATTTTTCATGTTATACGTTTGACCACGTACAACATAAATAATAGGCTCCTCATTATTTCCGTCCTCGTAGTCTGACTCATCACCAACGGTAACATGGTCGTCGGTAACGTCAAAGTCGAATACCTGATCCTCGCGCTGGCGAAGCTTATCTAATTCAAAGAGAATATGATTGATTGTAGCATATAAATCGCCGTTGTCAGCCTGCTGAGGCTCACCAGGACCTAATACCTTAATTACACTACCGACTTCATCGTCATCTCCTGAGTAGTAATAATACTCCTCTGGCGCATCCAAAGGAACTTTCCACTCTACGGTACCGTCGTCACCAGTTATTCCATTCTTCTCTAAACCTTTAGGATTCGTTTTATCGCCTGGGCTCTTACCGATATGTAATGGATTTTTATCAGAATCGTTCTTAAGACGATAAGTTCCACCACGAACAACGTAAATGACTGGATCTTCGTTGTTCCCATCTTCATATTCATCAGGGTCACCAACTCTAACGTGATCTTTACCTACGTCAAATGCAAAATCCTCTTGAGGTTCAAGCGGCGATGAAGGTTGCGCATTATTTATAGTCGTATCGCCTTCGTTATTAACGACTTTTTTATTCATTTTGGAGGCCTCCGCTGGGCTCAGCACTTTTATCACTCCACCTATTGAATCCGTCTGATCAGAGAAATAGTAATACTCTTCGGGGGCATCCATTGGTATTTTCCAGCTCACTATTCCGTGATCTGGACGGATGCCATTTTTAGATAAACCAGCCGGTTGCTTCCGGCGCTTCGGTTTTTTACTGAGTCTCAATGGGTGATCCTCTGCAGTATTTTTAATGTTGTAGGTTAATCCACGAACAACATAAAGCGTAGGATTGAGTTTACGGCCTTTCTCATAGTCACCTTTATCCCCAACCACATAATTATTCATTCTGTATTTAAACTCCAGAATATCCTTTTCCTGTGGTGCAGCAATATTCGTAACATTCTTGGAGTTATTCGAGACTAGGTCCCAAATATTAATATCCGAGGCGTGTTCAGATTCTTTTGTTTTGGTCAATTTTATTTTGACACCAACGTTTGTCCGTAGATAATTATCTCCGTTACCCCCGTAATCCCAACCGTCTAATCCATCGTGGTTAAATCCGCGTCTAACCATTGAGCCGAAAACGGATAGATTCTTGGTCAGTGAAAAATCTAGTTCGGCTCCTACATTGAGACCAGGAGCAAAGCCTTTCTCGCTATGCTGAGGGGTAACATCGGATAAGTAAAATAACTCGCTTTCAAAGTAGTTATAGCTCAGTCCAGCTAGGGGTATGAATTTTAATTTTGAACTCTTGCGTTTAATACGCATGTTGGAAATATTAAACTTCAACCCAATATCAGCATTGAGCATACTCGCACGATAGTAGTCCGTGTTGTTCGACCCGCTCATCGTACCGAAACTTCCACCTACATAAAGGCTCCATACTGGATTAAGCGCTACCGCAGCTTGTCCCTCGAGGTTCCACGCAAATACGTCAGATCCAGAATAAAAACTTCTAAAATCACGAAGAGGTATTAAAACTAGATTCGCATCATTGAGCGGCTGGTATAGATCGAAATTATTACCAACGGACACTTGAAGCGATATTCTGTCGGTAATGTACTCCTCAATTAATGCATCGGCTTTCTGCTGAGCTTGTGCCTGAATACTAAACGCTATTGTTAATGCTAATATTACTTTTTTCATGGTCCGGTCTCAATTAGTGTTGAACAATGATTCGTTGATTCCTAACTACACCTTCTGCGGTTCGTAGCTTCAATAAATATACCCCTGCTGGGTAGTCCCTCATGTCGAGTCGTATCGGCTCGGAGCCCTCATAATGACTTTCCATAAGCTGTTTTCCTGTCAAGCCGTACAGCTCCACATCTAGCTCCATCGCATAGCCCCTGCGGT
>CAJQHZ010000060.1 GCA_905478295.1 uncultured Flavobacteriales bacterium | reverse complement strand
GGCATTGTTCTTTGTATCTTCGTTAGATATAGCAAAGCTAACAAATGAATACAGCTGACCAATTCGATGCCGTACTAAGTAAATGCCACGGCCTCTTCGAGAAAAAAGGAAAAGATTACGGCACCGCGTGGCGCATTTTGCGTTTACCGTCATTGACCGACCAGATATTTATAAAAGCCCAGCGCCTTCGTAGCATTGAGGATAAAGGTGCCCAATTGGTCGACGATCCTCTTGAAGGCGAGTTCATTGGCATATTGAACTACAGTATTATGGCGCTCATTCAGCTCGAACGAGGTGTAGCGGAACAGCCTGATCTGGATTGGAAACAGGCCAGTTCCGCGTATTTGGAGAAAGCGGAGGAAGCGAAAGCACTCATGCTTCGAAAAAATCACGACTACGGCGAAGCCTGGCGTGATATGCGTATTTCCAGTTTTACAGATCTCATCTTGCAGAAATTGTTGCGCGTAAAGCAGATTGAGAATAATCAGGGGAAGACGTTGGTAAGTGAAGGTTTAGAAGCGAATTACCTCGATATGATTAATTACAGTGTCTTCGCCTTGATTAAATTCATGGAGTCGCAAGCATTAAAAGCATAAACACAATGAAGAAGGTTCTGACCATTTTCTCGCAATTCGCCGTAGGTGCGTTGTTCGTTTTCTCGGGTTTAGTGAAGATGAATGACCCTGTAGGATTCAGCTTTAAGCTGGAAGAATATTTCTCAGAGGAAGTTTTGAATTTATCTATTTTCGAGCCTTTTGCGCTCTCCATTGCCGTTCTGTTAGTCATTGCAGAGGTGCTCTTAGGTGCCGCACTAATTTTCGGATTGTATAAACGTTGGACGTTAATCTTGCTCTCGGCAATGATTGGATTCTTTACGTTTCTCACCTTTTGGTCTGCTTATTTCAACCAGGTGACCGATTGTGGGTGTTTTGGTGATGCCATTCCGCTTACTCCGTGGGAAAGTTTCTACAAAGACGTTATTCTCACCGCATTAATTCTTGTTTTATGGTGGGGCAGAGACCAGCTCTTTGATCGATGGCCGAAATGGTTAGTAGGGATAAAATTGGCCGCTATTCCTCTTTTTTGTTTAGGCTTAACCTACCACGTTTTACACCACCTACCTGTGGTAGATTTTAGAGCGTATGCTGAGGGAAATAGTATTGTAGAAGGGATGAAAAGTGCAGAGGAACTAGGCTTGGAGCCGCCTCAGTATGAAGTCATCTATACGATGGAAAACGCGGAAGGTACGCTTCAAGAGATTAGTTCTACCCAGTACGTTAACGAGAAATGGTGGGAGAAGAAGGACTGGAGTATGCGCAGTGAGCTGTCTAAAACGATACAGGTTAAGGAAGGCTACGAACCTCCGGTTCACGATTTCAGTATCATGAATGACTATGGTGAAATGACCGATAGCATCCTTGAATTGGATGAAGTTTGGCTTTTGGTAGCTTATAACGTGAGGAAAACAAAGGAACAGGGTTGGGCTCCAGTTCTTAAAACAGCAGCATATCTGAAGGAGCAAGGAATCCCATACGTCGTTCTTTCGGCCTCTATGCCAGAGGATTTTATTCCTTTTGGGTTTACGGATACAACGGCTTTCGCATTTACGGATGAGACTACATTAAAAACTATGGTTCGTTCTAATCCAGGTTGGGTAGTCCTTAAAGACGGTGTGGTAGCTAAAAAGTACCACTTCAATGACAGTCCACATTGATCCGATTTGCACTACAAAAACTAGGACAAGCGCTATTCACTCTGTGGGGTGTAGCGACTTTGGTATTCTTCCTGTTTACCATCGTTCCCGGTGATAGTGCGCAGATGATGTTGGGTAAACGCGAAGACCCTGCGGCATTGGCTGCCGTTCGTGCGAAATACGGTTTGGATAAACCCATCGCGGTGCAATACGTAAACTATCTGAAGCGCATCAGTCCCATGGGTTGGCCAAACGATCAGCACGGCATTTTTAAAGCACCAGATTTAGGCGAAAGTTTCCAGCGTCAAGGACAACAGGTGAGTAGCTTGATAGGTCAAACTTTTCCTAATACGGCTTTACTCGCTGCAACGGCTATTGGTTTTGCATTGCTTGTGGGTGGCGCGTTGGGCGCTTGGGTCTCTTACCGGCCAGATTCGTTTTGGGATAAAGCGTTGCTCACATTCAGCTCATTAGGGATGAGCCTTCCGTCTTTTTTTACAGCCGTACTCTTCGCTTGGGTTTTTGCTTATTTGCTTGGTCCCTGGACAGGGTTGAATTTAACAGGGTCATTGTATAGTGTTGATGATTACAGTGGTGAGCGGTATCTCAATCTGAAAAATCTCATTTTGCCTGCTTTGACCTTGGGTATTCGGCCGGTGGGTGTAATCCTACAATTGACCCGTAATAGCTTGTTGCAAGTGGGTTCAATGGACTTTATTAGAACGGCCAGGGCTAAAGGTTTGCGAGAGCGCACGGTGTTTTTTAAACATCTATTGCCTGTCGCTTCAAATCCAATTATTACTACGATAAGTGGTTGGTTTGCATCACTGTTAGCAGGCGCCGTTTTCGTTGAAATTATTTTTGGTTGGAATGGTATGGGTAAATTATTGGTAGAAGCTTTAAATACCCGAGATTTGCCCATCACAATGGGTTGTGTACTGGTTATTGCTGCGCTTTTCGTGGTATTAACAACCCTGGTGGATGTATTGTACGCTGTATTGGACCCGCGTATACGCGCAGAATTTTTTTAAAAACACATCAATAGTAAAATAACATGAGAAGAAGAATCGTTGCTGGAAACTGGAAAATGAACACTACTTATACTGAAGCTATGGCTTTGGTTGATGCTCTTAAAGAAAGCCTTACAGAAGAAGTAGTGGGTGAGACTGGAGTGATTATAACTCCGCCGGCATTGTATTTATCGGACATCGTAGAATCCTTAGTTGAGAATCCTTACATCGCTGTAGCGGCTCAGAATTGCCACGAAAAAGAATCGGGCGCATATACGGGAGAGTGGAGTGCGCCGATGCTTGCGTCTTTAGATATTGATGCCGTTATTTTAGGACACAGTGAGCGTCGCGAATATTTTGGTGAAACGAACGAAGCGTGTAACACTAAGATCTCGCAAGCCTTGAATAATGAATTGGCGGCCATTTACTGTATTGGTGAAACATTGGAGGAGCGTAAAAGTGGTGCTTATATGGATGTCATTTTGAAACAATGTGAAGAAGGGCTTGCAGGGTTTATTGCTGATGATATGGATAATATTATTCTTGCCTACGAGCCGGTTTGGGCTATCGGTACAGGTGAAACAGCATCTCCAGAACAGGCACAAGAAGTACATGCTGGTATCCGTGCTTGGTTAACGGAGCGATTTGAAGCGGAAACTGCGCAGGATGTAAGCATCTTGTATGGTGGATCATGTAAGCCAGGAAATGCTGCTGAATTGTTTGCTAAAGCGGATATTGACGGTGGTTTGATTGGCGGTGCATCACTTAATGCAGCGGATTTCACGGCCATTATCGAAGCAAGAACGAAGGCTTAATGACATCTGATACTCCAGTTTATATTGAATTAGCCGTAACGGTTTCGCCTTTAGAACCATTCCGTGATTTATTTATCGCCCAGCTCGGTGAAGTTGGTTTTGAAAGCTTCTCTGAAACGGAAACGGGTTTCGCCGCCTACATTTTAAAAGAAGCGTATACGGCTTCTGAGGCGATGGACCGGTTGAAGTGGGATGGAGTCACTGTTTCTGTTAAGGAACAAGAGATTGAGCAGGTCAATTGGAATACGGAGTGGGAAACAAACTTTGACCCAATCGAAGTCGATGGTCGCGTATACATACGAGCTCCTTTTCATGCAGAACGCAACGGTTTTGAATACCCTATGTTGATTGAGCCGAAAATGTCCTTCGGCACGGGGCATCACCAGACGACGCACATGATGATCCAATGGCTATTGGAGACATCATCAGAGCATTGCGATGTATTAGACATGGGTTGTGGCACGGGTATTCTCGGCATTTTAGCTGGAATGCGTGGCGCAAAATCGGTACATGGGATCGATGTAGATACCTGGTGTATCGACAATACACTAGAGAATGCAGAACGTAACGGAGTTCCTATGTCAGCCGCTATAGGTGGTTCAGAAGTTTTAGAGGACACGTACGATCTCATCCTTGCAAATATTAACTTGAATGTGCTATTGGCGGATCTTTCCCACTACGAAAAGGCCTTGCGTGCGGGTGGAAGCATTTTCTTTAGCGGATTTTATGAAGATGACGTGCCTACGCTGCGTGCTGCAGCGGAAGCATTAGGCCTTAGCTTTGAGGGAATGAAAGCCCGCGAGCAGTGGCGCAGTATTAAAATGGTGAAATAGCGCATGCGAAAATTTGGGTTACTTCTTGCATTGATTGTTTCTTTTGGTCTTCAGGCACAAAAAGTGACCCGTTTTACTTCCATAGACGCATTTTCTGAAGAGTTCGAGAAGCTCATTACGGTCTCAAAAGAGTTAGACGGCGTTTTTAAGGACTCTTTGGTTCCTAATTTTTTAGCAGCGGTAGATTACGAACAAGAAGATCTCTGGCTAGACTATGCGAATCAACTTTTGCGAAAACGATTAGACGATGCGCAAACGTGGGAGCCGCTTCTGCGCACCCTCATTTATGTTGCGGAAAACGAAGAATATGATCGTTTTGGAACACTTATCAAGCATTTCTACGGCTTCTCTAAAAAGAATCCCTCCAGTAGGATTCGTTCGTATCAAAATCAGTTTTACCGCAATCTTGTAAAACATGAATTCTCGGAACCTGGAGCCCTGGTCTGGAAGGCACCGGCAAGTCTATGGGCTTTACAGTTTATCGAAGGCGAACCGCAATTCGAACTGGAATTAGTAGATATCGTAGGTTTAAATGGTGGTGATAGCACCATGGTCATGGGGGTGAATGGTGTTTTTTACCCGCGTAAAGGGTTGCTGAAGGCCCAGGGTGGAACCATTATCTGGTCTCGAGCCGGACAACTCGAAAAGGAAGTGTATGCGGAATTAGGGTCATGGACCTTAGAGGTAAATAAGTCAAATTTTAAAGCCGATAGCGTCACACTTTTTGCCTCCGAATTTTATGACGAACCACTTCAAGGTATACTGGAAGAGCGTGTTTCTTCTGTCAACTTAAAGGATGCGCGCTTTCCAAAATTCACGTCATATCGCAACGATTATATTCTAGAAAACCTATATCCTGAGGTTCATTTTAAAGGTGGAATAGGGGTTGCTGGGGCTCAGTTTTATGGAACAGCTTCAGACAGTGCACTGGCTGCATTAAAATTTACCTATAAATCAGACACAGTACTCACACTTAAAGGACGGAGTTTCCTCTTTAAAGACAGTTTACTTAGCTCGAAACGTGTGGAAGTTATTGCTCATTTAGGCGCGGATAGTATTTACCACCCGTATTGCGAAATGCGTTACGATTCACGTGTGGGTCAGGTGCGTGTTATTCGCTTTGAAACCGGCCTGGGATTGGCATCTTTTACGGATTCTTACCACGCATTGGACATGAGCGTGGACCAATTAGTTTGGATTCAGGGTACGCCTATCTTGAATTTTAAGAACCTCAATCTAGGTTCTGGGCAAGCGGCTGTCTTTGAGAGCAAGCAGTATTTTCGGGTCCAGCGCATGGAAGAAATTGCAGGGCTTCAGAAAAACCATCCGTTACGCGAATTAAGAGACGCTGCTTATGCCTATGGGTATGAGAATATACCTTTAAAGGATCTAACTTACTCCCTTCGGATGGCTCCGGAAGAAGGGGAGCTCTTTCTTTACCACATGGCTATTCAGGGGTTTGTGACCTTTGATGTAGACGAGCAGACCATTAGCCTAACCGATCGTTTGTTTGAATATTTATTGAATTGGGAAGCAAAAAGAGACTACGATGTTATCCAATTCGTTTCTCGCACCTCTGCCGGAAACAACGCGCAAGTCAGTTTGTTGAATTATCAAATGGATATTGCTGGTATTTCGCGTATTACAGTGAGCGATTCTCAAGAAGTGGATCTCTACCCTCGCGGCGGTCGAATCACGGTTAACGAGGGTATGGATTTTGATTTCGATGGACGAATTAATGCAGGACTCTTTAGTTACTGGGGACAAGACTATTCGTTTGACTACGATTACTTTAAAATAGACATGCCACAGCTGGATTCCATGCGCTTCAAAGTAAAGGAATTTAATCACAAGCCTGGAGAGCGCGCGGCTTTAGTAAACGTTCAGACGGTCCTCCAAGATTTACAGGGACAGCTGCTTATCGATCAACCGGATAACAAGAGTTCTAAAGAATACCATCCCGAATACCCCATTTTCCAGGCGCTAAACAATTCGTTTGTTTACTACGATCATCCCCGCATTCATGGAGGTGTTTACGAGCGGTCAAACTTCTATATGGCACTGGAGCCCTTTACCATAGACTCCCTGGGGAACACGACCACAGACGGTATTTTATTTGATGCGACCTTTCATAGTGCAGATATCTTTCCCGTATTCGCTCAGCCCTTATCAGTTATGCGCGATTATAGTTTAGGTTTTAAGACTAAAATGCCACCAACGCCAGTATATAAAGCCTCAGGAACATATACAGGCACATTGGCTTTATCTAATCAGGGATTACATGCGGAAGGTGCATTGGATTATTTACAAAGCCATACGGTTTGTCCTGATATCTTATTCTTCCCGCTTCAAGCGAGCGGTCGCGCTGCCACCTTCGCTGTAGAAGAAAGTACAACAGGTATGGGTTATCCATATGCCTCTGGTACGAGCAATCCGTTCGTTTGGATGCCGTATGAGGATTACATAAGAGCAGAAACGCGCGAAACGCCTTTTGCCTTCTATGGGTCGCCTGATGTTGCGGGTGAGGGTTCGTTGACCTATGGTGGGCAAGGAATGTTCGGTACTGGGGAATTACGCTACGGAACTGCGAAGCATACTAGTGAGGCGGAGGGTTATCAATTCTTCCGCCGATCCTTTGTTTCTGCGGATCAGGATTTCAGGGTGAAAACTAAAATTGATGATGAGCAATGGGCCTTCCAAATGTTAGCTTCATCTGCTGAGGTAGATTTCGATAAGCAGGAGGGAGTCTTCGATAAATTGGACCCGCACAGTACGTTAGAATTCCCAGCGAACCAATTCATGGCGTACATGGATCATGCGGAGTGGGATATGGCCAAAGCGACCGTTGACATCAAGCATACGCAAGACTACCAGGCTTACCTAGTGAGTACGCATCCAAGACAAGACAGTTTAGATTTTACAGCCGCTTACGCCCGCTTCGCACTCGCTCCGAGCGTCTTGGAAGCTTTTGATGTACCACAGATTGATGTTGCTGATGCTTCTGTTTATCCCGATAGTGGTTATGTAGTTATTCGGATTAACGCTGAAATGGACCCGCTTGAGCATTCTAAAATTTTAGCGGACCGATTCACAAAGCTTCATAACTTCTACGAAACAACCGTACGTATTCGTGGCAAGTACCGCTACACTGCGCACGGTATGTACGACTACATTGATGAGGAGGAGAGTACTTGGCCCATCGCTTTTGAGAGTATTGCACCAGATACTGCGGGGGTCACATTAGGCCGTGCGATTATTGAGGAAACAGACGATTTTTACATTAGCCCTTACTTTGCTTATCGCGGTAAGGTGGAACTCCATGCGGACCAATTACCAATGTTCTTCATGGGCTCCATTTTCATCCAGCACGATTGTCGCAACCTTCAAACCACCTGGTTTGACATAGCTAGTTTCATTGATCCGAATGACATCGTTATTGAACTTCCGTTTAACGATCCTAATAAGCTTAGTGACAACACTTTTAATGGCGTCTATATTTCTCAAGACAGCTTAGGTGGTCATTCTAACTTCCTATCGAAATATGCAGATCGCGCAGATATTGAAGTGCTTTCTTCGGATGGGATTCTATACTACGATGGCCAGGAGCAGGGCTATGTTGTGACGACTTACGAAAAGCTTAAAGATTTTACGCTACCAGATCCTTATTTGATCTTCCATAACTACGATTGTGACTTATACGGTACAGGGCCGCTTAAAGTATTAGACAATACGGGTGCTGTGACCACGGCATTAGCAGGTGCTGTTCGCCATGATCTTGTCGAAGATGAGGTGAGTATTGATGCGGTAATGACCTTAGATGCACCCCTTGATGAAAAAGCCTGGGAGGCTGTGGCTCAGCTGTTCTATGATGGCTCAGGTGCCCTCCGAAGTGACGAGACGGCGTACATCGACGGTATTTATGCATTATTGGGTCAAAAAGACGGAGGCGAATTCCTGGAAAATATAGGACTGCACGAAAACGAAGGCAAATTCCCGCGATTCTTGCGTCAGAGTTTGGTCATGAGTGAGGTTAATCTGACTTATAATGGCAGATACAAGAGTTTTATCAGCGAGGGTAAGGCTACGATTCAGAACATCTATAATCAACCGGTCTTTGCAGAAGTGTCCTGTCTCATTGAAGTGAAAGAACGTCGACGTGGTGGTGAAATTATTCTCTATCTGGACAATGGAACGGACTACCTGTACCTTTCTTTTAAGGGCATTGTAATGAGTCTTCGCAGTAGTGACGAAGCCTTTAATCAGGCTATACTGGATAAAGATGCTAAAGAGCGCAGTGTCAAATCTAAAGGCGATGCTCCTGCCTTCACCTACAATCTCGCTGGAAAAGGCAAAATCATGTTATTAAAACGCAGATTTGGTATTAAAGAATAACCCGCCTTACCCTTATCTTTGTGGCATGAGTTATCAGGAAGAATACCAACAATCAACAGCTACTGTCGCCCAGCGAGAGTATAACCTGGTATTGTTTAATGATCAAGAAAACACCTTTGATTTTGTAATCGAGGTATTGTGTACTGTTTGTGATCACACCGAAGAGCAGGCCGAACAATGCGCTTGGATCACCCACTATAAAGGTAAATGTCAGGTCTTAACAGGCGACCTAGATGATCTCAAGGTCAAGGCAGAGCTGATGGGGGATGTAGGCTTAACCGTTGAGGTTCAGTAACTCGCGACCAGCTCCTCGTTTCACGGTTGATTTTATCTCAAAAAATCTGTACCACCCCTTTTTGAATTAACTTTTTGCTCTATATTTGCCACCCCGCAAGGGAATGATGGCCGTGTAGCTCAACTGGATAGAGTACTTGACTACGAATCAAGCGGTTGAAGGTTCGAATCCTTCCTCGGTCACGAAGAGCAAACTAGCTCAAAAGCCTGCAACGAAAGTTGCAGGCTTTTTTTATGCCCAGAACCACGCGATGCTTGCATCAAAGTGAGTCAGGGCATAAAAAAAGTAGCAGCGCGAAGCGCGGCAGGCTTTTGAGCTGGTTTGTTCGGAATTTGGAGCAAGAAGGATCTTTTGAGCGAAGCGATAAAAATCCTTAGCGATAAAGGGTTTTAAACCTCCACATCCATCAAATCCGTTACTACGTGGTAACGCGGATCCTCAATGGAGCTCTGAATATATTTCGCAAAATTGGGATTGGCTTTTTCTAAAATGGTCGTACACTCAGGACTCAGATGTGTCAGCGTAACTTCTTTTCCTACAGCGATGTATTTATCAATGACACGTTCGATTGCTTCGATACCACTGTGATCGCTAACGCGGCTTTCAATAAAGTCAATTTCAATTTTCTTTGGATCCGCTTTGATTTCGAATTTAGAAGCAAAGCTTTGTGTTGAACCAAAGAATAGAGGCCCCCAAATCTCATATACTTTAGTACCGTCTTCTTTTACACGTTTACGTGCACGGATGCGAATTGCGTTTTCCCATGCAAATTTCAATGCACTCATGATCACCCCAGCAATCACGGCTACGGCTAAATCTTGCCAAACGGTAATAGCACTGACCGCAATAAGAACAAAGGCATCAGCAGCAGGGATTTTTCGTAGGATGCGGAAACTCGACCAGGCAAAGGTGCCAATCACGACCATGAACATTACACCAACCAATGCTGCAATAGGAATTTGCTCGATCAATGGTGCTCCAAAAAGAATGAAGGAAAGTAATCCCAATGCAGCAACAATACCTGAAAGTCTGCCACGACCACCAGAATTCACATTAATAATACTTTGTCCGATCATTGCACAGCCGCCCATTCCACCGAACAAGCCATTGATGAGATTTGCGGAACCTTGAGCGATACATTCTCTATTGCCTGAGCCTCGTGTCTCTGTCAAATCATCTACTAAATTCAGCGTCATTAAGGATTCAATCAACCCTACTGCCGCTAATAAAAACGCTGTAGATAAAACAGTTCCCCAATGTCCTTTGATCGTATCAAAAAGATTGAAAATCTCAATTTGGAATGTAGGAAGTCCACCTTTAAGACCTTCGCCACCACCTTCGCGGATAAATGAACCTACCGTACTTACATCAAGTCCAGCACCAATGGTGATCGCTGCGACTACTATAATAGCCGCGAGTGCTGCAGGAACGACCTTCGTTACCTTCGGCAGCAACCACATAATGGCCATGGTAAGACCTACAAGACCCAACATTGTAAATAATTCGCTGCCTTGAATCCATGCAGCCTCGCCGTCCGTTACACGCTTAAACAAGCCCAATTGGCTTAAGAAGATGACAATGGCTAAACCATTCACGAATCCCATCATTACGGGATGGGGGATGAGGCGCACGAATTTTCCCAGTCGAAATAACCCCGCGAGGATTTGTATAGCACCAACAAACAAAAGGGTAATGAACAGCCAGTACAGGCCTAGATTTGTAATGGGTTCTGCCAATGTCAAACCCACCGTATTCCCTTGTTGAATTAAATGAACCATGACAACAGCCATTGCTCCAGTGGCTCCAGAAATCATCCCAGGACGGCCACCGAACAAAGAGGTGATTAACCCCATCATGAAGGCACCGTAAAGGCCAACGAGTGGGTCAATTCCCGCCACGAAGGCGAAAGCTACTGCTTCAGGAACCAATGCTAGTGCAACGGTGATCCCAGATAAAATATCATTTTTAGGATTGCCAACGAAGTTGTTGAAGAGTCGTTTCATAGAGTGGGGGTGTGCTATTAAGCGGGCAAAAGTAGGTGTTCTTAAATGAAAAGAGCGGCCATGGGCCGCTCTTCTTTAGTTCTTTACAGAATATTACTACTTCTGATGACGCTCTTTAAGATCGTTCACTAAAAGCATGGTTTCTTTTAGGTCTTTTTCATCACCTCTACTAAAGTCGAGTCTCAACGTAGCATTGTAGTGGTCTTCTGCTCTGGTGAATTCTTCAGTGAGTGCACAAGCGAGCAGTAGATTCTTATAAAGGTCCGGTAGCACCTTCTTATTAATTCTCGCCTTTTTGTCATTCATATCGCCTTCTTCTAAAGCACCTTCCCAAGCTTCAATCGCGCTAGAAATTTTCGCTCTCGCATTATCTGGACGCGAAGTCAACATATTATACCCTTCTTTGGCATCGAACATGGCATTTTCTAGATCGTCGTATTCACCTTTCTTATTCTTAACGAAGATGATTTGAACATCCCGTTTTTGCTCAGTAGTACCTAGCTTATCGTTCAACATCCAATTGATAATACCCATGTTCGTTTCAACAATTTTTGGCTGAAGATTTTCTACAAAAGTATTTGCGTTTGTACTGGGATGACTGCGTGTTTCATCAGCAGAGGCGTAGCGTTTATAATCTGCAATGCTGCTCGGAACTTCATCAAAAATAATGGTTCCATTGGGATGTACGGCCCGTAACGACATGCTGTGACGGTAGTTGAATTCCCAATGTGATTTTACAATGGTCTTTTTTGCTTTCGTCTTAGAATCTACTTGCGTATATTCTTTTTTCTTGACCACAGGGTCATCATTCTCAAACCCGAAGAGATGCACTTCAATCTTCACACCGTTTGGATCTTGATCAAGTCCGTCGATTCGACAGTACGTGCTGGCCAATTGGTCTGCGTTAAATAACTTCTGATGCGTTACCTGACGTTTATAAGGCTTTGATGGCGGGTAATAAGATCCCGGTGCGCTTGGCTTGCTGTTTTCTAAAACTTGCTTCTCGATAATTTTACCCATCGTGCCTTTGCTGTTCCACTCCTCAAGGGCTTTTTCATATTCGGCATAACGCTGATCATAGGCTGTTTTAGCTACAGCTTCTTTCTCCGGATATTCCGCTAACGCCTGTTGGTATTCTTCTTCAGCTTTCGCTAATTCAGCATTGATTTCCGCTTCATAGTCTAAAATAACCTGGTTGGTATAGCCCATTCCCTCTTCTAAATGAACTATTGGTGGCTGAATGTAGGAAACAGTCATTTTTTCCTTCTTCATATTTTGACCGAAAGAAAGGCTAGCAGTAAGAAAAAAGGCTGCAGTAAAAATCTTTTTCATGGTATGTTTTCAAATTTGACTGACCTAATATAATCAATTGTAGGTGGTCTTACAATTCCCACTCAGTCTTAGTTTAGGTATAAAAAAAACGCCCACATATGGTCACTTTTTTATGTGACTGAAAGTTATTTTGAAGCGAGTGCGGTACGCTGCTCAGCGATCTTTTTATCCGTAATGAAGTCGTCGTATTCTACGAGTTTATCCAAAATGCCATGCGGGTAAATCTCTATGATTCTGTTTGCGACAGTTTGGTTGATGGTATGGTCGTGCGAACTGAAAATTAACGTGCCTTTAAAATCGCGCATGCCATTATTCAGAGCCTGAATACTCTCAAGGTCGAGGTGGCTGGTCGGTTCGTCTAGGAAGATGAGATTTGCCTGCTGCAGCATCATTCTGCTGAGCATGCAACGTACTTTTTCGCCTCCTGATAATACGCGTGAGCTTTTAAAGACTTCTTCACCTGAAAAAAGCATTTTGCCTAAAAATCCACGAACAAATACCTCATCCTTATTCTCCGGTGAATAATCGCGGAGCCAGTCCATTAAGTTGTCGTCTGTATCAAAATAGGATGCGTTGTCATTCGGCAGAAACGAGGTACTGATGGTTTGCCCATAAGCGAAAGTTCCCGCATCAGCCTTACGCTTGCCCTCAAGGATTTCATAAAGCGCCGTAAGCGCTCTGTGGTCGTCCGCTAAAAGAGCAACCTTATCACCGCGATTTAATTTAAAGCTTAGGTTCTTAAACAGGATTTCGCCAGCCTCATCATAGGCTGTTAGTCCGTCGACTTCAATGATTTGGTCGCCTGCTTCACGCAATTGCTCAAACATAATAGCAGGGTACATACGCGAGGATGCTTGAATTTCGTCCACATTGATTTTATCCAACATCTTCTTTCGCGAAGTTGCTTGTTTGCTCTTAGAGGCGTTCGCCGCAAAACGAGAAATGAATTCTTGCAATTCCTTACGCTTATCCTCTGCTTTTTTATTCTGCGCTTGACGCTGACGTAGAGCCAATTGTGAACTCTCGTACCAGAAGGTGTAGTTACCGGTATAGAGTCTAATGCGCTTGAAGTCAATATCTGCAATATGTGTACATACGGTATCTAGGAAGTGACGGTCGTGACTCACTACAATCACCGTGTTTCTAAAATCGATCAAGAAATCTTCCAACCAAGAGATGGTTTTTAGATCTAAATCGTTGGTAGGCTCATCCAGTATAAGAATATCAGGATTTCCGAAAAGAGCTTGTGCAAGCAGTACGCGAACCTTCATGGAACCTTCCAAATCTTTCATCAAGGTATAATGTGCATCTGTGCCTATGCCTAAACCACTTAATAAGTTAGCTGCGTCGCTTTCGGCGTTCCAACCGTCCATTTCCTCAAACTTTACCTCTAGATCGGCAGCAACAAGTCCATCTTCTTCATTGAAGTCAGGTTTCATGTAGATAGCATCCTTTTCCTGCATCAGATCCCAAAGTGGCTGGTTTCCTTGAATAACAGTGTTTAAAACCGTCACTTCATCAAAAGCAAAATGATTCTGAGAAAGTACGGACATGCGCTTACCGGATTCGAGCGTTACATTTCCACTGTTCGGACTGATTTCATCCGATAGGATTTTTAGAAAGGTGGATTTTCCTGCGCCGTTCGCACCAATAAGGCCATAACAGCGCTCGCCGTGAAATTTAATATTCACGTCTTCAAAAAGGACGCGTTTTCCGAACTGTAGAGTTACGTTGTTGACGTTGAGCATGGTACTTTCTTAAGTTGGCGCGAAGGTACGATGCAGGGCTCGATTATAAGAGCCGGAGGCAAATAATCAGACAAGGCCACAACTTTGTTATAATTAATTGGTTATCTTTTAGTTATGCATATACCAATCTTCACACATGCCTCCCGAAAAGCAATAGGGCGATGGGCGCTCTACTTGGCTATCTTTAGCTTTATTGTTCATCTTTTGCTGCATTTGTTTCGGTCATACATCCCTGGCGGAATGGAAGCAGCCTTATTAAGGGACCCTATTAGTGCAATCTATACCCCATTCTCCATTTTGTTGGTGTACGAAGCCTATCTGATGATTTATTATTTGCGAAGGTCCACCACCATTTATATCGCAAAACAGTACGAGGTGATCTCCCTCATACTTATTCGAGGTCTCTTTAAGGATATGGCTGCACTAGATTTAAAAATAGCTACCTGGAGCAGTCAACACAATCTTGAATTTGCGGCAGATATTATACTTGTGGTATTGGCGTTTTACCTGGTGTATTGGTTTTACAGGTTAAGTGGTACCTACAAATACGCCGATTTTGAAGCCATGGAGCAGAAAGAGATTGGACCGCGATTAAAGCAGTTCATCCAAGCAAAAAATTATCTGTCTCTTGCTCTTTTTGTAGTCTTTGTAATCCTAGGTTTTCAAAGCTTTTTTACCTGGATTGTGCCGACCTTTCAGCACATTGAGCAGGCAAATATGGTGGCTGTGAACGCTATTTTCTTTGAGCAGTTCTACAACTTTCTGATCATTTCGGATGTCATTATTCTCCTACTTTCTTTTTTATATTCCGACAATTTTCCTGTAATCATACGCAACTCAAGTTTTGTTATTTCAACCATCATGTTGAAATTATCATTTACCGCTGAAGGCCTGTTGAGTCAGATCTTAATCTTGTTGGGTATTGGCTTCGGCGTACTTATGTTGCACGTTCACAATAAATACAAAGCGTTAAGTTGAGTCTGGATTCGTATTTAAATACACCTAAATAATACGTAAAAATGAAAACCATTGAAGTGGTCGCAGCAATGATACAGGTCGAGGATATGATTCTGGTGGTGCAGCGCAAGGAGGATGAAAAAGCGTATAAGAGTTTAAAATGGGAATTCCCGGGAGGAAAGGTAGAAGAGGGAGAGCGTCCTGAGGATGCAGTTATCCGAGAGGTAAAAGAAGAATTACAATTGGACATTAATCCAGTAGCGTCCATAGGACGTGTGGTTTACGAATACCCCGATAGTACAGTTGATCTTACGCTTTTTCATTGCGCCCTTATTGATGGTCTTCCTATACTGAAAGAACATAATGATCTAAGTTGGACGGACAAATCGTTACTATACACCTTTGACTGGTCTGCAGCGGATCGGGAGTTACTACAACTGTTGGATTGGCTGGACTGACATAAAATTCCCCTAGCCCTCTGTTGCAGTGAAAATTGTTACCTCCTACGGTTTTGTATTTGCTTTCGTATTTAAGGTATACCCTAGATTATTTTTACCATCTTCTCGAAAAAAAAGGGTCCGCA
>CAJQHZ010000059.1 GCA_905478295.1 uncultured Flavobacteriales bacterium | reverse complement strand
GCACCTGTGGAACTGCGTCAAGAAGAGATGAAAATGAAACTTAAAGACGCTGAGGCAATGGTTCATGGCCCCGTATTTGAAGGTCCTGTTTCTGTGGATTTAGATGTTGCCGTCAACAATGAGCAAATAACTGAATCTCTTATGACGATTACTTCTAAAGACGGTTCATTCGAAGCTACATTTAAAGGCGTTGAAGGAATTTTCGATGGAATGATGTTTCACGCGTCAGGTACTGTAACTCTTAAGTCTGGAGAAGAATTCAGAGGTGAGGCAGATTTTGTTCGCGACGAAGAAGGTGGCATATTAGATTTTAATATCGCCATTCAATAAAACGATTCGATATTCGAAAAAATGCAACCCCCGGCGCATGGCGCCGGGGGTTTTTTGTGCCCTTATTCGGGGAATTTTCCTGCGCTCCACAATTGCATCATTACAGTGTAGAAGTCGACCATCTTATTAAATCCGTCAACAGAAATTCGCTCGTTGGTACCGTGAATTCCGCCAACTTCCTCTGCGCCAAGCACAATGGGTAAGAAGCGGTAGGTATTTTTGGCCAGCCCTTCAAAGTTTTTACTGTCCGTGCCGCCTATGGTTAAATAGGGACTCACCAAAGCCTCCGGAAAAACATGCTTTACTGCCTGACCAATTTTCACAAAATCCGTATGTTCCGTCGAAGAAGTTGGGCTGGCTCCACTGCTTATAGTATTGTAAGGAGTAGCTGTACCACCGAATTTAGCCGCGAGCGCTGCATAGCGTTCGAGAACGTCCTCAGGAGTAGTGCCGGGTAAAATCCGAGTGTTGCACACCACACGGGCGCTCGCGGGCACCACATTATCTTTTATTCCTGAAGAAATCATGGTAGCTACCGCTGTGTTGTTCGTCAAGGCCCGCCCGGTATGGCTTTGCTGGTAAATGTTCAAGAGGAGTGGTTCCGTTAGAAATCGGTTGGCAAAAACAGATTTTAATGCCCACGGCATTTCTGGTGCGAGGTGTGTAATGAATCCTTCTAATGGAGCTGAAAATTCAGATTGAAAGAGTCCATCGTTCAGTGCATTTGTAAATGCGGTGGCCCGTGTAATGGCTGTTTCGGTATTAGGCATACTGCTGTGACCGCCGGCAAGGTTAAAGGTTACCTCTACGCTGAGGTAGCCTTTCTCTGCGGATCCTATAAGTGCCACCGGTGTGTCTTTAAGTCCTGGTATACTTCCCTTAGAAATGATCCCGCCTTCATCTAAAATCGCATCAAAGCGAAGTCCTTTGGCGCGGCAATGCGCGGCAACAACTGCTGCTCCGGCCTTACCGCCAATCTCTTCATCTTGTCCAAAGCAGAAATACAGATGTTCTTTCGGCTGGAAACCGGAATATGAAAGTGACTCCATAGTTTCCATTAGTGCAATGAGTGCGCTTTTATCGTCAAGAGTACCGCGGCCGTAAATCCATCCTTCTACGCCTGCTGTGGAGTCCGTCACGAAGTCACCGGAAAAGGGACCTGCTGACCATTCAGCTATGCTTTTCCTGTCTACAGGAACGACATCTTGATGCGCTATAAAGAGGTAGTTTTTAGTCGCCGCTTCAGTGCCAGGCCAATGTAGGAGGTAGGTATGCGTGCTAAATGTATCTACCTCGAGCATGTCGAAAACGCCAGGGTAAGAAGCGCGAAGGAATTGGCCAAAGGCGTCAAAAGTAGCCGTATCCAGCATTCGGGGATGTTGGCTAATGGTCTCAAATTGTATGCTCTTTGCCAACCGGTCTTGAGAACCACGCAATGGAGGAAATACGACGGCTTCTGTCGGGACTTCATAGTACGATTGAATGGACTTTAAGTTCACCAGCGGTACGAGACCAACAAGAACGGCGAATACAAGAATTAGCGTGGATAAAATGTATTTTTTCACAGTGGAGTAGTGCTTAGTGAGGATTCGTAACTTTGTGAAAAATACGAATAGATGTACACAGGATTACTACACTTGCATCATTGGCTGCCATTTGTCTACTTATTGTTGATGTTGGTGGTTTTGGTTCAGAACTTTTTAGTTTGGAAATCGGATAACCCGTTTACGGATAAATTGGCACGTCAAAACAAAATAGCGGTGCTATTAACGCACCTACAGATCACCATCGGATTAATAATGTTGTTCGGTTTTAACCTAGACATGTTCTCTGATATGGGAACGCTAATGGGCGATGCTGGATTGCGATTTAAATATGTCGAGCACCCGACAACCATGATTCTGGCTGCAGTTTTAATTACTATTGGTAATGCAAAGTCAAAGCGCGCGGAAGCCGCTTCGGCCAAAGCTAAATCTGTAGTGGTTTGGTTTGGTATTGGATTGTTCTTAATCGCCCTGCGCATGCCTTGGGCTGAATTCCTTCAAGGCGCCTAAGGGCAGCCCTCTTTTATGATTGAGCTTAAGAAAAAGAATACGCTAGAGCGTGAGCGCTGTATTCTTATCGGTATTGTTAACCGTGATCAGGACGAAGAGAAGTCAAGGGAATACCTCGAGGAACTTCGCTTTTTGGCCGATACCGCGGGTGCCGATACGGTTCATATGTTCACTCAAAAGCTTTCTCAATCCAACTCGAGGACGTTCCTTGGTACCGGTAAAATGGAAGATATCAAAGGCTTTGTAAAAGCAGAGAACATTGATATGATCATTTTTGACGATGAACTCACACCCTCTCAGCTAAAGAATATTGAAGCTCTGATGGAAGTGAAGGTCATGGATCGCACGAATCTAATTCTCGATATTTTTGCGGCACGCGCGCAAACCTCCTATGCGCGAACGCAAGTAGAATTGGCTCAATATCAATATTTACTTCCCCGATTGACTCGAATGTGGACGCACCTTGAACGTCAAAAAGGGGGGATTGGGATGCGTGGTCCAGGAGAAACGCAGATTGAAACGGACCGCCGTATCATACAACAGAAGATTTCGTTGCTTAAGAAAAAGTTACAGAAAATCGATGTTCAGATGAGTACGCAACGGGGCAATCGCGGTAAAGTGGTGCGCGTAGCTTTGGTAGGATATACTAACGTTGGTAAAAGCACGCTGCTTAATTTACTTTGCAAAACCGATGTACTTGCAGAAAACAAGCTATTTGCTACGCTAGACACAACGGTACGCAAGATTAACATCGATAACCTACCGCTATTGCTTACCGATACCGTGGGTTTTATTCGAAAGCTTCCTACCCAATTGGTGGAGAGTTTTAAATCGACCCTTGATGAAGTTCGAGAGGCCGATGTATTGCTTCACGTGGTGGATATTAGTCACCCTAGTTTTATGGATCACATCGAAAGTGTGAATATTATACTTCAAGAAATTGAAAGTACGGATAAGCCGTGTATCATGATATTCAATAAAATCGATGCATTTACCTACAATGAGCCGGATGAATTTGACTTAGAGCTTACCGAAGAGAACTACGATTTAGCACAATGGAAGCGTACTTGGATGAATAAAGTTGGCGAACGAGCTGTCTTTATCAGTGCGCAGGACAAAAACAATATTGATGAATTGAGAAAAACGTTGTACCGCGTGGCTGCAGAAATCCATTCGACAAGGTTTCCTTTCAATACCTTTTTATACTAATTTTCACTCATTATGAGTCAGAGACCTATTAAAAAGAAGGATAGCCTTCACTACCACCAAATGCCCAAACCAGGCAAAATAGAGGTAGTTCCGACAAAACCCTCAAATTCACAACGCGACCTAAGTATTGCGTATTCGCCAGGTGTTGCAGACCCATGTATGGAGATTGCTGCGAATCCTGAAGACGTTTATAAATACACGGCTAAAGGAAATTTAGTTGCCGTGATTACAAACGGAACAGCCGTTTTGGGATTGGGAGATATAGGCCCGGAGGCCTCAAAACCAGTGATGGAAGGAAAGGGTGTGCTTTTCAAGATATTCGCTGATATCGACGTTTTTGACCTTGAATTGGATGCAAACGACCCTGATAAATTCATTGAAGCAGTTAAGGCGGTTGCCCCCACTTTTGGTGGAATCAATCTAGAAGATATTAAAGCGCCGGATTGTTTTTACATCGAGCAACGCCTGAAAGAGGAATTGGATATTCCCATCATGCACGATGATCAACACGGTACTGCTATTATTACTGCGGCAGCATTGCTAAATGCCTTAGAGATATCCGAAAAGAATATTGAAGAAGTCAAGGTCGTCTTCAATGGGGCCGGCGCCTCTGCCATTTCTTGTGCGAAGCTGTATCTGGCATTAGGGGTAAAGTCGGAGAACCTATTCATGTGTGATTCTAAAGGGCTCATCGTTACCTCTCGCGGTGAACTGACTCCTGAAAAAGAACTCTTTGCGAAGGATCACAAAGAAGCACAGTTGGCAGATTTAATGAAAGACGCAGATGTATTTGTCGGCTTATCAAAGGGCGGTATAGTATCTAAAGCTATGGTTAAGAGCATGGCTCCGAACCCTATTGTCTTTGCTTTGGCAAATCCAGACCCAGAGATTACCTATGAAGATGCTATGGACGCTCGGGAGGACATCATTATGGCCACCGGACGTAGTGATAATCCGAACCAGGTGAATAATGTGCTGGGCTTCCCGTTTATTTTTCGCGGCGCTTTAGATGTTCGTGCAACGAAGATCAATGAGGAAATGAAATTGGCCGCCGTTCGTGCCATTGCAGAATTGGCCAAAGAGCCAGTTCCAGAGATTGTTAATCTTGCCTATGCCGAGAGTAATTTAACTTTTGGTCACACTTATATTATTCCGAAGCCTTTTGATCCGCGCTTAATTACTACGGTTGCACCTGCTGTTGCACGCGCAGCAATGGAAAGCGGAGTTGCTAAAGCACCCATTACGAATTGGAAAGCATACAGTCGTGAACTGAGTGACCGATTGGGTCGTGATGATAAGTTTATCCGTTTGTTGAATGAAAATGCGCGCAGACATCCGCAGCGCATTGTCTTCACTGAGGGAGATAATTACCGCATCTTGAAGGCTGCGGAAATATTGATTAGCAATGGCGTTGCAAAACCTATTCTATTGGGTTCAAAAGAAAAGATGGAAGCCATTATTGAAGAATACCAGTTGGAGCTTCAAGAAGCTGAATTCATTGATATTATGGCAGACCGTGATGGACGCGAGAGGTACGCTACACAGATGTATGAATTCAGAAAACGTAGAGGCTGGACCATGGGTGAATGCCGCTCGAAAATTAAGTCTCGAGAATACTATGGCAATATGATGCTGCGCGACGGCGGAGCAGATGCATTGATTAGTGGTTTGACCGTTAAGTACCCAACGGCCTTGCGTCCTATTCTTCGTATTATCGGTATGGAGGAAGGCATGCGTAAAGCGGCCGGAATGTATATTCTTTTGAGTAAACGCGGCCCTATGTTCTTTGCCGATACTACTATTAATTTAGACCCTACGGTTGAAGATTTAGTGCAAATGGTATTGAATGTTGCGGACACTGTTAAGCGCACAAATATCGTCCCGAAAGTCGCCCTTTTGAGCTATTCTAATTTTGGTTCTTCAAACGGACCAGATGCTCATAAAATGGCAAAGGCTAGCGCAATCTTGCGGAAAGAGCACCCGGATTTGATTGTTGATGGTGAAATGCAGGCGAACTTTGCGTTAGAGCCAGAATTACTTCAAGAAAGTTTCCCTTTTTCTGATCTCGTAGGGCACCGAGCGAATGTATTTATTTTCCCGAATCTCGCAGCAGGAAATATTACTTACAAAATGCTACAGAGCTTCGGTGCAGCAGAGGCCATTGGTCCTATGTTGATCGGCACAAAGCACAGCGCCCATGTACTACAATTGGGCGCATCGGTGCGTGAGATTGTAAACATGGCCACATTAGCGGCTGTAGATGCACGGAATAGAAAAGTGAAGAAGGCCTAGCCTAAACTATAAAGCAGTGGGCGAGAAGGTGCAGCGTCATTTTCTATTGGCGCGACCTGAAGCAATAAAGCATATGGACCGTCGGCTACTGACATTGGCACATGGGCCAGTTCTGTAATGGTACGGTGAAGAGATTTCTCAGGCTGCGGTCCCCAGAAGGCATGATGACAGGCAAGTGCTCCACCGTCTTCTTCCTGGTCTACACTGGGTTGATCAATGATTAAATGATCGATCCCTTGCTCTCGGAGGAAAGTTCCAATGGCAGCTTCGAGAAAAGGCCAGTCGGTCCCACTAAACTTTTTCGTCCCAGGATGATTACCTGTATTCGTTCTGAATACCACGGATTTTGTTGCGAAGGTCCAGCCCTTAGCCTGGGCTTGAGTCCAAACCGCATGAAAGTCCTCAAACCGAACTCGACCTTCTTGAGGCAGTAGTGTAAGAACGAGCGATTTCGTCATAACATCGCGAAAATGTGTGTTGATACTGTGGCGTTTTTCAGTGATGTGTCCGGCGGTTTCGGTATGAGTTCCGTGGGCATGCGGATTGAACTGTACATTGAAAAAATTCACACTTCCACCTTGAGCAATGCTACCCGTCCATTCCCCCAATACCACCGGCGAAAATTCAGGTGCATCGATATACCACGCTCGTGCGACATCACTTACAGCTAGGCTTAAATCGGCGATGGGTTTGGAAAAATCAATAGTCAATTTCATACTGCACGTAAACGCTAAATGCTAAGCGTCGTAGGGATTTAGTTTTATTTCCAAGATACGCTCTTTTCGGTGGATAAGGGTTTTAGCTCTCCTTAGGACTCAAAAACAGTTCGGATATAATGGCATCGCTTTGCATCCATCGATCAGGAGGTATAGCGAACCCTTTGTCCGTGCATGTTACTAACCCTTTGGCCTCGGCTGTTTGAACGTTCCGCTTTACCCTCTTTAGTAGCGAATGGTCTAGACCGACGGGTACATCACCTTCCCAAAGAAATCCCTTAGCGGTTCTCAGTCGAACCATGAGCCGCTCATTGAGTAGATCTATTAGAGTGAGCCGCTCACTGGGCACTTTCGCCCCTTGAGCGTATAAGGTGTTGTTTGAAATATTCCACCAACGCTTTTCCCCGTCGAAGGAGTGTGCCCCGGGACCAATGCCTAGATACGATTGGCCACTCCAATAATGGCTGTTGTGTCGGCTGTATTTATCGGGTTGAGCGAAATTTGAGAGTTCATAATGGGTATAACCCTGCGGCGATGCCCATGCGCGTAAGGCCTCAAATTGGGCTACAATAACCTCGTCCGAAGGCAAGGTGGTTTTTCCTGAGCGCACATCGTGGTAGAGTACAGTTTTCTCTTCAACAGTGAGCGCGTAGCAGCTGAGGTGTGGTGGAAGGTAGGTGGCCAATTGGTCCAATTGTCGCTTCCAGCTTTCCACAGTACTCCCCGGCATTCCGTACATAAAGTCCACGCTGTAATTTTGAATAGGACCATCAGCGATCCATTCCAAGCATTGCACGGAATGCGATGCATCGTGTGCTCTGTTCATGGATTGAAGTTCAAGGTTATTAAAACTCTGCAGACCTATACTTAATCGCGTTATTCCTATACTGTGCCAAGCTTCTAATTTTTCGGGTGTGATATCATCCGGATTGGCTTCAAGGGTAATTTCAATAGAAGGCGAAAAAGAAAACAACGACCGTGCTTCATCAATGAGGCGAGAAAGATCGGTAACCGCCAAAAAACTGGGCGTACCACCTCCAAAGTAGAGACTATTTATGGCAGCTCCATTCCAGGGCATTTGCAGCGACCGCATTGCCATTTCCGCATGCATTGCTTCAAGAACCGCAGATTCAGTCGAGCGGTGCGTTGAAAAATGGAAGTCACAATAATGACAGGCCTGTTTGCAATAGGGGATGTGTAAATAGAGTGTGGTTTCGTTCATTAAGCCAGCGGAAGCGAAATTTTAAACGTTGTTCCTTCTCCAGGGATACTCTGCTCAAGTGTTAGTTTTCCACCGTGGTATTCCTCGACAATTCGTTTGGCTAGACTCAGTCCTAACCCCCAACCACGATTTTTACTTGTAAAACCCGGTTCGAAAATTTTGCGTTGGTCGGCAGGAGTAATGCCTCGACCAGTATCTCTAATTCTTACTACGGCACGGCCTGACTGTATTTTCTTTTCGACATCGATAACCCCCGTACCGTCCATTGCATCCGCAGAATTTTTAATCATGTTTTCCAGGACCCAACTGATCAATTGTTGGTTATGATTCGATGCGTTTGCGCCCTCCATTTCTAAGGACAGCGTTATTTTTTTACCCAATCGACTCCGCAAGTATTCTACCGTTCGTGCCACGGTGTCGTCCAGGTTTTTATCTGTCCGCTCGGGTTGTGATCCTATTTTGCTGAAGCGGTCCGTAATGTCCGTTAATCGGTCAATGTCCTTTTCCATTTCCCCGAAGGCGATTTCCTGAGGATATTGCTCTTTAAGGTAGGCCAACCAGCCCATCAATGCACTCAATGGAGTACCGATCTGGTGCGCAGTTTCTTTCGCCATGCCGGTCCATACCTTGTTTTGTTCAGAGCGTCGTGCATTTGAAAAGGCCATATAGCTAATGAGCATATATACGCCAATTACACCCAATAATATTAACGGATAAAGGCGCAATTTTGTGAGTAGGTTGGATCCCTTATAATAGAGGAAGTTGATTTGACCATCTGCGTATGAATTCTCCAAAACACTACCGCTCGATTTGAATTCTTCTAATTTTCGGGCAAGGTATTTTTCAGGATTGCTTTCCGGAGTTTTGAGATTACGGTGCGCAATAATGGTACCCTCGCTATCTGTTAGAATGACAGGAATGGTCGTGTTGTCTTGTATGATTTGCGTAAAGAAGCTAAGATTTGCGTCATCTTCAGCGAAGAAAACTGCCTCTACGGCTTCAGCCCAGCGTTTAATTTTTAGTTCCTCCTCTGCACGCAATTCTTTTAAGAAAGATTCTGTGTAAAATAAAGAAGCAAGGCCAATGACCGTGCCGAACGCGATGAGCGCAATCTTCCAGTGAATTTTTCGTGTATACACATCCCAGTTCATACCACTAAACTAGCGCTTTCTTTCCTACATTTGCTGCATGTCACGCGCATTAGTCATTATACCCACATACAACGAGATTGAAAACATCGAAAAGATGCTCAACACCGTTATGGCTTTGCCAGGGGGTTATGAGGTATTGATCGTTGATGACGGCTCACCGGACGGAACAGCGGATGTGGTGCGTAGATCAATGCAAGCTCATGGGGGACGTATTCATTTAGAAGAACGTACGGGTAAGCTTGGTTTAGGAACGGCTTATATCCACGGTTTTAAGTGGGCTTTGGCTCGTGAATATGCCTATGTCTTCGAGATGGACTGTGATTTCTCCCACAACCCGGAGGATTTGCCAAGATTGCTTGAGGCATGCGAAAGTGGCGCTGATGTAAGTATTGGTTCACGTTATGTTCAAGGCGTAAATGTGGTGAATTGGCCCATGAGTAGAGTATTGTTGAGCTATTTCGCCTCTGTTTACGTTCGTTTCATCACCGGAATGCCCATTCAGGATGCCACCGCCGGTTTTAAATGCTACAAGCGTGAAACTTTAGCTGCGATTGATTTTTCAAAAATCCATTTTGTTGGTTACGCATTCCAGATTGAAATGAAATTTACGGCTTGGCGTAAAGGACTGGTTGTACAGGAAGTTGCAGTTATTTTCACCGATCGTACGGAAGGCACAAGTAAAATGTCAAGCGGAATTATCAAAGAAGCCATTTTTGGTGTCATAAAACTGAAAATTTGGAGTTGGTTTACCAAGCCCTAAAAAATCGCTACTCATAAAATGTTGAAATCGTATCTCATTAAAAATGCCCGCATAGTCAATGAGGGTAAGGTCATTGAAGGGGACTTACTTGTAGAAAACGGCAGAATCTCAAAAATAGACGTTTCCATAGGCCTGAAAAATGGGAATGTAACTATAATCGATGCTAACGGTAAATTCCTCTTGCCAGGAATTATCGACGACCAGGTGCACTTTAGAGAGCCTGGTCTCACGCACAAAGGGGATATTTATTCTGAATCACGCGCTGCAGTTGCTGGAGGGGTTACCTCGTATATGGAGCAGCCCAATACTAAACCGGCAGCCCTCACGATAGAGGAGTTGGAGAAAAAGTATGCACGAGCGGCAGAGGTATCGTTGGCTAATTACAGCTTTAATATGGGTGCGTCAAACGACAACCTCGAAGAGTTGAAGAAGGTAAGTAAGCGCGATGTGGCCGGTATAAAAATCTTCATGGGTTCTTCTACCGGTAATATGTTGGTTGACGAACAGAAAACCTTAGAGGGTATTTTTCAATTAGACCATCAGCTCATAACACATTGTGAGGACGAAGCGACTATTAAAGCAAACTTAGAGCGTGCAAAAGCGGAGTTTGGTGCAAATATTCCCATGGCACAACATCCTATGATTCGAAGTGAGCAGGCCTGTTATTTAAGTTCATCTACGGCCGTGGATTTGGCTAAGAAATACAACAGTCGACTTCACGTTTTTCACATCAGCACCGGAAAAGAAACGAAGCTGTTTTCCAACCGTAAGCCTTTAGAGGAGAAGCGGATCACCTCGGAAGTTTGTGTGCACCATTTATGGTTTGATGATAGTCAATACGAGAAAAAAGGCAGCCACATCAAATGGAATCCAGCAGTAAAGACTGCGGAGGATAGAGATGCGCTGTGGAAAGCAGTATTGGACGATCGTTTAGATGTAATCGCCACAGATCATGCACCACATACCCTTGAAGAGAAGGCAAACAGCTATTTGAACGCCCCTTCTGGCGGTCCTTTAGTTCAGCATGCACTGCCGGCAATGATGGAACGCGTGCACGACGGAACCTTTACGATTGAAAAAATGGTAGAAAAAATGTGTCACAACCCAGCAATTTTGTTCAGAATGGAGGAGCGGGGTTTTTTGCGCGAAGGATACCATGCAGATTTAGTTTTGGTTGAGCCCAACCAGCCTTGGAATGTGAATAAGCAGAATGTTTTATACAAATGTGGATGGTCCCCGTTTGAAGGAACTTTGTTTAAATCTAGAGTGACGCACACTTTTGTAGGCGGGCACCTTGCGTTCAAAGAAGGCAAAACAGACGATAGTGTCCTGGGCGCACGTTTAGTATTTGATAGAGACTAGACAGATGATGCGACTCGGGAACTATGCAGTAAGCGTACTATTCATCCTTTCCATAGGGTGTTCTTCTCCTGCGGTAAAGATTCCTGAGCATATGTTGACGCAAGAACAGATGATGCCGATCTTGGTAGATATTCATGTAATAGAAGGTGCCCGAAACGGTTCTATCATGCTTGGCGATACAAACGGTATCGAAGATTACTATGCGAAGGTCTATGAAAAGCATGGGGTCACTGAGGATCAATTCAAATCAAGTTTTGCCTTTTACAGCGACAACCCAACAGTATTCATACCGATTTATGAAGAGGTACTGGATTCGCTCAAAGCAAACGGCGCACTTTTGGCTAAAAAAGGGGTGGAGAGCGATTATGAAGACTAAAAAATTCCTTTTGATTTTCGCCTGTTGGGCAAGCACATTAGCTGCCCAGGAAAAACCGGGTCTATATTTCACTTGTGCCGAGGCTGAACAGTATCCTACTCGTATTGCATATGAAATACGAGATGCCAATGACAAACGGCTGGCAGTGGGCTTTGAAGACTTGCGGTCACCCAATGATACGTTACATGTCGATGTACAACTGCCCGAACGTTTTATGGTACAGGTGTATGAAGATGCCAATCGCAACGATAAATTGGACCGTGGACTATTTACGCAACCGCTCGAGCGTTACGATTTTAGTAATAAAGCTTGGGTATTCTTAGGTAAGCCCGATGTAGCCGATGCGCTCGTAAAACGTCAAGGTCCTGCGCATTACTTGCATTTTCAACTCAAAGACGTTCTAGACTAGATCTTCCAGGAAGTCAACTACCAATTCTGAAAATGGTTCTCGAGCTTCTGCATGTACCCAGTGTCCTGCATTAGCAATGGTCTCGATGTGTGCCGCAGGGAAATGGACTAAAATGACATCTTCGTCTTCCCCATTAATGTAGCCGCTTGCGCCGCCGGCGATAAATAAAGTAGGACGATCAAAATAGCCGAATCCTAAAGGTGTACCCACTTCTTGTAGCTGGTCTTCTAGGGTATTGAGATTGAATCGGAATGCTAATTTTTCTTTGGACTGCCAATGTAAGCTCTTCATAAAGAATTGGCGAATGCCTGCATTGTCAACGCTTTTCGCAAGAATTTCATCTACTGCGCCGCGCGATTGAACGGCATCAAAATCAACGGATTTCATTGCATTAATGTAGCCCTGATGGTGAATGGGGTACGCCTTTGGAGCAATATCTACAACGACTAATGCCTGAACGCGTTCCGGACGACTGACAGCAAAGTGCATGGCTGTTTTTCCGCCCATGCTGTGGCCCAAGATGACCGCTGTATTCAATCCTTTCTCGTCCATATAGGCTTCCAGGTCAGCGGCCATTGCATCGTAATTATGTACGCCATGATGTGGCGACTTACCGTGGTTGCGTTGGTCTACGGCATGTACTTCCCAGTCTAATCCAGCCCAGTGTTTTGCGTGAGTCGCCCAATTATCCCCCATACCAAACAATCCGTGAAGAATGATCAGTGGTGCTCCTTCGCCGTACACTTTAGAGAATAGCGGAACTACTTCCATGCGGTCGGGTTCAAACAGGTTCTGTATTGTTGAATGGTATTGTGAAGTCCTAAATAAAGTGCATCAGCGATCAATGCGTGACCAATGCTTACCTCGTCTAGAGTGCCATGAAGCTTTTGGGAAAAGTAGCTGAGGTTCTCTAGGTTAAGGTCGTGTCCGGCATTCACACCTAGGCCAATACTTTTTGCAAAGGCTGCGCTGCTCACATAAGGAGCAACTGCGGCGGCCCTATCTTTTGCATAACCGACGGCATATGATTCCGTGTACAATTCGATTCGATCTGTACCTGTAGCTTTTGCGGCTGCAATTTGCTCGTGATCGGTTTCAATAAAAATGGAAGTGCGAATTCCAGCATCTTTAAAAGTTCCGATTACTTCGGTCAGTAGTTCTTTGTGCTGAATGGCGTTCCATCCTGCATTGGAAGTTAAAACACCCGGGGGGTCGGGCACTAGCGTTACTTGTGCAGGTCGATGTGCCAGCACAAGCGCAATAAATTCTTCGTTAGGATACCCTTCGATATTGAATTCTGTGGTCACCGCAGGAGCTAAATCTGCCACATCGCTGTAGCGAATGTGACGCTGATCAGGCCTTGGGTGTACGGTAATTCCTTCGGCTCCAAAACGCTCGCAATCGAGTGCGACTTTTAAAACACTAGGTACATCGCCGCCTCTTGCATTGCGAAGGGTAGCAATCTTATTGATATTTACGCTGAGTTTTGTGTGATCGTTCATGGGGGCAAAGCTAAAGAAAAGGGCTATGTTTGTTATGAAATGTTACAAGAAACACTACATACAGAACCCATCAAGGGGATTATCCTTGAGACAACAATAGCCGAGGCATTGGAGTTCATGGAGGATCTTAAAATTAGCCACCTTCCCGTGGTTACGAATGAAGGTATGTATGCTGGGCTTTTGAGCGAAGATGCGCTTTATGAAACCCAAGACGATACGTCGCATATACAGAGTGCTTTACGCCCTGCTTTTGTGCCTCATGTTACAGAAGGTGCTCATTTTTTCGAGATCCTGGAAGTCTGCACTCAGCACAGAATTACGCTGGTACCCGTAGTGAATAAAGAAGGACGTTATGTCAATTCGTATTTATTAACTGATATTTTAGAGTTTTTCAGAGCAACGCCTACACTGCTTCAATCGGGTGCCATTCTCGTGGTGAGTATTACAGCGGACCGATACAGCGTTATCGACATCGCACACGCTGTAGAACACAATGATGCCAAGCTCCTAGGGCTATGGATGACACATCAAGCGAACGAAACCGCTCTGCAGCTGACATTGAAGGTTAATTTAGAACATACAGCGCCTATTATCAAGAGTTTACAACGCTATGGCTACGAAATAGAAGGTATCTTTGGCGATGAATCGTACGATACCGATTACCGTGAACGTTACGACCATTTAATGAACTATTTGAAGTACTCATGAGAATAGCACTCTTTGGACGCACCCCGAAAGCCACGAACCTGCCTTACTTAGAGTTGGTGTTAGAGAAGTTGGTCGAAGAAGGCGTTGATTTTGCAGTATATCATACCATGGTTGGGGCCTGTGACGAAATTAAAGCGGAAGAGTTTCCCGAAATGCATTTCTCAACGTTTGCGGACGAGGAAGAATTGGAAAATTTCGATCCGCATTTCCTCATTTCTTTGGGGGGCGACGGAACTATTCTCGATGCAACGGTACTCATTCAGAATAAAGACATTCCTATTTTAGGAATCAATATGGGCCGATTAGGATTTCTTGCGAACGTAGCGAAAAGTAATATTGAGACTTCATTAGATGCGCTTTTTAGCGGTAGATTCCAATTGGACTTTCGTTCACTGTTACAGATTCGCACCTCGTGTAACCGTGTGGTCAAGCCGAATTTCGCGTTAAATGAGATTACTATTGCAAGGAAGGAAACGACCAGCATGATTACTGTGCATACCTATCTGAACGGTGCGTATTTAAACAGTTACTGGGCGGATGGCTTAATAGTGAGCACGCCGACAGGTTCCACAGGGTATAGTTTGAGTTGTGGCGGCCCCATTATAATGCCGAATAGTGAAAATTTTGTCCTTACTCCTATTGCGCCGCACAATTTGACCATGCGTCCCTTCGTTATCTCTGACAATAACACCCTCCGCCTTCGCATAGAAAGTCGGGAAAACGAATTTTTAACATCATTGGACAGTCGGATACATAGTTTTGATGCGACCACGGAACTCTTCATTCAAAAGGCCGATTTTCGCATCGCATTAGTGCAAACTGAGCTACAAGATTTCCCATCTACACTCCGGAATAAATTAAGCTGGGGATTAGATTACAGGAATTAATTCATGAAAAAAGTACTCCTTTACTTCCTGCTTTTCAGCAGTTCTTTCCTTCATGCCCAATTTTATGAGTTGGGTTTAGGCGGTTCTGGAACATTGTTTCATGGCGATGTCGGTGCGGTTGGAACCAATGCTCAGGGGGTGTATGGATTCTTGCCAAACCAACCTGTGGGTCAAATCACCTTACGTCGTCAATACAATTGGCATTGGAGTACACGAATGAATTATTATCGTGGCTACGTAGGCGCCTCTGATGCTTGGTCGAAAGATGATTTTAAATTAAATCGAGAGATTACTTTCCGTACAGAAATTTCCGAATTCAGCTATATGACCGAATTTAATTTCTGGCCGTATGGAACAGGTACGAAATTCAAGCGTTCTTTTTATGTGTTCGGAGGATTGGGCTTAACCTTTTATAATCCTCAAGGTTTTTACCAAGAGGAATGGCACAATCTACGTGAGTTAGGTACGGAGGGTCAGCAGACGGAACTGAGTGATCAACTGTTCTACGGCAATGCCACGATCACCGTTCCTTTTGGCATGGGCTATCGCCAGAGTTTAGGCCGTGATTTTAGTCTAACGGCGGAATTAGGCTGGCGTAGGTACGGTACCGATTACATGGACGATACCAGCGGAGATTTTGTTGATGCCGCGGCATTAGAGGAGGAGCGAAGTGCAGTAGCAGCCTATTTTTCAAACCCTGGAAACGTCTCTTATTCAAATGGATTGGCTCGAGGCACTGCTGAACAGCGAGATTGGACTATTTTTGCCGGACTGACCCTATTTTACAACCTAAGTCCTCGAGATGAACGCTGCAGTGGATTCTAAAGTTTTTAAAGCTAATCGGCTTAAAGCCGGGTTAGACCCTAAGCATATGCCGGAGCATATTGCAGTCATTATGGACGGCAATGGTCGCTGGGCGAAACAGCAAGGTTTTAGGTCGCGGGTTCGTGGCCATGAAGTAGGTGTAGAGGCATTAAGAAGAATAACTACGGCATCGGCCGAATTAGGTTTAAGCTACCTTACCGTTTATGCCTTTTCTACTGAAAACTGGAATCGACCGAAGGCGGAAGTAGATGCATTAATGAATATTCTGATGACTGCGCTAGAGAAGGAATTGCCCACACTAATGGGCAATAATGTGCGTCTCTGTGCCATCGGTAACGTAGATACGCTGCCGACAAAAGCAAATAAAAAGTTAATGTCTGTTATTCAGGCTACAGCAAAGAATGATGGGTTAACTTTGACGCTTGCGTTGAGTTACGGCTCACAGGATGAAATGGTGCAAGCCATTCGCAAGATTGCTCAAGATGTTGCTGAAGGACTAATACTTCCGGCGGATATTAATGAAGCGGCAGTGGAACAACATTTGTTTACGGCCGGAATGCCACATCCGGATCTCATGATCAGAACCAGTGGCGAGCAGCGAATCAGCAACTATATGTTGTGGCAACTGGCTTATGCCGAGTTGTATTTCACGCCTGTTTTGTGGCCAGATTTCGACGCGACCGGTTTGTACGATGCTATTGCGGCTTTTCAAAAACGAGAGCGCAGGTTCGGGCAAACCACAGAACAGTTAACGGCAGATTAAAGACATGAAGAATACCCTTTGGGCACTTATACTTACCCTAGTTGCTTTCACAACCACTGCGCAAGTGGTTCAAAACGGTGATTTTGGCCTCATTCCAGGAATTGACTACGAGGTAGCCGGTATAACGGTGAGTGGCGTGCAGGATTTAGATCCGAACGTCGTGATCATGCTGACTAATATTCGTGTAGGCGATAATATTCAATTCCCTGATCCAAAGATATCAGATGCCATCCGCACGCTATGGCGCCAGCAACTTTTCGAGAATATCACCTTTAGTGTAGTAAATAAGAGCGGGAAAAAAGTCTATCTGGATATCCGTCTTAAGGAATTGCCAAAGATGAGTAAGTATTTTATCACAGGCGTTAAAAAAACCTGGAAGGACGACATTCGCGAAGAGTTAGACCTGCGCGCTGGAAAAGTGGTGAATGAGAATCTTGTGGTCATGAGTCGAAATAAGATTCAATCGTATTTCCGCGAAAAAGGTTATTTAAACGCCTCCGTCGACATTACCCAGGAACGTGATACATCGTTTAATAACGCGGTCATTTTAGGATTTAAAGTCAAGTCAGGCGAACGTGTGAAAATTGGAGAAATTTCCTTTGTTGGAAATGAAGCGGTGGCGGATAAGGTCCTGTTGAAAGCAATGAAGAACACAAAGATGAAAGGTAAAGCCATCTTTAAAGTCTCAAAGCTTCGTAAAAAGGAATACCGTGAAGATTTACGTGCATTAGTAGCGAAATACAACGGCATGGGTTACCGCGATGCACGTATCATTCGCGATACGAACTATCGTGTAGACGACGAACTCATCAACATTGAAATTACAGTAGAAGAAGGTCGTAAATATTATTTCGGAGACATCTCGTTTGTAGGGAATACGAAATACGATACGCCCTTGTTGCGCAGCATTTTGAAAATCAATCGCGGCGATATTTACGATAGTCAGCATTTAAACGAACGCGTGAGCTTCGATGCAAATGGAAACGACGTTGCCTCTATATATTTGAATAATGGATACCTCTTCTCTCAAGTGGTTCCTATCGAAAAGAATGTTCAGAACGATACTATTGATGTAGAAATTCGCATTCAAGAAGGCCGTCAGGCTACGATTCGCAAAGTGAGCATTACGGGTAATGAGCGTACAAACGACCACGTGATCTATCGTGAAGTGAGAACTCGCCCAGGCGATTTGTTTTCGAAGGCAATGATCCAGCGTACCATTCGTGAGTTATCGCAATTGGGTTATTTCGATCAAACGCAGATTGGTGTAAATCCGGTGCCAGATCCTCAAACAGGTACGGTAGATCTTGAATATACTGTTGTTGAAAAATCTACCTCACAGCTTGAGCTTCAGGGTGGATGGGGTGCAAACCGTGTGGTCGGTACACTGGGTTTGAACTTCAACAACTTCTCCGCAAAAAACATCGGTAATAAGCGGGCTTGGCAGCCTTTACCCACCGGTGACGGTCAGACTATTAATATTCGCGCGCAGTCAAATGGACTGTATTTCCAAAGCTACAATGCCTCTTTCACGGAGCCGTGGTTAGGAGGTAAAAAGCCGAACAGTTTCACAGGAACAATCTACCACAATGTCCAAAGCAACGGTGTACAGGCAAGCGATCCGAACCGCCAAAGTCTATTGATTACAGGTATTAACTTTGGATTGGGTCAACGTTTAAAGTGGCCGGATGATTATTTCACCCTATACCAAGGTTTGGAATTCCGTCGCTTTAACTTGAACAACTTCCCAACCGGATTCTTGAACTACAACAAAGGAATCTCAAACAATGTTAACTACAAATTCACGTTGGGCAGAAACAATACAGATGTACCAATTTTCCCAACGCGTGGTTCACAGATCAGTTTCGCTGCGGAATTGACTCCACCCTTTAGCTTGTTGCGAGATGACATCGATTATAAGAGTCTTTCTTCGGAGGAGCGCTTCAAATTAGTGGAATACCATAAGTGGAAATTGAATGCGGATTGGTTTGCGCCGATCACTTCAAAATTAGTGATCCGTACGCATGGAGAGTTCGGTTATTTAGGGAGCTACAACAAGGACTTAGGTTTACCGCCGTTTGAACGTTTCTATGTGGGTGGTGATGGACTGGCCAATTTCGTAATCGACGGTCGCGAAATCATAGGTCTTCGTGGATACACTAATAATTCGATCACGCCTGGCGGTGGTGGTGCACTTTACAATAAATACGTGTTCGAGATGCGTTACATCATTGCTAACAATCCTTCGGCACAAGTCTTCCCGCTCATCTTTATGGAAGGTGGTAACAACTACGATAATTTCTGGGACTACCGTGCGTTTAATTTGAAGCGTAGTGCAGGTGCAGGTTTGCGTATTTTCATGCCTATGTTCGGATTGATGGGAGTAGATGTTGCTTATGGATTTGACCCTGAGCCTAATGGTGCAGCGGCAAGTGGATGGCAGACGCATTTCATCATTGGACAACAGTTCTAATTGAAGTACCTTCAAACCCGTGAAAAAAATAGGATTATTTCTTGCTGTACTCTTTTCCACATCGCTAATGGCGCAGCGCTATGGTGTTGTGGATACGGATTACATCTTGAAGAATTTACCTGAATATGCACAGGCAAAAGCTCAAGTAGATCAGCTGAGTACCCAATGGGCCGGTGAAGTAAGTGCGCTGCAGAGTGATTTACAGAGTTTAAAAGATGCATTGGCGGCAGAGCAAATATTGCTTTCCCCAGAAAATTTAGAAAAACGCAAAGCAGCTATTGTGCAGAAAGCAGAAGAAGTGCTTGCTTTGCAACAGAAATATTTTGGACCAGAAGGTTTGCTCTTTGAAAAGCGAACACAATTGGTCCAGCCCATTCAGGACAAAGTTTTTGGCGCGGTTCAGGCATTGGCTCAGAAGCGTAAATTAGAACTGGTACTGGATAAAAGTGCTCAAAGTGGTGTGCTCTTTGTCAAAAAGGAGAAAGACTACAGCGAGGAAGTTTTAAATAGTTTAAAGAAATAAATCAACAGACAATGAAAAGAGTATTACTCGCAATCGCCTTGACCTTAGGCTTCGCAGGAACCGCAGTTGCCCAGCAAAAAGTAGGTCACATCAATGTAGATGAACTAATTTCTGTAATGCCAGAATACCTTTCAGCACAAGCTGAAATAGAAAAGTATGCTGGCCAGTTGGAAAGTGATGCTACAGCCATGCAGGAAGAATACATGACGAAATTGCAAAACGCTCAAGCTAACATGGATACTTGGACAGAATTGCGCCTTCAGAAGGAAAACGAGGAGTTGCAGACTATGGGTCAGCGTATTCAGCAGTTTAACCAAAGTGCGCAACAAGAGTTGCAGCGCAAGCAGATGGATCTTATGTTGCCAATCAGCGAGAAAGCGCAAGGGGCAGTAGAAAAGGTAGCTTCAGCTAATGGTTTTACCTATATTCTTGATGCATCGGCATCTAAAGCAGTAGTGATTTATCTTGACGGTGGTGAGGATATCTTGCCGCTGGTAAAGGCGGAATTAGGCATCAACTAAGCCGGAAAAAAAATATTTTCAAGCCCTCCGCGAGCGCAGCTCGCGGAGGGCTTTTTATTTGGTATTTTGCATGCTGTGAATAAGCAACGCAAAATAGGATTATTCGACAGCGGCTTAGGCGGTCTTACCGTGCTGCATGCATTGGAAGAAAAACTACCTGGCGTGGATAAGGTGTATTATGGTGATACGCTTCATTTACCGTATGGCGATAAAAGTGACGAGGCCATTCGAAGCTTCAGTCGAGAGATTGTTGGATTCTTGGCGGCTCAAGGTTGCGACGTGATTGTTATTGCTTGTAATAGCGCGAGTGCTGCGGCAGGTTCGATGCTTGAAGAATCCTTTCCTGATTTGACCTTTATCAATGTGATTGACCCTGTGGTGGCCGCATTAGCGGGAAGTGTTCCACGGAAAACAGCTTTGTTAGGAACGCGCGCGACTGTGCGAAGCGGCGCCTATGCAAAACGCTTAGCGGCATTTAAGGTGCCACACGAATTAGTGGCATTGCCTACACCTTTGCTGGTGCCGCTCATTGAAGACGGATTTTTAGGTTCGGGAATAGAGGAAAGTGTGCTCGAGCACTATTTAAACGATCCTTCTTTGAATGGTATTGAAGCAATAGTACCGGGTTGCACGCATTACCCGCTTTTGCGCGAGGCGGCAGCGAAATTACGCCCCGGTGTGGATTGGATCGATGCGCCCGCTATAGTAGCAGAAGCCGTAGATTCGGTGTTGGATGCTGCTGTTGACGGATCAGGGAGCACAACCTATTATTTGAGCGATGCCACGCCCAGTTTTCTGGCATTGGCATCCAGTACCTTTAGCATTAAAGCGCATTGGGAGAAAAAAGTGCTTTAACCCTGACGCTCACCGTAACGGTACATCCAAGAGCTAATCGATGAGACGAGCAGACTGAACAGAATGGCCGTCCACACGCTTGCTACTTCAAGACCATCGATCCATTGGTCTGCGACCCCAATTATAATGGCATTAATGATCAATAAGAAGAGTCCTAAACTCATAAAGGTTAGGGGTATGGTAATGATGATCAGCAGTGGTTTCAACGTGGCATTCAGTAGTCCCAGCACAATGGCAACACCAACCGCAGTAGAAAAACTACTGATGTACACACCGGGAAGCATCCAATCGGCCAGAAAAACGGCAATGGAGCTCACAACAAGTCTTGAAAGAAGTCCAGGTTTTTGTCTCATGTGCGGTATATTCACTTTTTCGAAAAGTACATAAAATGGAAAGAATGAAGAGCCTCGTTTTCACAGCATTTTTAGCATTAGCCACACTTTTTAGTTGCCAGTCTACGACCACTGTGGACACAGTGTCTGCTGAGCGGCCACCAATGATTGGCGATACGACGCTTCGGGCGGAGCTGTTCGTAGATCCGCACAGCTTTAGTACGCCGGAGGCAACGGTAACGCATCTCGAATGGGACGCAAAAGTGGATTTCGAAGCACAAGAAATTCATGCGACGGCTGTTTGGACGTTATCTGAAACCCATGGAGATCAGGTGGTTTTTGATACGAAAGCGCTTCAGATTGAATCGGTCCTTTTGGATGGCCAAGAAGCACAGTGGAGCTTTGACGCGGAAGACGATTTGTTGGGTTCTGCTTTGGTCGTTTATGACCTTAGTCCAGCTTCCAAAGAGGTAAGTATTAGGTATTCTACCACAGAAGGTGCGGAAGCGGTGCAATGGTTTCCTGCAGCATTGACCCAAGGGGGGCGTATGCCGTTTCTATTTACACAGAGTCAAGCTATTCTCGCGCGTACTTGGATTCCCTGTCAGGACCGTCCAGGAGTACGCTTTACCTACAACGCGAAAGTGCAGGTACCGGAGGGGATGTTAGCGCTAATGAGTGCCTCAAATCCAACGCAGAAATCAGCTACAGGTAGTTATGAATTTACGATGCCGCAGCCTATCCCTAGTTATCTCATGGCTTTAGGTGCGGGCGATCTTGAGTTCATTGCATTAGGCGAACGATCAGGCGTGTATGCTGAACCCGAAATGGTGCGCAATGCAGCCTTCGAATTTGGGCAGACGGAGAAGATGATCGAAAAGGCCGAAGAACTGTACGGACCGTATTATTGGGGTCGTTACGATATGCTGGTATTGCCCCCGAGTTTTCCCTTTGGTGGAATGGAGAACCCTCGTTTGACGTTCCTTACACCCACGGTTGTGGTTGGGGATTTAAGTTTAGTGAGTCTCATTGCTCATGAATTGGCCCACAGTTGGAGTGGGAATCTTGTCACCAATGGAACTTGGAACGATTTCTGGCTCAACGAAGGCTTCACCGTCTATTTCGAAATGCGCATTATGGAGCGCGTTTATGGTCCCGATTTCTCGGATATGCTTGTTGCATTGAGTTATGATGATCTCCAAAAAGAATTGGCGCATATGTTAGAGAACGATCCGGAGGCGACTATTTTAAAGCAAGACTTGGCGGGTAAAAATCCCGATGATGGCGTAAATGCCATTGCCTACGATAAGGGTTTTCATTTCTTAAAATTGTGTGAGCAGACAGTGGGACGAGACACTTGGGATGCCTTTATTAAAGGTTATTTCGAGAAGTATAGATTCAAAACCATGGTTACGGAGCAGTTTTTACAGGAGTTAGCGCAGCTATTGACGCAAGAACAGTGGGATGCCATTGGTGTGGATCAATGGGTCTATGGAAAAGGACTTCCAATGAATTGTCCATTCCCAGCATCCAACCGATTCTTTATTGTGGACGAAGCTGTGAAAATGATGCTGAGCACTGCACCTGAAACACCCGATGCGAAAGAGATGTGCTATGCGGAATTTGAAACCACTAAGTTTTGGTCGACCCACGAGTGGTTACGTTACATACGCGGCCTAGAAGCAGGTGGAGCAACCGTGGGTCATTATGCATTAGCTGATGAGAATTACGGTTTTAGTGGAAGTCCGAATCCCGAGATTGTGGCCGCATGGTTTTCAGCTATTTTAAAGACAGATTACGAGGGTTACGACAGGGCTGTCTACAAGAAGACAGTGGAGGAGTTTTTAGTGAAGGTGGGGCGCAGAAAATTTATTGTGCCGATGTATGAAAGTATGTTGAACGGCGATGAGAAACGTCAGCAATGGGCACGTGAGATTTATAAAAAAGCACGGCCTTCATACCACCCACTCTCACAGGGTACCTTAGATGCGTTATTCGCATCTAATGAGTAAAACGAACCTTAAGACTATCCTGTTCCGGCCAGAGTAATTCGAAGGTCCCGCTTCCTGGAGTAGGCTTTGGTGTCGATTCTTCCGGCTTTTTAAAGATGTTTTTCAGGTCTTCTCGTTCCTGTTGAATGGCTTCTTTGAAGCTTCGATTGATGCGTTCCCGGTCAAGACTTATACATACGTCGTCTAAATTGCACCCTACAATGAGCCGGACATAAGGTTGGTTTTCATTCTCTGCCTCCCCGATCCAATTTCCTAAATCTCTATTTGAATTTTTGCCTCGCATAGCGAGATCTTTTAGGCCGAGTCGAACGCTGTAACGGAGGTCATCGGTTTCCAGATCTTGCCACCCGTTCACCCAGAGATTCAGTGCGCTATTTTTTACCTCCATTTCAGGGAGCAGGAGTGTATCCCCGTGAACACGAAATGTAGAAGCGAGGTAGGGAAACTCAATTTTATCCAATTCGCCTTTATCAATAAAAGCGCTTAATTCCTGTAGTGGTGAATAATTCTGCAGCGTACCGCCTTTAATCTCTCCTTCACCTTTGATATCAGTTTTTGTACTGTGTTGTTCCCATTCACTGTCAAAGGCTAGTGAAACGGTGGCAGTAGCACTGGCTTCACCTAGCAGATTGGAGGCGTCTAAATCTTCAATATCAAAACTGTTGAAGCTGGTCAGTAATTGGTCCAATTCTATTGACTTCACGAATAGATCCCCTTTAAACACGTTATCTGAACCGACTTCGTACAGTGCCCAATTTCCACCTAATGTTCCATCACAACCGTCAATACGCATGGCGTCTCCCAGGATCCAGTTACCCCGATTATAAAGGGTACCCACGAGATTCGCGCCATTGAAATCACCAAGCTTAACATGGTCTACCTTCACAGCGACGGAATAATCGAAACTGGTTTCTTCGTCGGATTCGTCATCTTCGAATTCCCAATACAGCAGAGGATCGATGGAAATAGTAGGGCTTTCTAAGCTTAAAACCACCTTTGGGTAGCCGTCCGCCTCTAATGCATTATAAATGGTCCCGGTGACTACGGCTGTGTTTTCTCCACTTTGTAAGAAACACCGATCGATTTGAATATTCCGACCGTCGATGCCCAATTCCGCTTCGACTTTTTCAAATGAGATGTTACTACTAGCGAGTGCAAAGGCGCCTTCGAAAAAAGAAATATCCCCTTTGAAAATGGGGTTGCCGACCGGCGTAAAATCTTCCCAAGAACGAAAGCCTTGCGTAAGCGAAATGTTATCGCCTTTCCAGAAGCCCATGGGATTCACAAGCAGATCCGTTTCAATGAAATCAAACAGTTCGCTTAGGTTGGATCCGCCTTCTAGATTGGTATAAAGGGTAGGAGCGTCACCCTTTAATTCAAGGGAACCTGTAATCTTACCTGTATTGGTCTCTAATGCAAGTGAAGGAATACTGAGCTCAGGAACGGCGCCCCAAATCCATTGTCCCGTGCAAGAAAGCGAAGGCACTGCAATTCCGTTGTAATTTAAAGCAGTATTCTTCGTGTCGAAGTTGAGCACCCACTGGTCCCAAGTTCCCTCCCAGCTCCAATCTGCGCGTAAGCCGTTGAGTTGAATTTTTTCAGGAATCTCGAATAGAGGTACATAGTTAAGTGCTTTTGGGATGTCCATTTGCACGGCACTTATCTGTCCCCCGTCTTGATTAATATTTAGGATGACCTGCGCTCCGTCGAGCGTTAAGTCACTTGTAGAAAGAGTCCACTCTTGGTCAATGGTTAGTTCGATATTTCCTGCTATGGGCGCATTCACGAGGAAAACTTCGCCTTCGAGGGTTGCGTTAGTAGACGCTAAATCTGCCCATAGAGATAGCTCGGTACGATTCCCAATGATTCCGGAAGCGTACATTGCGCTTATGGAACTGCTATAGTAAGACTTATCTAAAACGTCGTCATAAGTCAGATTCACTTCAAAAGCCTCGAAGTATTGTAGGTTTATATCGGCATTTGATGAGTCAGTACTATTTAGTAAGTCCCAATTATCACCTCGACTTGATCGCGTTAAGTGAATTTCTCCAGAGCTAACCGCCAATTCTTCGATGGTATAAGTCCCACGAAGCACTTTTAGAACATTCATGCCTAAGCCAACTTCCTTGGCCTTAACTAGCGGTTTTTGGCTGCCAAAAGGATCCTCGATGGATACCGCATTGAGTAAGATGCGTACTCGCGGAAATCCTGAAAAAAGGTCCAATTCTATGGTACTTACCTCCACCGGTGCTTTCAGCTGTTCATTGAGCTTTGCAACACCTCCGCTGATAATTTTATCTTGATTAGAATAAAGATAACCTACACCCCCTGCTCCTAAGAGTAGTAGGGTGAGCGCGAAATATCCTATAAAAATCAGCGCTCGCTTCACGGGCTACCTTGTTTTTAGAAAATCAACTTCTTTAGGGTCTAGAAAACGCCATTGTCCGCGACTCAGATTTTTCTTAGTAAAGCCCGCGAAGGAAACGCGGTCCATTTTTTCAATGGTATAGCCAAACTTATCAAAGATGCGGTTCACAAGGCGATGCTTACCACTATGTAAACGTAATCCCACCTCACGTTTCGTACGTTCGTCGATGTATTTAATTTCTTCAACATCTATTTTACCGTCTTCCAACTCCATTCCCTTTGCAATCGCAGTCAGGTGTGTTTTCTGAAGCGGTTTATCTAAAACGACGCTTATGATTTGAACAGCGCCATTTTTTGGATGCGCCATTTTTTTTGCTAAATCCACGTCATTCGTAAATAGTAAAACGCCGGTACTAGTGCGGTCCATACTTCCCACAGGATATAGTCGTTCTCGACACGCATTACCGACCAGTTCTTCCACTGTTTTCTTAGCTTTCTTGTCAGTGATGGAGGTGATAAAGCCTTTCGGCTTGTTAAGGACTAAGTATTTCTTTTTCTCACTTTTAATCAGGGAACCGTTGTATTTAACTTCATCGGAAGGCTGCACTTTATAGCCCATTGTAACGATCACTTTACCATTGACTTGTACGAGGCCCGCAGCGATCAAATCATCTGCTTCACGTCGATTACAAATGCCGGCATGTGAAAGAAATCTATTCAAGCGCATTTCGCCGCTCGTGCTAGCGATATCCTCGGCGTTGCGACGTTTCACACGCTTGTAGTTCGCAGCGCCGCCTTTGAATTCTTTTTTCGCAGCACTGTTATGGTCGTCGTTATCAAACGAACGTGGACCTCTGCTTCCTTCAGCAAAACGGTTAGTTGTGCCGGCTTTTTTTGGGCTTCTGTTGTTGGAGCGACTGTTGCGCATGGCGTAGTACTTTTTTGCAAAGGTAGGCGGTCTTGCTTCAGCACAGGCGGTTACGTGGAACTTTAGTTAACAGCGAGGGGGATTATTTCGGGTTTTAAACCCTCTCCTTGGTAGGCAATAAGGAGTAATTTAATTTCAGTACAATGAAATGTGCCAGTAAGGAGTGCGCCGGCCTGCAACAAACGTTGGCATTGCCGCTCACTTACCCAATTTTCATAGTCTGTAACGGATGAGGACCGGTATTTTACTTCTACGATGTACAAGCAGCGGTCGAGTTGTGTTATGAGATCAATTTGCGAACGTCCAGATCGGTAGTTCCGATAGTGCAGGGTATGCCCCATGCGTTGTAATAATTCTGCAGCGCGCTTCTCGTAAATTTGATACGTCTTCATCCTAAAAAGATGGAAAAGGTCAGCGACGTTTCCTAGGATTGTGAAGAACTTAAAGATTTAAATACTTGCATCGCAAAACAGCGTTTGCTTATTTGAAATACTGCAAGTCAACGGAGTTACGTGGATTGTAGAATGATGGGCCAATTTTCTTTACCGTGACTAATGATAGGGTGGGTAAAGACTGGGACACTTTCTGCTTCAAAATGTTTCTTTAAAGTTTGACCAATAGCATCACCCCATGGGATGTCGTGGTCGTGTATATCTGTAAATTCACCCAACACCACAGCGCGTAATTTATTAAATGCGCCCCTGCGTCGCAGTGCTAAAAGCATTCGATCAAGGTGATAATGGTATTCGTCTAAATCTTCAATGATCAGCACACAATCATCTAAACTCGGAAGACTTGGGGTGCCCAAAATACTGGAGATTACGCTTAGGTTTCCCGCTATGATCTGTCCACTAATGTTTTTGGGCAAAACACAATGCAGCGCATCCTCTTTACCGCGCAGTACATCAAAGGTTGCTGTAAGTGCGTCAGGATGAGTAGTTGAAAAACTGATGGGCATCGGGGCATGCAGCGTTGCAATCCCTTTTTGGACACCGTGACACAGAAAGGTCGTAAAATCGGAAAAACCGATCAGCCATTTGGGTTGAGCAATCAACGCATCCCAGTCCACTAAATCTACAATTTCTGCACTGCCGTATCCTCCTCTAATGTTCCATATGGCCTTGATATTAGGATTATGGATTAAGGCATTAAAGTGTTGCACGCGTTCCGCTACAGTACCCGCTAACTGGTGGTGCTGCATGGAGATTTCGGGCGAATAGTAGCAGTTAAAGCCTTCAGCACTGATCGTGCGTTCCGCGATAGCGAGCGATTCAGCAGTTGCGAATCGGGCCGTGGCGCTGATCCCAATAGTGTCTCCGGGTTGTAAAAAACTGGGTACGGTTTGTTTCATTAGCCGAAAAATACCCAATAAAAGCGCATTATCTTCGCGGTAAGCTTTAAACGTTTCAAAAAAGCATGAGTTCGAACAAAAAAATCATGGTCACTGCGGCATTGCCGTATGCTAACGGCCCCGTTCACATAGGTCACCTCGCTGGGTGTTACCTTCCGTCAGATATCTACGTTAGGTATTTGCGAATGCGGGGACGTGATGTAAAGTTTGTTTGTGGCTCAGACGAACACGGAGTACCTATTACCATTAAGGCTAAAAAAGAAGGAATTACTCCGCAGGACGTTGTAGACCGTTATCATGGAATGATGAAGGGCGCCTTTGAAGAGTTCGGAATTGCTTTTGATCATTACAGTCGAACGTCTAGCGAACAGCACCACAGAAACGCGCAAGAATTTTTTACGAACCTCTTAGAAAAGGAGGCGCTCGTAGCGAAAGAAACGCAGCAATATTTTGATCCTGAAGCGGGCCAATTTTTAGCGGATCGCTACATCACCGGAGAATGTCCGAAATGTCATGCAGCTGATGCGTACGGAGATCAATGTGAAAGTTGTGGTACATCGTTGAACGCTACAGATCTCATTACACCCAAATCAACGTTAAGTGGCGCAGTCCCAGAATTGCGTAATACGACGAACTGGTTCTTACCGTTGGATGAATTGTCAGATGAGCTAAGGGCTTTTTTAGAAAGCCGCGAAGATTGGAAGCCCAACGTTATGGGGCAATGCATGAGTTGGTTGAACGCCGGTGATGGATTACAACCGCGCGCCATGACACGCGATCTCGATTGGGGCGTACCTGTGCCGGTTGCTGGGGCGGAAGGAAAAGTCATGTACGTTTGGTTTGATGCACCTATAGGATACATCAGCGCTACACAGGAATTACTTCCGGATACCTGGGAGCAATATTGGAAAGGTGATGATGCAGAAATCATTCACTTCATCGGAAAGGATAATATCGTATTTCACTGTATTATTTTTCCCGCGATGCTTCAGCAGCATGGGGAATACGCCTTGCCCACTCAAGTACCCGCTAATGAATTCCTCAATCTCGAAGGCCGGAAACTAAGCACCTCTAAGAATTGGGCGGTTTGGTTGCATGAATATTTACAGGATTTCCCTGGGCAGCAAGATGTTTTACGCTATACATTGACCGCAACGATGCCCGAAACAAAAGACAACGACTTCACTTGGGCAGAATTCCAAACGCGTAACAATAGTGAATTGGTAGCAGGTCTCGGTAATTTTGTGAATCGTGTAATGGTACTCACGCACAAATATTTTGACGGTGTGGTACAAGAGCCCGGCGTACTTTCGGATGCCGATCGTGAAGCGTTAGCGACAATGACACAATGCGGTCGTAGAATTGCAAAGTCATTAGATGCCTTTAAATTCCGCGATGCTTTAAATGAGGCCATGAACGTGGCCCGATTAGGAAATAAATACCTGCAAGAGCAAGAGCCTTGGAAGGTGTACAAGCAAGATCCTGCCCGAGCGGGAGCGGCTTTGTACGTTGCTACTCAGATTATGGGTATTGCATCCATCGTTTTTGAACCTTTTCTTCCGTCCACTGCCTTGAAATTACGCGGCATGCTCAATCAAAGTAGTGTGCCAACTTGGGAGCAGTCTAACGAAGAAATTGTGGTTCCTGCTGGAACACAATTGGGCGAAAGCGCCTTATTATTCTCAAAAATTGAAGATGAACAAGTTGAGGCGCAGCGTCAAAAGTTGCAAGCATCGGCTGCAGCAAATGAGGCAGCAAAGGCACCTTCAACTACTGAAAAGACACATATGCCACAGAAAGACGATATTTCTTTTGATCAATTCATGTCTATGGACTTGAGAGTGGGAACCATTCTCGAAGCAGAACGCGTTCCTAAAGCGGATCGTCTATTGAAGTTTTTAGTAGATACAGGACTGGATCAACGCACCATAGTTTCAGGTATTGCCGAGCATTTCAGCCCAGAAGAAATGGTGGGTAAAAAGGTGACGGTACTAATGAACTTACCACCGCGTAAAATTCGAGGTGTTGAAAGCCAGGGTATGCTGTTAATGGCAGAAGATGGAGACGGAAGCTTGAGATTAATGGCTCCAGAAAACGGCGCAGATAGCGGCGCAGTAATCGGCTAATTAACCGATATTCGCCAACTAAGTTTGGCTCCGTAGTTCAACGAATAGAATGCAGGTTTCCGGAGCCTGAGATAAGGGTTTGATTCCCTTCGGAGCTACTAAAAGCCTCAGCGTACGCTGGGGCTTTTTTATGAGCGAAACTATGGGAAATAAAAAAGGCCTCCATTTCTGGAGGCCTTTGGAATGTACTGATATAAACTTAGAGCTGCTTTACGTTCACAGCGTTTAATCCTTTTTTTCCTTCTGTCAATTCAAACTCGACACTGTCGCCTTCTTCGATTTGGTCAACCAAACCTGTTACGTGTACGAAGTACTCTGTGTTTGACTCGTCGTCTTTAATGAAGCCAAATCCTTTGTCTCCGTTAAAGAACTTTACTGTTCCTTGATTCATAATATATATTTAAAGTGCAAATGTCGACTAATTAATTGAGTGCTCGACATTTTTTCTAAGTTATTTGTTTCTAGAGGGTTTACTTGCGAAATAAAAAGTCGGTAATGGGTAATGCATCATGCGTACATAGGTATATTTGCGCCTAGATAGTGAGGGCCATTAGCTCAGTTGGTTTAGAGCGCTGCCTTGACAGGGCAGAGGTCACTGGTTCGAATCCAGTATGGCTCACGAACAAGAAGCCGCGCACTGGAAGGTGTGCGGCTTCTTTCATGGCTCCAAGCGGAAGCTTGCTTCCATCATGTACCCATACAATAGCAGCTGAACAGGTTCTTTTGCCGACTGGCAAAAAATCCAGTAGGCCTCCCCAGAAAAATTATTCTTTTCTCAACGGATTCGTCATCATAAGATGTTATGTCCGGTTTATATCCACCTGTTTACCTTTTCATTATATTGGAGAGGACTTAAAAACAACCTCTCATGCAATTTTCACTGCGGTTCTTGATGTGTGCTATTTTTTTTGTGTGTTCACTCTTTTCATTTGCTTCACCCGGAAATATGCAGGGGGTTATGGATACCTGTGTTAAAGACCCTAATTGTTCCTTTAATTATGACTTTGAGGAACATGAAGTTTCAAATGTACCAGGATTAAAGTCATATGTTTTTAGATGCTTTCCGCTTTATGCAGAAGGCATTCTTACTATGAATAATGGAGACTCCATCTACGTTTCTCAGGGCGCTTGTGAACACTTTTATTGGGAAGCATCACTTTACACTAAACGAGGAGTCAGTAATTACAATTCAGAAATACTTGCGTTCGCTAAATTATTTAGTAGACACATGAGCACGTACAATATTGAACGTACGTTTACTCAACGCGGATTGATACAGCCCATGTCTGATCCCGCCAGTATTGATATCCCAGTTCAAGATATCCATGATTACCTCAATGAATTTGTGATTACTATTACTTTATCCAGTGAGAATGTGACACAATTTAAAGTGTCCTATTATGGAGGATAAGAGCTGCTTATCCTAAACTAAACCCTCTCTATGCTCATGGCGCAAATCATTCATGCCATTTCAGGTCCTAGAAACATTAGCACGGCTGTGATGTATAGTTTCGCACAACGTCCAGGATGTGCGGTATTTGATGAGCCTATGTATGGGAAGTACCTTCAAAAAAAGGGGTTAAACCATCCTGGACGATTAGAAATTTTAGATAAGTGGCCCAAAGATGCGGTGAGCGTAGGCAATGTAGTTCGAAAATTATCTCAAAAAAGCGGCGAGGTATATCTCAAGAACATGGCCCACCACATGGTAGACGAGCCTTGGGAATGGGCCGAGCAGCACGCTTTCATTTTTTGGATTCGACATCCTCGTAAAGTCGTCCAAAGTTTTGCGAAGGTTATTCCTAATGTAACAGCCGAGGACATAGGTTTAGATCAAGAATGGCAGCAATGGCAGCAGGTGTCGCGGTTACCGGGCGCAAAAATCATTGTTGATTCAGACGAAATGCTTGCGGATCCAGTACGCACCTTGCCTAGAATTTGCGAAGCGCTTGAATTGGTCTGGCGACCGGAAATGTTGCGTTGGCCGGCGGGTGCCAAATCGTACGATGGACCCTGGGCGAAGCATTGGTACGGCAACGTACATAAAAGCACAGGCTTCGGTCAGCCAAAGCAGCTGCCAGAGCCTTTGAATTCCGCACATGAAAATGTCGTTGAAGCAGCATTACCAGCCTACCTTTCCTTATTTTCAAATCGATTTAAATTTTAGACATGCTACAGCAATTTGACCCTAGAAATAAAAACCTAAAGGTATGGGTAGGCCACAGGTTAGTGGAACGTGCAGATGCTAAGGTTTCCGTTTTTGACAGCTCCGTTCAAGGTGGAGATGCCGTTTGGGAAGGAATGCGCGTCTACGAAAACGGGGTTTTCTGTTTGGAGCGGCATTTGGACCGATTAGAGGATTCTGCTCGGGCCATGGCTTTTGAGTCCATTCCAACGCGGGCCAGTATAAAATCGGCCATCAAGGCGACGCTAGAGGCTAATGGAATGACGAAAGACACGCACATTCGATTGACACTGACTAGAGGGGAGAAAATCACCTCGGGAATGGACCCTAGATTAAACCAAAGTGGCCCGACATTGATAGTCTTGGCAGAATGGAAACCTCCTGTGTACGATAATGAAAAAGGCATAAGAATCATGACGAGTGCCATTCGTCGCAACAGCCCCATGCATGTTGATTCCAAGATTCACCACAACAACCTGATAAATAATATCCTCGCTAAAATTCAAGCCAACCACGCCGGCGTGGATTCTGCATTAATGCTGGACAACCTTGGATTTATTTCTGAGATGAACGGCACTAATATTTTTATGGTGAAAAACGGGACGTTGCTCACACCAACTGCCGATGCTTGTCTTCATGGAATAACACGCGGATTAGTGATAGAATTGGCTCAAGCTAATGGTATGGCGGTGGAGGAGCGGAATATCTCATTAACGGAACTTTATGCAGCGGATGAAGCCTTTGGAACCGGATCTATGGGTGAGCTGACACCTATTGTGGAGGTCGATGGACGGGTTTTGGTGAATCGATCACAATCGAATCTTACAGCCCAATTAATCCGCTGGTTCGAGGGCGTGCATGAAAAGTTGAGTACGTCGTTGGAGTCTCTTTAATCTCTCGTTACTTTAGCATGAATTGATAAACCTACCTAATGAACATGAGTAAACTTTTTTTAGTAGCTGGATTTTTAATGACCTCAATTTTGTTTGGCCAAACGAATCCCATCATTAGCGGATGCATTACAAATGCCCCGGATACGCTGTCAAATGTTAAAGTAGCCTATTTAAAGGGTAAAGGCCTCGCAGTAAAGCAGGAGATTTCCGTCAAGAATGGATGTTTTGAAGCAGCTTGGGAGCAAGCGGAACGTGGAATATTTATCCTTTATATAGATGGTGAACATACCTTTGATTTGGTAATTTCGAGCGGTAATTTAACCATTGAAGCAGATTATAACGACCTATCAAAGGTGTCTTTGATAGGTCCAGGCATTGAGGAGTTTAATGGTTTTAAGTCGCTATTAAGCACTAAGCCAGAGCAAACATCAATAGAGCGTTATCTTTTGGGAATCAAGGATGCCGCCTTGAAGGATTTCCTATTGCCACAAATCTATCCGATTAATCCAGATACTAATGTCTATTGGCTCCGTTCGCATTTTTGGGATTATACAAATTTGTATTCCAAGAGTACGCTGATCAACCCTTTCTTCGAGAAGAACAAGAAGGTATACTTCGAACAAGTATTGGGGCATAATCCGGATTCCGTAATAAAGCATCTCAATAAGCTATTAAATAGCCCTATGGATGAGCAGATCAGAAAAGTGTTCATCAGTAGCGCCACGTATCACTACGAGACCTCCAATTATATGGGAGAGGATAAGATTTTTGTCTGGTTGGCTCAGACTTTTTATAACACTGGATATGCGGACTGGGTGAGCAAAGAAAATCTTGCGAAGATCAAAGAAAAGTCAGACGGGCTGTCAACAGAATTAGTGGGTAATAAGGCGCGAGACTTTGCATTTGACACAGAGAATAAAGGGCGTTTGAAACTTTCGGAAGTACAGAGCCCAATTACTATTCTTTATTTCTGGGACAGTACATGTGGACATTGTAAAAAAGAAACCCCGAGACTTAAAGAATTCTACGATGAATACAAGGATAAGGGAGTTGAAATAGTGGCATTGACATTAGAGAACGAATTCACGAATTGGAAAAAATATATTGCAGAAAATGATTTGGATTGGATCAACGGGTTTGAATCGGACTTTGATCGACCCAATTTTCTATGGTACTACTACATACCGACCACACCCAAAAAGTTAGTGCTGGGAGCAGACAAGACCATTATTGCGAAAAACCTGGACGTAGAGACTACTTTACGAACGTTTATCGACGACTACCTCGCTGGCAAGGTGAAATAAGGATAATAAAAAAGCCCGCGGCTCATCGAGCCGCGGGCTTTTCTATTTTTCGGTTATTGGCCTATTCTTTTCCGCTATCCGCGCATCCTGATTTCTTTTAAGAGCAACATGCTTTTTTCGCAGAAACCATTGCTGCTACTGACTTTTCTGATGTACAATGGCCATATTCTTCACCTTCACCTTTCGCTGCACTGTAGCAGGCTTTCATCTCTGATTTGGCTCCGGCTTTAACGTGATCGCAGGTTTCAGTACATGCGTGTTTTTCAGTGTTTTGTGGTTTTTATTGTGCAAAAGCAACTACTGAAATGACCGCCAACACTGCGGTCAAGAGTGTTTTTTTTATCTTTTTTAGATTTTAGTGGTGAGAACTTAATGAATTCCCGTGTTTTACACCTTGTTTGCTCACATAAGTTCTTATTTTTGCTTAGAAATCAAAAGAGATAAAATGAAAAAGGTATTTGTATTGGCTTTGGCAGCCGCTTTGTCTTTGACAAGCTGTGTGAGCAAGCAAAAATACGTGGAGCTAGAGACGTTGCAGAACACTACTGCGGACAAATTAAGCAACACAAAAATGGAATTGGCAGCAGCTACTGCAGCTAAGGAAGCTCAGGCTAAAGAATTGGCAACACTGCGTGCACAGTCTGCAAGTTTGATGAAGCAAGTAGGAGATCTTACTGCGATGAGTGCTACAAACGCTCAGAACATGGAGAAGACCCTTGAAAGTATCAACGAGAAGGAAACGTCTATCACACGTCTTCAAGATGCGATGAATCGTAAAGACAGTGTGACGTTTGCCTTGGTTACTTCATTGAAAGGTGTATTAGGCGACATGAACGATGATGATGTTCAAATCAGTGTTGAGAAAGGCGTCGTATACGTTAACTTAAGTGATAAGTTGATGTTCCGTCCAGGTTCAGATTACGTAAGTAAAGATGCGAAAAACGTCCTGGGCAAGGTTGCTAAAATCATGAACGCTAAGCCAGGCTTAGAAATCTTAGTAGAAGGTCACACAGATACGGATCCAATTGCTACAGATTGTGTGAAAGATAACTGGGAGCTTTCAGTTCGCCGTGCAACAAACATTGTTCGCGTACTACAATCAGAACACGGTATTGCTGCAGAGCGTATGACTGCTGCGGGTCGTGGTGAGTATATTCCGGTTGCTTCGAACGATACACGTGAGGGTCGCGCTGCGAACCGTCGTACTCGTATCGTAGTTCTTCCTAAGTTGGATGAATTCAATAAGATGATTGAAGAAGGTTTGAAATAAACCAGATTTATAGTTTTATAAAAGCCCGTTGTGAAAGCAACGGGCTTTTTTTAGTTTTACGTTAATTGTAAAACGTAAACGTTATGAATTATTTTATGATGGGAGGACCGTTATTTATGTCCATCCTTACAATTCTTTTGATCGGTGTCGTTTACGCTGCCCTTCAACGAAAGCCTATACTCAAGGAGTTTGGCCTGGCTGCAATAGCATTTGGATTTCTAGGTCAACTCATCGGCCTTTTAGGAGCATTTGAAGCAATAGAGGCCGCAGGCGGTGTGAGTCAATCGATATTAGCCGGTGGACTAAAGGTCAGTAGTATAACTTCGATCTACGGGTTACTGATTTATTGTATTTCGTTGATTATTCGAATCTTGTCTGGGTGGAAAAACTAGACGGTATAAAAAAGGCGGCCTTTGCGGGCCGCCTTTTTTTGTAAGAATATTGCCGTTTTTAAGGACACTCTACGCGCAATACTTTGAGGTAAGCGCCGGCACCTGATGTGATAGAATCTACGATTCCAGCATCCAAGCAAGTGTCTTCAACGGTCAGTGCAGAGCTGTTTAGTTGGTATTCGAAGCCGTCCCAGGTGTAATCGTCTTCATAAAGATCACAATCGCAGAAAGCATTGCCACATGATGCGAGCATAAGGCCGAAACTGGCCAGGAGTAGTAGTTTTTTCATTGTGGTTTTGTGTTTTGTTACTTCAAATTAGCAAAAAAACCACGTTTACCCCAACTCTAGGTTATTATTGTAATAAACTATTGGGCGCATAAGGCAGATTACTGCGCTCTGCAACACGGTCTACTACATCCGTTATGTACACCTTGTCGAACGATTTTCCGGCCTTAACACCGAAGCCCATCATAAGAAAAGGAACATGTGTGTCGTAGGTATAACCTGTACCATGGGTAGAGCCATAGGGACCATAGAATATAGCGTTCGGTTGCAGTTGGAAAATGAGGTCACCTCCAAAACGACTTTGGTAGCCCTCATGAAGTTTTAAGGAAAGTTCCTCAGCCCCAGGTCGGCGAATTTCGTCTGCGGTATATACGTGAATAAATGGATCCATCTGCTCGGTGATTTTCGCGATCTCTACTGTGAAGGGTTTTGCCCATTCATTTAAATAAATATGGTGGTTGATGATTTTCGATACCGCATTTTCTGAATTGACCTGTACGTCCAATTCATTTACGATGCGATCATTGAGCTGCGCAACCACATCTGCGTTCGCGTAATTACGGACAGTATAGCCGCCATCTGCAAGGTGATTTGGGTTTTCACTACCACCGTGGTCGGCTGTGAGATAGATGATATAATTCCCTTCACCCACTTTTTTATTTAGGGTACGAATAAATTGACCCAACTGTGCATCGAGTTTTAAATACATATCGTGTACTTCTCGCGATCGAACCCCCCATGTATGGCCGGCGTAATCGGGAGAAGAGAAACTCACACCTAAAAAGTCGGTGAATTCATCTTGACCTAATTCTTCCTCGTCAAGAATAAGTTCCGCCATGTCTAAAACCAATGCATTACCAACAGGCGTGTTTTTTAACATGCTCAGACCTTTTAATTGGATCATAGCCTCAAGATTGTAAGGGAAACTCGAACTTCCCTCATTGTATTTAGGTTCGAAAGGATTTTCATCTTCCAGGCTATTTGTGTATTTGCGGGAAGCCATTTCCAATTTCCACCCCTTTTTCATCAAGAGCATCGCCTTTTCCTTGCTGTTGTACTTTTCCATATAACCGGGTAGCACATCGCTGTAATAACTACTTGAGACGAAATGCATGCCACCATCGAGCCAATATGCCCCATCAGCAAAGTGACCGGCAGGAAATATGGCTCCGCGGTCTTTAACGCTTACGCCGAAGCTTTTTCCTTGTTTATTGGTATGTAGCTTGATTCCATCACTAAAGGTTAAGGCACGGAGATTTTTTGGAGACCGTCTACTGCTTTTTTCTACAGTCCCAACGGGAGTAACCGTAGTATCTTCCGCGCAATACATTTCGTAATTATTCCTGCCGTCGAGCCAATCATTTGCAACAATGCCGTGATACTTCGGTGTAGTTCCAGTCGAAATACTGGCATGTCCTGGACCGGTGTAGGTAGGAACATAATTATAGTGCGTGTTTGCATAGTTGAAGCCGCTATCAAGCAACATCCGAAACCCGCCATCTCGGGCAAATTGATCATTGAAACGAATAAGGTACTCCGCGCGCATTTGATCTACGACTACCTGCACAACTAATTTAGGTTGTGCCCAAAGACCACCATATACACTGCTAATTAGGATGATCCCAATTGCTCCTCTAAAGCTTCTTTTTTGATATTGCATGCTTCCCATTCTTCCATTTTAGCTGAAAGTGCAGCCTTCTTTTGTTCGTATTTAGGATAAAAGTCTTGATCTGCCATTAATTCTTTACAGGCGATGGGATCGGCTAGTTGTACGTCCCAATCCCTTATGGCTTCTTCTAACTCTTCAACAGCTTGTTCTATAGCTTCTAAGTTACGCGTTTCACTGCGCAATTCCTTTTCAAATTTCTTCCGATCATTATACGAAAGTCCATTATCGTCTGGTGCGTTTTTTTTCGTTTTCTGTTTCTTGGCTTTAGCCGATTTTGCCTCGACTTCGCGCATCGTTTCCATTTTGCGGTATTCCAGATAATACTCGATTCCACCGAGCAGTGTTTTTACTTTGTGGTCCCGGAATTCTATCGTTTTAGTTACCAGACCTTCTAAAAACTCACGATCGTGACTGACTACCAGTAGTGTCCCTTCAAAGCTTAGTAAACTGTTTTTTAAAACATCTTTACTGTTCATGTCTAAGTGGTTGGTAGGCTCATCCATTACTAAAAAGTTAATAGGCTTGAGCAGCAGCTTACAAAGCGCTAATCTACCGCGTTCACCACCACTGAGCACCTTTACTTTTTTCTCAACATCCTCTCCACGAAACATAAACGACCCCAGCATGCTGCGGGCATGCTTACGCATTTCTTCGGGTGAGGCATCCTCAATAGTTTGCAGGGCAGTTTTATTGCCGTCGAGCTCGTCTGCTTGATCTTGAGCAAAATAACCGACCAACACATTGTGACCCAATTCCAAAGTACCCTCAGAAGATATCTCTTTCAATAAAGCCTTCACCAATGTACTCTTACCTTGACCGTTCTGCCCGACAAAGGCGACGCGATCGCCGCGTTCGATTTCTAAATCGACCCCTTTTAATACCAATTTGTCGTCATAGCTTTTACCAACACCTTCCGCCTTAGCCACGACCTTACCGCTTCGCGGGGCAGGTAGAAATCTGAAATGCATGGCAGAAGAATCTTCTTGATCCACCTCAATGCGCTCCATACGGTCCAATTTTTTAATCAAACTCTGCGCAAAAGAGGCTTTACTCGCCTTCGCTCTGAATCGTTCTATCAATTCTTCGGTTTGTTTAATCTCTCGCTCTTGGTTCTTAGCGGTTGCTAATTGCTTCTCGCGTAAATCCGCGCGCAATGTCAAATAGCGCGTGTACGGTGCATTAAAATCATAGATTTTCCCCATCATCACTTCAATCGTACGGTTCGTCACATGATCCAGAAACGTTCTATCATGACTCACTACAAGTAGTGTCTGATTGCTCTCACTCAAATGCTGCTCAAGCCACATAATACTTTCAATATCCAGGTGGTTTGTGGGCTCATCGAGCAACAATAAATCAGGCTTTTGGAGCAGTAAACGGGCCAATTCTGCGCGCATACGCCAGCCACCAGAAAAAGTATGGAGCGGATCTTCAAAAACCTCTGGTTCAAAGCCTAGCCCTTTCAAAACCAACTCAATATCGGCATCTAAGCTATCGCCACCTAGTAAGCCAAAGCGCTCACTTAGTTCACTTAATTCGTCGATTAGGGCGCTGTATGAATCGCTTTCATAATCGGTACGAACCTCAAAGGCCGTGTTGATCTCCTCAATGCGAATATTGATTCGAGTAATTTCGTCAAATGCACTGCGGGCGATGTCCATGATGCTTTTGTCCATGTCCATCTTTAAATCTTGCCGTAAGAACCCAATCCGAGTTTCTTTGGCTTTGCTCATCGCCCCACCATCGAGCGAATAATCGCCAGCAATGAGTTTGAGTAAGGTGGATTTTCCGGCGCCATTACGTCCCACTAGACCGATACGGTCCCCTGGATTAATTTGAAAACTTACTTCATCGAAAATGGCGCGGCCACCGAAGAATAGAGATGCTTTGTTAACTGCTAAAATCATTGTGACAAAAGTATCAAATGACTACGCGACAACACCTAATTTTACCTTGCATTTCAGAATAAATCCAAATGTTAAAAGGAACCAAACTCTACGCCATCACACAATCCAAGTGTCCGCACTGTATGGAAGGGAATATTTATCCAAATAAGAACCCCTATAACCTTAAACGCTTTGCAGAAATCAATAAACGATGTAGTGCTTGTAATCAAAATTTTGAGCCTGAGCCTAACTTCTATTATGGAGCTATGTACGTCAGTTACGGGTACACTGTAGCCTTATTCGCCGCGGTGTACATTATTTTCGGTATTTGGATGGATTGGAGTATGTGGCCCACCATTACGGCGTTGGGTGTTCTCCTCGTACTCCTTGGTCCGTTGCTCTTTCGAATTGCCCGTACTACCTGGCTCTCACTGTTTGTTCACTATGATCAAGCGGCCATTAAAAATTGGGAAAAGACTCATGAAGAAGGTAAATAGCGCTAGATGGAGCTACCGCTAAGTCAAGCGGTCCCGATTGGGATTGGTCATTACTTTACCATTCGCTGTGGTTGACATTCTTCGAGCAAAGGTGTACCGTACATGAAATGTTCTGCAAGATTCTCGGCTAAATAGGGCGTCATTAATATGGCTCGACTACCCATTCCATTAAAAATCCAAACGTTTTTCTCTTTTGGATGTGGCCCGATCAGCGGTTTACGATCTTTAACAGCGGGACGCACACCGGCCTTGTGCGTAAGAGTTTCAAAGGATCCATCCCAAACCTTCCGAACATGTTCCTCAAGTTCAGCTCGTTTTATTGAGCTGGGACCATCACGGAATCCTTCCCACGCATAGGTGGCACCGACAAGCGCTTCATGGTTTCCTTCGCCGATCATAAAGTGACCTTGATGAATGCACTCCTTACCTAAATCTTTTTCCAATTTAACGGTGATGACTTCCCCTTTAACGGGCGCAAAGCCAGTAACCTCCAATTTACTTTCACGTAAAGCGGTCTGCGCGCCTTCGCAGGAGATAACAGCGTGTGCACCGAGCGAACCGTACTTAACGCCATCCCCATGCGATTCTAGTTGGCTCCAGTTAAACTTCTCTTCAGTGAAGTTGCCACTGGCTTTTAAGGTTGCTCTAACGGCTGCCAGCATGGCCTTGACCTTAATCCGCCCGGTCTGTTTCATTATTCCCGAGCCATGCGCGGCAATAATGTGTTCTGGAAGGCTCGAAATACTTTCGTTTAGGTAAGGGGAGAAGGAGGGATGATCTGAATGCGCTATCCATTGATTTTGCTCACCAGCACTATGGAAGACTCTTCGAATAGGCAGGGGGTGGTAAAATTTCTTCCCCGTCCAATTTTCCATTGCTGGATACACTCTTTGAAGCGTTTCCATCATTTCATCGGCCTTCCAAACTTTCTTCATGCGTTTTAAAACGACAGGGTTCCAGAGGCCTGATGCGACTACTGAACTTTGATTCTCCTTAGGTAAGTCAAACACATGCACGCTCGCGCCATACTTCATTAAAGTATAGCTCAATACGGAGCCGGATATACCTCCGCCAACAACGATATAATCTACGTATTTCATAAAATAAAAACTCCCGCTACAAAGGTAGCAGGAGTTTCTGTGTTTTGCTTGTAATTAGATTCGATTAGAAGGTCCACATGTCGTGCTCCTTATTTCTCAAATCCTCTTTAATAGCCGCAGCCTCAAGTAGCTGACTCATTGCACTATTGCGTTTGTAATCTGCAATGGTCCGGTCGTAAACGTTATCCATTTTTGTGATTACAGCATTGAATTTACGAAAATGCATAATTTGATCAAAGGTCAGACGCTGGTTGTTATTCTTTTCGTTGTAAGCCACAGATGTTGCCATAGCGTAGCGTGCGTCGGGGAACCAAATCCAAAATGGATTGTATGTCAAAGAAGGATTTCTAGGATCTCTTACTTCTGGGGAAATTCCTATAATTCTATTCTTTAGCTCACCTCGTTGTTTATCGAAATACCAATCGCTTTTAAGATGGTAAGCAATAACACTGTTTGCTTTGATCGTTATGGTATCAATGTAAGCAGGAGGCCCAAACGGATCATTTGGATCCGGAATACTATCATACTGCTCGATTTGCTTTCTTACTTCCTCAACAGTTAAAGGAAGTTCAAAGCGGTCATCACGGAATATTTCAGTGATTGTATTTTCAACAAGTATCCCATCTAAGAGCACATTCCACAAAGCTTTGCGATCCGGCATTGGCTTTATGGGATAATACAATGAAAGATTGATCTTTTCACGTAAATCTATCCTCTCCCAGTGACGCTCTGACCAAAGCATGTCGTCTTGGCGCAAATGAGGATAAGGAACTACGCGATTGTTTCTGAAGTGCTTAGTCGCCTCTGGAATGATGCCATCGTCTGAGGGATCAAGTACTTGCGCATGCAGAGTTCCTCCTGAAAAGGCAAAGAAGCTGAGCGCGCACAAAAAGAGTTTGAAATTTGTCATAATTAGTTCAAATCAAATATCATAGAATTGACGCTGGGTTTTAAACCCTTGGCAGTCGTAGCCTTGATGTTTCTTATAACGACTGAAACACCTGGTTTAGCTTTATCTAGTGCCGATTTAGCATCACTTGTAAGTCTATTACCTCTACATGGTATTGGCGCATATGGAGGAATGACAATTTCAAAGCTTAAAACTTTGAGGTCTAGCTCAAAATCAAAGTCTTTAAATTCTGCATTTATCGTATTGTTTTTAATAAAGCTTCCACTTCTTACCCCCTCCGAAAAACCTAGAATAGTTCCGTTAGCGTCAGGAAGGTTCTTAACACGAAATGTTTTCTTCCCCATTGACTTTACTTTTCCCTCCGCGTCACGAACACCGACGGATATCTGCATGGTACCACCTGAGTTTCTGGTGACATCAGCAGTGTAATTCTGACCAGATTTTTTGACACCTCGACCGTTCACTACTATATTGGCCGGATCAACGCCAGGAACAGAAATTTCTAGTGGGTTATCTACGCCACGGTAAAGAACATTCATTTTGGTTGGAGAGATAACGACACTTGGAGGGGCAACGTTGTACGATTCTGAAATCTCATATTCCTTCGTTTCGCCGTTAGCCTCTAACAATATTTTACCGTTCCACTCGATGGTTCCCGTGCGGGTGGCGGGGAATTTTATCGTTGCAACACCACCGCTAACGCTCTCAGGATCCAGTGCTTCACCGTTGATCAAGAATTCTGGATCTTTTGTATCATCAAAAGCGGCAAGGAAAATTTCCGCTTCATATTCATCACCTTGAGTAACGAATTTCGACTTAGGCATGACTACGGCGCGTACACCGGTAACTTTGATATCCGAAGCATCAATGTTTTCGTGTAAGAAACCGATAACGTTCGCTTCAGCGGTACGAATATCGCTTTGCATACTGGTAAGGAAGGTCATAACAGAAATAAGGGGGTACTGCTCAAATTTAGATTCCTCCCAGCTCTCTGCAGCACCATCTTCCATACGGTCGCTCAGGTCAAACGAATTCTTGAGTGCAGACACCAATGATTCGTTTTCATCAGCTTCAGTAACTAAGTAGTCTCTGAAATCCGCCATCGCAGCCTTCAATTCGCTCCCGCGCTGCTCCACTAGAAAGTAGTTGGCTGCGGCTTCGCGGTCATCCATTTTTTTAGGCTTACCAGGTACCTCTTCATCTTCACCACCACCGCGCTCTATGAGCTCAGCTTTCATAGTTTCAATAGAATTATAAAGATTGTCTGACTTAGCTTTTACTGCCAGTGCCTTATCTCGCCAAGGTCCTGCTTTAACTTCGTTTTCGTCCGCTGCTCTTTTGAAAGCTGCGTACAAAGAAGCGTTCTGATCTTCTATAGTTTCAATGGATGCTTCTTGACCAATCATGACCTCATAGAACGCATCCATGACCTCACGTGAAACGTTAAGGGCCAAAAGCGCAGTCAACACGAGATACATCATGTTGATCATTTTCTGACGTGGTGATAAATTTCCTCCTGCCATGTTATTCCGTTTGTTTAGGGTTAGTTAACTAGGATAGTTATTCGTTACCCAATTATTTCCCCATAGCCGTAAGCATTCCACCGTAGACACTGTTAAGTGACTCAAGGTTGCCTTGCAAGTTTTGGAGTTGCGATGCAAGACCTTCTGCGTTTGTAGAAGCGCCGCTCAATTTTTCCATAACATCGTTTTGACGTTCTACCTGCGCAGTTGCGTTCTCGAGTTGAACCGCATACAGCGCATTAAGATTTTCCATATTACTAGCAGCACTGTTCAGTTGCTCGCTGTACGCTGCTGTTGCACCAGCGGCGTCAACAGTACCGGATAATGAGCCTGCCGTCTCGCTCAAGGAACGCATGCCTTCGCCTAGACGTTCTATCAACGCAGAATCGATACCGCCGTCTTGTAACGCATTATCCAATTGATCTACAACGCTCAACGAACGCTCAGCACCATTGTTAGTAGCTAGTTCAGGATAGACTAATGACCAATCGTATTCAGTGGCTGGCTTCTCAAAGGCCGAGAAAAAGAAAATCACTGCTTCTGTTCCAAGACCAAGAACAAGCATGTAATTAGCACCTTCCCAGTGCATAATTTTAAATAGGGCTCCGAGAATTACGACAGCTGCACCAATACCGTACAATTTTGCCATAAAATTCTTAAATCTCTTACCGTTTACATCAATTAGTGCCATAATTCAATAGTTATAGTTGTGGTATTTAGTGATAGGGTTATTTTAAAAATCTTTAAGGTCGCGACCGATAAAACTTTGTACGGTACGAAAACCAACATAGCTTTTTGCAGTATCCTGGTATTCATAATCTCTTGCACCCAGCTGCATGAAGTACGCAACATCTTTCCAAGAACCGCCGCGAATCACTTTGCGTTTCATCGTTTCAGTTTCATCCTCGAATGCATTGTATTGTAACTCAGGTGCTACATCGCTCGCAAAAGCGAAGGACTGAACGTCAAAAGCAGTTGAAGTCCATTCGCTCACGTTTCCGGACATGCAATACAGGTTGTATCCGTTAGGAGAGTATGCTGTAGTTTTTACAGGGTAGAAACCACCATCTGCTGTTAAATTACCACGACGTGGTTTAAAGTTAGCAAGGTAACAACCTGCGCTGTTCGTCGCATAAGGACCACCCCAAGGGAAAGTAGTTAGTTCTTCACCGCCACGGGCTGCATACTCCCATTCTGCTTCTGTCGGAAGACGGAAGTCGTGTTCCATTAGCTCACCCGCACGTTTGAGATAATCTCTGCGGTATTTACTTCTCCAGTTGGCAAATGCACGTGCTTGTCTCCAACTAACACCTACCACGGGATATTCGTCATAAGCAGGGTGCCAGAAGTATTTATCGTGCATCGGCTCGTTGAAGCTGTATGTGAAATCATGAACCCATACTAATGTATCTGGGTAAACATTAATGGTTTCCTTCTCAAAGAAAGAAGCACGATTGCTCTCCGCTTGGGTATCTTTTACGTAGTCACGGTATCCGAACAATTCACCATCACCGTCCTGATCTTTATAGTCAAATTCAACACGGTTGAGTTTGCTCGCTGCTTTCTGCTTGTTGATCCAGAAATAGGTGTAGTTCAATTGACGTGTGTCCATGTGGCGGTAACCCAACCATTGCTCTTCAGGAGCGAGGTACATACTTTCAATCACTTCCGTGTATTCTGCAGATGGGTAGCGGTCTTTATCCCACTCGAGGTAAGGGTCCCAATCCAAACGGCGCATCATGCTGTCTGGATAGTTCAATGCTACATACTCTTGGAAAAACGTCGGATCTTCCATTTCTGCTAAATCTGTGTACTCAAAGTCTTCTACCAAACCTTCAGCTAGACGCGTACGAGTTATGGAATCACGCACCCAACGCACGAATTGACGGTATTCGTTATTCGTAACCTCAGTTTGGTCCATGTAGAATGGGGGTACGCTTACCACCTTCGCAGGGGCTGTGTACGAGTAAGGAACATCTTCATCATGGTTACCCATAGTGAATGATCCTTGTGGAATGTACACCATACCGTAGGGCTCGCTAGGGTACCAGGTAGGACGGTTTTGAACACCAACCAATTCGCCATGATCACTGCTGCCACAAGAGGCTAGAAGTGCTATAGACGCCATCCCTAAGAGGAACTTTTTCATAAATCTATGTATTTCTACTTTATTCATTTTTTAAGCAAGCCGCTATATTACAAAAATATAGGGTTTCTGTAACTACCTTTTTCTTTAGGTGGTATTTCTATTGTAAAACAGTAACTCATCATGATTTCATGCGAACCACTACTCGAATTTGCAAGCGAAGAGGTCGTAAGATCATAAGAGTACGTTGCACGTAAATCTTTGGTGATTTGATAACCGGCCATGATAGCTAATGCATCATATACACGATAGGTAACGCCTCCCCAAATCTGATTATTATAAGTTGCAGCTGCGTTTATATCTAGCTGGGTGGTTACTAAATCCGTTTTCACCATAACCGCGGGTTGAAGTACAATTCCGTTTTCTAAGTCAAGATTATAGCCTCCCATTAAGTAATAATGACGTTGTCCACGGATTTGTGCATTTGCACTACCTCCTGTGGCATTTAAGATGTCTTTAGTCTCAAGTAAACGAGTACTGCTTAATCCTGCGTACCAAGTTTCTTGCTGGTAATAAGCGCCGAAAGATAAATCAGTCGCCATCGAGGTGCCGCCTAAAGCAACTAAAGACGGGTCATTCATGGTTTGAGGCGGTGCCCAAACGCCTGATGTAACGTTTTTATTTCTGAAGTCAGCGCGAAGCCCTAAACCGAGTGTACCTCCCGCAAGGTCCATTTGGTAACCGTAACCTACGCCAACAGTAATGTCCTGGAAATAACCAATCATATCGTTCGTAAAATTCAGAGCTAGTCCTCCATGCAGAATATTCAACGGGATATTCGAAGAAAAGTTCTGTGTGGTCGGCGCATTGTCGAATCCCACCCACTGCGAACGGTGTGCTGCGGAAAGACAAATGGCGTCTCCTGCTCCAGTAACGCCTGGATTGTAGAAGATTTTATTGTTTGCAAACTGCGTGAACTGCACATCTTGCTGAGCCCAAAGGGCTGAGGTGCAGAGTATTGCAAACAGGGCGATACGGGTTTTTTTCATGTGGTTTTGCGCAAACATATTTTCAGTTGCCGCTAAAGATAGAAAAATTCCTTTGCGAACGACACATTTATCGGTTAGTTATCACGCTTTTTGCTGCGCCTTCCACCATCTCGAGGGTATTTTTCCATTCAATGCTTCTGTATAATCTTCATAATCACAGGGCACTAGAGTACTTCTGTTGGAATCTGGCCCTCCTTTTGGAATTTCTATCCACCAGCGTCCGCTCGCAGGACTTTTATGAAAGTGAACTTCATCCTCGTCGTCTACCAAAACCGTGTATTTTTCATAATTGAGACGCGAGCCGATAGGATAATCACCAAAGCGCAGTGATACACCTTCGAAAAAATACCACAAGGCATGGGCACAAAGGTGTGCGCTTTGACCATTTCGATCGAGCCTTGGATTGTATTCAAAAAGTCCCAACTGGGTTAGTCGATCACTCATGCCCGCATAACGGGTGATCGCACACAAATCCGCACCGCTTAATCCATGTGGCGAAGTATAAAATGTTCCTGGATTATAACTTTGACGCACTGCGCTCATATCGATACTGACTAAGTCGGCGTCGCGCAAGAAGGGCTCTGTACGTGCTATTTGATTTTGTATTTGACCTAGTCGGACTGCTTCGAAAAAAAGTTTGTCTATGAGTCTAATTTCTTCCGGGCTGTTAAAATAAGTCTGGTAGCCAAGGTTGGTGAAGTTATAGAGATTGTGGGGTTCTTGGAGTACGAGATGGGAAACGTAGCTCTGGTGGTCTAAATCGCGCCCTTCTGAGCCGACGTCAAGTCGAGCATCAACGCTGACAATATTCACGGTTTGTTCCAGCGAATCATAACCGCGGTAATTCGCGTAGGTAAGTTCCTGGGAGCCGCCGATAGTGATCAATATAATCTGCCTCTGGAGTAATTCTTGAGCGATTTCCTTGAGTGAAAGTAATGTGTCTGTATGACGTTCGCCCTTGTAAAGATTACCCAAGTCGGCTATACCGTAGTCCCATTTTCCTTTGTACAACTGGTATAGGAATGGTCGTATAGCATCGGCAGCACCGTCACAACCTACATTGCGATAAGCTCTACGATCTTCTTGAACCCCAACAATGGCTACTTTAATGCCATCTAGGTCGGGTAGACCCTCCATTTCAGTATGGCGACGAATGCTTCGTCCCAACTGATTGGCGTCTAAAACGGGAAGTGCATCGATAACACTTTCAGGTACAGGGCTGAGATGTTCCACGGGCAAATCATTTACCCGACCAATTTAGAACCTTATTTGCGCTTTGCCCGACGCTTTGAAGGGCCTGCTTTGATAAGTTCTTCACAAGCGGCGCGGTCTAAAGTTTCCGGATCAGTGTCTTTAGGAATCTTAAAATTCTTTCCTCCAGATTTGATGTACGGTCCATAGCGCCCTTTAAGGACTTGAATCAATGGCTCTTCAGTAAATTCAGCAATCGTGTTGTTCGCTGCACCAGCCTCTTTTTCTTCAATTACCGCTACCGCCTTTTCAAGACTTACTGTTTCGGGCGCGTCTTCTGTAAGGCTGTAGAATTTCTTATTCCACATGACGTACGGGCCATAGCGACCAACGTTTGCTTTTACTTCAAGATCCTTATAATCACCGACGATACGTGGAAGAATTTCCTTGCGCAATGCCATTTCTAGGGTGGCATCATAAAAACCAACACCATGAGGGAGCTTCTTGAAACGTGGTTTGGTTTCTTCATCACCATCACCGAATTGGAATACAAACCCGTAGCGCGCAAGTTTGACATAAACTGGTTCACCAGTGCCCGGCTCCTCGCCTAAAACTCGACTTGCACGCGCATTTTCAGGTGCATTTTCAATAAGTGGATGGAATTCGCCGTAAAACTCCTTAATGCTGTCTTGCCAGCCGATTTTCCCAGCAGCCACGGTATCGAAGTTGGCTTCTGCTTTTGCAGTGAATTGGTAATCCATGATCAAGCCATAGTGCTCGAGTAAGAAATCCGTTACCACGCTACCGATGTCTGTAGGGAACAATTTATTCTTATCAGCTCCATAGGTTTCAGTATCTACACGAGCAGTAACTCCTTCGGCCGTTGCACTTAATACATGGTATTCACGCTTATTGCCCTCAAGACTGTCCTTGATGACATAGTTTCGCTTTTGAATGGTAGAAATGGTCGGTGCATAAGTCGATGGACGACCAATGCCAAGCTCTTCTAATCTCTTTACTAAAGAGGCTTCCGTATAACGAGGTGTATGCTTAGTGAAGCGTTCGGTCGCAGTAATTTCTTTTGAAGTTAAAGTGTTCCCTTCTTTTACAGCCGGCAGTTGACCGTCTAATTCATCCGTGCTCTCGTCATCCGTACCTTCTTGATATACTCGAATGAAACCGTCAAATTTGATCACCTGACCACGTGCAGTAAAGCGCTGCGCATCACGGTGTCCCTGATTGAATAGTTTGATAGTAGTGTTTTCCAATTTCGCATCAGCCATTTGTGAGGCAATGGTGCGTTTGTAGATCAGGTCATAAAGTTTTTTCTGGCGGTCATCTCCACCAGCCATACTATTTGCAAAGTTGGTAGGACGAATAGCTTCGTGCGCCTCTTGAGCGCCTTTATTTTTCGTAGCAAACTTGCGTGCTTGATGGTATTCTGGACCATAACTCTGCTCAACATGTGCCGCGATACCTGCAATCGCATCGTTACTCAAATTAAAGCTATCCGTTCTCATGTAAGTGATGTGTCCCGCTTCATAGAGGCGTTGCGCAAGTGTCATTGTTTGACTTACACTAAAGCCTAGTTTTCTGCTCGCTTCTTGTTGCAACGTTGAGGTTGTAAAAGGTGCTGCAGGGCTGCGTTTACCTGGACGCATTTCAACACTCTCTACTTCATATGTTGCGCCAACACAACCGTTCAAAAAGACTTTTGCTTCTTCTTGCGTCTTGAAATTGGTACTTACATCGGCTTTAAAGCTGATTTTTCCATCGCTGAAAATTCCGCTGACTTTATAGCTTGAGGTTACCTCATGGCCCTCAATTTCTCTTTCTTTCTCTACGATTAAGCGAACGGCTACACTTTGAACACGTCCTGCACTTAAACCGCGCTGAATACTTTTCCAAAGTACGGGGCTCAGTTCATAACCTACCAGTCGGTCTAAAACGCGGCGTGCTTGTTGGGCATCGACCAATTCTTTGTTAATCTTTCTAGGATTCTCAACTGCACGAAGGATGGCTGTTTTGGTAATCTCGTTAAATACGATGCGTTCCGTATTTCCATCCTTTAGGCCCAAACTTTCGTAAAGGTGCCATGCGATAGCTTCTCCTTCGCGGTCCTCATCCGAAGCGAGCCACACTTTATCCACTTTCTTCGCAGCTGCTTTAAGCTCTTTGACTAGACTGGTTTTGTCTTTTGAAACACAATATTCCGGTTGGAAGTTATTTTCAATGTCAATGGCCATTCCTTTATCGCACAAATCGCGAATGTGTCCATACGAGGACAGGACTTGGAAATCGGCGCCTAGGTATTTCTGAATGGTCTTTGCCTTTGCAGGTGACTCAACGATTACGAGATTCTTTGCCATAGGATGCGGGGTGCATTTTAATTATTGCCGCAAAGTAAAGGCTAAAAATCGGCAACTTTCAACTCCTTATATAATGGAGTGGTTTTCGAGGATTCAGTATTACTACGTAATAGATTTTTTAAAATCGGACAAATTGTCAGTATTGCTTGTATCTTTGTACCTCTGCGAAAGAAAGTAAAGTTTTGAGCGGAATACAATTATGGAAGCAAAGACAAAGCGCGCAAGCGGAAGGGGTCTCTACGCCGAGGGCGATAAGAACCCACATGAACACGACGGAACGGTTCTCGAAACCAAAAACCCAACGGGCACAAAGAAACTCTACATCGAGTCATACGGTTGCCAGATGAATTTCTCAGATAGCGAGATCGTAGCCTCAGTGTTAGGTAAAGAAGGATTCACAACTACACAGAATTCGGAAGAGGCAGATTTAGTGCTGCTGAACACCTGTTCTATTCGTGATAAAGCGGAACAAACTGTTCGCAATCGACTGAACCATTTCAACAATCACAAGAAAAAGAACCCAGATATGAAAATCGGGGTGTTGGGTTGTATGGCAGAGCGAGTAAAAGGTAAACTTTTAGAGGAGGAGAAATTGGTCGATTTAGTTGTCGGGCCTGATGCCTATCGTGATTTGCCGAACCTTTTACAGGAATTGGACGGTGGAAGAAAAGCGGTAAATGTCATCTTGAGTAAAGAGGAAACCTATGATGATATTGAGCCGGTTCGTTTAGGTGGCAACGGTGTTAGCGCCTTCGTGTCCATTACTCGTGGCTGCGATAACATGTGTACGTTCTGTGTGGTACCGTTTACTCGTGGCCGTGAACGTTCGCGTAATCCGCAGACCATTGTAGACGAAGTATTGGATTTATCGAAACGCGGATACAAGGAAATCACCTTATTAGGGCAAAACGTGGACAGCTACTTATGGTATGGTGGCGGTTTGAAAAAAGACTATGACAAAGCTTCTGACCTTGCCAAGGCAAGTGCAGTGCATTTTGCAGATCTCATGTCTATGGTTGCAGAAGCAGTACCGCACATGCGTATTCGCTTTTCCACATCGAATCCACAAGACATGCGCGACGATGTGCTGGAAACCATTGCGAAATACAAGAACATCTGTAATTACATCCATTTACCGGTGCAGTCGGGCTCGTCGCGCATCTTAGAATTGATGAACCGCGGACACAACCGCGAGGAATATATGGGGCTTATCGACCGCATTCACAGTATTATTCCTGGCTGCGCTATCAGCCATGATATGATTTCAGGATTCCCAACGGAAACAGAAGAGGATCATCAAGAGACCTTGAGTCTTATGGATTTTGTGAAATACGATTTCGGTTACATGTTCTTCTACAGCGAACGTCCCAATACGTATGCTGCGAGAAAATTAGAAGACGACATTCCTGAAGCGATTAAGAAACGTCGCTTAACGGAAATCATCCAATTACAAAGCAAACACAGTTTATACCGTCACGAACAAATGGTCGGTAAGACTTTTGAAGTTTTAGTAGAAGGAACCTCTAAGAAAAGCGAGGCACAATTGTTTGGACGAACGGATACGAACAGTGTGGTCGTTTTTGATCGTCACGATTTTAAACCAGGCGACTTCGTTCATGTTAAGATTAACAGTTGTACTACGGCCACATTGTTGGGTTCAGTAGTAGCAAATCCAGAGGCTTAAATAAATTCAAGCTATGTCAGATATCAAGAGCATCAAACAACGTTTCGGAATTATTGGGGTAAGTCCATTGTTGGACCGCGCCTTAGAGAAAGCCGTGCAAGTTGCGCCGACAGATATCAGCGTGCTCGTCACCGGAGAGAGTGGCGTAGGTAAAGAGAGCATACCGAAGATTATTCATGCACTGAGCCACAGAAAACACAACCCTTACATCGCAGTGAACTGCGGTGCTATTCCAGAAGGAACCATAGATTCAGAACTTTTCGGTCATGAAAAAGGGGCTTTTACCGGAGCAACTGGAGCGCGTAAAGGATATTTTGAGGAGGCCGATGCGGGTACGATCTTTTTAGATGAGGTGGGCGAGCTGCCTATGCCATCTCAGGTCCGATTATTACGCGTCCTAGAGACGGGTGAATTTATTCGTGTCGGTGCTTCAAGAGCGAATAAAATAGATGTGCGTGTCGTAGGAGCCACGAATGTGGGTATGATCAATGCCATCAAAAATCACAAATTCCGTGAGGATTTGTATTACCGATTAAATACCGTAGAAATTCATCTGCCACCATTGCGGGAGCGTCCATCTGATATTCATTTGCTGTTCCGAAAATTCGCTGCGGACTTTGCCAATAAATACCATCTTCCACCGCTGCGCCTGGACGATGAGGCAGTGCGATTGTTAGAGCATTACCGCTGGCCAGGAAACATTCGTCAGTTGCGCAACTTGGCTGAGCAAATGAGTGTGATCGAGACGACGCGTCTAGTGGGTAAGGAAGTGCTCAAGGCCTATTTGCCTGAGGTGGATGCGCCGAACCTTCCTGCATTGGCCAATTCTCGAGTCAGTGATGGCGTGAGCAATGCTGATTTCGCAAAAGAGCGCGAAGCTTTGTATAAACTTTTGTTCGAGATGCGTTCGGAATTAAATGCCCTAAAAAAGGCGGTCCAGAATGGTGAAGGCTTCTATGAGGGCGTGCAGCGCGAATACCCACAGATTGGTGCTGAATATACCGAGCGTTCGTCAGTGACGCCGTATACTGGAAATGGGCCTAACGACATTTCTTTTATAAATCCCGACGAATACGATGCATTTGAAGACGATGAGCACACGATCGAAATTGAGAACCTGAGCCTGGTCGACAAAGAAATTGAATTAATCAAAAAGGCATTGGATAAGACGCAAGGAAAACGAAAGGCTGCTGCCAAAGAATTGGGCATATCTGAACGTACCTTGTACCGGAAAATTAAACAATATAACCTAGAATAATGCGCATATTTTCTTTCCTTCCCGCAATGCTGTTTATCCTCATCCTTTCAGGGTGTAAGGGAGGCTTCAGCTTTACTGGGGGAAATGTAGGGGAAGCAAAAACATTGAATGTAGATTTCTTCGACAATACGGCAGCGATTGTAAATCCCGAGATGTCACAGATTTTCACTGAATCGTTAAAAGACATCTTTGTACAGCAAACTTCATTGGGTTTGGTTGAGGGGCCGGCCGATATGGAGTTTTCAGGGGCCATAGTTGACTACAGTTTACGTCCACAGGCGGCGCGCGGCCCGAGTGAGGTTGCTCAGATGCGTTTTACCATCTCAGTTAAGGTTTCCTTTGAGAATAGACTCGCCGATGAAAACAGTTTTGAGCAACGTTTTAGCCGATCTAGAGATTACGATGCGGATTTGAATTTTTCCGATATTGAAACAGAATTGGCAGCGGAGATTATGAAGGAATTGACCGAAGATATTTTAAACCGGGCTATTGCTAATTGGTAGATGAACGCAAAGAAAATCGAAGAATTATATGCCCACCCTGAGCGTTTAAATACGTCAGAGCTTGCTATGCTCAAACAGGCGGTATCGGATTTTCCTTATGCCGCACCATTACAAGCACTTTACATGAAAGCGTTGCAGCAGCAAGAAAGTTATTTGTCGCCAGCCCAAGTAAAGCGTACTGCTATTGCTACACCAAACCGAGAGGCTTTAAAAGTATATTTTGAAAGTCATACGAGTATAGCAGCTCCTATTGAAGCAAAATTGAGCGATGCGGCTATTGCTAGTCCAATTGAAAAAATCGCCGCGTCCTCTGAATCGGCTGAGGTTGAGAAAAAGACGCCGGTAGTAAAAAAGACAAAAACGAAGAAAGCATCGGCTTCCCATGCGACTAAAACAAAGGCAACAAAACCTGTTGCCCCAAAGAAAGCAACCGGAGTTCCCGAAGATCTATCACGCTTGCCGGAGGCTACACGAAATGCTATTCTGAGATCTCGTGCTTTACGCGGTAAAGATGCACCGGAAAAATCAGTCGTTAATCCAGCCGAATCGCAAAAGAAAGAGGATACCAATCGATCCCCGTTAACTGCCGAAAAGAAAGCTGTTGAGGCAAAAGAAACGAATGAACCATCATCGTTGAGTCAGTCAAACACAGATACTGAGACCGCGAAAATCGCCATCGACGTACCCTCGTTTGAATTGGAAACCGATTTAAAAAACTCTCCAACACAGGATTCACACGCAGTAGCACAGTCGTTAGAGGAATCTCCGGCTTGGGAGGCGCCTGAAGAACGTGAGATGCCGTTCAGTGAAAAGGCATCCTTTCTGCAGTGGTTAAATGCAGAATCGAAGGTTGTGTCAACCGCTGGTTCTTCAACTAAAAAGGCGACGGCGGAAGGGCCAGATATTAAAAAAATTATTCGCGATTTACCTAAGTTTGAAGGAAACAAGCGCGACGGAAAAATAAACGTATTTAGCCTGGAGGCAGATGGCCAAGGGCGCTTCGTAACCGAAACATTGGCAGAGATTTACTTGAAGCAAGGTCTTTTTGATAAGGCAATTAAATCCTACGAGGTACTAAGTTTGAAATACCCGGAAAAAAGTAGTTTCTTTGCCGACCGAATTAGAGCAATTAAGAAAGAAAAGAACTCATGACAGCATTATTCTCCATATTGATCGTAGTAGTGTCGATCTTACTCGTTTTGGTGATTCTCGTTCAAAATCCTAAAGGCGGTGGTTTGAGCTCTGCTTTTGGAGGTGATAGCCCACAGATGTTGGGCGGTGTTAAAAAGACAACGGACTTTTTAGACAAAGCAACTTGGGCCTTGGTCATTGGTTTGTTCGTTCTTGTGATCGGTATGAACCTTGTTACAACGGATACAGATGTTGTTTTAGAAGATACCTTGATTAACGAACAAGTTGAGGATGCTATGCCGTTTCAGCCGCAGATGCCTGCAGCGCCTGCGGGTCAAGCTGCACCTACTGGTGAGGTACCTTTAGAAGGAATGCCGGAGAGCGTAGAATAATCGGTCAATTTGACTTTACAATACAACCCGCGCAGCTCCGCTGCGTGGGTTTTTATTTTTTATGTGCCAAAATTTCGCGCGGCGACGGCCGCGCGATGACACTCTGACACAGAAAATGCTTTGGCACAAAATTCCATGTAGAAAGGTGGAAACTTAACAAAAAACATAAATCATGGCAGATTTAAACATTCGTCCATTAGCTGATAGAGTAATCATTGAACCTGCAGCTGCTGAAACTACGACTGCATCTGGAATCATTATTCCTGATACAGCGCAAGAGAAGCCTCAAAAAGGTACGGTAGTAGCCGTGGGCCCAGGTAAAAAAGATGAGCCTATGACTGTAAATGTTGGTGACGTAGTATTGTACGGTAAGTACAGCGGCACTGAGTTCAAGTATGAAAATGGTGATTACCTCATTATGCGTGAGGCAGACATCATGGTAATTGTTTAATCAAACGAAAAAACCATAAATCATGGCAAAAGAAATTTCATTTGACGTAGATGCAAGAAACAGCCTGAAAGCAGGTGTGGACGCATTGGCAGATGCGGTAAAAGTGACTCTAGGTCCAAAAGGCCGTAACGTAATCATAGAAAAAGCATTCGGTGCACCGCACGTCACCAAAGACGGAGTCACTGTTGCGAAAGAAATTGAGCTCGAAGATAAGTTGCAGAACTTGGGAGCACAGATGGTAAAAGAAGTGGCTTCTAAAACTGCAGATATCGCAGGTGATGGAACTACTACAGCTACTGTTTTGGCTCAAGCCATTTATCATCACGGTTTGAAGAACGTGGCGGCAGGAGCGAATCCAATGGATTTGAAGCGCGGTATCGATAAAGCAGTTTCAGCGCTAGTTGCTGAATTAAAGTCATTGAGCCAGGAAGTTGGTGATGACAACAGTAAAATCGAGCAAGTAGCGTGTATCTCTTCAAACAACGATAGTACTATTGGTAAATTGATCGCTGAGGCAATGGTCAAAGTGAAAAATGAAGGTGTTATTACTGTGGAAGAAGCGAAGGGAACGGAAACCTACGTTGATGTGGTTGAAGGAATGCAGTTTGATCGTGGATACTTGAGCCCTTATTTCACAACCAATACTGAGAAGATGGTTGCTGAATTAGAGAACCCATTAATTCTGATTTACGACAAGAAAGTAAGCTCTATGAAGGAACTACTTCCTGTGTTAGAGCCGGCGGCACAAAGTGGTCGTCCATTGTTGATCATCGCAGAAGATGTGGATGGTGAGGCATTGGCAACATTGGTGGTCAACCGTATTCGCGGCTCACTCAAAATCGCTGCTGTTAAAGCACCAGGATTCGGCGACCGTCGTAAGGCAATGCTCGAGGATATCGCCGTCTTAACTGGCGGTCAAGTCATTTCTGAGGAGCGCGGTATGACGCTTGAAGGAGCGACTATGGAGATGCTAGGAACGGCAGAAAAAGTGACCATAGATAAGGACAACACTACTTTAGTAAACGGTGCTGGTGAAAGCGCTGCTATTGCAAGCCGTGTGAACCAAATCAAGGCGCAAATTGAAAACACAACTTCAGATTACGACCGTGAAAAACTACAAGAGCGTCTAGCGAAGCTCGCAGGTGGCGTTGCTGTACTTTATGTTGGTGCTGCCTCTGAAGTGGAAATGAAGGAGAAGAAGGACCGTGTTGACGATGCACTAGCAGCAACTAAAGCCGCGGTCGAAGAAGGTTTTGTTCCAGGCGGTGGTGTAGCTTTCGTTCGCGTAAGCTCAGTCTTAGAGCACCTAAAAGGTGACAACGATGATGAGAGTACAGGTATTCAGATTATTGCAAAAGCAATCGAGGAGCCGTTGCGTCAGATTGTGCACAATGCAGGTCTAGAAGGCTCTGTGGTCGTTGCCAAAGTAAAAGAAGGCAAAGACGACTATGGTTTCAATGCAAAGACAGACGTCTACGAAAACATGTATGATGCAGGTGTTATCGATCCGACGAAAGTGACGCGTGTTGCGCTCGAAAATGCAGCATCAGTTGCAGGATTGTTGTTGACTACAGAAGCTACGATTACTGAGATTCCTAAGGAAGAGCCAGCAATGCCTCCAGGTGGCGGCATGGGCGGCGGTATGGGAATGATGTAATTTATTTGCGTATATCGTATAAATACGAAAGCCACTCCTTTATTGGGGTGGCTTTTTTAATATCATAGATCGGCTCCTTACGGCAAAGCGGTATTTTTTAATGTAACTGGGGACGAAGCTGTGAATTATACGGAAAAGGCTTCGAGGTATTTCGTGATGTAAGTTTCGCGATCACGGTATTTGTATTGCATGATGTAACGCGGATGCTCTAAGGGGACTAATTCAGGGGTAAAATGGAACTCTTTGTTCAATTGGGTCAGAAATTTTAAATTCTTACCTGTGCCAAAGACGATAATTCGTTCGTTCTTACCAGCCAATTCAATTTGAGCTCGAATTTGTTTGAGGAGATAGGGTGCAAGCGCTTTCGCGAAACTGGTCCGGTCGTAATAATTGAAATTAACCCAGTTGCCCTTCTTTCGAATAGTAAAGCCTAAGGGACAAACCGATCCGATAAAAAAGTCCTGATAGAATGTTTTAGCACCACCAAAAGCTTCAATCGCCTCGTAAACGAATACGGAGCTAGGTTCGTGTGTAGTGAAGGCGTCAAAAGAAATGCCGCATTCTACAAGACGTTTGGTATCTGTGAACGGAATACCAGTGGCTCCAGCACCGAGTCTTCCGGGATTAATACCTAATATTAAATTCCGTGGCTTGTTGTCGCTGTAAAACGCATGATAGAAATCGGAGAGGGCCTGTCCTTGCGCTGGACTGGCGCCTTCAAATGGATTGAGCACAGCTAAATCGTCATCCAGGTAAGTGTGATCAAAGTCTAACCCATGATAGAAGGCCAAGATGCGCTGGGCCTTGGTCATTTCTTATTGAATTGGGTCATGGTAAGTCTTGTACCTGCGAGTGCGAAACTTTGTATGGCTTTAACGCAGTGCTCCATAAGACCAGGGAGGTCTAGCATTTCATCATTATTCCATTCGCCGAGGACATAGTCTACTTGACGTCCCTTAGAAAAGTCGTTGCCAATACCGAATTTGAGTCGAGGATAGTCATTACGGCCCAATTTCGCTTGAATATCTTTCAAGCCATTATGCCCTGCATCTGAACCTTTTTCACGAATGCGCACTGCGCCCAATGGCAAAGCCAGATCATCCACGATGACTAAAACATTTTCAATAGGAATATTTTCCTCCTGCATCCAATAGCGTACTGCGTTTCCACTAAGGTTCATGAAGGTGGTTGGCTTAATTAATCGAAACGTACGTCCTTTAATCTTAGCCACTGCCGTCAGCGCGTAGCGCCCAGGTTCGAAAACAACATTGGACGCCTTCGCGAAGGCGTCCAATGTCAAAAAACCTATGTTATGACGGGTATTTTCATATTCGGCGCCAGGATTACCTAGGCCTACAATGAGGAATTTCTTCATACCCGTAAAGGTAAAAATTATTCAGCAGCAGCTTCTGCTGTAGCTTCAGCGCCTTCTTCAGCACCTTCTTCAGCACCTTCTTCAGCACCTTCTTCGTCTTCGTCAACAGCGCCACGTGCTTTCTGAACTGTGACGATTACTGCAGTTGAAGCATTGAGGATCTCAAACCCTTTAGATTTCACATCGCTTACACGAATAGACTTCCCTATTCTTAGATCGTTGATGTCTAAATCAATGCTCTCAGGCAATTGGCCTGGAACTGCGCGAAGGCTTAGCTTGCGAAGAACACTCTTCAATTTACCACCGTTCAATACACCGAGTGCTTGACCGTGCAGAACTACTGGAATGTCCATTGTTACCGGCTTGCCTTCTACCAACTGGATGAAGTCAATGTGTATCAACTGGTCAGTTACCGGGTGGAACTGTAAATCTTGAATCACGGCTTCAACAGTAGTATCTCCTACAGTTACTTTCGCAGTTTTTGCCTCAGCAGTATATACCAAGCCTTTGAAGGCAAGCGTAGGTGCAGAGAAGTGAATAGGTGCTTCGCCACCGTAAATAACACACGGTACGTTGCCCGCTTTACGCTCTAGTTGAGCGTATTTTGAACCAAAGTTGGTTCTTTCGTTTCCTTGAATTTCAACAGACTTCATCTGATCTAGTTTATTCGGGTATTACATTATAAAGTGTCCTGAAATACTCTCATGGTGGTGAACATTTTTCATCACCTGAGCAAACATTTCAGCAACGGAGATCACACGGATCTTTGGGTTCTTACTAATTTGAGGAATGGTATCAGTTATGACTAATTCCTCCAAAGCACTCTGAGCAATGCGCTCTTGTGCTGGACCGCTTAACACGCCATGTGTGCAATACGCACGAACGGTCTTTGCGCCCTTTTCTTTTAGCATTTCTGCTGCTTTACATAGCGTACCGCCGGTATCGACCATGTCATCAACGAGAATGACATTTTTACCTTCAACCTCTCCGATAACGGTCATCTTATCAATGACATTGGCTTTTTTGCGTTGTTTGTAGCAAATTACTACCTCCGCTTCTAGCTTACGACCATAGGCATGTGCTCGTTTTGCACCTCCCATATCAGGAGAAGCGATGCACAAATCACTAAGCTCTTTTCGATCAATATCTTGAATAAACAACGCCGAGCTAAACAAATGATCGACAGGTACTTCAAAGAATCCCTGAATCTGATCAGCGTGCAAATCCATGGTCATGATGCGCGTGGCACCTGCTGCCATCAACATCTTAGCTGCTAGTTTCGCGCCTATCGGGACTCTTGGTTTATCCTTGCGGTCTTGACGTGCTAAACCAAAGTAAGGAATTACAGCTGTAATGTGTTTTGCAGAGGCACGTTTTGCAGCGTCACACAATAACAATAACTCCATCAAGTTGTCTGCAGGCGGGTTGGTGCTTTGAATTAAAAAAACACGTGTTCCTCGCACAGTCTCTTCAAAAGAAGGACAAATTTCACCGTCGCTAAACTCTGTGATCTTCACATTGCCCATAGGTACACCATACTGCTTTGCAATTTGAGCTGCAAGGTGCATCGTGTGTCTACCGGCAAAAATTTTAGCTTCAGGTACCATCTGTGCTGTGTATCAGTGTTATTCTAGCGGTTTAAGCTCCTCGAAGAGGGGTGCAAATGTAAGTAAAAGAACAGAAAAACACACCTAAATCTAGGTGGGATTAAAATTCTTTGTTTTAGAAAACGAAAGATACTGGTGTAAATTCTTTACCCCAGAAGGAGGTTTTGCTATTGAACTGCTCCACAGATCTAAAGTCGCTATGAGTTAGGATGTAGTCCGCATAGCAAGGTTCGCTTTTTTGCTTTGCGAATAAATCAGTGAGTTTATTCAATGGTAAGATTAAACCCAGTTCGGTTGTTCCTCTTGTCCGGGTTTGATTTAATTCACTAATGGTAAACTCATATCCCATAGAGAGAATGAATTGGCTTAAATTTATTTGAGCGGACCAATAGGTAGCGTCTATTTTAGTTGCTGTAGGCAGAAAATTTCTTCTCCGAATTCCACCATAAAAGTTCAGGATACCATTTACACTTGTGCCAAGTCTCGTCTCATGTGTGGTTAGCGGACCTTGAAATTGTGCAACGTACCCTAAATGAAAATAATTGGCGAATGATTTAGAAAAAAGTCCTCTTTTCTTCTTTGGCATATATACCATAGATAGATGCCCGACATATCTTGGGTCAAGTCTACTGGTTTCATTAAAAAAAGAAATTGCAGGTGCATTAAGTTGAAAACCTGCCAACCCTGCTTTTAGACCCATTACACTCCTATTTCGGGTTTGAAACGAATAGGCAAAGCGTATTCCCGCATTTGCATTAACACTTATTGAGCTGTTTGGGAAGTTAGGATTCACAGTCGGTGTACTGAATATTATACCATTAAATGGATCTAGCTGAGACGAAAAAGTGAGCTTAGACCAGTCAAGCGATAATTGCCGTATTCCTATTCCAACTCCCGCAGCTCCACTATATCGGGATTTACGAAGTTTTCCGCTGAATCTAGCCGCATTAGATATGGTAAATTCATTAAGTTCATAACTGCCTTCACCACTTGATACGTTAACCCAGTTCAATCCTGTTCCTAGCCCTTTTTCTTGTCTGCTTATAAAAGGAGCTATTAAGCTAGCACGATTAACATTGTAGGCTGGGGCGAATGGGGTGGGTCCAGGTAAATTCCACCATTGCTGACGAGAATTAGCCATGAATACCCATTCGTTGTAACCAGGTATTGCATACGCAGGGTTAAACGAAAGTGGATTGGTTTCAAACAGCCCTGTTGTTATGTCTTGACCTTTAACACCAACATATCCGAAGAAAGCTATGAAGACAATGAATTTGCGTAGCATCATCGAATTAGTGTTAATGTTCCGTAAGTTCTTTTAATCCCATGCACATTTTCTTGACCGGTCCAAATAAAACCGTCCCTAAAGGTAGCTCGAATTTTCCATGCGTAAACTCCCATTGGTGCAGGCTCCCCTGTTCTTTGATCATTACCATCCCAACCTACGGCTGGTCCAAAAAACGGTGCGGCGATTTCGTTGGAGTAGAAAACTTCATTTCCCCACTTGTCATAAATCCAAAGATCATAAGAGGCTAGACCGAACCCTTTGGGTAAAAAATATTGATCGTCATTCGAAAAATATTGTTCTGGTGCTAATGCATTTGGAACAAAAAGTGAAGATTTCCATACCCAAATCCGTTTACATATAGAATCTGTACAATTATCAGGCGTAGATACATAGAGACAAATTTCAAGACTGTCAATAGCCGTTGCAGATGGATTAAAAATCATCGTTGGACTAATATCGAAACTCTCTTGTCCATCACTAAATGTCCAATAATAGGAATACGTCGAATCAAGTGGAATAGATAGATTTTCGAAAGACATTCCATTCACTCCATTCGTATCATTGGAGAATTGCGCCGTAGGGTCCTGAGTAACGTATATGAGTGCAGGAGCAGTCTGTGTGATACACCCTAAAGCTGTAGTAACGGTAGCGTAAACTGAATAAGTTCCTGGCAAATTGTATACATGATTGTATCCAAAAGGCGGAGCATAATTCGTGATTACAGTACCATCACCCATTGACCATTCTACTTTGATTATGCTATCTAACCCATTGGAAATAGCGCTGGTATCTGTATACCCTAAAGACAATGGGACGCAACCGTTTTGACTTATTGTAGGAGGAAGCCCCAGTGAACTATTTATTTGAATTTGTCTCGAAGTTGAATCAATGCAGCCAAAGGCAGTTTCACTTTTCAATTTAATGGTATAGCTCCTTGCCGAATTGTAGGTATAGGTCGGCGAATTGAGGGTTGACGTAAAAATGCCTGGGAAAGTTGCCGCATCAAAGTCCCACTCATAGGAAGCTCCGTTTTGAGTAGTATTTACGAAAGAATACGTTTGTGGGACATTACAGCTATCCCCTTGAATCATGAGGGGTGTAAATGATGATGCTGGGCTAGGGTTAACCAAAATATTCGTTGCCGCATAATCTGTACAGCCATTTGCACTTGTAACTAATAGACTTACCGTGAACGTACTGTCGTATTGATACAAGTGAGAGGGGTTTTGACTTACAGCACTATTGCCATCTCCAAAATCCCATAAAATCCCGGCAATACTTCCACCGCCAGTGATGTTGATAATGCTACTAAAATCAGAAGTATCACCCAAGCATGCTGGTGTACCAGAAATACTGATATCTGGTGTAGCGTATATGGTTATATCTTTAGTTTTTGTCGACAAACAACCGTTGCTAGAATAAGTATAAAGAGTTACAGTATAGACTGCTCCTGTATCATAAACGTGTTGCGGATTTATAGCAAATGAAGAATCGCCATCGCCAAACAGCCATTTGTACCCGCTTATTACTCCGTTGTTCGAATAACTTGTGTTATTAAAAAGCACAGTGTCATTGCCACATAAAAAATTGGAACTTGAGAAATCAGCTACAACATTAGGGTAGACATCTATGGTTTGAATAACAGTATCTATGCCACAAACATTACTAGCAAAATGAGCCACATAATACGTACCGTTCGTATCGTAGGTGTATTGAGGATTAGGAGCAACACTTATAGCAGTATCACAAGTTTTGGTGACTGGATCATAGTCAAAACACCAACCTAGGATGTCATAATTGTAAGCAAGGCTAGTGAAATCAACTGTTAAAGGCTCACAACCAGTTACGTCTGAGGCCGTAAAAGCCGCCGAGATCGACCCGCTCGTGAGTATCACGTCCTTAGTTATAGTGCTATCTCCACACTCATTAAATACAGTTAACGAAATGGTATAAGTTGTGTCTCCTGCACCTCCATAAACAAAATTATGACTGGGCTGCTGCCAGGAGTATTCGAAACCATTAGGTCCAGGAACTAACTGTCTAACCCAAGGATTTGAAAAGCCATCGCCCCAATCAATGAAGGCACTATCTGCTTCACCAGAAATTTGCCCGTCGAGAATCAGAAAAACATCTAAATCAGTACAGCCTGAATTTGGCAAAGGGTAGAAATCAGCTACCGGTGGCGTTTTGATTAGAATGGTATCTGCATCTGAAATATCTTGACAGCAGCTTAAGAGTATTTTCTTTAAGATGTATCGAGTATGTGCGGTATAGGTTGGCTGAAGAACTGGTAATGATGGAACATTTGACCATGTCTGTATTAAATTGGTGGTTCCTGAGTCCGTTAGAAGGTATAATTCAAACCGTACACTGTCGTAAAAGCCTGCGTCGCTATGCGTAAAGGTTGGGGAAATTGGAGCACAAAGGCTATCATCGTCAAAATCAACAGATACCGTTGGGACGGGCATAACATAAATATCCCTCACGGTATCATCGTCACAACCAGAAATGGTTTGAGCCTGCATCCAAATGCTGATCCAGCCGATTTGGTTAAAAGTAAAGATTGCAGTGTCCCCTGTTTGGTCAATCACGCTGTTTGCACCTAAATCCCAATTTATCTGGTTGATTCCGGCCCCATTGGTGGGTTCAATGGAAGTGGAATAGAAGGTTACAGCATCCCCCAAACAAACTGTATCGGGATAACAATTTTGAGCGTTATTGAAAATAGCCGTTGGATAGGAAATAGGATTTCCATCGTCCACGCTGAAGATCATAACCGTTTCTCTATCCGGAGAACACCCCCAGTCGCTATACACTTCATAGGTTACAAAAACGGTATCACCAGCATTGGCAAGCTGATAGTTAAGAGTACTTCCTGAGTACAATGTATCTCCAGAGGTATCGGTAATCCAAGTCCAATGGGAAGAAGCACTTTGATTGACAGTTATTTGTAAAAGTGCAGTATCGATATTCACTGGACTACATAGACCAGAGGCGGTGTTTAGGCTAAGCTCTACATCTGGGTGTATGAGAATGGTGTCCATTGCGATATCATAACAACCCGGGGTATTAATACCTTCGAGCCAAATAAAATAGGGAATGGCTGTATTGGTATCATTCGTAAAGAGATAGTTCGGCAAGAAGTCATTAAATGTATCGGTAATCGCGGTAAGGCCGTTAGTAATAGCCCATGTGAATATTACGGAATCACCAAAATTCACTGGGTCAGTAAGATTGCTAGCAACATCGCTTAAACTTACACTATCACAGCCAAAATCATCAATAGTAATATTGATAACCGGTGATGGTAAAATGTAAAGTATACTTATCGAGGTGTCGGTACAGGAAAATTCATTCGTAATAACGAGCTGAATCGCAACCGCTTTAATTAAAGAGTCTGTTCGTTGGACGTATACATTAGTGTTTTGACTGTTGCTATTATCAAAAATGGTTGATGAGTCAGAAGTACTCCAGCTGTACGAAACAATTGCATGATGGCTATCGCTTGAATCATATAAAGGCCACCATTCACCTGCACATATAGTATCGGGTATACCCATATCCGCAAGTGGCTGCGAACGAATGACAACAGTATCTTTTTTTATGTACTCACAGCCGTCCGGTCCTAGCCCAACTAATTTAATTTCATAGGACTCATCATTATCTGGGTACGAGATAGGGTTAAAGACTAAGTAAGGAATCGAATCTTGTAGTCCTGAAGTAGAGTCGAGCGAACTATTGCTATTAATTGCTAGGACGCTCCAAGTAAAGGAAAGACTATCACCTTGACTAGCATTTACAATGGTTGGTATCCATGTATCACAATCGCTGGCGTTTATGGTAAAATCTACTTGTGGAGTAGGCACTACAAACATGTATTTCTGCGTGGTATCTCGACACCCGAAAGGGGTGACGGCAATGTGTTGAAGTTTGTACCATGCATAACCATAAATTTGAGTGGATGCTATGGAGTCCTCAAACTGGCTAAAAAGACTGTCTGTCCAAACAAGCGTGGCACCAGAATCTGCATACAACGACCAATAATGAGAATTATTTGACAAAGAATCTAATGCCCCGGCGGAGTAGTGGAGCACACCACAATCCGGGTTTTTAATAAGACTAAAGTCAGAATTAGGTAAATCATAGTTTGTAATACTTATGGTATCTACATTGTAGCCACACGAATTATGAAATTCATAGTAGACTTCAAATAAGCCCGTACTGTCGAAAGCGAAAATATCAAAGCCAGTAACGGTGTCTATTCCCAAATGTCTCCAGCCGGTAGAGGGTGTTATTGTATAGAAAGTGCTGTCTATTGGTCGGTAGAGATCAACCGATCCAAAATCTAAGGTCCCTTGACCTACTGTCAATACTAAGGTATCTGAGCATATTTCGCTATCCGCATTAAATAGGTAATTGGGCTCGTCAAACACATAAAAGGTATCGATTATACTATTTTCTCCACAAGGATTGGGGCTTGTGTATTCTATGATGTACTGCCCCGTGCTGCCTAGGGTAACAAACTTAGAGACCCTCGAATCTAGCAATGAGGTATCCACGACTGTACCACTTGGGGTAGTTATACTTATTTGGTAGGTCAATGAATCATAACATAGCGAACTTTCATGCTGAAAGATGATTTCGTATTCATTGTCCACACATATGCTATCCGGAATGTATTGCAGCACACGCATTCCTGAAAGTGTATCCACACACACCCATATGCTGGCTGTATCCGGAACACAGGATTGCGATCCGTTTGCGGTTAGACCGTGTAATTTTTTGATTCTAAATAGACCTCTTTGATGAAAAGCGAGCGACAAAGAATAACTCCCGCTTGTCCATAACCCCGGTAAGCTCAGAGAAATATTTGTATCACCCATAGAGGATCCTGAGCCAACGGTGTATGTCGTAGTACCCGGTGCTAATGGATTGCCGAATTCATCATAAACTAACCATACTCTGCTGAATGAAGTGTCACAAATGAAATTTCCGTCGGAGGTAGGAACAATCGTATTTCCGTCTTGAATAGAATCGTGTACGGTGATATATTGATCAACACACGCAATAGTGTCACCATACAAACCTGTTTCGGGCGATTGAGAGACGACTATAGGTCCTACGGCAGCAGTACTTTGAGAACCTACACAAGGAGATTGTTTAGTAGCTGTAATTGCAAAAACGTTATCATAGGACTGACCTCCTAAGATCGTATTGAAGCCACACGAACTGTTTTGAAACCAATGGCGGTAGGATAATGTACTATCGGAAGCATCGAAAATTAGCCAAGGTTTTACCGCTATGCCGTTCACAACTAGAGGTGCTGAGACCTCCTTTGTCAAAGAACTATCGTTACAACTAAATCTGTACTGCGTTCCGGTCGCGTCCCCTTCCCAGTTGAGCACTTGAAAGTCAAAGAATACACTGTCCTCATAAGGAGCAAAACACAACGAAGTGTTACCCGGAGTGGAAAGGCCTAGAATCTGTGTTGATCCAAAATATAAGTTGAAAGACGTTGTGAAACTACATCCTAATGTATCGGAGATGGTGACCGTTACTGGATAAGAGCCTGAATTAGCATAAAAATGATTATAGCTGTACCCTACAGCTACGACAGTAGTATCTGCCAAGCCATCCCCCCAGTCGATCTGTAAAATATTCCCAGCTAAAGCGGCTGAATTATTGGTAAAACTTATTCCGAATGTAGTCGAAGACAGACCACTACAGGCCGGATATGTGATGCCATTTCCATAGTTTACTGGAAATAATATTGACGAGGACGCGCCATACACTTCAGAAATTAAAATATTCGCCCCACCTCCTGACAAGGAAAGGCCAATACTGAGCTGGTTGGTATCTGAACTAGAACAACCCAAACTATCTGTGTAGGAGTACATAAGCTCATAGTTTCCTGTACCCAGACCCACAAGGCTCAAAACTGTGTCATTACTAATAACACCGGGGTACCCAATAATGGAGTAGATTCCTCCTGGGGGACTACCGCCAGAAACGGTGGTATCGGTAAAAGCACACGATACTATCGAATTCCAATGATTATTTAGCGAAACGTTCGGCAGGGAATTGATATTTACATGCAGCGTATCACTAGAATTCTGCGCCGTATCCTGAAGAATAAGGTTAAAACTAAAAGGGACATTACTCTGATTCCAACTAGCAAAAACCCTAGATGAATCATTGTTGTATGGAGACTGCAGCAATACTGCACTTGAGGAGCTAGACCAGACAAATTTGCTGTAATCCACTACGCCGCCTATGATTGAGAATATTTCTCCATTACTATCCCCGCAAATATTTATGGAGTCCGAAACGTAGGCCGAACCTTGCGAATCACCAATTGAAACTTGTCCAAAAGCGACCAAAGGAAAAAGTAAACAAGCTAGAATTCTGAGTCGCAAGAGGTTTTTCTATTTAATGAGATGCGCAAATATTGTTTAAAAATTCTACAATTCTACTCATAATGTTTATAAAGAGGCGTAATTTGGTCTCTTGGAAAAACAACAAAACCAAGAGCGCATGCTGTTTAATTTGAAGAAAATCTACATTTTTTTCGCTTTATTGTTTTCTCAGATAGGTTGGAGTCAATCTTCTAGTTTCAGTATTTCAGCTCAAGCAGTAACGCTTGCTTTAGATAGTTCTGGGTTAGTATCGTTGAGTGTAAGTGATTTGAATGTTACTTCCTCAAATTCCAGCACCTACAGCCTGGCCTTATCTGATACTCTTTTCGAATGTGGTAATCTTGGAACCAATAATGCAGTACTTACAGCTGTTGACGTTTCGGGCAATGTCGCTTACGATACGGTTGATATCACAGTTATCGACAATATAGACCCTTGGGTTACAGCCAGTGATATTACCTTGTATTTAGACAGTGCAGGTGCTGCATCTTTTGATACTGCTGCAGTCTACCAGGCTTTTAACGACAACTGTAATGTGACCTTTAACTTTACCCCTCAAGTTTTTAATAGTGGGGATGTAGGTGCCTATTTGAGTGCTGTGAGCAGTACCGATCAGGTCGGTAACACGACTTCCAAGAATTTTGTTATTAATGTCAAGGATTCTCTGTCTCCATGGATTGCGTTGTTTACGGATACGGTGGCGCTGAACGCTTCGGGCCAGGGCAGCTTGGATACTTCTGCGGTGATTGATTACATAAGGGACAACTGTGGCATACAGACAATCATCTTCTCGGATTTGGACTTTAGTGCGGCGAATTTAGGGCTGAACACCATCACTGTATCCGCAAGGGATGACAACAATAATGAGTCCGTTGCCTTGACGGACATCTGGGTGATAGATCCATTGGCTCCAAACGTGAAGGCGAAGGACCTTGTTTTACCATTGGATGCTTCGGGTCTAGGGGATATTACGGTGTTCCAGGTGGACAACGGCAGCGCGGACAACATTGGTTTTGACACCTTATATATTGATACTTCGAGCTACGACTGTTCGGACCTTGGTGACCACTGGGTGGTGCTGACGGGAGTGGATAAGTCGGGCAACAGCGACACTGCGTGGTCTAAGGTCACGGTGGTGGACAATATGGATCCGGATGTGGATGTATTTAATGCGACGATTTATCTAGATTCTGCAGGCAGTGCGGCGCTGTCTTTCCAGGATGTGGACAACGGCAGTACGGACAACTGTG
>CAJQHZ010000058.1 GCA_905478295.1 uncultured Flavobacteriales bacterium | reverse complement strand
GAGCACCGCTAATAGTTGGTATTAACAGCAGTAAACCTATAAAGAAAACGTGATATTTGAAGCTTGCTATTATTTGCATCTTGATATTTACTATATTTTCGTTTAACACAATGTTTCATCGTTCTGCGAATCACGAGTTGTACCTGTGGCTATAGCGGGTGGTGGTTCAGTTGCGAGTTACAGCTTGATCCCCTTGGGGTTTCCCTTGATGTAGACCTCGATGAAGTTACGTAGGAATCCAATGCCATACCCTTGGTTCATTGTATTAGTCGTTCGCACGGTAAGGATGGCTACAGCTAAGCCCTCTTTAGCAATGGCGCTGACAAAGACCGCAAGCATGTAGAGTACATAGAGTGCGAACGGCATAATGTGCAGGCTCTCGTGGAAATAGAAGATGCCCAGTACAGCAAGAATGGCCGTGAGGTGGCGGTATAGGGTGAATACCAACGGGAAGAGGTGGGTCAGCTTAAGGTTGCCCGGGTGTGCCTTTGCAAGCAAGGGACGGGCGGCGCCGAAGCGAAAGACTTGGCGGCGGAATTGCTTGAGCGTGGCGCGGCGTTTGTGGTATACATGGGCTTCAGGGATGAATCGGCTGATGGCGCCTGCTTTTTGGAGACGAAGGCTCAGCTCCACATCTTCGCCACAGACGAAGTTTTCATCGTAGCCACCTACCGCTCGGAAGAGCTCGGCACTCATGCCCATGTTGAATCCGCGCGGTTGGTAGGACGTCAAGGTGTTTTTACCACCGCGAATGCCTCCAGTGGTAAGGAAGCTGGTCATCGAAAAGTTGATGGCCTTTTGCAGGTCGGTGAAGTCGGATGAGGCCGCATCAGGACCGCCGAAAAGCGTGGTATCCGGGTGGGCTTCAAGGAAGGCATCAATGGCACGGAGGTAACCGGGCGGGATGATGCAATCGCTGTCGAGGAAGATGAAATACTGGGCCGTAGCTAAGGATGCAGCGCGGTTGCGGGCATCAGAGACGGGTAGGAAGTCTTCGTAATAGATCTGAAGAGGTAATTGGTCGAGGTAAGGGGCCAATTCTGGTCGCAAAGTATCCCCGGGGGTACCGTCGCCCAGGATGATTTCGAAACCACTTTGCGGGAAGTCCAGCGCGGTCAGACTTTGGAGAAATTCAGTGACTTCGTCAGGACGTTTGAAGGTCGGCGAAATCAACGCATACTTTGGTGAAGCGGCAGGTTGGGCCATTAATCCAAGCCTATTTTATCGTTGATCGTGTAATCGTGCTTCTTATTGCTCTCTCGCAACAGCAACTCGGCAATGAATCCCACACCGAAGAGTTGGACGCCCATAATGGTCAGGGCTAGGAGGATGTAGAAGAGCGGATTTTCAGTAATTAATCGGGCCTCTACCCCAGCGCTCAGCGCCCAAAACTTATATCCACCAAGATAAGCCAACAAAGCAATACTTAAAGTGAACATCAGCGTGCCGGCAGCACCGAAAAAGTGCATGGGGCGGCGTCCAAACTTACCCATCACTCCGAGCGTTGCCAGATCGAGGAATCCGTTAATGAATCTGTTCAACCCAAATTTAGTTGTCCCGTACTTGCGGGCTTGGTGCTGCACTACCTTCTCCCCGATCTTGCCAAAACCTTTGTTTTTAGCCAAAAAGGGAATATAGCGGTGCATTTCTCCATAGACCTCTATGTTGTGTACCACTTCCAAGCGATACGCCTTGAGGCCACAATTAAAGTCGTTGAGTTTGATTTTTGAAATGCGGCGTGTAGCGGCATTGAAAAGCTTTGTTGGAATGGTCTTTGTCAGCGGATCGTAGCGCTTTTGCTTCCAGCCGCTCACTAAATCGAAACCGTCTTCCAAGATCATTCTGCGCAATTCCGGAATCTCTTCTGGACTGTCCTGAAGATCAGCATCCATGGTGATGACCACCTGGCCAGAGGCTGCTTTAAATCCTTGATTGAGCCCAGCACTCTTTCCTTGGTTTCGGCGGAAGGAAATGGCCTTGACATTTTCGTTCTTGGTGCGAAGTTCCTGGATGACTTGCCAGCTGTTATCGGTAGAGCCATCGTTGACAAAAATGATTTCATAGGTATAGCCTTCGCGGTCCATGACGCGCGAAATCCACTGGGTCAATTCCGGTAAACTCTCGTCCTCGTTATACAGAGGGATAACTATGCTTAAGTCTAGTATACTCATCTTCGGTTAGACAACAGGTTCGTCTTTTTTCATCGCCGCTGCAACAATGAGGCTAATCACTAAATAATAGATGCTGATGAAGGTTAGGCCCATGATTTGTGCTTTGAAACCAAACTGATCCCGCTCTTTTAATTGGGAAACGCCCTCCGAAATTTGAGATTTGTCGGCACCCATACGCTCCATGAATTGGACCGTAAACTCAATGGTTTGCTCCTCCATCATAGCCTTAAATTCAAGATCTATAACATTGTACATCAATGCATTAAACAAAACGACCACAGCCGTTCCTAGTATTAAACCTATGGCCGAAGTTCCCAATGCTCCCTTGAAGGAAATGAAGCCATTTAACGACTGCTTTGCTTTCGCTACGGCGTAGATGGCTAAACCAATTGGCAAGATCCACTGGTAGAGTATACCCAACCACCAATACTTAAACAGTAGCGTTGGATCACCTAGATAACTCAGTAAAAACATGAGGATTCCTAGACCTATTACGATGAAAGCGAGCTGTTTACCCTGTGCCTTCATAATTTCAATTTCCTGTGCCATCTTACTTGTATTTTACGGTTTAAGCGCTTTTCGCTTGCTACAAATATAGTCCAACAGAACCGATTAAAAATTCTTAAAATTCATTGGTCAGACGTCTTTAGTTGGCTTAACTTCGCAGTGGGCAAGTCTCACACAACCAGCTCCTAGTGAATCCCCCAGGGCGGGAACGCAGCAAGGGTAATTGGTCGTAGCGGTGTGATGTGAGTAGCTTGCCCATTTTTTGTGCCCTAAATTTTGAGGGAAAGACGTACTTTTACTCTGTAAATAATATAACTCACACACATGAAATTCTTCATCGACACTGCGAACCTCGCACAGATTCAAGAAGCCCAAGAGCTAGGAGTACTAGACGGGGTAACGACTAACCCATCATTGATGGCTAAAGAAGGCATTAGCGGAGACGCAAATGTAAAAGCGCACTACAAAGCCATTTGTGCTATTGTGGACGGTGATGTAAGTGCTGAAGTAATCGCAACAGATTACGAAGGCATGATCAAAGAAGGTGAAGAATTGGCTGCATTGGATGAGAAAATCGTAGTTAAGATCCCAATGATCAAGGACGGGGTGAAAGCATTGAAATACTTCTCTGACAAAGGCATCAAGACCAACTGTACGCTGATCTTCTCTGCAGGTCAAGCACTGATGGCTGCAAAAGCAGGCGCAACTTACGTGAGTCCATTTATTGGACGTTTGGATGATATCTCAACGGACGGTTTGGATTTGATCGAAAGCATTCGCATCATTTTTGACAACTACGACTTCGGTACAGAAATTCTTGCAGCTTCGGTACGTCACCCGATGCACATCATTCAATGTGCTGAGATCGGTGCAGACGTGATGACTGGACCTTTAAGCGCAATGGAGGCTTTATTGAAGCACCCCTTAACAGATATAGGTTTGGCGAAGTTTTTAGCGGATCACGCAAAAGCAAACGGCTAATACTTAGTCGTAACTTATAGTTTTCAAGAAGCCTCGCCTACCGCGGGGCTTTTTTGTACCTTATATAAAAATCGAAAGGACCGTGATTTATTCCATTTATCCTGAAAGTATCAACGCGCACACCATCGCAGAATGTGCGGCGCGTTTTGAGCGGGGTGAAATTGCCATCATCCCCACAGACAGTGTCTATGCTGTCGCAGGAGACTTTCAACATCCACTGGCACTTGAAAAATTGGCTACAATCAAAAAAGAATCCGTTAAGACGGCGGAATTTTCATTTCTCTTCACCAATCTAAGCCAGGTTTCTGAATATACGCAAAGCGTAGACGGCGGAACCTTTAAATTACTAAAACGCTGTTTGCCAGGGCCTTACACCATGGTGCTGGAAGCAAATATTTCATTGGCACGAAAGCTGGGACAAAAGCGTAAGACCATCGGTATTCGAATACCTGATCACCCTATTGTGATGGCCTTGTGCGAAACTTTAGGTCGCCCCTTAGCATCCGCCTCCTTACACCACGACGATGAAATTATTCAATATCTTACAGATCCAGATGAAATCGCCGCGACCTATGCGCATCTCGCGGATTTTATGATAGACGGCGGTTGGGGTGATAATGTTCCCTCAACGGTTATTGACCTCAGCGGAGCAATACCAGTGCTTCTTAGAGCCGGAAAAGGCAATCCGGATGTGATTTAATAAAAGTCTGCAGCTTTAATCGGTCTAATTTCCCGTTCTCCAACAGCGGCCATTCTGGAACAATACACGCTTCCTTAGGCATCGCCGTTCCATCCCAAAGACGCAATGCCTTTCTGAGGCCTTTAACATCGTCCATTGTGCGCAGTACCATAACCGGTACTTGACCATACCGTTCGTGTCCCTTAGCACTCATGACTGCCTGAATACTATGCGCATCACAAACGGACTCGAATTTTTCCGGGTGAAGTTTGATTCCTCCGGAGTTGATCACATGATCCAATCGACCTTCATAGTGGAATCGTTTCTTATCGAGTAATCTTACGCGATCTTGAGTTTGTAGCTGCGCTATTCCTAGATGCGGTGCAGAAATACAAAGGCATTCATCGGTATTTACAGAAAATCCCGTTGAACCTACTGCTGTATAAATGGGGCTCCCCAATGGGCGAAGAGCAACATGAGAAGCCGTTTCTGTCATACCGTATCCTAGATAAACCCCCTGATAACTGGCGCTATCGAACCTAGAAGCCAGTGCACTACCCCCTAACAACAGGGTTTTTACCTTAAGTGGCTTTCCAGCTTCTTGAAGCGCAATAAACTGAGCTGGAGTCATGGAGACAAAGTCCAGGCCTTCTGGAACTTCAGGCAACGCCCGAGGCTCACACAGATGCAAAGTAAGCTGGCCTATGAACGCGCGAACGACCATCATAAAGCCGCCAATATATTTTGCTGGCAATACCAATGCCGCCGTAGAACCGGGAACCAACTCAAAAGCATCCAATGTAGCACGGGCAGACCCGTAAATCATAGCACGGGATAAAGCCAACGTCTTTGGAGCACCCGTTGATCCGCTGGTTTGTAACGTCCATTCCGAATCCTGACTTAAACAAAATCTTAAAGCACTTTGGACAGTAGCTATATGCTCCGGAACCTCCTGTAAATCAACGAGCTCAGTAGCAGAATAACTCCGGTTGTTCCAAACGAAAAGTGATTTATTTTCGGACATGTATTTTCGGGTACAGTTTTTGTTTCAACGTGTGCGCAATGAACAAGTTCAAAACAGCAGCAATATACATCAGCCTCATGGTATTCTCATTCAGCGTTTATGCTGCCGGTGAGGTGGAATATGTATGGCTTACTGTTCGCAACGCCATGAGTGGCGAACCCATTGAAGGGGTGAGTATAACTGTGGACCAAGCATACATTGGGGAAACCGGTCCATTAGGACGAATCCTCATTCCAGAAGGCACGCCCGGACAACTCATCGCGCTCTACCATACCAGTTACGCCGCTGGCTATTATTCGAAGAAGGAACTGCAGGAACGGGACTATGAAGTTTTTTTGCGAGAAAGTGTTCTGAACATACAAGAAGTTGTGATTCGAGCAAATCGAATGGAACAACAGTACCAAAAAACTGCACAGGAAGTTAGAAGCATTGATGCGAAACAATTGGACCAACAGTTTCAGGCAAATACAGCCGACGCGCTAGCCATCGATCCTAATGTTTTTATTCAAAAATCGCAAGCTGGCGGTGGATCACCCATGATCCGAGGTATGAGCACATCGCGAGTGCTCGTTATGGTCGACGGTATCAGAATGAACAATGCCATTTTTAGATCCGGTAATGTGCATAACGTAATCTCTGTCGATGGAGAAAGTGTTTCAAACATGGAGATTAGCTTAGGGCCTGGAAGTGTTTTGCACGGTAGTGACGCATTGGGCGGCGTCATGCACATCAACACCTACGACGCGCACTTTGGAGATTCTACAGAAATTTTACAAAGCTTAGTCTTCACATTGAGCAGCCAAAATGCCCAACTATCAAGAAGACCTAATTTTCGAATCAACTACGGCGGTCTGAATTGGGCAGGAATGACTTCGCTGACCTATACCCAATACCACGATATACGAATGGGCCAGCGTATTCTACCATGGACACCTGCTTCACATCTCAGTAATACGCAACTCAGCTGTTTACCCACTACCATTGGCAGTATTGATACTGTCCGGACGCCAGAAGATAACCGGATACAGTACAACACCTCCTACGAGAAACGTAACATCACCCAGAAATTCAAGGTCCGTATTGCAGAACGCACCACTTTTAAATCCGGATTACATCTTAGTTTGACGGGAGATGTAAATCGCTACGATCGATTCACAGAAATGATGAATGGAAGACCTAAATATGCACAATGGAATTACGGTCCACAGGCATGGATAATGAGTTACTTATCCATAGAGAACAGAGATAAGACCGCCATAAGCGATTGGATGAAATTCACCTTATCAGGACAGTACTTCGAAGAAAGTCGTAATACTAGAAAATTTAAAGCCCCAGTAGGAAGAGTTCAACGCGAACAGGTGTACATCAACCAGATAAATTTTGACGCTAGTAAGAAAATTTCAAATAAGAGTACGATTTTGTACGGCGCAGAACTTATCGAAAATAACCTCACTAGTACCGCCTACCATTACCATTACATGACTTCGGATTCGACGTGGAATGCACAATCCCGATATGCCAACGGGAGCCGTTGGATAAGTGGGTCTCTCTTCGCGCATTACGATGCAGATTTAAGTGAGCATATTGCCTTTAGTGCGGGATCTAGGATCAACGGTATAAGTATGTATACCCCCATTTCTTTTCGCGGATTCAATGAGGATGCACGTCTAAAATTTCTGGCTCCTAGTGCGGAGATGGGGATTACCTACCACAAACCTTCATTCAAGTACTTTCTGAATTTCAGCTCCGGTTTCCGTGCACCGAACATTGATGACGCGAGCAAGGTATTTGATTCTCAGCCTGGTGCTTTGATTGTTCCAAACAGTAATCTACGAGAAGAGCGGCTCTACAGTGCAGAATTGGGTGCAAAACAAAAGCTCGGAAAATTGTGGGTCGTCGATGCTAGCTTTTATTATAGCTACCTTGATAATGCTTTAGAACGCGCACCTTACACGTTTATGGGCAGTGACAGCATAAATTTTGACGGTGAATTATCGCAGGTGCTTGCCGTTCAGAATTTAGATTATGCTTGGATCTGGGGCTATCAGTTTGGCGTTCGTACGGATATTTCAGAGAACCTGAATTGGATGATTCACTGGGCACATCCTTTCGGTAAAGACAGCCAAGGCTATACGCTACGTCACGTTTCCCCTTTTAACGCAACTTCAAACTTTTCCTTTCATAAAAATAAGTGGCGTAGTAATCTGATTTTACGCTACAATGGCGCTGTTGATGAAGAAGACATGCCGTTCAGCGAACGCTCTAAAACGCACATGTATGCTCTAAACGACTACGGTGAAGTATACACACCGGCGTGGTATATCATTAACCTGCATGCATCCTATGTATTTAATAAGAACATCTTAGTTCGTGGCGGAATTGACAACATCATGGACGTACAATACCGCAGTTACGCTAGTGGCATAGTCGCGCCTGGTCGTTCGCTCTTTTTGTCATTACGAGGTTCTATTTAAATGGAGTGAAAGAATCCGGGAACGACCAAAGTTTCTGGACATCACCTACCGTCCATAATTCACCGTTTTTAACTTCTAAGGGCCCAGGAATGTTGTTGGTATACAAACTGCCCGTTCCTAATCCTTGAGGCAAGTGCAATTGCTTTGTAGCCGTCCATTGCGCAATGGCATTCATGCCCACAGTACTCTCTAAGGCGGAGGTTGCCCACCAAGCTATACCGCGCGCATCAGCACAATCAATCCATTCGTCCGCACCGCGCCAACCACCAATAAAACTAGGCTTGAGAATAATGTATTGCGGTCGCACAGCATCCAGCAGGAGCTCTTTTTCAAATGCGCTAAAAACGCCAATGAGACTCTCGTCTAAAGCAATGGGTACAGGCGAAGACGCACATATCTCAGCTAAACCTTCACGATCCGTTGGAGGAAGCGGCTGCTCTATACTGTGAACTTCAAGCGCAGCCAATTCATTTAATACTGGCACTATTGACGATCGATCGAAGGCACCATTCGCATCTACACGTAAAATTAATTCGCTCGCAGAAAAGCGTTCACGAATACCTTTTAGCAAAGTCAATTCATCCGCCCAAGAAATGGCTCCAACTTTCATTTTCAATGTTCCAAACCCCTCATTTATTCTGCATTGGATTTGATCGAGCATGAAGTCCTTTGACCCCATCCAGATCAAGCCATTTATCGACTGTCCCTGCTCACCTCGGCTAAAGGGCGTCTCAAAGTGGTGAAAGCCGTGCTGTAAATGACTAAAGGCTTGCTCCAATGCGAATTGGATGCTAGGGAAAGTACGGTTGCGAACATACAATTCCTCCAAACCGAGATGAATGTTTTCCGCAGTCCAAGCCAATTGACCTTCCAATTCCGGGACATCATCGACACTCAAACCGCGTAAGACCCCTACCTCCCCAAATCCAATCCCAAACGGTGACGCAGCATCCTCAATATGTAAAAAGAAACTCTCTTTCGTGCGCAGAATACCGCGCGAAGTCCCAGCAGGTTGCTTAAAGTTGAGAAGATAAGGGTGTACGGTTGCTTTCATAACTTACCTAGAAGTTAAGTGCTAAGGCTGTTCCGAGGCAGTAGACCAAAGTCATCAGCGCCATTGGTTTAAGTAAGGCGTCCAATGCTAACGAATCTCTTGCTCGAGCAAACCGTATAAAGACGACCCGGGAGAGCACTACTCCGTAGGCGATGTGGAAAATGAGTAAAAATTGATTCCCGTCTAATGCCGCCCAATACAAAGCGAAGAATAAACTCAATACATTGCCAATGATCAAGAGCGCTTTAAAGTAACCCCTTCCCCATTGGTATCCGAACCGTACAACCAGAGTTCGCTTTCCAGCTACAGCATCCGTTTCAATATCTCTAAGATTATTTAAAGTAAGTACTGCCGCACTGTAAGCGCCGGCAACCAACGCTGGAAAGAGGAAGCTCCAGTGCAGCGATCCGTATAAACTTGCGGACCCTAGGACCCCGACCAATCCAAAAAATAAAAAGACAAAAAAATCACCTCCGCCCCAGTATGCATAAGGCTTTGGACCCATAGTATAGGACTTAGCGGCAAGCACCGCAGCAATATTCAATAGCGAAAAGAGTACTAAGAGCGGAATGCGTTCTTGAAACGCTAAAAAACTTAATCCACCACCTGAGAACAGAGCCAATACGGTCCACAGATTAACGGCGCGCTTCATTTGATCGGCAGTAATTAAACCGCTAGCTATCGCACGTTTTTCACCGGTACGGTGGTCGTCTGTGCCGCGCAGGCCATCGCCCAAGTCATTGGCATAATTTGACAATATTTGGTAAGCACCGGCGGTGAATACAGCAAGTGCAAAGATACCCCAATACACGTAGTCATTGATTTTGTAGGCCAAACCTGTTCCTAAGGCAATGACTGCGAAAGCGAGAGGTAAGGTGCGCACTCGCGCTGCTTGAATCCAAATATGAAGTGGTACCATATTATCGTAACGCAGCAAGCGCCGCTAAGTTGACATGCTGCTCCGTTTTACTATCAATTATTTTCGGCCCCACAGCCGTGTCCAATGCTTCTACTAATGCTTCTACTGATGAAACCGACTGGTAGCCTACGCTAAAGGCAGATGCAATTCCTTTTAGGTTCACATGTTGTGCGTTTGCAAAGACGCGTTGTGCCGTTGGCCCAGCACTGGCCGTTCCTGGGAGCCAATCAAATATGCCGCCTACCCCGTTATTGAGCACACATATAATCAAGTTCTGAGGAATCTTCTGTCCATACAAACCGTTGTGATCGTATAAAAAACTTTGATCGCCGATGATTAAAAAATGTTTGCGGTCGGGATCTGCCAAAGCCGCACCAACAGCCGTGCTCAAACTTCCATCAATGCCCGCCACTCCTCTATTTCCATACAGTTGTACAGCTTTCGGAAAGTAATTGAAATAACGTACAATGGAACTGTTGCCTAAATGCAATACGTCCGTTGTTTTTAATTTTGAAACCACAGCTTGAAATGCCGCAGCATCAGACCATGGCACGGGTTTCGAAACCGGTGACTCATAGGAAATACAAATGAATTCCGGGGCCGATTTCCAAACCGCAAGCGCATTCGAAGCCATCCTTAAGTGCAGCACCTCTGCGTCTAACACATCCCAACATTGAAAGATATCGATGTGTACATGCTTTTTAATTTCCAGCGCACGTAAATGCTGCTTGGGCTTTTTGCTAATCCACTGCCCACCAATACTTAAGACCGCATCGGGTTCAAGATCGAGCAACGCTTCCATAGGTACCGCCTGTGGATGGTCCAGCACACCACTCATAGGATCTGCAAAAAGAGTCCAAGCGACTCCTTCATCGAGCAGCGCGCGTAATTGTGCACTTTCTTGAGGTAATAATTGGCCTGCAATTACGGCTACGGACTCATACTCTGAAAAAGAAGGAAAGGGCTGATTATCAGGTAGTCCATGGAAGTTCATCACATCGTCTGAAAAGTCCATCTCCAACGGGTCAGGGTCCAATTCTTGGGCATATAGCGGCTCATCAAAAGCAAGATTGATATGAATCGGACGCATTTCAACATGCTGCGCGCGAAGCGCAAAGTCTAATTGTGATACCACTTCCGAGGCCGAGGCATCATCTTCAATATGCACGCTAGCAGCAACATGTGGCTCATAAAAGTCGCGTTGAACACACGTCTGACCCTCACCTTTATTGATGCGCTCCTCCGGTCGATCGGCACTGAGGACAATCAACGGTATGTGGGCATAATACGCTTCTAAAACGGCAGGGTAATAATTTGCCAAAGCACTACCTGAAGTACAGCACACCGCAACCGGCGCACCCGTTACAAGGCTTCTTCCCAGTGCATTGAATGCCGCGCTGCGCTCATCACCGAGCACTTCCAGTGTAAAAGAACCTAAGGCTTCAGCAGCGATAACTAATGGCGCATTTCGCGAACCAGGAGAAAACACAATCGTCTTCACCCCTGCCTGCGCAAGCGCCTGTAATGTCCAGTGTGCCGTGTGTTTTGTTGTTGTCATTTGAATTGTACAGCGTCCTTGAGGGCAGAGATTTTATACTCGGTCTCCATCCACTCATTCAAAGGTACGCTGTCCTTAGTAATTCCTCCTCCTGCATAAAAAGTAATGCCCGATTCTGACCACTGCATCGTTCTCAGCAGCACTGTAGCATGCAAACCACCGGTCATAAAGGCCAGATACCCGGTGTACAAACCCCGGTCGTATTGTTCCACTGCCGCAATCACTTCACGTGCAGGTGCTGTCGGGGTCCCACAAATGGCGGGTGTTGGGTGCAATGCTTCGAGAATATCAACCGCGGGCGCGTCCGCCGCATCGGTTTCTACCCAGGTCAATAAATGCTCTACTGGCCCCGCGAGCAACGTTTCTTCAGCTTGTTTGCGAACGCGCCCACCAAAGGCTGCCAGGTTTTTTTGAATCTCCCTAGTTACAAAATTCTGTTCCTCGCGCTCTTTATCGCCCCAGTCAGAAGCTCCAGATAATCGTGTACCTGCGAGCGACATAGAACGGAATCCGCCCTCGATCTCTTCGAAGAGCACCTCAGGAGAAGCGCCCATCCAATGACCGTATTCAGGGTGTTTGAGGGCAAATACGGTACAGTTTGGATACCGTTTTTCAAGCTCAGCAAATGTCCTTTGTGCATCTGCCCGAGTCGTGCGTAAATGAGAAGGACGGCTCAGTACAACTTTACTGACCTGTTGTTGCTGTATGCGGGCGATGATCTCAGTTATCTGCTGCTGGTAGGCGGCGGTGTTGCTTTGAGCAGGCACATTGAGGCGTGTCGTCGCAAAATCGGACCAAAAAAGAGCCTCCTCCAGTCCCGATTCTTCCTCAAAACCGCATAGATGACCATGAAAACCGCGCAATAAAACGGTTGCGCGAGCAACGTCCGTTTCCACGTATTTTGAGGCCACTTTTGGCCTTCCTGGTATGCGGGCCAATACTTCGAGCATTATTTACGTGCTTTTATGAAGTTGAGCAATTTCACCATGGAAATCAATTCGCCTTGTTCGTTTTCAACACGAATTTGAAAAAGATGCGAACCCTTTCCTTTGTGAAGACAAGTTGCCGTTGCGATGAGCATGCCTGTTCGAGCACTCTTTAAATGATTGGCACTGATTTCGGCACCAACTGCGGCTTCCGTAGCAGGATCGATTAGTAATTGAGAGGCTGCAGAGCCTACACTTTCGGCCAATGCTACAGTTGCCCCACCATGTAAAATGCGCATGGGCTGGTATACTCTTGAATCTACGGGCATCGTTGCTACCAATGTACCTGCATCCGGATCTACATCAACGTAAGTGATACCAAGGGTTTCCATCAAGGTATCCTTGCAGAGGTCATTAAATTTTTTAAGGATGGCGGCCTTGTTTGGGGTATGCTCCATGAGATCAATAATACACTGCTAAAGTACGAGAATAAAATAGGAGTAAAAAAACCGCACAAGCCGCTCTAAACCCTATTTTTGCTCCTCATCTTATAATTGTAGATAAGCACATGATTACAATCACCTTCCCAGATGGGAACCAACGCAGTTACGAATCGGGCACTACTGCCATGGACGTAGCAAAGAGTATCTCTCACGGTCTTGCACGTAATATTCTCTCAGGAAGCTTTGATGGCCAAACCATCGAACTTAATGACCCGTTGACTACTGACGGTACATTGCAGTTTTTCACCTGGAACGACGCCTCTGGGAAGGAAGCGTTTTGGCACAGTTCAGCGCACGTACTCGCACAGGCCATTGTACACTTCTACCCTCATGCAAAATTGACCATAGGACCGGCCATTGAAAAAGGCTTCTATTACGATGTTGACTTTGGTGAGGAAACTATAGGTGAAAAGGATTTCGAGAAAATTGAGAAGCAAATGCTGGAATTTGCCCGTGCAAAATCGGAATTTAAACTCCGTGCGGTAACGAAGGCAGAAGCGCTGGAAGCGTACAAGCATAATGCTTACAAAACAGAACTGATATCGAATTTAGAAGACGGTACAATCACCTTTTGTGACCACGCCGACTTCACGGATTTATGTCGAGGTGGGCACATTCCACATACCGGGTATATTAAGGCCGTAAAAATCATGAACGTCGCCGGTGCTTACTGGCGTGGCGATGAGAATAACCCCCAGTTAACCCGCGTTTATGGCGTTTCATTCCAGAAACAGGGCGCGCTAAAAGAATACCTTGAGCTGCTTGAAGAAGCGAAAAAGCGCGACCACAGAAAACTAGGAAAAGAACTTGAACTGTTCACATTTAGTCAACGGGTTGGCGCAGGGCTTCCATTATGGCTTCCTAAGGGTGCTGCACTGCGCGAACGCTTGGAGAATTTCTTAAAAAAAGCACAGAAAAAGGCAGGATACCACGGTGTTATTACGCCGCATATTGGAAATAAAGAGCTTTATGTTTGCTCCGGGCATTACGCCAAATACGGTGCAGATAGTTTCCAGCCGATCAATACGCCAGAAGAAGGCGAAGAGTATCTTTTGAAGCCGATGAACTGTCCACACCACTGTGAATTGTATAAGGCTACCCCAAAATCTTACAAGGATTTACCCGTACGCTATGCTGAGTTTGGCACAGTGTACCGCTACGAGCAAAGCGGTGAGCTTCACGGCTTGACACGCGTTCGTGGGTTTACGCAAGATGATGCGCATATTTTCTGTATGCCGGATCAATTAAAAAGCGAATTCAAAAGTGTCATCGACCTCGTATTGTACATCTTCAAAACGCTTAATTTCAAAGACTACAGGGCACAAATCAGTTTGAGAGACCCCAACAAGCCTGAGAAATACATTGGCTCAGACGAGAATTGGGAGAAAGCAGAATCCGCGATTATTGAAGCGGCAGGCGAAAAAGGACTGAACACAGTCGTAGAGTACGGAGAAGCAGCCTTCTATGGCCCTAAGCTCGATTTCATGGTGAAAGACGCATTAGGACGCAGCTGGCAATTGGGCACCATTCAGGTAGATTATAACCTACCAGAACGTTTCGAATTGGAATACAAAGGCAGTGATAACGAAAGCCACCGTCCTGTTATGATTCATCGTGCGCCGTTCGGTTCCATGGAGCGTTTCGTTGCAGTACTGCTTGAACACTGCGGCGGTAACTTCCCATTGTGGCTCACCCCTGAACAAGTAAAGATTCTTCCCGTTAGTGAGAAGTACAATGAGTACGCAAAAGAAATAGCTCAATTCCTAGAAATTTCCGATATTCGCGCCCTCGTAGACGACCGTAACGAAAAGATTGGCAGGAAGATACGTGATGCAGAAATCACTAAAATTCCTTACATGTTGATCGTTGGCGAGAAAGAAGCGACCAGTGGTGAACTCAGTGTTCGTCGTCACGGCGAAGGAGATTTGGGTACCATGACCAAAGAAGCATTTGTAGAAAGTATCGAGAAAGAGATCTCGGAACTTATTGATTAATAGAAGTTTAACTAAAAACAAAAGACCCTGAGAAAAGGCAAAAGAAAGCAGCCAAAAGAGAAACTGGCTGCAAACCACCGCATCAACGACAGAATTAGAGTACCTAAAATTCGCATCGTTGGAGAAAACGTAGAACCTGGAGTATATGAAACTCGTCAAGCGTTGCGCATGGCGGATGATTTGGATTTAGATTTGGTCGAAATTTCGCCAAAGGCAGATCCACCTGTTTGTAAAATCATTGACTACAGTAAGTTCATGTACGATCAACGCAAGAAACAAAAGGAACTTGCGTCGAAGGCTGTTAAGGTGGTTATTAAGGAAATACGATTTGGCCCAAATACCTCAGATCACGATTACGACTTCAAGAAAAAGCATGCTATCGAATTTTTGAAAGCAGGCAACAAGGTGAAAGCCTTCGTTTTCTTCCGCGGTCGCTCTATCGTATTTAAGGATAAAGGTGAAATCTTATTGCTACGCTTGGCTCAGGATCTTGAAGAATATGGAAAGGTAGAACACATGCCTTCTATGGACGGTAAGAAGATGAATATCACGCTTGCACCTAAAAAATAAGTCACTCCAATCAAAATAAAGTTAGATCATGCCAAAGATGAAAACCAAATCCAGTGCAAAGAAGCGTTTCAAGCTGACAGGTTCTGGTAAGATCAAAAGAAAACACGCTTTCAAGTCACACATTTTGACGAAGAAAGCAACAGATCAGAAACGTCGTTTGACTAAATCTGGTCTTGTAGCTGATGCTGATGTTGCAAACATCAAGAAGCAGCTTGGAATGAAATAATTCCTTTGAGTTAATTAATAACCCTGTGCTGGGTAACTAAACCTTCTTGAGACAGTAGAAGTACCTCTCGCAAAAAATTAAAAATTATGCCACGTTCAGTAAACTCTGTTGCCTCTAGAGAGCGCAGAAAAAAATTGATGAGACACGCTAAAGGATACTTTGGCCGTCGTAAAAATGTTTGGACAGTTGCTAAGAACGCCGTTGAGAAAGGTCTCACGTATGCTTACCGCGACCGTAAAAACAAAAAACGCACATTCCGCGCGTTATGGATTCAGCGTATTAACGCTGGTGCTCGTTTGCACGGAATGTCTTACTCACAATTCATGGGTAAGGTGAAAAACGCGAACATTGAATTGAACCGTAAGGTATTGGCGGATTTAGCCATGAACCACCCGGAAGCGTTCAAAGCGATCGTTGATAAGGTGAAGTAATAAATCAGATTGGAGACTTAGAAGCGCCTCGTTCCTTATGGAACGGGGCGTTTTACTTTTTAAGCAATCGATGATTTTGAAATTGATAGACAAGAATGGGTCCTGAGGGTGTTTCCATACGGTCTAAAATCTCCGTATCAAGAGCCGGCAGATCATGCGCGTACAGCCACTTAACATCTTTTTCCTCACGCCACGGACCCGGCACGTTTAAATCTACAGGTACCACATTAATGTAGTCAAACAATCCTGCAATCTCGTAATGAGCGGGATCTGCGATAATGGCGTTCGGTGTACCCGATTGCACTAATTTTCCACCGCGAATAACCCAAAGGGTATCGGCAACGAGCAGTGCATCCGCAGGATCGTGTAAAACCAACAATGCTGCACTTTTTGAGCGCTTAATCATCGCTTTCATATCCAATAAAATGGCGCTCTTCGTCCTGAGGTCTAGCTGGGCCAAACTCTCGTCCATCAGCAGTACGGGTGGGTCTCCAGCCATTGCTTTCGAAATACTTACCCGTTGGCGTTGCCCGCCACTCAGGGTACGTGTGATTTGGCCCGCGTGTGGGGTTAGATTCATCGACTGCATTAATTCCTCAACGCGAGCCTTACGCTCTTCCTCATCCATACGTAGGATGTGGTGCGCGATATTCTCTTCGATGGTCAACATACTCTGTAAGTCGTCCAATTGAGGCACCCAACCCGCTTTCTTTTCATCCAAAACTAAACGCTTTTTACGGGTCTCTACAGGGGTTCCTCCTATACTGACACTTCCTGATAAAGGCTCTAACTCCCCTCGAAGTAAGCGCATTAAAGTACTTTTACCGGCACCAGAGGGACCGACCATAACTACGATTTCTCCAGGCTGAATGGCGGCGCTACCGAATTCAAAAATTTCGTCTTCACCGTAAGCGAAGCGCAGCGCATCAAATTGAACTAAGGATGTTTGCATATGTACGTAAACAAAAAAAACCGCCCCAATGTTGGAGCGGTTTCTATAGAATTCAAATCTTTTATAGGTGAATCACCTCATCATACGCCGCAGCGGTGGCCTCCATGAAGGCTTCACTTAGCGTTGGGTGTGGGTGAACTGTTTTTAGAATTTCATGACCGGTAGTTTCCAACTTACGAGCGACCACTGCCTCAGCGATCATCTCAGTAACGTTTGCACCGATCATGTGTGCACCTAAAAGCTCTCCATATTTAGCGTCGTAGATTACTTTAATGAATCCGTCTTTATGACCGGAAGCCGATGCCTTACCGGAAGCCGAGAACGGGAATTTACCAACTTTCATTTCGTAACCCGCGTCTTTTGCTGCTTTCTCAGTCATACCGACTGAAGCAACTTCAGGAAAACAATAGGTACATCCTGGAATATTTCCGTAATCGAGCGGCTCCACATGCAACCCTGCTAATTTCTCAACACAGAGAATACCTTCTGCAGAAGCAACGTGCGCTAAAGCTGGCCCTTTAACAATGTCACCAATGGCATAGTAACCCGGTACGTTAGTTTGGTAAAAATCATTCACCAAAACGCGACCACGATCAGAAGCAATACCTACCTCTTCTAGTCCGATACCCTCAATATTCGGAGCAATACCTACTGCAGACAATACTACGTCCGCTTCAAGCTGCTCTTCTCCTTTTTTCGTCTTTACGTTTACGGTGCAACCTTTACCCGAAGTATCTACTCCTGTTACTTCCGCATTCGTCATGATTTTGACTCCTGATTTTTTAAATGTGCGCTCCAGCTGCTTACTCACGTCTTCGTCTTCAACTGGAACGATGTTCGGCATGTACTCAACGATGGTCACATCCGTACCCATGCTGTTGTAGAAGTAGGCAAATTCAATTCCAATCGCGCCTGAACCTACAACGACCATTTTCTTGGGTTGCTTCTCTAAAGTCATCGCTTTGCGGTAACCGATGATTTTCTTACCGTCTTGAGGCAAGTTTGGAAGTTCTCTTGAACGCGCACCTGTAGCAATAATGATATTCTGACCAGAATAGACTGTTTCTTTACCCGCTTCGTCCGTTACAGCGACCTTCTTACCGGGTTGTACTTTACCAAACCCGTTCAATACGGTGATTTTATTTTTCTTCATCAAAAACTGAACACCGCCGCTCATGCCATTCGCAACCTCGCGCGAACGATTCACAACCGCATTAAAGTCTTTATCGTATTCTTTGATTTTGATTCCAAAGTCTTCTGCATGCTTCACATATTCGAAAACTTGAGCACTTTTAAGAAGCGCTTTAGTAGGAATACATCCCCAGTTAAGACAAACGCCACCTAGGTTCTCCTTTTCTACTACTGCCGTTTTGAATCCCAATTGAGATGCGCGAATGGCGGTTACATAGCCACCGGGGCCTGACCCCACAACGATTACGTCAAAATCCATTTATTTTTCTTTTAAATGAACGTGCAATTTAAGGCCAAAACCTTAACTCTTACGCATGGCAATACAGGATATCTCAACATTCACATTTTTCGGCAAAGTTTTCACTGCTATCGTTTCTCGTGCGGGGAAAGGAGGTTGAAAATAACCTCCATAAACAGCATTGACTTCTTCGAAATGGTCCATAGAACTTAAGAAAATACTGGTCTTGACAACAGAATTAAAATCGGTACCACCAGCCAATAAAACAGCCTGTAGGTTTTTCATGACCCTGTGTGCCTCTTCTGTGATTGAATTTCCCAAAGCCATTTCACCGGTATGCGGATCCATGGCAATTTGCCCAGAGGTGAAAATTACATCTCCCCAACTTACTCCTGCGCTGTACGGACCTATGGCCGGCGCCAACCCCTTTCCTTCAATTGCTTTTTTCATCGTTTTTCAGGTAGATTTAAATTACCTCATCCGAATTTAACTCATATTTGCCCACATGAAGGTGCTTCTCATTGATAATTACGACAGCTTTACCTATAACCTAGTCCATTATTTGGAAAAATCAGGTGCAGAGGTCGTGGTTTACCGCAATGACGCAAAAGAGTTGAATTCTTTGATTTTTGACGTATTCGACGGTGTTGTTCTAAGCCCTGGCCCCGGACTGCCGGAGGAAAGTGGACAACTTATGTCGCTCGTTGCTCAATGCTTTGGGCAGCTGCCTATACTAGGCGTTTGCCTAGGCATGCAGGCGCTTGTGCTGCACACTGGTGGCCGATTATACAATAGAAAAGGCATCATGCACGGCCGTTCAACAACATTAAAAGTGCTCAGTGAAAGTGTCCTTTTAAATGGCGTAACAGAATACCAGGTAGGACTTTACCACAGCTGGGCAGTAGAACAAGACAAGCTTACAGGATGGACTTTATCTGCTGTGGCTCTAGAAGAAGGGGCTCCTATGGTGATCGAATCGAAATCGGATAAAGCCTACGGCGTCCAATTTCATCCAGAAAGTGTCCTAACCCCTCAAGGATTGCGGATGATTACAAATTGGTTGGCTTTGATTCATTAAAAATCAATAGCGGTACGCCTACGTTGCGTCTTTACCTGGCGGAATTGTTGATTTTTAAGATTGATTCCAATCATATAGGAACGCGTAGAACCGAAAGGTACCCAGGTAATTTTCATTTCCCAACAATGTAAATCGCGAGTCGCATTTATAGAAGTGAAACCTGCAGTACGGTCGGCGATATCTATACCTGTACGGTAATTTAATGACCAGTGATCCGTTGGGCGATACGAACCGGAAACGCTAATGCTGTGTGCAGCGAATTCACTTTGAAAAACAGGACCGCTTGCTCCAATCTCGCCTTCAGTGACTTTAGTAAGTAGGCGTAAATCGTAATTCAAGCGCAGGTTCCAATCTGAACGGAGTGGAACGAGATCCGGATACTGGAAATAATCAATATCGCCGGTCGTAAACGACCCACCTCTTCGCTCCAATGCAACCGCCTCACGGCTATTCCCTTTATTACTCTTAAGTTGCGTACTGGCAGAGAATTGTGACGATCTATGAATGAGCGGAGCCTGATTTAAACGAAATGCTAAGGTTGAAATACGTTCGCCTTGCACATCATAACCGTAAGGATCGAATTGGCCCTGGTACGTTAGCCGTAATTTTTGGTTAAACAACGAACTCGCAGCCGTTAAACGAAAGATATTCCAATTAAAGCCATCCTGCGCAGCGAGATTATAATTCGTGTTGATATTAAATCGCTCAAGCAACTTTACCTTTTTTGTAGCGCCTGTTGTATCACTTCGGTCGATGACCTTGGCCTCTAAATTGTTGTCAATAGCAAAGGTGATTGCACCATTGCTTCCTCTGCCGGGTGAACCGTATAAAAAGCCATTGTACCTATTGTAGTATAGACTGTTTCCTAGGGTATCTGTGAAATTCTGGTAATAGTTCCATTGCTCGGTGCCAAAATCGGGTCTAAAATTGAAGGTAGCACGCGGTGTTATCATAAGACGTGCCGCTTTTACAGGGCCCTTAGAAAATAAGAAGGTTCCATAAATCTTAGTATTCAATGATGCATTCACACCGAAATCCCGTACCGAAGTAAATCCACCTACCGTATCTGCAAGTACACCTTTATTCTGTGCCGCATCAAATACATAATCGTATTGCTGAAAATACCAACGTTCAGTGTAATTCGCTGATGGGCTGAAAGTAATGTATTTGAGGAGCTTCGCATTTGTGGATAATGATGAAGTGTGCTTCACCCCATATTGACCATATTCACGAAGGACATCGTTTACATTATAACCGGCTAAAGAATCCAATTTTTCGCTAATCGTTCCCAAATTTCCTTTCAGTCTTCCTTCGGCAACCATGCTGTAATTCATACCGAGCTTGTCGTACCATTGGGTTTTACCATCATTGGTTTTCAGCGGAAAGAATCGAGGGATATTAAAAGAGGCCTTAGGTAAGTTCGTTGTAAAACGCTGTGTACCATTGTTCTGAGTATGGTTTCCACTCACGGTTAAATTCGCACGACCAAACCGCTGGTTGTAGGTAATACTCGAATTCATGGTATTATTCGTCGTACTCATCGTTCCATTGAGTAGGTCCTGAGGATTCGCGCTGTTCTTAAAGAAATTTGGGTTTTGCAAATTAACGTTGGCATTGAATTTTCGAGTGGGATGTGCTTTTGCGTCCTGACGATGCGTCCATCGAATACTAAAATTCTTTGTGATGTCATATCCACCAAAGGGCTCAAAAATGGGCAAACCCCTGCGCTGATTGCGGTACTGGTACGAAAAGTTTCCATTGTAGCGGTAGCGCTTTCTGTAATTCGTAGTGGCTTGCAATGCCCACGAACCGCGGAGGTAGAGGTCTCCTCTCAATTCGAGATCGATAAAGTCATTGATTGGGAAATACCAGCCCCCATTTACAATCCCGACCCCCTGCGATGGGGAATTTTGAAAACTCGGCATTAACAAGCCTGAAATACTGGGCTTTTCCAAATTGGTTGGAAAATACCCATACGGAATCACCAGCGGTGTTGGTATACCGAAAAACTCGAAATGTGCAGGCCCCGTGATGATACGTTCCCCCAATACTATTTTACTTTTATTGGTTTTAATCTGAAAATGCGGCTCCTCGTGTGAACAGGTGGTGAATCCGGTGCCCGCCATAAATAAGGTGTTCGAATCCACTTTTTTCACCGCCTCTCCGTTGAGGTAGTTCTCACCTTCTTGCGTCAGCACGCTTTTAATTTTAGCTTTCTCTGTGGTCCAATTGTACTTTATTTCACTCAGGTAGAATGTCTTTCCACCATCTTCAAATACAGGCTGTTGCTCAATGTCACCTGATTTGTTTTCTATACCCCGAGCGATTACTATACCCTCTTCCCAGAAAATCTTAGCGTACCCCGCATCCAACTTCGTTTCACCGAAAGTAAAGTGCACTTCATTAAACAGTTCAACTGTCCCTGCATCCACATCGGAAGTGATTGAATCCTTCGCTGTGTAGCTAATAGGTCCATCCTGTGCAACCGCTATAAACGGTGTACAAAATGTGAGCAAAAAAAGAAAACCAGTAAGTCTCTTATACACCCCGGTATGTAATTTGCATGAGATTCAAAGGTAAAACGAATGTTTATGCGCCTTGGTATGGTTGACTCAAGTTTTAAAGGAATTAAAATTGCCGGTTTGGCGGTGCTTTTTACAGTATTAGCCGCTTTCAACCCGCGGCCGTTTCGCGCAGCAAATGCTGGGGTGAACATTATCGTGATCGACCCCGGGCACGGTGGTAAGGATCCGGGTAACCTTGGAACCGGTCGTTACCGTACACGTGAGAAAGACGTGAGCTTTGACGTAAGTGCATTGGTCAAAAAGTATATCGAAGAAAATTTACCCGATACGAAAGTCATTCTTACGCGCGATGATGACCGATTCATTGAGCTGTACCAACGCACAGTCATCGCAAATCGCGCGAACGCCGACGTCTTCATCTCCATTCACTGCAATGCAAATGATAATAAAAGCGCTTACGGTACTGAAAGTTTCGTTCTCGGAATGGGTGAAAGAGATCAAAAGCTCAATAAGACCGCGCAGCTCGAGAATGCAGCGCGGTTGTTAGAAGAAAATTGGGAAAGCAATTACGAAGAACTAGATGCCAATAACCCCGCAGCGATTATCGCGCTTCGCTCCTATCAAGATGCCTTTCTAGAGCAAAGCATCAGTATTGCGGACGAAATACAACGTCAGTTCGAAGGCCGAGTAAAACGTCGAAATCGTGGCGTTAAGCAACAACCATTGGCTGTACTGCGCGGCTCCACCATGCCTGCGGTTCTTGTTGAATTGGGCTTTTTAACCAATCCAGGCGAGGAAGACTTCTTACAAAGTAGCCGCGGGAAAGAATTGCTCGCGAGTGCCATTTACCGTGCGGTGAAAGAATATAAGTTTAAACGCGAGCAGCGCGATGCTGGTATTCAAACGGAAGGTTCTAGCCTCGCTCCTGCTGTTGAAGCTCCGATAACCACGCAGAGTAATAGTAATGGAGAAGAATCTGCTGCCGCAAATACAGCACATGCAACGGGGACTCCCGAGATTCAGGTGGAAATCGATGCAGGTTTGGACCTACATTTTGCAGTACAAATTGCAGTCTCACGTAATGATCTTCCTTGCCTTCCTGAAAACTTTAAAGGACTGGACGACGTATGGAAACAAGATCAATACGGTTTGTTCAGATACTATTGCGGAAAATTGGCAACATTTACAGAAGCCGAAGCGTTAAAAGAAAATGTACTGGAGCACTATCCAGACGCCTACCTCGTTGCATTTGAGGAGGACAAGAAAATTGACTTGAATGAGGCTAAAAAGCGCGCACCTTAATGTATTTTAGCATATAAACGAAACGACTTTGAAAACAGAATTTAAAATTGGCTTGGCCATAGTTCTTGGTATATTCCTATTGTACTGGGGGGTAAATTTCCTCAAGGGAAAGGATGTTTTTAGTTCGGAGAACAAATATTACGTCGTTTACGATAACACTGAAGGCTTGCTTGCTACACGACCTATCACCATTAATGGGTACCAAGTAGGACAGGTTAGCGACATTTCTTTCCTTCCTGAGGCTTCCGGCAAATTAGTAGTTACCCTGAATGTTGGTAACGACTTCCCGATCACTCAAGGAACCGTCGCAAAGATTTACTCTGCGAGCATCATGGGCGAAAAAAGTATCTCTTTAACAGTCAACAAAGGCGCTCCACTTGCTTTGAGCGGTGATACGCTAGTGAGTGCCACAGAACGTGACCTAACAGAAGAAGTAAACATGCAATTGGCACCGATCAAAGCGCGCACAGAAGAATTACTAGGCACGTTAGATACCGTCATTGGATTGGCTTCAGGATTTTTAGATGAACGTACTTCTCAAAATTTCAAATCAACTTTTGAAAGTTTGACTAAAACGTTTGCAAGTGTAGAGGCTAGCGCTGCGGAAGTCAGTGATTACCTCGGCGACAACAAAGGGAATTTTGATGCCATGAGTGAAAACTTCCGAATCCTAAGCGAAGAATTGGCCTCAAAAAGCAAAGACATCAGCAGTACCATTACCAACCTAGAAGCAATCTCAGACAGTTTAGCTAGCGCCAAACTCACAGAGACGGTCAACAATATGGAAAGCATTACCGCGCGCTTTGATCGCTTAATGGCAGAATTAGAGACGGGTGACGGTGCAGCTTCAAAATTGATTTACGACGAAGAAGTCTATACCAACATGAAAAAAGCGACGGAGAATTTAAACCGTCTACTGTTAGATATTAAATACAATCCGAACAAATACCTGCACGTAAGTATGTTCGGTAGCAGAACACGCTACACAGAGGAAGAAATCCAAGCCATCGAAGAGGCTATGGAAGAAAGCAATCCAGAAAAATAACCATGACCTATTTGCCCAACATTCTATTCATTGCAGCGCTGGCAACGGCTATAGCTGTATTTGCTAGGAAAGCGGGTCGAATTCGCAAAAACATTGGTTTAGGAAAGGATACCGATCGCAGCGATCGCCCGAGCGATCGCTTGCAAAACATGCTTAGAGTAGCCTTCGGCCAATCTAAAATGCAGGCGCGTCCGGTCGCTGGAGCCCTTCATTTTATCGTCTATGTGAGCTTCCTCATTATCAACATCGAGGTTCTGGAGATCATCGTTGACGGTATTTTCGGAACGCACCGCGCCTTTGCACCATTTTTAGGTAAAGCATATGCCCCTATTATCAGTGCTTTCGAGGTATTGGCAGTACTTACCGTGATTGCCGTGCTCATCTTTTGGTGGCGTAGAAACGTGAGTAAATTAGACCGTTTCCACAAACCGGAGATGAAAGGATGGGCATTTACGGATGCGAACAACATCTTGTACATTGAATTGGTCCTCATGTTTGCTTTCTTGAACATGAATGCACTAGAAGCCAATTTTTCCGATGCGCACCACAGCTTTCTCATCAGTCAATACATAGCGCCGCTTTGGAGTGGTGCGAGTGAATGGGGACTGCATTTTGGTGAGCGACTTTTCTGGTGGGTACATATCCTCGGCATCTTTGCGTTCTTAAACTACCTTCCCTATTCAAAGCATTTTCACATCATTCTCGCCTTCCCTAATACGTATTATGCCAACCTCGAAGCCAAAGGGCGCTTTGAAAACAATGCTACAGTAACGAAGGAAGTAGCAATGATGATGGATCCAACCGCAGATCCATTTGCGGCGCCAGCAGCGGATACGGATGCTCCTATTGAGCGCTTTGGTGCAAAAGACGCTAATGATCTTAGCTGGGCGAACTTACTCAATGCCTATACCTGTACGGAGTGCGGTCGCTGTACGAGCGAGTGCCCTGCTAACCTTACGGGTAAAAAATTATCGCCGCGTAAAATCATGATGGACACGCGCGACCGCATCGAAGAGATCGGCGTAAACATCGCAGCTAATGGTTCTTTTGTAGACGATGGTAGGAGTTTATTAGGTGATTACATTACCAATGAAGAATTGTGGGCCTGCACCAGTTGTAACGCTTGTGTACAGGCTTGTCCAGTAGATATTGATCCGTTAAATATCATCATGAAACTTCGCAATTTCGCTACCATGGAAGAAAGTAGCGCCCCCGGCGCACTGAATGCCATGATGACTAATGTGGAGAATAATGGTGCACCTTGGCCATTCAACCAGATGGACCGTGCGAACTGGATCAACGAATAACACAACCCAACACCCAACATACAAACAGTAATTCTAAAAACGCGTCAAACAACACACATGGAAAAAAGCGCAAATGCACACATCGACAGGCTATTAGAAGAAGCCTCTGAGGACGGTCAATTGATCAGCCCAATGCTACCTGAAGATGTGAAGAATTATCTGATCGACATTGACGGTACCGTCTGTGACGATATCCCTAATGAAGAACCCGAGCGAATGGCAACGGCGAATGTTTACCCCGACGCTTTGGACACCTTAAACAAATGGTTCGACGAAGGACATGTAATTACCTTCTTTACCTCTCGTACTGAAGACCACCGCGAGGTTACTGAAAAATGGCTGAAAGAAAACGGTTTTAATTGGCACGGCTTGCTCATGGGCAAACCACGCGGGGGGAACTACCATTGGGTAGACAACCACATCGTTCGTGCGACCCGTTATACCGGAAAATTCACTGACCTTGTAGAAAAAGAAAGTAAAATTCAAGTTTTCGAAGACTAACTATGACCACATTTCAAGTTCCCACATTGGCACAAATGACCGCCGAAGGCAAGGCTCCAGAAGTCTTGTTTTGGGTCGGGTGCGCTGGTAGTTTTGACGATCGCGCAAAAAAGATCACCAAAGCCATGGCGAAAATTTTGCACCACACTGGCATCAGCTACGCTGTGCTGGGAACCGAAGAAGGTTGTACGGGCGATCCTGCAAAACGAGCTGGTAATGAGTTTTTATTCCAGATGCAGGCCATGATGAATATTCAAGTCCTCAACGGCTATGAAGTAAAACATATTGTGACCACCTGCCCGCATTGCTTCAATACTTTGAAGAATGAATATCCAGAATTGGGCGGAAACTACCATGTAGAGCACCACAGCCAGTTTTTAAATCGTCTTCTTAAAGAAGGTCGACTCAAAATTGAGGGCGGAAGTTTTAAAGGCAAAAAAATCACTTTTCATGACCCCTGTTACCTCGGTCGCGCAAACGACGAATACGAGGCGCCGCGCGCACTTTTAGAAAAACTTGATGTTTCACTAAAAGAAATGCGTCGTTGCAAACAAAATGGTCTATGCTGCGGCGCCGGCGGCTCTCAGATGTTCAAAGAAGCCGAAAAAGGAACGGCAGAAATCAATCACGTTCGAGCGGACGAAGCCATGGAAACGGGTGCCGAGATTGTTGTTGCGGGATGTCCTTTCTGTAACACCATGCTTACGGACGGCGTCAAAAACCGTGAAAAAGAAGATCAGGTCCAAGTCTTAGATTTGGCTGAAATGATCGCATTAGCAGAAGACCTTTAATTATGAGTATGCAATCTATGCATTCTGAATCGCGCAGGTGGTTCTACGGTCTCCAGCAGCCATTGACTGATGAGCAGGCAGAGGTACTTCGAGGGCTGATGGACGAATTCGTAGGGCAATGGAAAGCCCATGGGGCGCAACTCGCAGCCGCCTACAGAATCATAGGTAACCAATGCCTCATTATAGCAGTAGATGAACGTCAACAGCAGGCAACGGGATGCAGCATCGATAAAAGCGTACATCTGTTGATGGAATTTGGCCAACAGTATGGCGTGGACTTCTTCAACCGCATGTTAATTTTTACCGCGGATGAAAACGGCATTCAAGCGTATACTCCATCTAGACTAAAAGCAGCTATTGCTAGCGGTGCGATCACTCCGGAGACACCTGTCATGCATACCCTCGCCCCTACCCTAGGAGCAAGTGGAACTGGGATGATTCCCTTAAGCGAAAGTTGGGCGAAGCGCTACCTCTAGAAAATTGCACTAGCAATCTCATAAATATTTTGACTCTTACCCATACTGTAGTAGTGTAGGACAGGAACCCCAGCATCTCTAAGCTCTTTGCTTTGTTGAATACACCATTCGATTCCTAATTGCTTCACTTGCGCATTGTCCTTGCATTTGATGGCCTGAATAGCCAATTCGTCCGGAATATCCACGTGAAAAATCTGAGGCAGTATACTCAATTGACGCTTCGTTGAAAGCGGCTTCAGTCCTGGGATAATAGGAATTGTAATCCCCGCAGCGCGGCATTTATCGACAAAGGCAAAATACTTACTGTTGTCAAAGAAAAGCTGCGTCACGATGTAATCGGCCCCAGCTTCTACTTTTGCTTTCAAATAGTCAATATCTAAGTTCAATGAGGGTGCCTCGAAGTGCTTTTCAGGATAACCCGCTACACCGATACAGAAATTCGTTGACATCGTATTTTGTAAATCTTCATCAAGGTAATTGCCCTGATTCAAATCTTTAATCTGTCGCACCAAATCAATAGCGAAGGTATTTCCTTCTTTATGTGGGGTAAAATAGCTTTCGTGCTTTGCTTGATCCCCACGCAGCGCCACCACATTCTCTATACCCAAGAAATTCAAATCAATGAGAAGATTCTCCGTTTCTTCCCTCGAGAATCCCCCACAGAGCACATGAGGAACCGTTTCCGTATCGTATCTGTGCATGATCGCAGCACAAATACCGACAGTACCGGGACGCTTACGAACCACTTTTTCTTGGAGTAATCCATTGTCTAAACGCTTATATATGGTTTCCTCGCGGTGATAAGTCACATCAATGAACGGAGGTTTAAACTCCATCAATGGATCCAGGTTATCAAAGATCTCCTGGGCCTTTTGTCCTTTTAAAGGGGGGAGTATTTCAAAAGTAAACTGGCACTCCTGGACCTCTTGTAGTAAATCGGTAATCTTCATTGCTTAATAGTTAAGGTTAGGCGCCAACCACTTTTCAGCAGTTGCCACATCAATGCCTCGTAGTGCGGCGTAGGATGCTATTTGATCTTTGGCCAATTTTCCAACCGCGAAATATTTTGAATCCGGATGTGCGAAGTAATAACCGCTTACGCTCGATGCCGGATACATCGCTAAACTTTCGGTCAGCGACATTCCTATCGACGGCGCATCCAACAAGTCAAACAACGTTGTTTTATCCAGGTGGTCTGGACAAGCTGGATACCCCGGTGCGGGTCGAATTCCTCTATATTTCTCGGCAATCAACTGGTCGTTCGTCAACTGTTCCTCTGGTGCATAGCCCCAGATTTCGCGGCGAATCTTTAAATGCACATACTCCGCAAGACCTTCTGCTAAACGATCTGCTAATGCCTTCAGCATCAAACTGCTGTAGTCGTCGTGTGCGGACTCAAATTTCGCCAGCGTTTTCTCTATGTCTAGTCCTGCCGTTACTGCAAAACCGCCTACATAATCCTGAACAGTGCCTTCCGGCGCAATAAAGTCTGAGAGGGCTTGGAACTTTGACTTTTCACCGGTTTGACGCAGTGAATAAAAGCTGCCCAAAGCGCCATTCTCACCAAGTATAATTTCTTCTCCTCTACTTTGTGCGGGGAAAATACCGTATGCCGCATTCAGCGTTAGCCATTGCTCTTTTTGCAGGGTGCGCAGCATTTTTTGAGCGTCAGCATACACACTTTTTGCTTGCTCCCCTACAATGGTATCTTCGAGTATTCGGGGGAATTTCCCAAAAAGTTGCCACGTTTGAAAAAACGGAGTCCAGTCAATATAGGGAACTACCTCCGCAATAGGAATACTGCGCAAAAGCTTGGTACCTATAAATTTTGGTGTAGGTACTGTGGTCGCATCAAAGACCAATTTAGGCTTGTGCTCCTGCGCATAGGCCAACGGCACCAATGCCTTTTTCTCGCGGTGTTTTGCGTAGCCCTCACGAACCTTTGCCAATCCTTCTTTTTCATTGGCCGCATAGTCTTTTCCGAGCTCGCTCAATAACTTTGAACAGACCCCTACTGCACGACTGGCATCCACCACATGCAACACAGGCCCGTCGTACTCCGGATCAATCTTTACCGCCGTGTGAGCGCGTGAGGTCGTAGCACCACCAATCAAAAGTGGCTGCGTCATACCTAAACGTTTCATTTCTTTTGCGATATGTATCATTTCATCAAGCGAAGGTGTTATCAACCCACTTAATCCGATAATATCTACCTGGTGCTCTTGCGCCGCTGCGAGAATTTTCTCGGGCGGTACCATTACTCCAAGATCAATGATTTCAAAGTTGTTACACGCCATGACAACGCCAACGATATTTTTACCAATATCATGCACATCGCCTTTGACCGTAGCGAGCAACACTTTACCAGCACTTGAAGAAGTACCCACTTCTTTCTCAGCCTCTAAATAGGGCATCAAATAAGCAACGGCCTTCTTCATGACTCGAGCACTCTTTACCACCTGTGGCAAGAACATTTTCCCTTCACCGAAAAGATCGCCTACGACGTTCATTCCGTCCATTAAAGGTCCTTCTATAACGTGCAAGGGTTTCGCAAAGGCCTGACGGGCTTCTTCGACATCTTCATCGATAAACTCAGTAATTCCTTTGATTAAAGCATGTTCGAGACGCTTAGCAACAGGTTCATTGCGCCATTCCAAGACTTTTGCTTCATCTTTAACCGTTCCAGCAACCGTTTGGGAGAACTCCAATAAGCGTTCCGTAGCATCTTCGCGCCTGTCAAGCAATACGTCTTCGATATGCACCATGAGCTCCTTATCCACTTCTGCATAAACTTCTAACATGGTTGGGTTGACGATTCCCATGTCCATCCCGTGCTGAATCGCATGGTAAAGAAAAGAGGCGTGCATGGCTTCACGCACGGTATTATTTCCTCTAAATGAGAAACTTACATTAGAAACTCCCCCGCTAATTTTTGCATAAGGCAGATTTTCTTTAATCCATTTAGTAGCATGGAAAAAATCTAGTGCATTCTTCCGGTGCTCCTCCATTCCAGTAGCTACAGGAAAAATATTAGGGTCAAAAATGATGTCCTCTGCAGGGAATTTTAGCTGCTCTGTCAAAATTCTGTACGAACGTTCGCAAATTTCGATTCGACGCTCGTAGTTATCCGCTTGACCGTCTTCATCGAACGCCATTATAATGACTGCAGCGCCGTAACGTTTGATAGTGCGCGCTTGAGCAATAAACTCTTCCTCTCCTCCTTTTAAAGAGATGGAATTCACGACACTTTTGCCCTGAACACATTTTAAGCCCGCTTCGATAATTTCCCATTTAGAACTATCGATCATGATGGGTACACGAGCAATATCAGGCTCAGCAGCGACAAGGTTCAAGAATGTCGTCATGGCTTCTACCCCATCGATCATTCCTTCGTCCATATTGATATCAATGATTTGCGCACCGCCCTCTACCTGGTCGCGCGCAACATCTAATGCTTCGTCAAAATTGCGCTCTTTAATGAGGCGCAAGAATTTTTTAGACCCCGTGACATTGGTGCGTTCGCCCACGTTTACGAAATTGGTATCCGGTGTAATCACTAAGGGTTCTAAACCCGAAAGACGCATGGGCCGGTCTGCAAGATTAAGCAACATACGTGCGGGGTTTATAGTTTAATGCCAGTGCTGCAATAGCCGCAATGTGAGCGGGAGAAGTCCCACAACATCCACCAATGATATTGATCAAATTCAAATCCAAATATTCTTTAATCTGCGCGGCCATTTGATCTGCTGTCTCATCGTATTCACCAAAAGCGTTGGGCAATCCTGCATTAGGGTGTGCACTAACTGCAAAAGGTGCTCTAGCATCCAATGTCTGTAAATACGGCATCAGCTGCTTCGCTCCCAATGCACAATTCAATCCAATGCTGAGTAAGGGTGCATGCCCAACTGAAATCAAGAAGGCTTCTGTAGTCTGTCCGCTTAAGGTACGGCCGGAGGCATCGGTAATGGTTCCGCTAAGCATGATGGCGACTTCACGACCCGACGCTTCAATGGCATCTTGAGCAGCGAATAGAGCAGCTTTAGCATTTAACGTATCGAACACAGTCTCAATTAATAATGCATCCACCCCAGCGCCGACAAGCGCCTCGCATTGTTGAAAATAACAAGAGCGTAAATCGTCGAAGGAGACTGCTCTAAAACCTGGGTTGTTCACATCCGGACTTAAAGAGGCCGTTTTGTTGGTTGGCCCTACTGAACCTGCGATATATTTCGAATCTGTACCCCCATTCTTACGGTACTGCTGTATGGCACGGCGTGCACTTTCAACCGCTGCAACATTCAACTCTACCACGAGATCACTCATGTGGTAATCTTCCATGGAAATGCTGTTCGCGTTGAACGTATTGGTCTCGACAATATCAGCTCCGGCCTCTAAATAGGCCAGATGAATGGCGTCTATAGCCTCAGGTTGTGTGAGAACTAAAAGATCATTATTGCCCTTGAGTGAATGTGGATAGTTGGCAAATCGTTCGCCACGGTAATCCTCTTCCT
>CAJQHZ010000057.1 GCA_905478295.1 uncultured Flavobacteriales bacterium | reverse complement strand
TTGTTTGCAGTGAAGGTCACTGTACCTGAAGTATCGTTTGAAGACGTTCCGTTAGAGAACTCAACGTAAATACTATCAGCACCAGTTGTACCTGCAGTACTCCAGTTCGCCATCCAATCCGTAGCACTGATTGTCGCGTTAGCATCATCTACAGAGATTGCAGCAACTGGATCTGGATGAACCATAATAGTAACTGTAGAATCTGGACGCTCACATCCACCAACAGTAACTACCCAATTGTAGAAGAAGTAGTGGTAGTTGGTCAATGATCCTTGAGTAATACTCACCTCGTTACCGGAAGTGGAGAATGGATAACCCGTTACACCAAACTCACGATAAAGCCCACCACAAGTCGAGGCACTTGCCGTCATTGTATACGATCCAGGTTGCATACTAGCACCCAAGTAAACCTGCTCCGCAGTATTACCGGTAGCTGTAGTGCTTACAGATGAACTCCAAACAATTGCACCAGTCGCATCTTTTATATCTATGGTAGTGCTACCAGCAGCATTAGGGTAAAGAGTTACACTATCAATAATCGACGATTGATTAACCGTGAACTGAAGACCTGGTCCCATAAAGTTATAGTTACCACCACCAGAACCAATACCACGAACATTGCCTGTTGTATCCATTGAGGCAACAGCAGAAAGCGTGAGTGTTGTATCCTGAGTCAATGTTAATGTCATCGTTGAATCGGCATCTACAACTCCTAATGTATCGCCATTCGAGCTCCACATCAATGTTCCATCCAATGGATGCGTAATTTCAAGATCTATAACATCCCCTGCACAGGCAAATTCAGGTAGATTCATGGAAACCTGTTGAGCATCTAAAAGTTCAACTGTTGCTGAAAGTAAATCATTAGTAGCTCTTGTATCACCAGTTAAATCGACTTCAGCATCTAAAGAGTAAAAACCTCCTACTCGCTGACTGACATAACCTACTTCAATAGCTTCACTTTCTCCTAAAGCAAGCGTGTCTACTGCATACGTACCGGTAATACTCTGACCTGCAAAATTAACAGTAACGTCAACTGATGTCATTAAGCTAACACCAAGATTAGTAACCTCGATTATAACCTCTACACTATCACCACCACATGCAGCACCGGAAGGACTTACAATTGCAGTGATTGCCGCGTCATTATATACTACATCAAATTCATCAGCACCGATATCCACGGTTGATGCAATTAAAGATGGACGAACATCGCCGTCAATATCATGGGTTACACCTACTGAATTATCACCAGCATCATTCGCTAAAAGACCAACAACGTGTAGGTCATTTTGAGAAAGGAATACTGGATCACCTTCAACCGCATTCATATTGTTCAACGTGTCAAGCGTTTGCCATTCACCCAAAGAATCAATTAATGTAGTTGTGTAGGCTAAGTATGTTCCATTTGAATTATAAACATTGTAGTCGAATTCATTATTAGAACCAAACCTAGCGTATACCGCATATGTATTACCGATGAAAATATTATTTCTAGCATCAGTGTTACTACTGTAGTAATTATAGAACCCATAATTACCCCGAACAGTGTTGTGATGTATGGCTACGCTATCACTGAAGTAGCTATAAATACCGTAGACATTAGCATCAAGCATATTATTAACTAGCTCGTTGTCTGTGCCATTAACTTGATAGACATACATACCGTAGTTAACACCACTGATGTGGTTTTCATGCGCCTCTAAGTTGTTCGAATAGTAGAATCGAGCACCATAGGCACTAGATGACCTGAAACCACTAACGGTATTGTTGTTAAAGGTGACTCCATCAGTATAGCTTAAGTTAACACCATAGTAGTATTGTAAGCTGAATGTGTTATCTGATACATGAACATTCGATGAACGATTCATTGAAGATCCATACAAGGAAATTCCATAATACCCTCCGATTAATTCGTTATTCACAATAGTCAAGTTACTCTCGGAAGATCCGTTGTAATAATATTGACCACTACGAGAAGCAATCGGCATACCAGCCAATGTCGAAGTAGATGTCGTGGTAACCTGAATTGTAGAATTCGATATCGTTACGTTATCAGTTTCGTTAAGTACAACTCCGTCACTACTCATATTATATATGAATAAGTCATTCAGAATAACATTTGACGCACCAGATAAAGATATCTGAACAATAGTATCGGAAGCACCTGAAGCTCCGGTGAAAGTTATTGTATTTGCAGTACTTGAACCGTTTACAGACCCTAATGAATTACCTGCAACAAAAGTTCCAGTTTGTAATTCAAAAGTCACTGCACCAGCAATACCACAAACATTCAACGTACTAAACACACTGTCTAACGAAGCGAAGTTACCTGTAGAACCAACTGTGTATGTTCCAGCTGCTAAAGGACCTGTACATTCAGTGGAGAATGTAAATGGACCTTCCCATGTACCAGGGTTACAACAATTTTCTACGTAGAAATCGTACGAAGTGTTGGCGTTCAAACCAGACATTGCATAATTGCTTGTAATGTTCGAATCAATCGTACCCGATTGAGAACCAACACCCGTGCCTTGGATAAAGCCAGCTAATCCGTACTCAATAGTGAAACAATCATTTCCAAAGTAGTCCCAAGATAAATCCGCAGACGTATCAGTTATACTTCCAATCATGTGATTGTACGTGCCACACGAAGGTAGATCAGCAATAGTTACACTATCAATACGTAAATCGTTCCATTGTCCGTTACCTTCAGGTAATATGAATGCTACCCTTGAATCGCCCGACTGAACAAAATTGGTATCAAGGTATACACTATACTTCTGCCATGAAGTATTCAACGTTACACCAGCGGCAGCTCTTGCCGAAGTTAACGAACCTGAAACTCCTGATGTTCCAACTTCCAGCTCTCCATAATAGGTAGCAGAATTTAGATATCCATAGAATGTTACCTCTGCCCCTTCTGAAGCTAAATTTTCAATAGGTGGTGAAGACAATAATACCGTATCGCTATTCATAGCTAAACCCCAAAACTCCATGTAACCACTACCATAGCTAGTTCCATAGGTATTTGACATACCTCTGACATATGATGCACTGATTCCACGGTCCTGAACCCAACAATCGGCAAGATTTGGATCAGTAACAGAACCAAATGTCGAAGTTAAATTCTCAAAACCTTCAATGTATGTTTTAGCAGTAGGCAAACAAGGAGTTGCAATGGTGATTGGACCTACCCACGGCGACATAGAACCGTTCGTTGACATACAGTTCGACTGAATGTAGAAATCGTAAGTCGTTGCATCATCAAGCGTATTGATTGACCAAGAAGTGCCTGTAACAGTATCCATTGGAGCACCTGTTCCTTGCGTAAAGCCCGATGGGCCCCACTCTATGATGTAGTTCGTAACAGCCGAGCTGTCTACCCACGTAAGTGTCGCAGAAGAATCTGAGGTAGCCATACCTGCAGCGTTAGCAGCAATAGGACAGTTTGGAATATCACGAATCTCTATATCATCCACATATGCATACGCGTATGAGTATGAGTAATTCGGCACAAATTCAGGTATAATCATAAACACAACACGCGATGCATTTGCAGCAACATTGTCTAAATCAACAGTATATTCAGTATATGTAGACGTATAGTTGACTGTATCTATAATATTTATTGAACCTAAAGATGCATTTGAATCTGCCGTGGCAATAATCATCTTTGTCGTGTAATAAGCAACACCTGCGGATGTTCTAAGATTAAAAAGTACTTGTTTATCATTATCTGATAAACCCGCTATTTTAGGTGAGAACGCTGCGAGAGTATCGCCGTCTGCACTGTTTGTAGACGTTAGACTTGAATAACCGTAGAAACGAAGCGAGTTAGTTCCATTATTACTGTAGAAAGTCGAATTATAAACATATGCGTAGAAAGAGGTTGAAGTACCTGTCTTAGCATACGCCCAACAATCTGGTAAATCTGGATTCCCTGTACTACCCCCTGCCTGAAGCTCAAAACCAGTAGTGTAGGGTGCAACTTGCTCACCACACTCTGTCTTGAATGTAAATGGACCTACCCAGTTCGACGTGCCGTCACCAGTTGACGTACAGTTCGACATTACATAAGCATCATAATACGTGTTTTGAGTAAGACCAGTAGCTGTGTAAGAAGTCGTTGTAGACGTTGCACTAGCACCTGTTCCTTGAGTGAAGCCCATTGGACCTACCTCAATGTTAAATGCCGAAGAACTGGATGACCATGAGATTGTACCCGTAGTTTGAGTTGCCCCTGTCAATGAAAGGCTTATCGGCTCAGGACACGGAGGAATATCAGAAATACTTACATCATCAATACAGATGTAATCAAATACACTATTGTGTCTTAAGAAAAATGCAACACGAGCATCACCTGAAACGGCATTATCTAAATAAATGGTAAATTCCGAATACGACGTTGAAGGCGCATAAACCGTATCTACTATTCTCAATGAACTTGGCGTACCAGCAGCATCAGTATAGCCAATCATGACTTCACCTGGACGACCCACAGAAGTAGTTCTAGCGTAGAACTTCAGTTGTTTCGTAGCCGAGTCTAGACCCTGAATTTCTGGCATAACAACCATGGTTGTATCTGCATACTGTGTAGCTGTGCTCGTACTTGAAGATCTGTACGCATACAAGAAGTTTGAACCAGAGTTCGCGTAGAACGAATAGTTACGGTTGTAGATGTATGGATACCAGAAGGTACCTGGAGCACTTGTGTAGAAATCCCAACATTGCGGTAGTGAAGGATTGAATGCACTACCTGTTGTTGAGTTATCAAAATTCTCACTCCAAGGTGTAGCTAAAGCCGCACATTGTGTGAATTGACCCAAGCTCGCTGTTGCTGCTGAAGAATCAGTAGTTGAACATAGCGTCGTTACAAAGAAGTCATACGAAGTGGCTGGATCTAATCCTGTGATGTACGCAGTATCTGAATAGACCCACATCGTATCACCTGTTCCTGGTGTGAAGCCTGCTGTATCGTATTCTACCAAATGGTAGGCATAAGCAGATGCACCTGCATCCCATGATACTGCTGCATCATAAGCACCTGTCGTAACTGATAAGTTAGTTGGCGCAATACAACTCGCAAGCGAATTACACTGAGCAGAGTACTGCGTTGCACCAGCTGTCATCAAACCACCATTAGGCGAAGAATAAAGCGTAGTACCGTAAGCATCTTTAACAATGTACGTACACTCACTAGCGTAAGAACCACCAGCTTGCCATATAAAATGAGCTGTGTCCTGGTAAGCAATGGTTAATGTGTA
>CAJQHZ010000056.1 GCA_905478295.1 uncultured Flavobacteriales bacterium | reverse complement strand
TAGGATACAAAGTTCTTCTTTGTAATCAGTTCCAGCTCCTTCTCTATACGCTCCTTTACTTTGAAGTCTACCGTTGGATAACGATAAGCTATGCCATCATAAGCCAATTTTTTTAGCAGACGTAAATCCTTCTGTTTTGAACCGGTGTAGGTCTGTAAGTTCAGTGAGGCTTCATCCGACAACAAGACAGTACAGTCCTCCAATACCTGTTGGGCCTGGCGTAGTAAATACGGTACTTCAACATAGGCACTCTGTAATTCATCGTTAGACAGGTACAGATCGTCTTCTTTTGCTTGTTTATCCTTTGAGAGTTTGCTGAGCAAGGTATTCTCATCAATAGCACGCAGTAAGCGGTGTGCATTGTGGTCTCGCTTTCCTCTAAAAGTTGCCGTAGGCATTGCAATGAGTTTATGTTGACGATGAACATGTGGTGATAGGTGTAGGAAGCGCAACTGGTCTGCCCCTACTCCTATAAGTTCGTTTGGTGCTAGTGGCGCATCGGGCGGAAGACTTTCTAAAGGATAAATGATCCAGGCGTCTTTAAGTGCTGCGACCGGAGCGCGCGATGAAAAGCGCTGCTTTCGATGAAGATGTTCTGATAAGTGATCATTGATTTGGCGAAAGCCTTCCCAATTTTTAGCCAATGCCACATAACAGGGCGTTATTCCATTTCTAAAATCTACTCCGATGACTGCACGCTTTTTAGGGTGATTGCGTAAAAGATAGAGCACGGTCATGCATGCCGAAGTGTTATTAATATCAGTGATAGCCATCACTGGCCAGGGCTGGCTTTCGAAGAAAGCGAGCCACTCTTTAGGCGAAAGTACCCCGTAACGCAAGCTGTAATAACTGTGCGAGTTCACTAACATCTCTTCTGTTTTTTTATAGTCTCTAGAAGCCTAGATCCAGCTTACGTTGACGTGCTTGAGTCATCCCCATTCCTTGTAAACCCAGGTGGGCGTGAATTTCATAATCGTATTCCGTAACCAAACGCTCTCCAATGGGCCTGAGTAATTCCGGTCCATTGCTCCTAGGGTTTTTTATTGCCGCTGCTATTGGATAAGCATTAAGTTCTTCAGCAGGATATGGAAAAAGTAAATCCGTTACCTCTGCTAATGGCGTCGTAGGGTCTAACCAAATAGATTCATCTTCTTCATTGAGAATTACAGGTGATCGGTGGTGATCGATAGCAGCTGTGATTTTATTACTCACCGTTGTGATAATTGCAAAACTATCGACCATCTCGCCAGTATCTGGATTTACCCAGGTGTCGTACAATCCCGCGAAAGCGAAAGGAGCCCCATCCCTTTTATAAATGACGTACGGTTTTGATAAACGCTCTTTTTGTGGTCCCTCTATAAATCCATCTGCCAGTACAAGACAACGTTTGTACCGAATGCTTTGTCGAAAGGCTGGCTTCACTGTAATGCCCTTTGCACCGCGATACGCAGGATTATTTTCCTTGTTGTGATCCCCTTCTGATCGAGCATTAAAAAGGTAAAATGGTTTCTTAGCCCAATACGGAGTAAATCCAAACTGGTAATGTTTTATACGGTCGGAATGTTCCTGTGTAATCACAGGTGCTAATGTTCCTATACCAATATTAGTATTCGGCGTAAAGAGTTCTGGACGCTCTACAAGAGCGCTGAACCGCTTCTCTACGGCCTTTACTTTACTAATAGCTACATATCTACCACACATATTCTCCTTTCTTTTTGTCTACGTTTACTGATGTCTGTTTGCTAAAAGCGGCGGCGGTTCACCATTAAATGGATTTGTCCTTCCTATGGTTTTAGCACCTAGAGAAACGGCGCGCAACACTGAACGATCACCGAACCGTTGTCGTATGTGATCCATAGCGCTGTAGAGTTTACTGAGCTCCTCACTCTCTTCAAACAGATTCATCTGATAGCCTCCCCCTACTAAATGAGAGAAGCGAACACCTACCAAACGCACGAGTAATCTACGCTCAAAGAGTTTTTGGAATAGTTCCTTGACTTTAGGAATAAGAAGGTGGTCTGCTGCAGTATACGGTATGCGTGCTTGAAGCGTATGGGTGTTGAAATCTGAATATCTAATTTTAACGGTAATGCAAGAAGTTAACTTATCACCACGACGCAACTGATAGGCAAGATTCTCCGTCATAGCAACAATAATTCCTTCAAGTTTAACCACATCTATAGTATCCTTAGCAAAAGTGCGCTCTGTTGAAATACTCTTGCGCTCTTGGTAAGGGACAACCGGGCTTTGATCAACGCCCTGAGCCTTATGCCAAATCACAGCACCGTGCTTGCCCATGACACTTTGCATCATCTCCAATGGCATTTCTTGCAACGTTTGAATACGACGTACCCCTAGATTTCGAAGAGTCTGGTAAGTCTTCTCACCCACCATGGGAATCTTACGAACCGATAAAGGTGCTAGAAACGGACGCTCCAGCCCTTTTTGAACGAAAATCTTGTTGTTTGGCTTCGCTTCACCTGTGGCGACCTTACTAACTGTTTTATTTAAAGACAAACCAAAACTAATGGGTAATCCTGTTTCATTAATTACACGGTCTCTTAGTTCACTGGCAAATTTGAAGTTCCCAAAAAAACGATCCATACCTGTGAGATCAACAAAAAATTCATCTACTGATGTCTTCTCATAGACGGGTACTTCCTCTTTAATGACATCCGTAACTAAACTTGAGAATTTACTGTAGTTTGCTGAATTTCCTCGAATTATAATGGCCTCGGGGCACAGAGAACGAGCCATACGCATAGGCATAGCAGAATGTACTCCGAACTTCCTCGTCTCATAACTACAAGCTGCAACTACCCCACGATCACCTGTTCCTCCAATGAGTATAGGCTTACCGTTTAAGCGACTATCCATCTGCCGCTCAACGGAAACGAAGAATGTATCAAGGTCCATATGTAAGATGGAGCGATCCATGAATT
>CAJQHZ010000055.1 GCA_905478295.1 uncultured Flavobacteriales bacterium | reverse complement strand
CCACAAGTATTCCACGGAATTAATACAGAGGTTACGGTACCGCTGTCTTCTAATGTGCGGCTTAGGTTTTCAGGAGCAAGACCGCGTTCACGATATACATCTTTAAACATTCGTCCAGGTACCACGATGGCTAAATACTGATCTGAAGCAGTGACGTTTAACACCCCACAAGCAACAAGAGTTGAGGTGATTAGCGATGCAGATCCACGAGCAAAACGAATGATGGCATTCGTAATGGTTGCCAGGAAGCCCGATGCCTCCATTGCACCACCAAAGGCCATCGCACTGAGAATGAGCCAGACCGTACCGAGCATTCCGCTCATACCGGAGGTACTGAGTAAATCCGAAAGTATCGGGTGTTCGCTAGGGACTGCTATGCTCCCGTAGACGCTTCGCATCGCGATTTCGTAAATGGGGTGTGTGCCAGTGCCCAATTCTTGCAATAAGGGTTGCTGAAACACGAGTGCTGCTGCGAGTCCACTGAAGATGCCCACAGTTATTGCGACCAATGCGTCCACTTTTTGTGAGATGAGTAGGATAACAATGGCTGGAACTAAGAAAAGCCAGGGTGTAATATTGAATTGGGCGCTTAATAAGGATTGAACCTCCGCAACTTCTGCGGCATCTAATGCACCGTCTTTATATCCTAGACCGAGCACTGTAAAAAGAATCAATGCAATAATCAAACTAGGTACGGTGGTATAGAGCATGTAACGAATGTGGGTAAACAGATCTGTTCCTGCCATTGCAGGGGCAAGATTCGTAGTATCGCTCAGCGGACTTAATTTATCACCAAAATACGCTCCTGAGATTACGGCACCGGCCACAACTGGGGCAGGAATACCTATGGTTTGACCTATTCCCATCAATGCAATACCTACTGTAGCTGTAGTCGACCATGAAGAACCCGTACTAAGGCTGATCAGGGCGGAGATGATGACGGCAGTGGGTAGAAAGAATTGGACATTAATTAAGTCTAAACCATAATAAATCATTGCAGGGACAACACCGCCTAAAAGCCACGTTCCAGCCAAACCTCCGATAAGGATTAGGATGAATATCGCCTGTGTCGTATCGTGAATGTTCGTCTTGATTTTAGTAAAGACCGCTTCAACCGTACTCCCGTTGAAAACGCCAATTACCGCTGCAACGAACGCCGCAAGCATTAGAATCACCTGGTTTGAACCGGAAAGCGCGTCATCCCCATAAACTTCACCCACGTTGAACCACAGCAGTGCCATAAGTACGACGAGAGGTGTAAGTGCAAGGAGTAATTGGGCGGTAGGGTGCTTCTGCTTCATGGTCGATTCTTAGGCTGGCGCTTCTAGCTCATTGCCGTAATTATATCTTGTTTAGTAATAATGTGGTAGCCTTGCTCCAACTTAACGAGCACAGCGCGGTGGCCACTTTTTACCATCTTAGCGACTTCTTCGATACTTGTTGTTAGGTCGACCACTGGATATGGTGCGCCCATTATGTCGCCTATGAGTTTGCTGTTTACAGGGTGGTCGAGCATGCAGGAAAGCATGGTATGGTCGTCGATAGAACCGACTAGCTTACCGTCTTGCATCACCGGAATCTGGGTAATGTCGTGTACCTTCATTAGTGTAGCTGCATTACTAAGCGGCTCCGTAGGACTTACTGTAACTAGCGGAAGGTGGCTGTGGTTATCGATCAAGTCTTTAGCCAATTTATTAGCTGGTGCTAAGAAACCTCTGTCACGCATCCAGTCGTCGTTATAAACCTTTCCTACATAACGCGAGCCGTGATCATGGAACAGTACTACCACTACATCATCTGGTGTTAGGCGATCTTTTAGTTGACGCAAGCCCTGAAAGGCCGAGCCACAACTATAGCCCAAAAACAGCCCCTCTTTACGTGCCAATTCTCTCGTAGCCAATGCGCCGTCTTTATCCGTAACTTTTTCGAAGAAATCGATAACGTCGAAATCTACATTCTTAGGCAGAATATCTTCGCCAATTCCTTCGGTGATGTAGCTGTAGATCTCCTTCTCGTCGAATTCGCCCGTTTCATGGTATTTCTTAAAAACTGAACCGTAGGAGTCCACGCCCCAGACTTTCACATTTGGGTTCTTTTCTTTTAAATATTTCCCGACCCCTGAAATGGTACCACCGGTTCCTACACCCACCACAAAATGAGTCACTTTGCCTTCCGTTTGCTCCCAAATCTCGGGACCTGTAGAATCGTAATGTGCTTGCCGGTTGCTCAGGTTATCGTATTGGTAGGGATAAAAAGAGTTTGGAATTTCTTTGTTTAGTCGCGAGGCCACACTGTAGTAGCTGTCAGGATGTTCAGGTGCCACGTTTGTAGGACACACATAAACTTCCGCGCCCATGGCGCGCAAGATGTCCATCTTTTCTTTTGATTGTTTGTCGCTCAACGTACAAATGAGCTTATAGCCCTTTACAATGGCGGCTAAAGCAAGTCCCATTCCCGTGTTACCAGAAGTACATTCAATGATGGTGCCTCCTGGTTTAATGTCTCCGCGTGCCTCTGCATCTTCGATCATTTGCAAAGCCATACGGTCTTTTACGCTATGGCCAGGATTAAAGTATTCCACCTTCGCATAAACCGGACAAGGGAAATCTTCGGCAACTTTATTGAGTTTGATCATGGGCGTATTGCCAATGGTCTCAAGGATATTGTTGTAAATGGGGCGCATGGGCCAATCTGTTTTGTATTAGGTTCCGTAAAGATAACCGATTGTGTGCCTGGAACAAGGGTTCTTACGAGAAACGAATGCTTTGGATAGGGTGCAATCTAGCAATCCAGCGAACGGGGAGTAGAAGTATGAGGTAGGCGATGACAATGAACACGGCATTCGCACCGAGAATCCATTCCCAGTCAAAGGTGATGGGGGCTGTTGCGATGTAATAGGTTTCAGGGTCTAATTGGACCCAGCTGAATTGCCACTGTAAAAAGCTCAGTCCCAAACCTAGCGAATTGCCCCAGGCTAAACCGCGCGTCAAAATCCGGATGCTCAGCCACTGGAATACCTGAAGAATGAGTCGGTCACTGCCGCCGAGTGCTTTAAGTGTACCAATCATTCGGGTACGGTCAATAATCAAAACAAGTAATGCAGTTATGAGATTGGCTACAGCTACAATGAGAACAATAGCCAGTACCAGTATAATATTAGTATCGAAAAGCGCAAGCCACCCGAAGATTGCGGGATGGCGGTCTTCAATGCTTCTCGCTTGCATGGTGTATGGAATCACGGCATTCCAATAAGATGAAATGATTTCGCGCCCTTC
>CAJQHZ010000054.1 GCA_905478295.1 uncultured Flavobacteriales bacterium | reverse complement strand
CGCTCATTATCAAGTTCTTTGGGTGTTATTGTGGAGAGCTCAGAGAACCTATGGGATAGCGGAAAAATGCAGACAGTACGAATGTCCATAGTGATGCTTTCAATGGCCGGGTGGCCGGTAAACGCATCGGTAATACCACAATCGTATTGCTCGCCGATTATCCATTCCAAGATCCTCTCAGGGCGATCAGGTTCAATTGTTATTGTCACGTCAGGCCGTTTTTCTAAAAAGCTTGCGACTACATTTGGTAAATGGCTTGTCGCAAATCCTGGAAGGCAAGCAACCCTTAGGTGACCCGCCCGCCGCGCGGTGAGATCTTTCGAGGTGTATTGAATGTGATCCATTAATTCGATCACCCGACTAATATCAGGTAGGATATAACGCGTTTCTTTCGAAGGGATAAGCAAGCCATCCTTTCGATCAAATAGAGAAAATCCAAACAATTCAGTTAGATCTGAAATCACTCTACTGACGGCAGGCTGTGAAATCCCAAGGCTCTGCGCAGCACGTGTCATGCTGCCGCAATCTGCGACGCTTTTTAATACTTTGAGCTGTCTAAATTTAGCTGCCGATACCACAGAAAATCCTCCGATCTAACGAATATACAAATATAGTATAACCATTGGTTATGAATTTATAGTTTAATTTCTGTTGATTTATAAAAAAGTCTTGTTAGCCTAAATTAACCGATGTCGAGTCGGGAGCACTTCCTGGGAGGAAACAATGAAAAAAAATTCGATCGGCGCACTCGCCGTAAGCTCAACGCTTTTGTCGCCAATTGCTGCTTATGCAGAGACTGAAGTACATTTTTGGCATGCCTTCACTGGTCGTCTGGGTGAACTGGTTGCAGCACAAGTTGAAGACTTCAATGCAAGCCAAGACAATTACACTGTGGTTCAATCCCACAAAGGCAACTATTCAGAAACTTTAAACGCAGGCATTGCCGCATTCCGCGCCGGTGAGCAACCGCAGATCTTGATGGTGTTTGAAGTTGGAACGGCCACAATGATGGCTGCAAAAGGCGCAACACGCCCTGTTTACGAAGTCATGGCCGCGAGTGGTGCAGAATTTGATCAAGATGCCTACATTGGCGCGGTGAAGGGCTACTACACCTCAACTGACGGTGATATGTTGTCATTGCCGTTCAACGCATCTACGCCAGTTCTTTGGGTCAACCGTGACGCATTTAAAGCCGCCGGTGTGGACCCCGACACAGACCTCTCTACTTGGCAAAACGTAGATAAAACACTGACCGCTCTTAAAGCTGGCGGCTCAGACTGTCCTTTGGTCACTGCATGGCAGAGCTGGATCCATCTTGAAAATTTCTCAGCATATCACGATGTTCCATTTGCATCTAAAGACAACGGCTTCTCTGGACTGGATACTGAACTGCAAGTCAACGGAGACGCACAAATTGCCCATCTCACTGCAATGGGCCAATGGGCCAAAGATGGCAAATTTATTTATACGGGCCGTCGTAACGAAGGGGGCGCAAATTTCCGCGCCGGTGAATGTGCTTTGTTTACAGAAAGCTCCGCTGGCTACGCCGGGATAAAATCAGAAGCTAAATTTGCATTTGACGTCCGTCCACTTCCATATTGGGAAGGTGTTGGCAACGCTCCTCAAAACACCATTATCGGTGGTGCATCTTTGTGGGTCATGGAGGGTCATGAAGAGGAAGAATACAAAGGCGCAGGTGAATTCCTGAGCTACTTATCATCGTCAGATGTACAAGCCAAATGGCATCAAGACACCGGCTATTTACCGATCACTGCTGAAGCAAGCGCTGCAACCAAAGCGTCTGGTTTCTATGAAGAGAACGTCGGAACTGAAGTTGCAGTTATCCAAATGACCGCTAAAGCACCTACAGCAAATTCAAATGGTTTGCGGCTGGGATCATTTGACCAAATTCGCGGCATCATTGACGAAGAGCTCGAAGCGATCTGGTCTGGTGACAAATCAGCAAAAGACGCAATGGATAGCGTTGTTAAACGTGGCAACCCTCTTCTGCGCCGTTTTGAACAGGCAAACCGCTAAAACATACGGTTAAAACTACGCTCACCGAGCGAGCAACTCTGCTCGTTCGGTGAACAGCCAAACAGGCAGGAAATTATGGAAAAACGCGTGTTTTTTAAGGGGTGGCTATTGCCGTTGCTACTTATTGCGCCCCAAATTCTTGTATCAGCAGTCTTCTTCTTCTACCCGGCTGGACAAGCTGTTTGGCAATCACTCTTCATCCCAGATCCATTTGGATTATCTATGCAATATGTGGGATTAGGGAATTTTAAATACCTCTTGTCTGACCCGTATTACCGGGCCTCTTTCTTTACCACAGGATTATTCTCTATCTTAGTCACTTTGGTTTCGATGATCCCGGCCCTGTTTCTGGCAATTGTCGCTGATCGTTTAATCAAAGGCGCTGGGACCTATCGGACGATGCTTATTTGGCCCTACGCCGTCGCTCCGGCCATCGCGGGCGTTCTTTGGTTGTTCATGTTTAATACTCGCGTTGGCGTTGTATCTTGGTACCTCGGGAACTTGGGGTATGATTGGAACCATGTTTTAAATGGGAGCGAAGCGATGGGTTTGGTGGTTGTTAGTTCCGCCTGGGGACGAATTAGTTATAATTTTCTGTTCTTCTTTGCAGCTCTGCAATCTGTTCCAAAATCCATTATCGAGGCGGCTGCGATCGACGGAGCACGGTTTTGGAGACGTTTCTGGACCATCGTCTTACCTTTACTGTCACCAACGACCTTTTTCTTACTGGTCGTAAATGTGGTTTATGCATTCTTTGAAACTTTTGGGGTGATCCACACCATCACGTCCGGTGGGCCACAGCAATCTACAACAATCCTCGTTTACAAAGTTTTTGCGGATGGTTTTGTAGGGCAAGATTTGGGTTCATCTGCCGCACAATCTGTCATCCTATTAGTCGTCGTCGGCGCACTAACTGTTTTCCAATTTAAATACATAGAACGGAGGGTACACTATTGACCCTGCCAACATCTAAACCTCAAAAAAACCCTGTCGCAGGGATGGTCGAAAAGCGTGGACTTGGAATTTGGCTCAGCCATGCAATCATGATACTTGGCGTTTTAATAGTTTTTTTTCCCATCTGGCTCGCCTTTGTTGCCTCCACGGTAACACAGCCAGAAATTGTTAGCCCTCCAATGCCACTGTTGCCAGGCGATCAATTTTTTATCAATTACAAGAAAGCTTTATTGGCTGGCGTAAATGTACCTGTAGGCACAATGCTGACCAACAGCCTCGTTATGGCAATTGGCATAGCCGTCGGCAAAATTATCATTTCTTTGTTGTCCGCCTTTGCCATTGTCTACTTTCGGTTTCCCGGAAAAAAAATCTTCTTTTGGTTGATCTTCATTACGCTGATGTTGCCGGTAGAAGTACGCATTGTCCCAACCTATGAAATAATTGCTGGTTTTGGTATGCTGAACAGCTATGGCGGCCTAATCTTTCCACTGATCGCATCTGCAACTGCTACCTTCTTATTCCGGCAATTTTTCATGACAGTCCCAGATGAGTTAGCAGAGGCAGCACGTGTAGATGGTGCAAAACCGTTACGTTTTTTCTGGGACATCTTGATACCAATGAGCCGCACGAACATCGCAGCCCTTTTTGTAATCCTCTTTATCTACGGCTGGAACCAATATCTCTGGCCATTACTCATCACGACAGACCCTGAAATGAACACCATAGTGATGGGTATAAAGCAGATGTTCCCTTCCGGAGATGACGTTGCAGACTGGCCTGTCATTATGGCCACCTCAATTCTAGCAATGATCCCACCAGTTATCGTAGTCATTTCAATGCAAAAACTCTTTATCCGCGGGCTCGTGGACAGCGAAAAGTAGGACCGACATGGCAAATGTAGACTTGAAAAACGTAAAAAAGCACTTTGGTACGGTAGAGGTAATCCATGGCATCAGTGCAAAAATCAAAGATGGTGAGTTCATTGTAATCGTCGGGCCGTCTGGTTGTGGAAAATCAACGCTGCTCCGTATGGTGGCTGGGTTAGAGAATGTGTCTGAAGGCGAAATCAGTATTGGTGGAAAAGTCGTAAACGATGTTGAGCCAATGGACCGCGATATAGCAATGGTGTTCCAAAACTACGCGCTATATCCACATATGAGTGTGCGCCAAAATATGGGCTATGGCTTAAAAATTGCCAAAGTACCAAAAGCAATAATTGACGAAAAAGTGAAGACCGCCGCTCAACTTCTGCAGCTTGACAGTTACCTCGATCGTCGGCCACGTGATTTATCTGGAGGTCAACGCCAACGTGTCGCCATGGGCCGTGCCATTGTGCGTGAACCTGCAGTGTTTCTCTTTGATGAGCCTTTATCAAATCTTGATGCAAAACTGCGCGTACAAATGCGCCTTGAAATCCGTGAATTACAGAATCGACTCGGAATAACGGCACTCTATGTGACCCATGATCAAGTTGAGGCCATGACGATGGCCGATCGCATGATTGTTATGAACAGTGGGAAAGTTGAGCAAATCGGGACACCACTTGAGGTCTATGAAACTCCTCAAACTCTTTTTGCCGCACAGTTTATTGGCAGCCCGTCGATGAACACATTTACGACGATTGTTGAAAATAGCGTCATCTCAGTGGCTGGAAAATCCATCCCAGTGGAAACATCCGCAAAAGGAGAGGTTACTATAGGAATAAGACCTGAACATATAATTGCCGATGAAACTGGGCCAATGTCCATTACTGTACGCATGGGCGAACCATTGGGTGCAAACACCCTGCTCCATGGGCAACTTAATGGCACCGAAACCGCTTTCACGGCCAGTCTGCCCGGTGTGCACCACGCGACGCCGGGCCAGGTGGTTCGATTTTCTGCTCATCCAAAAAATATGCATTTCTTCAACATCGTATCTGGAAAGCGTATTTGATGAGAGATCACAAAATTCGAAAGGACATTACGATTTTCGGGCATCGAGGTGCACGTGGTATCTACACCGAGAACACAATGGCCGGGTTTCGATACCTAAACGAAATTGGTATCAATGCCGTGGAGTTAGATGTTCAGAATGCTGCAAACCGCGTTACGGTAATTGCGCACGACCCTTACGTTTTTATGCCAAATACGGTGAACGAAAAATCATGTAAAAAGTTAATAAGAATAACCGAGGCTAAGGAACTCACGAAAGTTACCGCGGGTGCGCCATGTACCGGCACCGAGTACACAAAACAGTTTCCTGACCAAGCACGCCCTTCTAATCGGCATATTCCTACGTTCGCGACTTTTTGCAAATGGGCCGCTAAACATCCGCTACTCACACTCAATGTCGAGATAAAATCTCACGCAGAGCAAACAGATCTATATGACCCACCAGATATAATAGTTTCAGATGTTGTGGATTTGTTGGAAAGGCATGATCTGCATCATCGCTGCATTATATCTAGTTTTGATTGGCGTGTGCTAGAGGCGTGTGCTGAACGCGCACCAACGGTCACACGCGGTCATCTAACTTTGGAACAAAACCATGGTACAGCTATGGTGCCAAATATAGTCGATGGCTCACCGTGGATGAGCGGCGTCACGCGCAAAGATCATAAAGACAGTTTAGCCCAGACTATTTCTGCGCTTGGCGGAAAAGTTTGGTGCCCATACTTCAAAGATCTAACAGAAAGTGAGTTAGCCAAAGCGAAAGAATTGGGACTG
>CAJQHZ010000053.1 GCA_905478295.1 uncultured Flavobacteriales bacterium | reverse complement strand
GCAAGATTCCCTTAAACAACAAACTATCTTGTCTAAACACCCACAACAGACTAGGGTTTTGTTCTTCGATAAGTACATCACCGTTGGGTAATAACTCAAACAAACCTTCCGTAAATGAATACACGCCATGTTGCGAATAGACCTCTTTGTTTGGCGCGCTGAAAGTCTGAGAGACAAAGTCGTAATATTTGATATGCGAAGAATACGCCGGGTACTTTAGAAGATCAGACTCCTTTCTTCGTCCTCCATCTTCTTTAAATCTCTTAGTTGGTGCATTATTATTAAAAAATGCGATGGTTTGTCCATCGATAATATCCACATCGTGCTGACTGGTAAAAGGACCTTCAATCACGCGAACAATACTGTCGTTTGAGGGTCTGTAGTGCATAATTACGGAAGAAGTCCTAAAACTTAAAAAGACATCCCCTGCAAGCATGTATTCGCTCGATTCTAAAACCGGCTCAACATCATTCAAATGAATAGGATCATCAACAACTACACTCTTAATGATCAGGTGTTCTAACCCATGATCGAGTAATAATTCGGCCATCGAGCGCTTAAAAAGTATCGCACCTGTTTCCGTATCTAACTGGGCAATGTAGTTGTCTAAAAAGTGGTATTTAACGCCTCCCATTTCGTATACAACGCCGTTTGATGGGTGCGAAGCTTCAGACAGATCATAAGCACAAACCCACATCGTTTCGCCGATACCCGCATTCATGGAATGATGGTGCCCAATTTCCTTTTGATGCCAAAGTTGCTCGCCGACAGCATTCATGCAATAAATACCGTCGTAACCATTTGTGGCATACGCGATACGGTCATTTGAAAGCAGTAGTGGATGCATGATTCGATGATGCGTCTTCAATCCGCCTTTGACTTCCCAAGATTTTTTAACGGCCTGTGTTTTTAAATTACGGACCTCTATTGCTCTATTTCCTTCCTCGTTTGAATAGCTCACCAATACATTGATGTCGTAATCTAATCTATTTACAGAGGAAAATGCGGGGTGTGTTGGCACGAAGGTTCCTGGTAACTTTTCTACCTCCTCAGCGGCCTGCGTGACCAAATCTGGGAACGAAGTGAGCGTAACTAAGAACTTTCCCCATAATCCTTGGGCTTTACCTGGAATTCCATGTTTTCGGACGCTCCAACCATAAAAGGAAAGTAAGGCAAGAATGATAATTACGGACGTGATGCCGTTTAGCAGTTTAGATCTCATGGCTTTACTTTATCAAATGTATGGCCTTTCGTTGCATTATGGGTCGGCCGCTAGTGTAAAGGTTTGATGCTTCAACCTCCAAGAAATAAACACCAGCAGCAGCAGGTTTGCCATTAACTTTTCCATCCCAAAAGAGGTCCGGCTGTTCCGTTTCAAAGAGCAATTGGCCCCAACGGTTGTATATTCTTTGCAGCAATCGATCTGTGTTAGTCGACTGTATCTCGAGTACATCGTTTATCATATCCCCGTTAGGTGTAAAAAAATTGGGCACTGCAATAGTAGGATAAAAGGCGACCTGCCTACAAAGTGAATCCACACAACCATCCGAGGTATATAGGTAGACACAGACCGTCTGAGGCTCTTGGGAAAGCGAAACAGGATTCCAACCGTGCGCCATCTGGGAAGGCAGAATACCAGGCTCATTCAGGTTTCCAGAGCCATAAGAAATATACAAACTATCCAAACCTCGAGAACCTGCATACGATTCAAAATGCGCACCCAATCCAATAACTTCGTTAGGATTTAATACTAAAATGCCGTTTGCGAAATACTTTCCATCGTTGCTAATCACCAAGCTATCAAGCTTTCTCGAATATCCGATACGCATTACTGGTAATGCGACGCTATCTGTACACCCTTCGTTTGAAGAGGTCAAAAGATATCCAAAGTAGTCGCCTGAATCGCTCAGGCAATGCGAAAATGTTTTAGCAGTATCCGCAGTTCCGTCACTGAGTACCCATTGGTAATTTAATAGTCCAGACGAATCCAATCCATTATTTAATGTAAAACAAAGACTATCACACGCAAATAGTGCAGTCGTGTCTATGCTAATTTGAGCATCACTTTTGGGTGCGATCCACACTGTATCATAAGATTCACAGGTGTATTGAAAACTTATATCATCAATACCGAAGTCATTTCCGGACAAGGCCGCGCTAGTAGTCACTAAATTAATGGTTGCGTTTCCTGAGGCGGGAACCGTAAAAGTTCTAGTGGCTTGAGCCCAAACTCCCGTCGAGTTCGGCGTGCTTGCGGCATTTCCAATATTTGTACCGGAAAGTTTTAGCTGGACTGAACCAGCCGGAGTTACGAAAGTCAGCATCCACCATCGCATAGTCACCTGAACCCCGGGGGGAAAGCTAACAATCTGTCGCCAAAGTATTTTATTACCTCCAGTGGACCCATTAACCAGCATGTAATTTCCTGTACCCGTTGTATGATCGCCCCAACTACTAAAGTTCGGGTGCACTGCATTTGGGTTTGGCCCTACTGCATAGGTTCCCTCATTCCAAATGGATGTAGCATTGTACGTGTAAGCGGTTAAAAAACCGGTATTTCCATTCGAAAAGTTACCATTAGTCGCCACCTGACTGGTTTGGCTAAGTCCTTTAACTACCACATAAGATGCTGTATCAGAAAGAATAATGTAAGGCGAGGCACAAGTATCGCAACTTAAGGTAGCGTCATGTGACCATTGATATTCGCTCATTCCCGTTGCAGCCATAAATATAGTATCACCAACACAAGCCGTGAGCGAATCCGCAGACACACTTACAGAACAATTTTGCCCTTTCAGCCCTCCGAAAAAAAGAAGTAATAAAAATGTCGGTATAGCCTTTCCCATTGCCATAAAACTACGAATTCTGCGATGACAAGCCTAAGAGAATGCGTGAACGAAGCGTTTCAAAAAAAGTAGAAAAAATATGCGCTTCAGCTTGTTTAGAATGGTTCTACATAATACGTTTGCGGTCTTATTTAAATCCATTCTAAATAACATGCTCTACCCGGCTCTGTTAAGCATTCTTTTGACACCAAACGATACAGTTCTATCCGCGCCGGTTGAACTCGAAAGTATCACCATTACCGCTCAGTCAGGATTTGCGGAACAGCATATCAGTGGCGCAGGAATAGTACTTAAACAGAAGGACGTTTTAACCTTTGACCAGACTGATATGAATACGGTTTTACAAAGTCAACCAGGGGTCTATGGGCAACAAGAGGATGGCTGGGGTCTTCGAATGAATATCGGAATACGTGGAACAGGAACGCTTCGTTCGTCACGCATTACATTGATGGAAGATGGTGTGCTCACAGCGCCGGCGGCATATAGTGCACCTGAGGCCTACTATACACCGGTTATCTGGAAGTATTCCAATATTGAAGTTCTCAAAGGTGCAGCTCAGATCGTAACTGGTCCTCAAAGTACCGGAGGGGCCCTTAATTTTGTTACCCCAGTAGGAGATGAGAAACCTAATTTCAAATTTTCATTGGCGGCCGGAGCTTTCGATCAAATCAGAGGTGCAATTTCTGGTGAAGTTCTACCAACCAATCGCACGCAACTTCTCTTCGGACTTTTTCACAACGAGGCTTCCGGTTTTCACACCATAAAAGACGAACGATCTGGTGGATTTGACCTAAACGACGGATATCTAAAACTCATACACCACCTCGACAATAAAGATATTCACCACCTAGAAGTACTTATAGCAGGCACCAGTGAGCGCTCACAACAGACTTATTTAGGTACTACTCTACCAACTGCATTACTTACTCCAAATGAACGCTATTTTGCTTCTAGCAATGATGAAATGAGTATGGACCGATTGATGACTCGACTCGGCTATACTATGAATCTCAAGCAAGGTTTCATAAGAGCCGATATCTATCGTCAATACGTGCACCGCAATTGGTATAAATTGGATAAAATCGACGCAGGGAACGGTGCCATATCGATCGTCTCTATTTTAGACAATCACCAAAATTACCCGGCTGAATTTGATGCAATTAACGGCGATAATTCAGATTCCGCTCTTGCACAACTCAAAGCAAATAATAGGTACTATTTGAGTCAAGGCGTCCAACTTCGTGGACAGTTCGCTCAACGCTTTGGAAACATACTACTCAAACATGAGACAGGTCTAAGGCTACACTACGACCATGCTGATCGTTTTCAGCATTCTGATAAGTACCACATCGGTCAAAATGTTTTTGCTTTAATGCAACCTGGACTACCTGGGGAAGCCGGCAATAGAATTGATTACACCACTGCTCAAAGTACCTACTACAGAAACACGCTTTCTCATAAAAGTCTTAATATTCAAGCCGGATTTAGAACAGAAAACATTCAGGCAAATAGAATAGACTACGGTTCTAATGACGCGGATAGAATAGGCGTAGATGTTAAAGATCGGACGAATTACAGCACGGTATTTTTACCCGGTATGAGTTTAAATTATTCTATTAAAAACTGGAACAGTTTCGCTGGAGTGCACAGGGGTTTTACACCAGCAGGATCAAAAGAAGGTGTATTACCTGAGCTTAGTTTAAGCGGTGAGGCGGGGATTCAACACCTAAAGCTACCGATCAATATTACTTTCTTTTACAGCGCTTACGACCGCCTTTTGGGTTCCGATGCAGCAAGCGCTGGCGGCAGTGGATCTGGTGAAATGTTCAATGGCGGTGCTGCAGAAGTGTATGGCTTCGAGGGACAATACGGAAAAACAATTAAGTCTCATAAAGTACAGGCAACTCTAACTGCAACTCAGGCCTATTTTAAAGAATCATTTTCAAGTGAATTTGATGGTTGGGGGGAAGTAAATGCGGGTGATTTCATGCCCTACATACCACGACTACAATTTGCCCTTAAGCATCAATGGGAGAGAAATCGCTGGTCCATCAATTGTCAGTTGCAATACCTCAGCGCTCGTAAATCAACAGCAGAACTAAACACCTTCGATTTGCCACAATCTTTGGTCATAAACGAGGCAATAAGCTATACTCTTACTGAAAATGTACAGTTGAAATTATCGATTCAAAATGTAACGAACACAAGACACCTAGTTGCAGCTCGTCCTGCCGGATTTAGAACGTTTGCTCCGCGTATGGCACTATTAAGTATTAACGTGAGCCTCTAACTAATTTCAATGTTACGGATGCGGATGCTTCTAGCACCGCATAAGCGCTACAATACTTCTCTTTTGTCAGTTTCGCCGCGCGCTCCAAAACGGTATCAGGCGCATCAGTATCAACGGTAATAATCATGTTAATTGTTGAGAAAATTCGAGGCAATTCATCACGACGTTCGGCTTCAACCTGAGCAGCATAGCTGTGAATAACATGCTTGCCTTTATTTAGAATATGGACTATATCTATTGCACTACAACCCGCTAATGAAATAAGCATTAACTCCATAGGGCGAAAGCCCTGATCGTTGCCACCAATCTCAGGGGCAGTATCTAGTATCATTTCGTGGTTACCTGCAAGTGCCTTAAAGCCAAAATTTTCGTCGAAGCGTTCTAAGGTTATTTTCATAGCTATTTGTTTTTTTTCAAGTCATACGCCATACCTAGGCCCGTGACTAGTGGATTATAACTCAAGCGTACCTTCCAGCGTTCTGAGAGTAAAAAATCTGCAGTAGCATTCGCGCCTAAAAGGACTCCTCCCTCCTCGCCTTCTATTGGCAATAACGTTGGATTTTGAAGATCAGTTACTGCATGATATCCAGAAATGAATCCTCCTTGAATGGCTAATTGCATCCAATCCACTGGACGGTATATGAACTCCGCTCCCCACATAAAGGACAATTGACGCCAACTGTTAATGGTAATACTCTGAAGAAGAGAAACTTCAAGAGAATTTATTGAATTTGAGCTCAGACGGTAACGAGTATTAATAAATGGCAGATGATGGTTAAACGGGTAGTACCAAGAGGTATCTCTGAAAGTAAAGGCATATTGGCTTTGACCGTCGTAATTAGATGGATCTGACCATGTTCCAGGAACCCGTATCCAATCCTTCTTAGTAATTCCCAAATCGTCATGAAAAGCATAGAGATAGCCTAACTCTGCACGAAAACGCGGCGATTCTTGTCCTGCACATTCATTAGGTAAAATGAATAACAGCCCAAACAGTCCCGAAAAACACACATACCTCAACCGCATGTGATCTAAGTTACTTCTTTTTAAAGAGTTTAGCGACTTTAGAAGTTGTTGCGCGCGGCTTTTGTAATACCTGCTCTTCGAAATCAGCCATCGGGGTTTCACTTACCGTAGCCTCAAAACCTATTAACTCCAACGTAATATCCTTTGTCGCGGCATTCACTTGAAACTCTTCTATGATTTCATTTACATCCGGGTGCATGCGTAAAGTCTGAGAGGCATCCAGTACTACGCTCGTCTTAGGAGGAATGGTATCTAAGGTTTGTTGAATGCTAGCTTTGTTTAAAAAGCTGACCACTTCCGAAAACTCAATTTTTATCGGATCACCCGCTTTATAATTACGAATATCGAATTTGTAAGGCACTTTAAAGTTGTCCCATAGTATAGAAACAATGGCTACAACTAAACCTAAGGCTATTCCCATTAACAGATCGGTAAGAACAATACCAAGAACGGTTACAGCGAAGGGTATAAATTCATTACTACCTTTCTTCCACATGCCAATAATCATACTTGGCTTTGCGAGTTTGTAACCAACAATTAATAGTACTGCGGCCAATGCAGCTAATGGTATTAGGTTCAATACTGCAGGAATTGCAAATGCCGAAATAAGCAATAGTGCTCCGTGTAAAGTAGCAGAAGCTTTTGTACGTCCGCCACTTTGAATATTTGCTGATGATCGAACAATGACCTGAGTGATAGGCAGTCCACCCACTAATCCACTCACTATGTTACCCGTTCCTTGAGCTAATAATTCACGGTTTGTTGGTGTAACTCTTTTGTAAGGATCCAATTTATCCGTTGCCTCCACACATAACAATGTTTCTAGAGATGCAACAACCGCCATAGTTATACCAATTGTATAGATGGCTGGATTAAGAAAGGCGCTAAAATCAGGCGTAGTAAACTGTCCTATGAATCCACTTAATCCTTCAGTTACAGGAATAGAAACTAACTGATCTCCTACTAATTCCCATCCTTCTTTGCCGTCGAAATAGAGCTTGAGAACAATTCCCGTCACAACCACCACAAGTGGTCCTTGTATGATTGTAGTAAACGACATCTTTTTCATAAACGGTCGTTCCCACAGAATTAATATACCTAAACCAAGCATGGATATCAGCGCAGCAGAAGGTGTAATTGCATCAAAATAATTTCCAACCTCTTGAGTACTATCGTATCCAAAAGCGTGAGGAATCTGCTTTAAGAAGATAATTATCCCAATCCCGCTTAGCATACCTTTAATAACAGAAGAAGGAAAATAATAACCGATTACTCCGGCTTTCAATACGCCTAGAAGGACCTGTACTATACCTGCCACGATCACGGCTGCTAAGAACGTAGGATAAGCACCCAATTCTTCTATAGCCCCATAGACTATAACTGCTAACCCTGCGGCAGGGCCACTTACACCTAACGGACTGCCGCTAAGAGGCGCAACTATCAACCCGCCAATAATTCCAGCAATTAGTCCAGAGAAAAGTGGTGCACCCGAGGCAAGTGCAATACCCAGACAAAGTGGTAAGGCAACAAGAAATACAACCAAAGAACTGGGTGCATCTTGCTTTAAGTTTGCAAAGGGACTGTGATTTAACATAGCTTCAAATTTATAGGTCAATTTTGAAGCGTGAACATAATAAAACTGCCCAACACTGAACAGCCTTTAAGGATAAAGTGTTTCATTTGTAATATGCTTAGTTATAGTACACATCAAAATGCACCACAATTGCCCTGGGTTACCTTCGTACACGGTGCGGGAGGGTCTAGTACGATCTGGTACAAACAACTGAAAGCATTCTCGACCAACTTTAATGTACTGCTCATTGACCTTCGAGGACATGGCCGAAGCAAAGCGCCTATTTACGAACGTATCAAAAACTACAACTTCTCCACTATCGGTGATGAGGTACTGGAGGTATTAGATCATTTGAAAATACAAAGCACGCATTGGATTGGAATATCACTGGGTACCATCATTATACGTGATATTACAGAACGTCACCCACAACGATCGCTAAGCATGATCATGGGCGGTGCAGTAATGAAACTCAATAAACGCGGTCAGGTTTTAATGAGAACAGGAGCCGCATTTAAAAGCGTCATTCCATATATGGTTCTGTATAAGTTCTTTGCATGGGTGATTATGCCTAAAAAAACCCACAAGGAGGCTCGTAATCTTTTCGCAAGAGAGGCTCGCAAGTTGTATCAAAGAGAGTTTAAACGTTGGTTTACCCTAGTGGCGGAAGTGAATCCTTTATTGAGATTTTTCCGATTCAAAGACAGCAATGTCCCTACCCTTTATATCATGGGAAGCGAGGACCACATGTTCTTACCAAGTATTCGGAAAATTGTAGAAGACCACCGCAGTGCGCTGCTTCATGTCATTGAAAACTGCGGTCACGTTGTCAATATAGAACAACCAGAGATTTTCAATGCTGAAGCCATTAAATTCCTTAATTCAATAGACGAGAAGCACAAAAGAACATGCTAAGAAACCCATACACTCGATTCAAATGGGTCGCCTTTTTTGAGGGCAGCTCCTTCCTAATTCTTTTGTTCATTTGCATGCCCTTGAAGTACGGCTTTGACATGCCTTATCCGAATAAGGTTTTCGGAATGATGCACGGACTTTTAACTGTTCTTTACCTGTTTGCTCTGATCGATTTTACGGTAAATTACAAGGTGAGTTTATCAAAGTCACTGCTTTTTCTCATTGCTTCTTTAGTGCCATTCGGCACATTTTACGCAGAGAAAAAATGGTTACGTCCCATCGGTGCATTGCGCGGCGAGCACTAATCTTCTAGTGCCTCAATTTGCTTAAGTACTTCTTGCGCTTGTGCTTGTACCTTGTCACTTTCCGCTCTATTGCTGTGGCTTAACTCATAGCTCTTCTTAATGAGTGCATCATATTGTGCTTCAAGCTTTTCTTTTTCCGATTTCTTTTTGAACAGTCCAAACATTATTTACATTTTTCGAATTAACACCAGATGCAATGACTTGTTCTTTGAGGCTCTTAGTATTAATCATTTATATTTAGCTTCAAATAACTTTAAGCTTTCTATGACCATTAAAGCCTCCACAATTGCTGAATATATTGATCAAATCCCCGAAGACCGCAAAGTAGTATTTGAGAAATTATTATCCATCTTAAGAACACATCTACCCAAAGGTTTTGAAGAATGCCTGAGCTATGGCATGCCTGCATTCTCTGTTCCTCGTAGTCTTTATCCATCTGGTTATCATGTATCCCCGCAGGTTGCACTACCCTTCATTAGCATCGCTTCACAAAAAAACTTTATCGCCTTTTATCACATGGGTTTGTATGCAACGCCTGAACTCATATCTTGGTGGCAAGAAGAGTATCCAAAGCATTCTAAAAGAAAATTGGATATGGGAAAAAGCTGTGTGCGTTTTAAGAAGATGGACGATATCCCGTTTCAACTTATTGAAGAATTGGCTCAGAAAATAACACCAGAGCAATGGATAGCGACCTACGAGAAGCAACTTAAGAAATAGGAATTCACTATTTTTGCCTTTCACTCCAAAGAAATGACCGAAAACCAAACCAAATCGCCAGATAAATTCATCGATATCGATGGAGTAATTAAGGACAAAAATCCTTCACTCTACCAAATTATTCCTGGGTTTCTTATCCGTTACGTTAGCGAGCGAATCGTAAGAGAACGCGTTCTGAACCAAATCATGGTAGAGCTAAAGGACTTGAATAATTTCGAGTTCTGTGCTGCAGTTTGTAAACGATTCAATGTCACTGTTGTAAGTAAGGGTATTGAAAACATTCCCACAGCGGGAGGGGCCATATTTGCAGCAAACCACCCCTTAGGCGGAATGGATGCTATGGCGATCATGGAAAGTATTTCGCACCATCGTAATGATGTAAAGTTTTTAGTTAATGACCTTTTAATGTCCATCGTTAATCTTCGAGGGATTTTTGTCGGAGTAAATAAGTTTGGCGCCACACCGCGTGAGAATATCCGCCGTGTAGACGAGTTATTTGCCAGTGAAAACGCTGTTTTCATATTCCCTGCCGGACTGGTTAGTAGAATGACTAAGTATAAGGTTATCCGTGATCTAGATTGGAAGAAGACGTTCATTAGCAAAGCAAAAAGACATAAAAAGCCCATCGTTCCCGTTCACATCAGTGGTCGTCTTTCCCGAAAATTCTACAGGGTTGCAAAGATTCGTAAGTTCTTTGGGATTAAAATCAATATCGAGATGCTTTTACTGGCTCAAGAAATGATGAAACAACGCGGCAAAACGATAACCATTACTTACGGAAAGCCCATTTATCCTGAGTATCTCGATAAGTCAAAGAACGACGATGATTGGGCATATGAAGTAAAATCTAACGTATACAATCTGGTGAAATAAGTCGCCTTTAACCAGCCATTAGGCGGTATATTTGCAACATGATAGATTTGAGTCACATCAGACCGGCAGTGCCGGTAGAGGCAATAAAAGCGGAATTGACCCAAGAGCGGTTTGTTCGCTACACCTCTAAACTCAACAATGAAATCTATATCGTAAACGTGCACAATTCACCTGAAACGGTGCAAGAAGTGGGTCGTTTGCGCGAACTAACTTTTGCCAGCGCCGACGGTGGAACTGGTAAACCCGTTGATCTCGACGAACTGGACCTTAGCGACAATCCTTACCAACAACTGATTGTTTGGAATCCAGAGGAAGAAGAGATTGTAGGTGGCTACCGGTTTATAGATGGTGCAACTGTCGCAGGAGGAAAGAGAAGTCCCCAACACGACCTAAGTATGGGGCATTATTTTCAGTTTTCACCGCAGTTTCTTGAAGATTACCTGCCGCACAGTATTGAATTAGGGCGCAGTTGGGTACAACCGAAATACCAGCCTGCCGTTGATCCTAGAAAAGGGATGTTTGCGTTAGACAATATCTGGGATGGTCTAGGTGCAATTGTGTTGAAATATGAAAACATGCGTCACTTTTACGGAAAGGTTACTATGTATCCTTCCTACGATCGTAATGCGCGGAATTGGGTTCTGAATTTTTTGGAACATTATTTCCCAGATACTGAAGGACTCATGCACCCCATCTTACAAGCCGAGTTGCCAAAACTTCCAGGGCTTGAACAACACTTCCCTATCGACCGATTGGATTTTTCAACCAATTTTAAAAAAGGACTTCGGAATCTTGGTAAGCTGACCAGTGAATTTGGCGAAAGTGTTCCTCCATTGATTAAACAATACATGGTGCTGAGTCCTGAAATGAAAACTTTTGGGACTTTCGTTAACGCCGATTTTGGAAATGTAGAAGAAACCGGCATTCTCATCTCCGTAGATAAAATCTACGAAGAGAAGCGCTCACGTTACATCACCTTGTAAACACCACAATGCATTTGTGGTTAAGTCAAATAACAAAGCACACAAATGAATAATTTCAACTTATACAATCCTGTTAATCTTTGTTTCGGAAAAGACGAACATCGAAAATTAACTTCCCTTATTCCCAAAGACGCAAAGGTGCTTATCACCTATGGCGGTGGATCGATCAAGCGAAACGGGGTCCACGAAAAAGTCATGGTGGCGCTTAAAAATCATAAAGTCCTAGAATTCGGTGGCATTGAACCCAATCCACAATACAGCACATTACTTCAAGCATTGGCCATTATAAAGGCTGAAAAAATTGACTTTTTACTCGCTGTTGGTGGAGGTTCCGTCATAGATGGCACAAAGTTTCTGGCGTCCGCGGCGCTCTTTGAAGGGGAAGAACCCTGGGACATTCTTGCAAAAGGTATTCGCACGACAAAAGCATTGCCTTTTGGGACCGTATTAACCTTGCCCGCTACTGGTTCGGAGATGAATAGTGGCGCAGTGGTGAGCCGCAAAGAGATAGGACAAAAGCGCGGGATGGGCGGTCCAGGGTTATTTCCTCAGTTTTCCATTTCGGATCCTACTGTAGTAACCTCAATACCTCAACGCCAGCTTGCGAATGGTCTCGTAGATGCCTTCACTCATGTGATGGAACAATACATGACCTACCCTACTTCTGCGACCTTACAAGACCGCATTTCAGAGGGAATTCTTTCTACACTGATTGAGATTGCTCCAAAACTCATGGACAACCCGTCCGACTATGATACTGCCGCAAATTTTATGTGGAGCTGTAATATGGCACTCAACGGGCTGATTCAAAAAGGTGTACCAACCGACTGGAGCATACACGCCATAGGTCATGAAATCACAGCTGCTTATAATGTAGATCATGCGAGAACGCTCGCTATTGTTCTACCCAGTCTTTACAGATTCAAATTTGAACAAAAACAAGCAAAACTAGCCCAATACGGCCGCCGGGTGCTGTCTTTAGAAGGGACTGATTTTGACGTGGCGCAAGAAGCCATTGACCGCACAGAAGCCTTTTTCCATTCTTTGGGAATTGAGACTAAATTAAGTGCCTATACATCCGATACCACCGATTTTCCTGAACGCGCCGCGGCGCAACTTGAAAGTTATGGTGCCACACGCTTAGGAGAACACAAAGACATCACCCCAAGAGAGGTCGTCGCTATATTAAACGCAACACTTTAATGTCACAAGAAATCTTAAAATCACTATTTACTGTTGCCCCTAGCGAGACTCGTTTGGAGGAATTAGATGCTTTAGCGGCCTTGCTCAACGTACATTCTAAAGATGGTTTAGCTGTTAACTTTATTTGCACACACAACAGCAGAAGAAGTCATTTTTCTGAAGTTCTTTTTAGAACTGCAGCAAAGTATTATGGCCATGAAAACGTGGAAACCTTTAGTGGAGGTACCGAGGGCACTGCTTTATATCCTGAGGTAGCCGAAAGTTTTAAGCGACATGGATTTACTGCGGTGAAGGATCTTGTTGCACATAATCCGCATTGGCAAATCTTTCATCCACTGCTTGAAAGCGAGCACAATACCCCATTCTTATTTTCAAAAGCTTATGATCATGCGCCAAATCCTTCCTCTGGGTATGTTGCCATTATGGTCTGTGATAGTGCGAATGAGGCCTGTCCAGTAGTTGTGGGTGCGGCTGCGCGTTTCCCCTTAACTTTTATGGATCCCAAACGCAGTGATGGTACGCCAGAATGCAGAGCCGTTTACGATGCGACCTTAAAAGAAATAGCTGCTGAAATGGGCTATTTAGCCCGCCAATTGACTTAATATTCCTTCAACAGCCAAACGGTAAGAATCTAAACCAAAACCACTTACGGTTGCAACACATTTTTGACCTATCAAACTTGTCTGTCGAAAATCCTCGCGTGCTAAAGGGTTAGAAATGTGCACTTCATATACGGGAACGGGAATGGCTGTTATACAATCCATGAGTGCAACAGAGGTATGCGTATATCCACCGGCATTCAGTACAACTGCATCATAAGTCCCATCGGCTTCCTGCAATAAATCGATCAGTGCACCCTCTACATTGCTTTGCTCATAGCGGAACGACGCCACGTCATCATACACTGCAGTAAGCTCTTCGTAGAAGGACTGAAAGTCCTGATTTCCGTAAATCCCGGGCTCTCTTTTTCCTAAAAGATTGAGATTGGGTCCGTTGAGAATTAAAATTTGCATAGTGTAAAGTTAGCGCATCAATAGCGAAATTAGGAGCATGAATTGGACCGATTCCATTACGGGTTATCTAGAGCACCTCAAATTTGAGCGTGGACTCAGCGACAACACCATTAGCGCCTATAAAAGGGATCTCAACCAATTGGCCAATTTCAGTGATCAAAAGCCAAAGCTGATCACTGCAAAACACATCTCTGCCTACCTACAACACCTCCACTCTATCGGCTACTCCCCGCGCTCTCAAGGGCGTGTGCTCAGTGCGCTACGTGGATTCTTTAACTGGATGATTGATGAAGAACACCTCAGTGAACATCCTGTGGTTTTGTTTGAAAATCCGAAGACGGGGCGCAAATTGCCGGTAGTTTTGAGCGTACAAGAGGTAGTTCGTTTGCTGGAAGCCATTCGCATGAATGAAGACTTTGCGACCCGTGACAGAGCCATCATAGAGCTGCTCTATGCCTGTGGACTGCGCGTTTCTGAGGCGTGCACACTAAAGCGTTCTCTGCTTCGCTTAGAAGAAGGCTACATTATTGTGACCGGTAAAGGAAATAAGCAACGGTTGGTTCCCATTCATAAAGAGGCCGTAAAACACCTCGAAGGGTATTTAGAATATGAACGTCCCCATCAAAAGTGTCAGCCGAAACATTCGGATACCGTCTTTTTGAGCAATAGAGGCGCAGCACTCTCTCGACAGAGCATCTTTCTGAAGATCAAAAAATTTGCCGCTGCTGCTGGAATTAAAAAAGCAATTAGCCCGCACACCATGCGCCACAGCTTCGCAACACATTTGATGGAACGCGGCGCGGATTTGAGAATTGTACAGCAACTTTTAGGGCATGAAAGCATTACGACTACCGAGATTTACACCCATATCAGTGCCCAGCAATTGAGTGATAAAATCGCAGATTTCCATCCCTTAAACCACCTGTAATGAAGCGTTATTTATTCATTTTCGTGGCAGCCGTTTCTCTGAGCTGCGCTAGAAATACTATCGACTACAGCGAAGTAATTTCAGAAATGCATTCGTGCCACGATACGTTACAATGGACGGCGCCGGACCTCTTTAATGCACTTGAGGGCACCTACGATTGGCGGTATGTTCAAGCGTGGGGATGGGGAGGATCTTATGAGAGTGAATCGGATTATACAGGTTGGACGCTGATATTGAATCCCGACAGCACTTACAGCGTGAATGGTGCTGATACTGTATGGTATGAAGGAAATTGGTCCTTAGAGAACAGTTGGTACTCTTTTTCGTTAAATTTAGACACATCCGTGAGCAAGCTTTGGGGTCAAATAGTGTATTGCCCGCCCTATTTAATGTTTTACAACAGCCCCGTCGACGGCCCGGACCATTTGTACGAAAAACGATGAACCTAGATCAAATAATCGCCCTACAACGCGCCCATGCTCCAGTACAAGCCCGTACTAGTTTAAAATACCGGCTACAGAAATTGGACCAGTTGCGCCGTGCGTTGCAAGGTCCATGGCAAGAGAAATTGGCCAAAGCCCTTCACGAGGACTTTGGTAAAAGCCAAGTAGAAGTCGGTTTAACTGAGATTTTCCCAACATTGGATAATCTAAAGATCATTCGCAAAAACTTAAAACGTTGGTCTACACCGCAAAAAGTAAAAACCCCGTTATTCCTTTTTGGATCCTCTTCTTATACCCAACCTGAACCCAAAGGCAGCACCATGGTCATCGCACCATGGAATTACCCTATCTTCTTATCGCTTCATCCTTTATGTTCCTCATTCGCGGCTGGAAATACTGTTCTCTTAAAACCATCTGAACATACGCCGAAAACCGCTGCAGCTCTAGCCGAATTAGTTGCAGATATTTTCAAACCAGAAGAAGCAAGCGTGGTTACAGGAGGCATAGATGTATCTACCGCGTTACTAAAAGAACGCTTTGATCATATATTTTTTACCGGCTCAACGGCCGTAGGTAAAATAGTGATGGCGGCGGCAAGCAAATACCTGTGCAGTGTGACCTTAGAATTGGGCGGAAAAAGTCCAACGATTGTGGATGAGACGGCCAATGCATTTGAAGCTGGACAGCGCGTCGCATGGGCGAAATTTACGAATGCAGGACAGATCTGCATTGCTCCCGATCACATCTACGTGCATGCGCGAAAACTGGAAGATTTTAAGCGCGGTGTCGCTAAAGTCATTTCCCAACAATACGGCGAGGACCCTACCCTAAGTAAGGACTATGTGCGTATAGTGAACGATCAGCATTTTAAACGACTCTCCGATATGCTCAGAGAAGCTACCGAAGAAGCTGGCACTCCTTTTATCGGAGGTGTTACCAATGCGGAACAACGCAAGATTTCTCCGGCCGTCTTTATCAACCCTTCGAAGGAAGGTGCATTAATGAAAGAAGAAATCTTTGGCCCGCTCCTACCTGTATTTAGTTACACGGACCTAACGCAGCCATTGTTGGAAATCAATTCTCGAGAACACCCTTTGGTGGTTTACATCTACAGCAAGAGCAAACGAAACATTAGGGCTATACAACAAGGAACGCGCGCAGGTGCAACTGCAGTGAATATGAGTTTACTGCAAATCGCAAACAACTACCTGCCTTTCGGAGGCACTGGACATAGCGGTATTGGTAAAACCAATGGACACGCAGGCTTTTTAGAATTCACCAACACACGAAGCGCATTTTACCAGTGGGGGGTCCCGGTCAATAAAATTCTAGCCCCACCCTACACAAGTATAAAGGCAAAATTGGTACAACGCTTGATTAAAAACCTCTTCTAGGAGCACGTCGTTTTTACTTTGTAAAAACAAAAAAAAACCACCCCGCGGCAAGCCGCGGGGTGGTCTGTTTTATAGCTATAGCAGGCGCTTAGCCGACCTTTACTAACTCTACTTTAAAGATTAGCGTCGCATTTGGTGGGATAACACCGCCTGCACCTGAAGCACCATATCCCAATTCCGAAGGAACGATCAAAGTTGCTTTAGCACCTTCATTCAATAACATAATGCCTTCATCCCATCCCGGAATCACTTTACCTACACCAATAGGGATTTGAAGTGGTGTTCCACGACTAAATGAAGAATCCACTACCGTGCCGTCCACCAATTTTAGTTCATAGTGAACATCAACCTGTTGTCCGGCTGTAGGCTTCGGTCCATTACCTTCTTCTTCAAGGATGTACATCAATCCACTTTCAGTGGTTTCTGCCTGATCTTTAAGGCCCTGAATGGCTGCATCTGCTGCCTCTTGAGCTGCCTTAGCGGCCTCTTCCGCCTTACTTCTTGCCGTAGTGAACATGGAGCTTGCATCCCAATTTTGAGCTTCTTCACCAACGCGAATAATTTCTAATTTTTCCATGGCATCTCCCTGAGCAACAGCATCCACAACATCTTGACCTTCAATTACGTAGCCAAAAACAGTATGCTTACCATCTAGCCAGTCCGTTGCGCCGTGGGTAATAAAAAATTGAGAACCGTTTGTTCCGGGACCGGCATTTGCCATTGACAACGTCCCAGGTCTATTGTGCGTTAATTCTGGGTGTATTTCATCTTCGAACTGGTAGCCTGGGCCGCCGGCGCCGGTTCCTGTAGGATCGCCACCTTGAACCATGAAATCTGCAATCACTCTGTGAAAGGTAAGACCGTCATAGTAAGGCGTTCCCTTTTCAGTCACGTTGTTTTCAATTGTACCTTCTGCTAAACCCACAAAATTGGCCACCGTCATCGGTGTTTTTTCGTGTTCTAGTTTGATTGTTATCGCTCCTTTGGGTGTAGCGATTTTGGCGTAAATACCGTTTTCCATGCTTATATATTAAAAAAGATGAGGCCCCGCCGTGCGGGGCCCTTGATTTATTTTTCGATTGAAACTACTTCGACGTCAAAGACGAGACTAGAATTTGGAGGAATGGCACCTCCCGCACCACGTGCGCCGTAGCCGAGGTAAGGAGGAATGATGAGTTTCGCTTTACCTCCCACATTTAATAATTGGATGCCTTCCTTCCAGCCCTCGATCACTCTAGCCATGGGACCGTACTGTAATGGGAAGGGCTCATAAGGCTCTCTACGCTCGTCGTACTTACCATTCGCTTGCGCTACTGATTTTATGGAACTGTCGAACAAGGTGCCGTCCATCAAATAACCTGCGTAATGCACGCGAACCATCTGACCAATTTCCGGCTTAGGACCGTCACCAAACGTTTCTATAATGTAACGTAATCCTGTCTCAGACTTCGTTGCTTCAGGGTACGCCGCATCAATCTCATTTTCGATTACCGCTGCCGCTGCCGCTTTCGCATCTGCTACAGCTGATTTCCCAGCAGTAAATGCTGCCGGCGCGTCCCAGTTCTTCGCTAAGCTGCCTACGCGAATAATCTGAACATTCTGAAGAACTACTTTTTCAACTGGACGATCTGCAGCCATAGTTTCTACTTCGCCCATAGCCGCAACAACATCTTGTCCGCTTAAAACCTGAGCGAAAATGTTGTACCCGCCATCAAGATGCGGCGTAGGATTGTGTGTGATAAAAAATTGAGACCCATTTGTACCTGGACCCGCATTCGCCATACTTACGACACCCGCTTTATCATGGCGTAACTCTTCGTTGATTTCTTGGGGGAACGCATAACCTGGACCACCAGAACCTGTTCCGTCTGGATCACCACCTTGTATCATAAAGTTTTTGATAACACGGTGGAATAATGTTCCATTGTAATACGGCTTACCCTGATATTTTTCTGCTACCTCGGGATGGTTGCCCTCAGCTAGTGCAATAAAATTGGCAGCCGTCATTGGCACTAAATCTTCATGAAAATCAATGAGAATGTCTCCCATAGTCGTTTCCAATTTTGCGTAAATCCCATCTTCTAAGGTGATGGTCTCATCGTTGACAGTGACTTTATTGCCTCCGCAACTTGATAATGTAATGGCAGCAACAGCTGCAAATAAATAGGTTCTTATCATTTGAATGACGTTTAAATTCGAGAAGGTCAAAGGTACTATTCCTTATGCTATTCAAAAGCCGACGAGGACCAATTATGAAAACTTTCACAAGCATAAGAGCACTCTTCGTGCTTAGCTTCCAAAGCCACACTTAAAATACAATGCAAATCAGCGGTTTACCTGGATAAGTCTCAAATCATAACGAAGCGGACTTTGAGGGGGTACTTTGTCTAAATCACCCGCCAATCCACGAGCTAAAAACGAGGGGATAAGAACGAGTTTCTTTTCCCCTTCTTTCATTCCAGAAATGGCCTCATGCAGCCCGATATCTATCTGGCTATAACCCAACTCCACGGTATCTGTATACTGGCCTACACCACTATCATCAAGCAAATAGACCGTGGCTTGGTAAATAACCTCATCGCCCATCTCCGCAATCATTCCCGTTCCAGGCAACATGGATAACGAATACATGCCATAACCATCCCGGACGATACCGATCAATTCATGCGTATCTATATAGTCTTTGAGCATTTCGCGCTCCTGCGCTAAATACATTCTATTGCGCTCAACTGCATTCATTTGCGGCGCTTCCACTGCCGGTTCAGCGCGTTCTGCACAACCGGCTAAGAGCACGGCGATTCCGATGACTCCTGCTTTTAGTCCCATGCGAATACCTTCTTAGCGTATGCCAAAGCTTCGGGCAATGCCATTTCTAGCTTCCCTCCTGCTGCATTTTTATGCCCACCGCCATTAAACGATGTACGGGCAATTTCATTCACATCGATTATTCCTTTGCTGCGAAGGGACAATTTCACAACACCTTCTTCTTCACGCATAAATAGCGTCATCTGTGCACCTTCGATGCTCAATCCATAATTCACAAAACCTTCCGAAATTCCCTTTTCATAGCCCAGCGATTCGCATTGCGACTGACTGAGGTACAATAGAACAATAGTGCCGGATGCGTTCGTTTCCAATTGATCAAGCATCGCACCCAACAGGCGCAATCGTGCAATAGGTTGCGCATCGAAAATACTGTTTTGAACTTCTTGACTTTCTACACCTAAATCTAATAACTTACCCGCTACCTCGTGCGTTCTAGACGATGTTGCGCTGTACTTAAAACTACCTGTATCGGTAACTATTCCGGTATACAAACATTCAGCACTGCCTTTATCTAAGTGTCCGGTCCAATCGTACATTTCACAGAACTCATAAATCATTTGACAAGTGGAACTCATGGAAGTATCGCTGTACATAAAATCAGGCCAATCTTCAGGTTGCTGGTGGTGGTCAATCATCACCTTTTTGCCCGTTGCATTCCTTAACGCCTCTTCCATATCTGCAGCTCGACCGTAGGCGTTGTAATCTAGATGAAAGAGCATATCTGCTTCTGCAATCTTTCGGTTGGCCAATTTTTTCCCGTTGCTGTAAATCATGACAGCATCGTTGCCTTGCAAGTGCCACAAAAACTTCGGATACGGATTAGGCACAATCACACTCACGTTTTTTCCCAAACCTTTAAATACATGGGCTAAAGCGAGTGCACTTCCCATAGCGTCTCCATCTGGATTCGTATGGTTCGTGATCACAATATTGCTGCTCTTAGCCAATGCTTCGGTAAAACCGTCAAGTCTAATTTCTTTCATAGTGTTGTAAGTCTACAACAAAGGTGCAAGAAAAGTGTACCTTTGCGGTCCGAAATTTAGAAAAACTCAAATAAAATGGCAGGAACTAAGACCCTAACAATGATTAAACCGGACGCTGTACGCGACGGTCACATTGGAGCAATCTTAAACCAAATCAACGAAGCAGGATTCCGTATTTCAGCAATGAAACTGACTCAGTTGTCAAAAGCAGATGCTGAAGCCTTTTACGCCGTTCACAGCGAGCGTCCGTTTTTCGGCGAACTTGTTGCATTCATGACATCAGGTCCTATCGTTGCAGCAATTCTTGAAAAAGACAATGCGGTTGAAGATTTCCGTACGCTTATCGGTGCAACCAACCCTGCTGAAGCTGCAGAAGGTACTATTCGTGCACGCTTTGCAAAAAGTATCGGTGAAAACGCTGTACACGGTTCTGACAGTGCCGAAAACGCTCAAATCGAGGGTGATTTCCACTTTGCAGGTCGCGAGCAGTTTTAATCAGAAATTATTTACTAATTTCGCCGTCCCGAAAGGGGACTGAGTGTCAACCTCTGGCAAGAGTTGTGAATGTTGGCCCACGGTAATAGTTAATTTTTATACTCATGGATTTAGTCCAGTTTGTACAAGACGAATTCGTAGGCAAGAAAGACCTTCCAGAATTTGCAGCAGGTGATACCATTACGGTATACTACAAGATCACCGAAGGTGAAAAAACACGTACACAGTTCTTCCGCGGTGTTGTTTTACAGCGCAGAGGTTCAGGCGTTACTGAAACTTTTACTATACGTAAAATGAGCGGTAACGTAGGTGTTGAGCGTATTTTTCCAGTGAATCTTCCTGCGATAGAGAAAATCGAAATCAACAAAAAAGGTAAAGTGCGTCGTGCACGTATCTTCTACCAACGTGAGCTTACTGGTAAAGCTGCTCGTATTAAAGAGCGTCGTTACTAGACCGACCACAGAACACATTGAAATCCCCAATTGCAGCGCAGTTGGGGATTTTTTTTGGCTCCTCCCTCGTTTTATAATGCAGTAACAACAAAGACCGTTCTCCTATTCTGGGACCTACCCACTTCAGAATCATTGCTAGCCACTGGCCTGCTTTCGCCATAACCGCCGTGGCTAATGCGATTCGCGCTCACACCAAGGTCAATTATGGTCTCGGCTACCCGTTTCGCTCGACGCTTCGATAAATCAAGATTCGCGCTAGCGTCACCGACATTGTCCGTATGGCCTTGTATCTGAACGCGGAGACTAGGTGCTCCCAAAAGATATTGTGCAAAGGAAGCAATCAATAATTCACTCTGCGCATCCAATCGATCAGAGGCTGTTTCAAAGAGGATGTGCGGTATGAGATAAGCCTCACCCGATTCCAAGTCTTTGTGTTCTAACTCAATAGACACTTCATTTTGGAGCACGCCTTCTGCATCAAGATTAGGAGCTAAACGAATGGGTGCCGCACTAAATGCAGCTTTTTTGGCCTCAAGCTGGAGCAAAACCTGCTGGGCTTCTTCTTTTTTAACTACCGCCACGAAGCTATTATCATCGCGACTCAATTGCAGTTGTTGGCTTTCGCCAGTCATACTATTTTTCAAAAGGACTTTTGGATCTTCGTCAGAAGCGAATTGATCAATTATTAATTGGCCTTTAACGAATACTACTTCTTCAGGCTGAACGGCTTCGTATAAATCAAAAAAGTAAATATCCCAACCATTGGATTGGTTGATCTTATTGGAAGCAAAGTAGGCTTTCTGACCGTCCAAAGTAACCATCAAACCTATTTCATCGCCTTCTGTATTGATGGGATAGCCTAAATTCATTGGCTTGCCCCATAGCGCGCTCCGCTGCACAACTTGAATTTTGAATAAATCGTACCCACCCATACCAGGATGACCATCTGAGGCGAAGTACAGACTTTCACTATCCGGGTGAATGAAGGGGCTCTTTTCATTTTTCTTCGTGTTCACCGCAGCTCCTAAGTTTTCTGGGACGCCCCAATTTCCGTTGGCATCTCTTGCACTGCGATACAGGTCTAAACCGCCGTATCCGCCTACACGATCGCTAGTGAAATACAAAACGTCTCCGTTAGGACTTATGGAAGGTTGACTTTCCCAACTTCCAGGTCGGTTAATCTCCTCCGGCATGGGACGAATACCATTCCACCCGCCGTATTCATAGGAAGTATAATACAAATCGCAATTCCGTACCCCAGTTTTAGGATTGCGCTCACAAATGGTGAATACCATGAATCTATTATCCGCTGTTATAGACGGGCCACCCTCGTTGTACTGGTTATTAAATGGAGCTTCTAGGGCTGTCCCTTCTTCGAAAGCAGGCATGCCCTGATGCTCACCAGTGGACGCGGCACTACTAAATTCCTCAACGCTTCTCACCTGAGCGCCCGGTCCGTCGTATTTATTCTTCTTTTTACTGCGGCGGGTAAAATACATGGTAGATCCGTCTGGAGTTAATGCTGCCAGATACTCATCCCATCTTGTATTTACATTGCGGGCGGGCTTTGGATCAAATGGCACGGGAGACGCAAGGAAGTACTCTTTTAAGTTTATTTCTGATAGCATTTTTTCAGCTTCTTTCTCATAGCCTAATTCTCTATCGTCTCTTTGAAACCATTGTTCCAGATAGCGCTCTGCCTCTTCAGGTCTGCCTGCTTCAATAGCTAATGTGGCAATGAAAAAAAGTAAATCGGGTTTATATCCGGGACAGCGTTTCACCAGTCGCTTCCAACTGCCCTCGGCAACGGGGAATTTACCCGTTCGCATAGCCCATTCACCTCTCAAGTACAATGCGTGTTGGTCCGCTTCATTTTGACGCAGAGCCGCACCAATGTAGACCCCTGCGTTGGGGTAATCGCCTTTATTCAAAGCTTGCAAACCCTTTTGAATTTGACGGGAAGGACTGGCGTGATCGTCACCACAATAATCCCCTAATTCTGCCTTGCCCAGCTGGGCCGAGAGTGATGAACTCGCCAGTATAATGAGTAATAAAAGTACCTTACGCATTACAGTTCCGCTTGGTCGACTACCTTAAATTTATCTTCCGACAACGCAATGATGGTGCTTACAGAAGCATCTCCCGTGAGATTCAATACCGTACGCACCATATCTATAATGCGATCGACCGGGAAAATAATTGCGATCCACGCTGGGTTTAGACCCACACTCTCGAGAATGGGGATGAGCATGATCATTCCGGCAGAAGGTACAGAAGCAGCGCCAATGGAGCCTAATGTCGCCATTAGAATGATCGTAGCTTGTTGACCGAGGCTGAGATCGATCATGTGGAATTGGGCCATGAAAATTACAGCCACAGTCTGATACAAGGCGGTTCCGTCCATGTTGATGGTAGCGCCCACAGGTAATACAAAAGAACCGATCTCTTCATCAACGCCTAAATTATCACGAACACAATCCATGGTTACGGGAAGCGTTGCCGCCGTTGAACTCGTGGAAAAAGCCAGCAACTGGGCAGGACGAATTCCACGCATAAAGTAGCCCCAGCTTTTCCAATAACCCATATTCGTTTTACGATGGACTAAAAATGCAATAACGGCCGGATAAAGCAACAGAATCATGATGAGCAGTCCTAATATGGTATAGCCTGTGTAGGCACCTAGTGCTTTGAAAATCTCAACCAATCGGCCGGGTTCATCGCCAGCCATTTCTGCAAGTTTCCCTGCGAGTAGTGCGAAAACGAAGAACGGAGCACCCTTCATAACCACATCGACCATTTTAATAAAGATGTCTGAGAATCCGTTGATGATGGCTGCGACCGGCTGCATTTGAGCATTGGGCAGCATGACCATAACAATACCAAAGAAGATGGCGAAGAAGATGACTTGAAGCATTAGGCTGTCGTTGAAGGACAGAAAAATATTCGAAGGCACCATATCTACGAAGAATTGGAGCGGCCCCGTCTCTTTCTTATTCTTCAATACGGACATTTTAGCATTGAGCTCTTCGTTGCTTTGCTGCTCCGCTAAGGCGCTTTGTGCATCGGTAAGATAGGTGGCCATGGTCGGATCATTCAATAATCGGATATCATCAAAATATTCGACCCCTTCGCTCTCATTTACCCACAATTCATAAGCGAGTCGGTTGATCTTTAATTGCTCCTCAGATGCCTGCTTTCCTGGGTTAAACGTATTCGCAATAAACATCCCCATGGCTGCAGCGAGCACCGTAGAACCTATGTACAAGGCTAAAGTTTTAACCCCCATACGACCCAATGTTGCTGTATCACTCAGATTCCCTATACCCGCGATGATTGAAAACAATACCAAAGGAATGGCAATGAGTTTCAATAGGTTGATAAATATGGTCCCAAAGGGTGCGATCCAATCGATGGTAAAATCGCTCCAGCCCATTGAAGAGCTAAGCAATGCCCAAAGAATCCCTAAGACTAGACCTATTATGATTTGTACAGGTAGTGACGGTTTTTTCATCGAGTATATTTTAGATTTCTTAAGTAGTGATCAGCAAGGACCAATTTTATCATTGCCTCTACAATGGGAACCGCACGTGGTACTACGCAGGGATCGTGTCTACCTTTTGCCGTAAGCGAAACAGATTTTCCATCGCTATTCACTGTATTTTGTTCTTTACCTATGGTGGCCACAGGTTTAAAAGCAACACGCAATTCTAGTGGCGCCCCATTGCTAAGACCGCCTACAATTCCTCCTGCGTTGTTTGTTTTAGTTTCAAAATTGGCGCCGATTTCATCGTTGTGTTGAGACCCCAGCATTTCTGCCGCGGCAAAACCCGAACCTATTTCGAAGCCTTTGACCGCATTTATTCCCATCAGCGCTTTGGCCAAATCTGCTTGCAGTTTATCATAAACGGGTGCTCCCCAACCTACTGCAAGGCCAGTAGCAACTGCTGAGATTACACCACCAGTACTATCTTTTTCGTCGCGAACATGTGCGATATAAGACGCCATTTCGTCCGCTACCGATGCTTCAGGACATCTCGTAGGATGGCTATCTACCGCCGAGAGATCTAGATGTTGCCAATTCGTTTTCAGTTCCACCGGACCTACAGCTGAAGTCCAAGCCTTCACTGTAACATCCGGAATGACTAAGCCCGCCAATGCACCCGCAACGACTCTGCAGGCTGTCTCGCGCGCTGAAGATCTGCCACCACCTCTATGATCGCGATGACCGTACTTCGCATCATATACATAATCTGCATGGGAAGGGCGATACACTTTTTCAAGCGCACCGTAATCCTTACTGCGCTGATCTTTGTTTAAGATGGAGAAGGCAATAGGAGTACCCGTTGTTTTACCTTCAAAAATACCGCTGTGAAAGCGGACCAGATCATGCTCTGTACGCGCTGTAGTGAGCGAACTTTGACCTGGTTTTCTGCGGTCCAATTCCCGCTGAACTTCTGCTGTATCAACCGTAATTCCTGATGGCATGCCATCTAAAATACCCCCGATTTGATCACCATGGCTTTCGCCATAAGTAGTGAGGACTAATGATTTTCCAAATGTGTTTCCGGACATGCCACTAATGTAGGAAACACAAAGCATTCTTCGTAACATTGAGGTATGAACCTTAGACTCATAAATATTAAGCAGCTCGGTGGCGTGCACCCGCTGAATACAAAAGCCTTACGAGGTAAAGCACTGGACCAATTTCCTTTGATAGAAAATGCGTTTTTAACCTTACGCAATGGAAAAATCGAGGAATTTGGACCAATGAGTGAATGTCCCCAAGACGAAACGACCACTCAAGACCTAACCGGCAGATGCGTTCTACCTGCATTTGTTGATTCGCACAGTCACTTGGTTTATGCAGGAACCAGAGAACAAGAATTCAACCTCCGACTCAAAGGCGCCAGCTATGAGGAGATTGCTGCAGCAGGTGGTGGTATTTTAAATAGTGCCGGACGTGTCGCTGCAACTACACAGGACGAAATGCAGCGTCAGAGTGCGCTACGCCTAAATAGATTGATTGCAAACGGCACAGGTACACTTGAAATTAAAAGTGGATACGGTTTAGATCCTGAAAACGAACTCAAGATGCTCCGTACCATCAAAGCGCTTAACGAAGCTTCTAATGCAACCTTAGTACCAACATTTTTGGCTGCACATGCCCTGCCTTCCTGGGCGAAGACGAAGGGCATGAACAACGCTACGTACACAGAGTACATGCTTGATGCATGTTTACCCACAATAAAAGCAGAAGGTTTGGCCCAATTCCTTGACGGATTCATCGAACGGGATTATTTCAAACTTACCGCACTGGAGCACCTGATCGAAGCGAGCGCTGCAAACGACTTACCGCTTAAAATCCATGTCAACCAATTTTATGATATCGGCGGCATTCAAATGGCGGTGGAGGCCGGAGCACTAAGTGTCGATCATTTAGAGGTAATGTCTCTGGAGGCCTTAAAATCCTTGCATGGCAGCGACACTATTGCGACACTTTTACCTTCCTGCAGCTACTTTTTAGGCATCCACTATGCGCCTGCACGACAACTCATTGAGGAAGATACACTGGTTGCATTGGCTACGGACTACAACCCAGGTTCGTCACCGGGGGGCAACATGCAATTGGTCTGTAATATGGCCTGTGCAAAAATGAAAATGACTCCGGCAGAGGCATTGAACGCCGCCACTCTCAACGGTGCAGCAGCCCTTAACCTTAGCGATCGTAAAGGCAGTATCGCTGTTGGAAAAGATGCGGACATTTTAATTACCAAAGAAATCCCTTCCCTAGAATACATCTGTTACGATTTCGGGACCAATCACATTGAACAAACCCTTTTAGCTGGCCTCCCCTCATGAGTACCGTATTAGAATTCTATTCATCAAAGGACCTCTTGCACCGCACCAGCGTGCGTGAAGGTGAAACGAAGCTGGGTCAAATTTTACCCACCATCAGTGAAGCCGATTTTAATGCAGATGAGCCTTTAAACTATCGTTTCGTTATTGTTGGAATTGAAGAAGACTATGGGGTTCGTGCGAACTTAGGACGAGGTGGTGCTGATAAAGCATTTCAAGCATTTCTTCAACACTTCTGCAACCTTCAAGACAACCGCTTTTTCCCTTCACATTCGACAGCAATCCTTGGCGCAGTCATACCCACGCAAAGTATTGACGATGATAACGTGGAGGCACTTCGTGAGGCCACCAGGGCAGCTGATGCTACCGTGCAAGCCGTAGTTGAACGTATTCGAAGCGGAGGCGCCATTCCTATTGTCATTGGAGGTGGTCACAACAACAGCTACGGCTGTCTTAAAGGCGCGGCTCAAGCGCATGGAAACGCTGTGAATTGCCTGAATATCGACGCACATTCCGACCTACGTGCACTGGAGGGACGTCACAGCGGCAATGGGTTTTCATATGCTAAAAAAGAAGGAGCCTTAGGGGCCTACTTTATGTGGGGACTGCAAGAGAATTATACGCCAGAATACATATGGCAGTATATGGAGGATCACGACGAAGTGGAATACCTCAGCTATGAAGATTACCTCTCGGGCGAAGAAACCATGGAAGCCACGCTTATTCGCGTTGAATCGCTGCTTGGTGAGCGCTATGGAATAGAATTGGATGTCGATGTGATTGCCCAATTCCCTTCGAGTGCCCAAAGTAGTAGTGGATTTACTCTGGAATACGTACGAAGCCTCTTGTACAGATTAGATACGGAGCCACTGTATTTCCACCTTTGCGAAGGCCTGATCGCGAATCCAATGGATCATGCTCATGCCGGACGTGCCTTAGCGCTGCTTACCACAGACTTCATAAAAGCCTTCATTTTTGAAGAATGACCGAAAACTACCGCATAGAATGTATTCCGAATGTCAGTACAGCGGACCCCGATGTGCTGGAAAAAATCTGTGCGGCCATACATGCTGTACCCGAAGTAGATTTGCGGTTCGTCGATACTGGATTGAGTGCAAATAGAACCGTATTCACCTACATAGGGCCGGCACACGCAGTCTTCGAAGCCACAGAGAAAATGATTGATACGGCCCTTGCCTACATCGATATGCGGAAGCATAGTGGCGTGCACCCACGAATGGGCGCTGTAGATGTCTGTCCGTTTGTGCTCCTGGATGATGAGAAATTTCAAGCAGTATTCTTGAAAGCTGTGGACCAATTCATTGAACACATGGGTACTAAAGGACTGCCTATCTACGCCTACGAACACAGTGCCCGTAAACCTTCAAGAAGAAATCTAGCGCACGTGCGCAAGGGCGAATACGAACAACTCCCCTCTCGGTTTGCTCAAGGCGACATTCCAGATGTCGGACCTAAAATTTGGAAGGACGCAGCCGCAAAAAGTGGCGCCACAGCAATGGGCGCTCGTCCACTCATGGTTGCTTTTAATGTGAATCTATCCGGTGGAAGTAAAAACGAATTACTCGTTGCAGCTAAGCAAATCGCTCGTGCCATCCGTGAACGCGACGGAGGCTTACCCGGGGTCAAATCCATAGGTTGGTATATTCCGGACCTTGATGTTGTCCAAGTCAGCTGTAATCTTACTAAACCCCTCGAAACCGGCGTTTGTGAAGTTTTTCAAACGGTGCAGCAACAGGCTTTGGCACTAGGCTATTTAGCGCCGGATAGTGAATTGATCGGTTGTATTCCAGAACATCAATTTAACGTTTGTACACCATCAACTTTAGGGCTTGGCAGGTTTAAACCCATGATACCTGATAGAATACTACCTTACTAGTAACAAGAATGAACTATTGGTCTAATTATTGGTGTATCCCGCATAACACTACTACTATGAAGAATCTTTTTATACTCGCTTTCGTATTAGGCTCACTTTCAAGCTTCGCACAAAACCGATTTACCATTAGCGGCTACATTAGCGATGATGCAAACGGTGAAGCTTTAGTAGCAGCTAATATCTGGTCACCGGATGCACGTGTCGGAACATCAACGAATGGTTACGGTTTTTTTTCATTGACCCTTCCCTCTGGGAAGCACATTATTCAACTTCAATACTTAGGCTACGCCACGCAAAATTTTGAAGTTAATCTGCAGTCAAATACAGATATGAACTTCCAAATGATTGCCGCGGAGAATGTACTTAATGAGGTGGATGTAGTCGCTAGCGGTAGCGTTAAAATAGAGGACCAAGTACAAATGTCGAAGATGGAGGTCCCCATCAAGCAACTTAAATCACTACCCGCCATCATGGGCGAAGTTGACATCATGAAAACCTTGCAACTGCTACCAGGTGTACAAAGTGGCGGCGAAGGCACATCAGGACTGTATGTGAGAGGTGGATCGCCCGATCAGAACCTCATTCTTTTGGATGGAGTTCCGCTATACAATGTCAACCACTTATTCGGATTTTTCTCCGTTTTTAACGCTGACGCAATCTCGAATGTAAGCATCACTAAAGGCGGTTTTCCAGCACGTTATGGGGGAAGACTTTCTTCTGTGTTAGAGGTGAATATGAAGGAAGGGAATATGAAAGAGTTCCATGGCGACGCCACCGTTAGCTTGATTGCGTCGAAAATGACAGTAGAAGGTCCATTGATTAAAGATAAATCGAGCTTTATGCTTTCGGCCAGACGCACCTATATAGATGTCCTGGCTAAGCCATTTATTACCAATCTAAACAATCAAGATCCCAATTTAAATGTATCGCCTCGTTACTATTTTTATGACATGAACGGTAAGGTGAACTATAAATTAGGGCAGTATGATCGCTTCTATCTCAGCCACTTCCAAGGCAAAGATGACTTCGGCTTAAGGTCAAGAGACACCTACGAAAACGGCACGGAACGAAGCGAAAGCAGTATTGACTTCGGACTGGATTGGCGCAATAGCATTACGGCAGCGCGCTGGAATCACCAATGGTCACCTAAACTTTTCTCTAATGTCACTGCGACCCGAAGTCAATATGTATTTAACACAAGAGCCATAAGTGAAGAACTGGCCTATCCCAACTTTCCCGATACAACAGGCATGAGCGACGAGCGTTTTGCCGGACTTTATTTTTCCGGTATTGAAGATTATGGCGCGAGAATTGATTTCGACTTCGCCTTGAACCCTCGTCATTACATCAGATATGGAGCGAATTACACCAACCACACATTCTCTCCTGGCGCAACCAACCTGGAATTTCAGTCGGGTGGCTTTAATTTAGACACCACCATTGGTGGTGATGCTGTTTACTCTGACGAAGTTTATGCCTTCATCGAAGACGAATGGAAAGTAAATGAAAACTTAAAGATGAATGGTGGATTACATTTTGCAAATCTGTTTGTTCAGGGCGAGAGTTACCATAGTCTACAACCTCGATTTGGTATGAATTACAGTCTTCCTGGAGGATTGGCATTCAAAGCATCCTATGCTGAGATGATGCAATTCGTCAATCTACTGACGAATGAAGGAATTGGGCTTCCCACTGATTTATGGGTACCGTCAACTGCGAACATAAAGCCTCAGACTTCGCAACAAATTGCTGCAGGCCTCGCGAAAAGCATTGGACCGTATGAATTCAGTGTGGAAGGCTACTACAAAACCATGGATAACCTAGTCAGTTATAAAGAAGGTGCTTCCTTTTTATTCTCTTTGGATAACGATACGTGGGAGGATAAAATTAGTCAAGGTTCAGGTGAGAGCTATGGTATGGAACTTTTTGCGCAACGTAAAAGCGGCCGGACCACGGGATGGATTGGTTATACATTAAGTTGGAGTTACCGCCAGTTTGATGATATCAATGGCGGAGAACGCTATTTCTTCACCTACGACCGACGACACGATATATCCGTCGTGGCAAGCCACGACTTCACGGATAATATCAGTTTCAGCGGTGCTTGGGTATACGGTACCGGACGTGCCGTTACCCTGCCAGAGTACTCTTATTATACGGGCTTACCGGATGGACTTTCTTGGTGGGACGGCGCGCGCGCACTTGTAGACCGCCCGTCAGATAAAAACGCGTACCGCATGAGCCCGTATCACAGACTTGATATAAGTCTAAGTTTTAAAAAGGAAAAAAAGAATTACGATCGCTGGTGGGTATTTAGCACCTACAACACGTACAATAATTTGAATCCATTTTTTATTGAAACCGCAACGGACGATAATGGAAATCCTGGCCTTCGAGAGTACGGCTTGTTCCCGCTTATTCCCAGTGTTGCTTACCGCATAAAATTTTAAGCCATGAGAGCATTACTACTTCTTTTTTCGGCCACACTCCTTCTCACAAGCTGCGATAATTTAGTCAACGGCGTGGTACGTGATATTGATCTACCGCCGCACGAAAGCCAGCTGGCCGCAAGTCTATTCTTGGATTCTCGAGACAGTAATATCACTGCCATTGTTTCCTCATCGAAAGGCATCTATGATACAGTTCAAAGTAAGACTGTGTTTAATGCAGAGTGTGTTTTAAACGTGGGCACAACGACCTATAATTGGTCTACTATGGATCAATACGAACGCTATACGGAACTCTTACCAGACCGTTTCGGCGCACCAACCGATTCGCTAGTTTTCACCGTCAATCACCCCGATTTTACTTCTGTTAGCGCAACTCAGGTATTTCCATCGGCTCCCCAAGTCTCGCTTGAATTAAACTATGGCGCAACTCAACTTTATGGTGAGATTTCCGATGAACTTATTGTTACACTCGAAGATATCCCTGGTGTAAATCAACATTACATTGTATCCATTGATGTTCACTTCAGGACTGCCTTATTAGGACAAGATACCTCCGAATATTACAGTCTATATTGGGAAACTGAATACCCAAATAGTACACCTCTTTATGGTAATGAAAGTGCATTACTCCTCTCTGAAGATGGTCTCGATAGAAACATTAAGTTTTCAGCAGCAACAGGAATAAACCCCATCGACTTTGCCATGCTTCATGAATATCGAGTCAAAGTCAGTGCATTAAGTGAAGAAATGTATTTATTCTATAAAAGCTATGCGGCCTACGACAACGCGAACGGCAACCCATTTGCTGAGCCTGTCGTGTTGTATTCCAACATGAGTAATAACATGGGCTGCTTTGGTGTAAGTACGACCAAACGCTTTTATAAGTAATTAGTACGTCAGTAAGACAGATCCCCAGGTAAATCCTGCTCCAAAGGCTGCTAAACATACCGTATCACCGCGTTTAACAGCGCCTTCATCTACCGCCTCTGAAAGTGCTATAGCAATCGACGCCCCAGTAGTATTTCCATATTTCTGGATGTTGTTAAAGACTTGGTCGTCGCGGAGTCCCATGCGCTTTTGAATGAATTGTGCAATACGAAGATTGGCTTGATGGGGTATTAAGCAATCGATTTGATCGGGAGTTAGCCCGTTTTTTTCAAGGGCCTCACCAATCACTTCGCCGAAACGAACAACGGCATTTTTAAAAACAAAGTTCCCATTCATCTGTGGATAATGAATCTCTGGATCCACACCGTTTTCGAGCAATTCACCGACCCAATGCTGCGTGCCGAACCCTTTCATCGTCAACTCTTCTTTGTGTTTACCTTCACTGTGCATGTGGCAACTTTTAATACCCGCTTCATCCGCTTTGGCGCGAGAGAGTACAACTGCACCTGCACCATCGCCAAAGATTACCGTTACCCCTCGCCCTTCTGTAGATTTATCTAAGAAAGGACTTTGCAGCTCTGATGCCACTACTAATACATGTTCATACATTCCGGTTTGAACGAAAGCATTCCCGACGCTCATGGCATAAATAAACCCAGAACAAGCATTACGAACGTCTATCGCTCCAGCCGTATGAATCCCTAGGGCTTCCTGCACTTGTACACCACATCCTGGAAAGTAATAATCTGGAGAAATGGTCGCAAATACGATATGTCCAATATCAGAACCCTCGAGTCCCGCCGCTTTTATAGCATTGCGCGCCGCTTTAATGCCCATAGTGGCAGCAGTGTTGCCATCACCTTCTTCTACCCAGCGACGTTCGCGGATACCGGTTCTTTCCGTAATCCACTCGTCGTTAGTGTCCATAAGGGTACTGAGGTATTCATTAGTAACGATACGTTCGGGCACATAATGGCCAGTTCCTGAAATTTTCGCTGTATGCATGATAGGTTGTCTTGTGATTAGGTTGCTTTGGTCAAAAGATAAAGTAAAATTGGCACCAATGTGGACACCTTGTCACACAAAATTACCGCCATGGCACATGGCACGAGTGTTGAAGTAGTAGCAGAAACCTAATAATTCTATAAAATGGCAAAAGGATCTATAAACGTAACCGCTCAGAACATCTTCCCTATTATCAAGAAGTTCTTATACAGCGACCAAGAGATTTTTCTTCGTGAATTAGTTTCTAACGCAGTGGATGCCACGCAGAAGCTGAAAACATTGACCAATTTAGGTGAAACCAAAGGTGAGCTCGGTGATTTGACCATTCATGTTAAATTGGATAAAAAGGCAAAAACCTTGAGCATCATCGACCGTGGTATCGGTATGACTGCTGAGGAAATTGACAAATACATTAACCAAGTTGCTTTCTCTGGCGCAGAGGAATTCGTGAAAGAATATGAAGGCAAAATGGAAGGTGCTGATTTGATTGGACACTTCGGACTTGGCTTCTACTCTGCCTTTATGGTAGCTAAGAAGGTTGAAATCCTGACAAAATCGCACAAAGATGCGGCTGCAGTGCAATGGATATGTGATGGTAATCCGGAGTTTGAGCTTAATACCATAGAAAAAGAAGACCGCGGTACGGAGATTAAACTCCATATAGCAGACGATAGCGAAGATTTCTTAGAGGAAAGCAAAATCAACGAACTGCTCAGCAAATACGCGAAGTTCATGCCGATCTCCATTGAGTTTGGCGAGAAGGACGAAAGCTACAACGCTGCGGCCGAAGGTGAAGATGCAAAATGGGAGACTCGCAAAGTCCCGAATACCATTAATAACCCTAACCCTGCATGGGTGCGTAAACCAGCGGACCTAACAGATGAAGACTACAAATCTTTCTATAAAGAGCTTTACCCTACAAGCTTTGAGGAACCCTTATTCAATATCCATTTGAATGTAGATTTTCCTTTTGATTTAACTGGGGTATTGTACTTCCCTAAAATCAAACCAAACGTTGAACCGCAACGCAATAAGATTCAGTTGTTCCAGAAGCAGGTGTTCGTTACGGACAGCGTGGAAGGAATTGTCCCTGATTTCTTGACTCTACTTCACGGTGTCATCGACTCGCCGGATATTCCACTTAATGTTAGTAGATCTTACTTGCAAGCGGACGGTAATGTGAAGAAGATTGCTTCTCATATCACCAAGAAAGTTGCAGATAAACTCGATGAAATGTTCCGTAAGGACCGTGCCGATTTTGAATCGAAATGGAACGACATGAAAATCATCATCGAATACGGGATGTTGACGGAGGATAAATTCTTCGAGAAGGCGAAGAAATTCGCGATGTATGCAGATACCGACGGTGGACTTCATACGTTTGAAGCGTACCTAGAATCCATCAAAGAGCACCAAACAGATAAGGATAAAAAGACGGTCGTTCTTTATGCATCAAACAAAGATGCACAACACAGCTACATCCAAAATGCAAAGGCAAAAGGATACAGCGTTTTACTTCTAGACTCGCCGTTAACAAGCCACTTGCTCCAGAAATTAGAGCAAGAGCATGAAAACACCACGTTTGCCCGTGTAGATTCTGATCTGATTGACAACCTGATTAAGAAGGACGAAACGCGTGTGGCAAAATTAAGCGACAAGCAAAAAGAGGAGCTTAAAACCCGTCTAGAAACTATAGTGCCAACAGAAAAGTTCACCTTAAAACTAGAGGATATGGATTCTACGGAAGCGCCATTAGTGATTACCGTTCCAGAATTCATGCGTCGTATGAAAGAAATGCAAATGACCGGTGGTGGCGGAATGATGGGTATGGGTGATTTCCCAGACATGTATGATCTTATCGTAAACGCAAACCATCCATTGGCTTCGAAGATTCTTGATACGGAAGATGATGAGGCGCGCAGTTCGGCAGTGAATCAAGCGCTTGATCTAGCGAAGCTTCAGCAAAACTTATTGCACGGTGAGGAATTAACGGCGTTTATCGCGCGTTCTTACGAGATGTTAGGTAACGAATAACGGTTTGTTACTTGTTGATTAAATATTCCTATGTTTTAGGAATGTCAAGGGGGCTCCGGCCCCCTTTTTGTATTTTCACCATTCACAAAAAACATTGACATCTATGAGCGCTGACGTTCTTTCGATTGCTACCAATAACGCCACCTTGTGGGCCTCTGATTTATTTGATGCTAAAACGCGTGCCGAAGCTCAGGAACTTTTGGATCAAGGTGGTGATGCTTTGATTGAGCCGTTTTATAAAGATTTAGACTTTGGTACAGGTGGTATGCGCGGCATCATGGGCGTGGGAACTAACCGTATCAATCCTTACACCTTAGGTTTAGCCACGCAAGGATTGGCGGCCTATGCGAAAACTTTTTTTAATGGGAAGCCTTTAAAAGCAGCCATCGCTTTCGACAGTAGAAACAACTCTCAGTCTTTTGCACGCAAGGTTGCCGAAGTATTGAGCGCCAATGGTGTACACACCTATTTATTTGAAGAATTGCGCCCAACACCAGAGCTGAGCTTTGCTGTACGCGAATTAGGTTGTG
>CAJQHZ010000052.1 GCA_905478295.1 uncultured Flavobacteriales bacterium | reverse complement strand
ATTGAATTGAATGCGACGTACAACAGCTCACAGCGTTTACCGCTCGTCGGTTACGCAAAGAGAAGTCCTGCATTTACCATGCTCAACGGTCAAATCAGTAAAGAAGGTCGTGCCTTCGGCCAATTCTACATCGGAATTCAAAACGCCTTGAATGTGCGTCAGCTTGACCCCATTGTTGGAGGTAATCTTCCTTTTGATGGTGGTTTTGACGCCTCTATTGTCTGGGGTCCTATAATGGGCCGTCAGATCTATGCCGGCTGGCGCTACGATCTGAAATTTCAGGATTAAAAAAAGGCGCCCATTGGGCGCCTTTTTTATGTTGTCTACAATTTTGCGCTACGCGCTATTCCGAGATGCATTGATATTTCCGTAAAGCGAACGCACCACCATTTTCTCAAAAATGGCACGGTCTGCTTCACTTAAAGACTCTTCACGTAAGGTGATGAGCGCATATTGCTGTATGACCAAAAGCGGAAGCACAATATTCTCACGTAATGCAATAGAAGCCTTAATTCCAGGGTTATTACTCAAGAGCTCCGCCTGACCAGAAATCTTTAACACCCATTGTTGAGTGCGATCAAATTCCTCGTTCAACGAGGACCAAAACTTCCCGAACTTTATATCACTGGCCATGTAAGCCGTTAATGGGAAGAACGTCTTACACATACTTTGCATAGAATTTTCTACCAACGTTCTAAAGAACTTACTCTGGCGGTAAAGTACCTGCACTTCATGCAAGCGTCCGGCTTCACTAATCTCTTGTAACGCCTTACCCAGGCCATAGAAACCGGGAATGTTCATTTTAAGTTGCGACCAAGCGCCCACAAAAGGTATCGCACGGAGATCGTCTAACTCCAGTTTTTTAGCTTGTCCGCGCTTCGATGGTCTTGAACCGATGTTCGCTTGACCGTAATATTTTAATGGACTCATTTCTTCTAGGAACTCAGTGAACAATGTATCCTCTTTAAGCTCAGAATAATACTTCAAGCTAATATCACTGAGCTCTTCAAGCAACTGACGTTCATTGGGCTGAAGAATTTTTGAATCATCGTCTAGCAATAAATTTTCTAAGCCCGCAGTAATGAGTTGTTCCATGTTGAACTGTGCACTTTCTGAGGTACCAAAGTTGCTAGAGATGGTTTGTCCTTGAACCGTCAATTGAATTTCTGAAGAAGCAATTTGTCGTCCTAAGGAGGCATAAAAATTATGTGTGTTACCCCCGCCACGCGCAGGCGGTCCGCCGCGACCATCAAAGAATACCACATCGATGTCGTTCAGTTTAGATATGCGCGTTAAGTTCTCTTTCGCACGGTAAATGTTCCAATTCGCACTCATGTATCCACCGTCTTTAGTCCCGTCGGAGAACCCAAGCATTATAGTTTGCTTGTTTCCTCTCTGCGTTAAATGACGGCGGTAATTGGACTCTGAATACAGCGTATTCATGCTGGCACCCGCCCCCATCAAATCATCAATAGTTTCAAAAAGAGGCACTATATCTACGCTGATTTTTTCATCACCAAATGCCGTCCAACGCGCCAATGCAAAAACACGAGCGACGTCCATAGCACCGCGGCAATTAGATATGATATACCGGTGCGCACCTTTTGGGCCATTCTTCGCTTGAATCTCACGAATCACCTGGAAGCTCTGCAAGGTATCGTCAACTCTATCGTCGTCTGTAAGTGTACCGTCCCACTTTGCGTCTAAATCAAAGAGCTCTTCGGGAGTGGTCGGAACGTTCAATCCTAATTGGTCCGCGACGGCATCAAAAGCGCGTTTGATTTCACGACTGTCCTGTCGAACATCAATGCTTGCAAAATGAGAACCGAATAAAGCGACGCGATCTAAAAGCTCTTCCACCAGCTCTACGAAAATACTATCGTGTTGCTCATGCAAGTCGTTGAGTACTTTGTGAAGCGAAGAACGGAATATTTTAAAGTCCCATTCATCCTGGTGACGAATACAACGTAACACCATTTTTTCGATGGCCATTAAATCTTCATAGACACCGGAAAAAGAAATTCGCCTTCTTAAGTTTCGTAAATCTTGGTAGTAGCATTGTAAAAGAACATCTCGAAGTCTGCTTGCCACCTGCAATGTAGTGTCGACAGAAACAAAAGGATTGCCGTCGCGATCACCGCCCGGCCAAAAGCCTAAATTAATGAGGTTTAATGTACCGTCCCAGTTCGGCAAAGACCGACGCATCGCGGCCGTGATGTCCCCTGCACTTTGGTAAAAAACATTCTGCAGGTACCAAATCAAATTGATGGCTTCATCGTAGGGAGTAGGCTTCGCTTTTTGAAAAAACGGCGTCTTTCCCAATTGTTTCAAATACATCCGGATGGCGCCAAGATCGTTCTCTTGAATGGCTGCGGTCAAATCTGTAATAATGGCCAGTACTCTACCCGGGTAAAATTGGGTAGGATGAGCAGTCAAAACGGGACGAATGGAAAAGTCTTGAAGCCTATTCATCAAATCTTCTAAGTTCCCTGCACGCTCCATACGCATCATGAATTCACTGAGTGAACCCTTGCCGGAGAGGTTATTCAGTTTACCATAAGCAGCATCCTCAAGCGCATCAACAAGAACTACCTGGCGCTCTATGTATTGAATAACTTTGAATAAGAAGTCGATTTGCTCCGCTCTATTTTCACCGTCCTTGTACTCCTCAAAAAACTGGGCTATAATTTGAACGGGGCTGTGTCCTTCAGCCAATTTTGCTAAGCAGAATTCGTTCAACACTGGAATGAAGATTCCGGTGTTTTTGATTCCGTCCAGCGGCAGGGTTAAAAAGAGACTATTGTAGAGCTGAAATTTCAGTCCTACGTGATTTTCATAATTCGCCGCACTGAGCGCGAGATTTTCATTTACCTCCATATTAGGGTAGTGTAGTTCCTGTTGCCGCCTGGTAAATGGTATACCATTGTTGACGGTCCAATTTTATGTTAAGCGCTGCTTGCGCTGCTTCTAAATTTTCCGCTTTTGTCGTTCCTACTACAGGTAGTATACCTGAGGAATGCTGTAATAACCAGGCCAAAGCAATTGCTTGTGGGGTCACTTCAAATGCTGTTGCCAGCGGCTCTAATACTGTTAACATCTCGTTTGGTAACGTTCCGCCGCCTAACGGGGACCATGCCATAGGTACTATTCCATCTAAGGCGCATTGATCTAACCTTCCATCGTCAAAAGCACTGACATCCTTTACAGAAACCTCCAGCTGATGTACACCAACTGGAACCGTACTTTGAAGTAATTTTACTTGTGACGGTGTGAAATTACTCACCCCGAAACTGCGAACTTTTCCACTGGTATAAAGCAATTCAAAGGCTTCAGCTACTTCATCCGGATCCATCAAAAGATCTGGGCGGTGCAAGAGCATCACGTCGAGGTAATCGGTTTGTAGGTTTCGAAGACTGTCCTCAGCACTCTGTAAAATATGCGACTTGGTAAAATCGTAAGCTTTGATGTAATGCTCAGGTTTCTGATCGCATACTCGAATAATACCGCATTTGGTGACCAGTTCCATTTGGGAACGCCACTCAGGATGCAACTTCAATGCAGCACCAAATTCAGCTTCTGTGGTATAATCACCATAAATATCTGCATGATCGAAAGTGCTCATTCCTAAGCTCATCGACGTATCAATCATGGCCTCATATTGCGCCGTGGTAAATTTGGCATCCCAGATTCCCCACCGCATGGTTCCTACCACAATATCGCTCATCCAAGGTGTACTATACATAGCTACGTATTGAGCATGCAACATAAGGAATTCTTTACACTACTTCAGCCTAATTCGACGTTGCCATTTGCCTGGATTAAAGCGAACCGTTGTATCCTCCATTTCAGTTTCCTCTGTAATGGGAAAATCCGTAGAACTGTCCGGATGCTCTTCACCTAACCAATAAACTTTGTGAGGTCCGGAGCCCTTTAACTGCAGAGGCTGACTACTAGGGTAAAGATTTGGCGGTAGGAAGAAATAACCCGCACTACCTGTGGCATAAAGTGTCCCATCACCATAAGCTACAATGGGATAGTAGGAACTCAATGGATAATGGGCCAGACTTAAGTTTACACCTGCCTTTCGAATGGCGACATGCGGAGACAACATGGCAGTGGGTAAAACGATATCACAACAGCTCATTATTGAAGTTAAGAAGGTCGAATCAATGATCAACTCGCAAGAGTACACCGCTGAATATTTACCTGTGGTTTGAAAATCGAAAACCACTTTTTGCTGCCGACCGGGAGGACGTTGAAATCGTAATTGTTTGCTCTTTTCATTCTTATCATTGAAAAAACCAGGAGAGAAAATCGCTGAATTCTGCTGGTCGCTTAAAATATTCAATCGATCGAAAGTAGGATCTTCCAAGATTGTTAAAGGATCTGATTTATCCACAAAAACTGAGGTATCACGCTCATTTTGAGCGGATAAAGGTTGTGTAGTACTAAAGAAAACGAGGCACAAAAACGTTGCGCAGCGCCCTACAGGAACCGATTGAGGTATGCTTTTCATCATTAAGGGGTTTAGGTTAGTAAAAACTGCTCCTTAATAAGTTAGTCTACGACCCCAAAAGAGTCTACTTTTGCGCCTTAATAATTTTCGGCACATGAACTTGCGCAACATTGCTATTATAGCCCACGTCGATCACGGTAAAACCACCTTGGTAGACAACATGCTTCACACTGCGAAGCTTTTCCGTGACAACCAACAGGTTGACGATCTATTGTTAGATAACAACGATCTAGAGCGTGAGCGCGGGATTACCATTTTGTCTAAAAACGTGAGTATTCGTTGGAAGGATACGAAGATTAACATTATCGACACACCGGGTCACAGCGACTTTGGTGGTGAGGTTGAGCGTGTATTGAATATGGCCGATGGGGTAATTCTTTTAGTAGATGCTTTTGAAGGTCCGATGCCACAGACGCGTTTTGTTCTTCAAAAAGCGTTGTCCTTAGGCAAGACTCCTATTGTAGTAATCAATAAAGTTGATAAACCCAACTGTACTCCTGACTTAGTGCACGATCAAGTTTTCGAACTGTTCTTTAACCTCGATGCTACTGAAGAGCAACTCGACTTTGTAACGGTCTATGGTTCAGGAAAAGAGAAGTGGATGGGACCTGATTGGCAGACAAAGACGGAAGACATTACGTATCTTCTTGACACGATTGTTGAGACCATTCCCGCTCCCGCAGTATCGGAAGGTCCTTTACAGATGCAAATCACATCACTGGACTTTAGTTCATTTACAGGCCGTATTGCCATTGGCCGTGTAACTCGTGGAAAAATCACAGAGAATATGCCCATCGCATTATGTCGCAGAGACGGCAGTGTAAAAAAAGCACGCATCAAAGAATTGATGACTTTTGAGGGGCTAGGAAAATCTAAAACGAACGAAGCCATTGCTGGTGAAATCGTAGCGGTGAATGGTATTGATGGATTCGAGATTGGCGATACGATTGCAGATCTTGAAATGCCAGAAGCTTTACCTACAATGGAAATCGACAAGCCTACCATGAGCATGTTATTTTCGATCAATAATTCTCCATTTTTCGGGAAAGAAGGTAAGCACGTGACTTCACAGAAGATTCGCGAACGTTTGCAGTTAGAAACCGAGAAAAATTTGGCACTTAAAGTTGAAGATACCGGTGCTGCAGACCAATTCGTTGTTCATGGTCGTGGTATCCTCCATTTGGGAATCTTGATTGAAACGATGCGTCGCGAAGGCTACGAATTACAATTAGGGATGCCTCAAGTAATCTTTAAAGAAGTAGACGGTAAGAAGCACGAACCTATCGAGGAGTTGACCGTCGACGTACCGGAAGAAAGTGCGGGAAAGGTCATCGAATTGGTTACAAAACGTAAAGGCGAATTACTCGTTATGGAGGCAAAGAATGACCTCACCCGTTTGGAATTCGAAATTCCTTCACGTGGTATTATGGGTCTTCGTAACAACGTGCTTACAGCTACAGCAGGTGAAGCCATTATGGCGCATCGCTTGAAGGAATACCAGCCTTATAAAGGAGATTTGGACCGCCGCATCTCAGGAGTTCTTATCGCCAAAGAAGCGGGCAAAGCCAGTACCTACTCTATGGATAAGCTCCAAGACCGCGGTAAATTCTTTATTGAGCCAGGTGAGCAACTTTACGGTGGTCAGGTTGTGGGGGAAGCGAATCGTCCAGGTGACCTCGTCGTTAACCCTTGTATCGCTAAACAATTGAACAACATGCGTGCCGCCGGTAAGGATGATAACTCTGCCTTATTTACCCCAATCAAATTCAGCTTAGAAGAAGCTATGGAATACATTGGTGCAGATGAGTATGTAGAGGTGACACCGGAAAGCATTCGTTTAAGAAAAATCTTGTTGAACGAAAGTGACCGCAAGCGTCAATCAAAATAAACAGTCGACAAAAAATTGTACAAAAAAGCCCCGCGTTGCGGGGCTTTTTTTATGCTTCCATCTCAATGAGAATCTCCAATATGGCTGTTGCAGCCTGGGCTATCTTAGTTCCTGGGCCGAAAATACCAGCCACACCTTGATCGTATAAGAATTGATAATCCTGTGCGGGTATCACTCCACCTACAATTACCAGAATATCCGCTCGCCCTAGCTCCTTAAGTTCAGCAAGCACAGCAGGAACTAAAGTCTTATGTCCCGCGGCTAACGAGCTCACCCCTAAAATATGAACGTCATTTTCTACAGCTTGCTTTGCCGCTTCTTTAGGTGTTTGGAACAGCGGCCCCATGTCCACATCAAAACCTAAATCTGCAAAGGAAGTCGCTACTACTTTGGCGCCTCGATCGTGACCGTCTTGCCCCATTTTTGCGACCATAATTCGTGGTCGGCGTCCGGCTTTTTCCGCGAATCGGTCGGACACAACAAGCGCCGCTTCAAAATCCTCATTCATTTTCATTTCATTAGAGTATACACCACTGATCGTTTGGGTTTTCGCTACGTAGCGGCCCCAATTTTCCTCTAAAGCTAGCGAAATCTCTCCTAGTGTTGCACGCTCCTTTGCTGCTTCTACAGCCAAAGCCAGTAAGTTTCCTGCTCCAGTCTTAGCACATTTTGACAACGCAGCGAGTGTTTTATCGACCGCCTGTTGGTCCCGTGCCGCGCGTAACTTTGCTAAACCAGCAACTTGGGCTTCACGCACTTCGTCGCCGCGCACCTCGAGAATATCCAGTTCAGCGCGCACACCATTTTCGAATGCATTGACACCCACAATAATATCCGCTCCACTATCGATACGTGCTTGCTTTTTTGCTGCAGCTTCTTCAATACGCAGCTTCGGTATACCCGCTTCAATGGCTTTGGTCATGCCCCCTAGTGCTTCCACTTCTTCCATCAGCGCCGTTGCACGACCAATCAAATCCGCAGTGAGTTTCTCCACGTAATACGATCCGCCCCACGGATCTGCGGTGAAGGTGATGTCGGTTTCTAATTGCAAGTGCAATTGCGTGTTGCGGGCAATTCGCGCAGAAAAATCTGTAGGTAGTGCAATAGCTTCATCCAAAGAATTTGTATGTAAACTTTGCGTGCCTCCCATAGTTGCAGCCATGGCTTCCATAGCCGTACGTGTAACATTGTTGTATGGATCTTGCTCCGTTAACGACCAGCCTGAAGTCTGACTGTGGGTACGTAACGCCATAGACTTCGGATGTTTCGCTCCTAATGCTTTCAGATGTTTCGACCATAGAAAACGGGCCGCTCGCATCTTCGCGATCTCCATAAAAGGATTCATTCCTATGCCCCAAAAGAAACTCAATCGTGGCGCAAAGGCATCTATGTCTAAACCGGCATCTATACCGGTTTTAACATATTCCAAGCCGTCACACAGAGTATACGCCATTTCAATATCGGCCGTAGCTCCGGCTTCCTGCATGTGGTAGCCTGAGATTGAAATACTATTAAACTTCGGCATGTTCTTGCTCGTGTACGCAAAAATATCCGAGATGATGCGCATGCTTTCTTTAGGGGGATAGATGTAGGTATTGCGGACCATGAATTCTTTAAGAATGTCATTTTGAATGGTTCCGCTTAATTGGTCCAATTCAACCCCCTGCTCCATCGCTGCTGCTATGTAGAATGCCATGATCGGCAAAACGGCGCCGTTCATCGTCATCGATACAGACATTTGGTCTAATGGAATACCGTCAAACAGCACCTTCATATCCTCAACGGAATCAATTGCAACACCTGCTTTACCTACATCGCCAAAAACCCGTTCGTGATCACTATCGTATCCCCGATGCGTTGCTAAATCAAAGGCTACGGACAATCCTTTTTGCCCTGCCGCTAAATTTCGACGGTAAAAGGCATTGGATTCCGTCGCAGTGGAAAACCCCGCATACTGGCGTATGGTCCACGGTCGACCCACATACATGGATGCATAGGGTCCACGAACGTAAGGCGGCGCCCCGGGAAGTGTTCCGAGATGAGTTACTCCATCAAGGTCTTGGTGCTGATAGTTTTTCTTTACCACGATTTGTTCTGGCGTGGTCCACTTCGAATTTGCCCCCATACCTACGCTTTACCGTGTTCTTTTTCCAATGCAGCAGCCCAACGAACCGCTCGTAGCGGCTCAATAGCACATTGTGCAAACTGCTTTTGATGTGCCGCGCGGCTCACAGGTGCCGGGGGCACAAAACCTTCCGGAAACCCGGTTTCGGCAGGAAACTTATTCACTCCTAAGTATTCACTTGGCGCAGCTTCACTCGCCTCCATCCAAATTTTATCTTGAATCCAATTCGACTTTAGCGCCGTGATGATCCCTCCCATTTCACGTACCTCTTGCGCTATTTCCCAAGCCGATTCACACAACTCTTGTGTCAATGTCTCGATGAAATAAGACCCTGCCGCAGGATCTTCAACCCGGTCAAGGAAACTCTCGTAGGCAAAAAGATAATGCTGATTCAACGCTAAACGCTCCGCTACCGCATCATTTGCACCCAGAACGGCTGTATAAGGGCGAATCTGCAGAGCATCTGCACCTCCTGTTATGGCACCAAAAGCTGCAGAGGCCGCACGTAAAAGATTCGTTTCCACATCCAGAGCACTCTGATGTTGAATACTGGTCTCTGTGTAAATCTCTAAATGAACCTGAGGCAGGCCGTAAGTCTCAAGCAATCGACCCCAAAGCAAACGCATGGCGCGAATCTTTGCCATTTCTTCAAACATATGCGTACCAGCACTTAGCGCCAACCAATACTGTTCTAACCCTACCTCACCAAAAGCTTCGAGGTAAAAATCAATATGTGCTAATGCCAAACCCAGTTGCGTCGAAGCCGAAGCTCCGCAGGCACCATAGAAATTCGCATTTACACACATGTACTTAAATTTTGGCGGGGCCAATCTACTTAGCTCACCGAGATCGTACATTTTCGATTCGTCCCAATGTCCTGTCCGAGCAGCAATCTCAACCGGATCGGTATTTAAGAATCCATTCATCTGGTCAAGGGGCAAAATCTCGTTATGAGCATGGTGCAGTAGCGCTTCCATAACTTCAGGTCCGCTTCCTTCGACAACAAGGCCCAATTGAATGTATCGTAAATCAATATCGCGAAGAATACGCGGCAAATATTGGTGGTCGTACAGATAAAAAAGTAAACCACTGGCGCCGTGTTTTAATCGCTCTAGCGCCCAATCGTTAGCCGCAAATTCTTTCTCTACGGCATGCTCTTGCACCATGACCCACCAGGGGTTGGAGCGAAATCCGGGCTGCTGGTCAGGCGCCTGGGTATAAAGTGGTGCCACACGTTTTCCATGCGGATAGGCGCGGTCGGTTGTATCAGTCATCCTTTGAGGATTCGAATTCTATGATGGTTATATCTTCACCTTCGCGGCGCATTCCAAAGTTTTCACGAGCGTAACGCTCGAAGGCATCGGGATCGGTTACTAATTGCTCTAAAAGGGTTTTATCGCGCGCTAGCGACTCCTCGTAAAACTCAATATCGTTCTCGAGATCGTCGATTTGCGCCGTCAATTCGTCGTGAATAAAGTAATTATTAGTGTCTAGAAAAATCATCCAAACCACAAAACTCATTCCCGTCAAAAAGTATTTATTCAAGAGGATTTTTGCCGCTGGATGTTTAAAGATTTTTTTCATCATTCCTAAGATACTACATGAATTTAGGTTGGCCTACAATTGGTCCGATTTCTCTTCGTCACGAGCATCTCTGCCCATTACATCCTGCAGCTTGATGAGCTCAGCATAAGTTCCCGCCTCCTGCATCAACGCATCATGTGTACCGCGCTCAATGATTGCGCCATCCTCTAAAACGATGATTTGATGCGCCTTGCGGATCGTACTAAGTCGATGGGCAATAACCACAGAGGTACGCCCTTTCATCAATCGGTCAAGCGCTTCTTGAACTAAATGTTCACTTTCGCTATCTAAAGCACTCGTGGCTTCATCAAGAATCAACAACTGTGGATCTTTTAAAAGCGCTCGAGCAATAGCAATACGCTGACGCTGACCACCACTAAGCTGAACCCCACGATCCCCTACAGTCGTCTCGAGACCCTCCGGAAAGCCTTCGATAAATTCCCAAGCATTGGCCTCCTTCGCAGCGTCAATAATCATAGCATCACTAGCCGCTGTATTCCCGTAGGTAATGTTCTCGCGAATGGTACCTCCGAAAAGCAAGACATCTTGAGGAACCAAAGCTAGCGCACTGCGCCAAGACTGTAAATCAAGATTGGCGACCTGCTTGCCATTTGCTGTAAATTCTCCTTCGAAAGCGGTATAAAAGCGCATCAATAATGAGGCTATAGTCGACTTTCCTGAGCCACTTTTCCCTACCAAAGCGAGCATTTGACCTTGCGGTAAATCAAAACTCAATGCCTTTAAAACGGGAACATCGGCGCGAGTAGGATAGCTGAACTTAACATCTTTCATCGTAATAGACCCTACTTCGATCGGTGGTGCAAGCGTCTGTACCGGCTCCATTTCTACCGTTTCGTCGAGCAGTCCAAAGATGGTTTCCGTCGCACCGATGGCCTTTTGTAATTGGGCATATACGTTTGCCAATCCACCTATAGAGCCGCCTATGAACAGGGCATACAAAATGAATTCATTGAGTTTTTCTGCAGCCAATTCTCCTTCATGTACCATGCCTGCCCCGAACCAGATAACTAGTGCGATTGCTCCGAATAACCCAAAAGTGATGAAACTAGAAAAAGCGCCACGGTAGTAGCCTCCCTTTACTGCAAGACCCACAACATTTTGAATGCGTTTGGCATAACGACTTCTTTCCCAAGCTTCGTTAGCAAACGCCTTTACCGTTTGAATCCCCGCAAAGGTTTCTTCTACAATGGTATTTGATGCAGCGACTTCGTCTTGCACGCGTTTCGCGTATTTGCGAATAAAGCGACCGAAAAACAAAGTGACAATCATGAATGGAGGAATGACCGCAACAATGAATAAGGTGAGTTTAATAGAGGTGAAAGCAAGAATAGCAATACCGCCAATGACCATAGACAGTCCACGCAAAAATTCAGCTAAAGTAGTCGTCAGCGTTTCTCCAATCTGTGCTGTATCCGACGCAACACGTGAGTTCAACTCCCCTACTCGCCTGCTTGAGAAAAACGCCATAGGCAAGTGCACCAAATGACCGTACAAATCTTCCCTAAGCGCAGCCAATGCCCGCTCTGTAACGATGACAAAAATCACTACCCGGAAAAAACCCGCCACACTTTGCAGCGCCAATAGCCCCATCATTTGAACCATGTTGCCGCGCAAATTCTCCGCAGACGAAGACATGAGCCCTCCTAACAATTTCGGGAACAATAGCGAGGTCCCCATGGTTATGAGGAGGAAGAAGAAGCCGACGATCCACAAAACACGGTGTGGGCGCAGGTATGAAAAGATTTTACGAAGTTGACTTAAGTCCTTTAACGATAGCGGCTTCCGTTTTTTATCGGCACCGTCTTGACTGGTATTTCTTCTTCTACTCATAACTGCGAAGTTACGCCGTATGGCCTACCTTTGCGCATCAAATTACAAACAATGGCGGGAGCAGAAAACATTAAACCGTACGACAGCGAATTAGCAAAAAAAGAGCAGGTAGCTGAAATGTTCAACAACATTTCAAAGCGTTACGATTTGCTCAACCACCTATTGTCGCTCAACATTGATAGAGGATGGAGACGCAAGGTGGTCAGTATGGTTAAAGCGGATGCCCCTACTTTAGTGCTCGATGTAGCCACCGGAACGGCAGATCTAGCTATTGCTCTAGCAAAAGGCACCGGTGCGGATATAACAGGCGCTGACATCAGCGAAGGAATGCTTGAGGTGGGTCGCGGAAAAGTGGCTAAAAAAGGCCTAAGCAAAAAAATTGTTCTGGAACTAGGCGATAGTGAGAACTTGCCTTATGCTGACGCTACGTTTGATGCCATTACCGTCGCTTTTGGCGTGCGTAATTTCCAAAATTTACACAACGGCTTAAAAGACATGATGCGCGTACTAAAGCCCGGTGGCCAATTGGTTGTTCTTGAGTTTAGCCAGCCGCGGTATTTTCCATTCAAACAGCTGTATTGGTTCTACTTTAAAGCTATTCTGCCAACGGTAGGTAAGCTCGTTTCAAAAGATCCACGCGCCTACACGTACCTTCCAGAGAGTGTTAAAGCCTTCCCTTATGGCGCTGCATTTGAAAGAGAACTCGAACGTGCCGGCTTGATACCGAAGCGTACGCGATCCGTTACTTTCGGCATTGCCACCATCTACCAGGCACGAAAAGAGGCCTAAGAACGTTCTAGTAAGAATGAATAAAAAAGTACTCATTTGGGTTGTTTTGTGCGCACCGGTGCTCGCCTCTGCACAATTCTCGCGATTACGGAACCAACCGTTATTCGACAAAATACCCTTGCACTTTGGCTTTCACATTGGCTTGAATTGGTACGATTTCAACATGGATCTTGCGGACCTCAGCGAACAACCGAACCTGTTTGGAGTGGCGAGCGAGGCGCTGCCAGGCTATAACATTAACATTATATCGAACCTGAGGTTAACGGAACATTTAGATTTGCGTTTTACTCCAGGTTTCGCAGCCACTGTGCGCAACCTGCACTTTGACATGGTCAATCCGTTTACGAGTGAACGAGAGATCATTACCCGTCAAATCGAAAGTTCTTACGTCCAGTTCCCGTTTCATTTGAAGTTCAAAAGCGTCCGAATAGACAACTACAGACTCTACCTCATGGGGGGTCTGCGCTACACTAATGATCTTGCTTCTAAAGCGAAGGTAGTCGACGATGGTTTGTTCAAATTGCAGCGTCATGTTGCAGATTATGAAGTGGGTTTCGGTGCTGATTTTTATTTCGAATACTTCAAATTTTCTCCACAAATACGCGCTGCTTGGGGGTTAACCGACCTTTTAGTACAAGACGGCACACCACAAGTCGAAGCTTTTGATGCCCTGCGTAATCAAGCGGTTTTGATCAATTTCACCTTCGAATAGTGGGTACCGGTATCCGCTATATGCTCATCTCCGTGGGCTGCTTCGCTGCCGTCAACCTGATGGTTAAATTCTTGCCTCATTTACCAGCGACAGAATTGGTTCTTTTTCGTTCGCTAATCACCTTTGTAATCAGCTACACCTTGCTCAAACGCAAGCATATATCTCCATGGGGAGTAAATAAAAAATGGTTGCTTATTCGAGGATTAGCAGGCACGACAGCACTTACCGTGTTCTTTTATACCATTCAAAAAATGCCTTTAAGCGCGGCCGTAACCGTACAATACCTCAGCCCCTTTTTTACCGCCTTTATTGCTGGATTCCTTTTGGGTGAGCGCACACGATGGGCGCAATGGTTCTTTTTCCTGGTATCTTTTATCGGTATCGTTGTCGTTAAAGGTTCCAGCGCACAAATACCACCTGTTCTTCTTGCTTTGGGTATTGGCTCCAGTGTCTTTTCAGGACTCGCCTACAATGCCATTCGAAAACTGAAAGACGAACACCCACTTGTGGTTGTTATGTATTTCCCGCTGGTTGCAACACCTGTAATGATTGTCTTTAGCCTATTCAATTGGGTCACACCTTCCCTACCGGACCTCGCCTTACTCTTTGCCATTGGTGTAATGACACAATTTGCCCAATTGTACATGACTAAAAGCTACCAATTGTCCGAAGTGAATACCGTCGCTCCTCTCAAATACATCGGCGTTATTTTCGCTTTAACTTGGGATATTGTACTTTTTGACTTTGTCCCTAACGGTCAAATGTTCCTAGGAATCGCACTGGTAATAGGTGGCGTATTATTGAACCTACGTTTTAAAGCTCGCTTGAAGCGGTCGCATACGCGTACAGCAGCGTAGCTCCACTGATGGCTACATTTAAACTTTCCATTTTAGCAGTATTTCCCGGTAGCGTCACTTTATTTCCCACAGCTTTAAATGCAACGTTGCAACCCTGACCCTCGTTTCCTAATACCAAAATATCTTTTGATGTCCAATTCATTTCAGCGGCAGGTGTACCATCCATATCGGCCACAATTAACCTTCTGCCATTAGATGCGCTCCATTCCACCCATTCTTCTGCGCTCCTCTCTACACACTGCAGGTGGGCTAAAGCCCCCATACTTGCCTGAACGACTTTGGGATTAAACGCATCCACACAGCCTTTCACAAAGCCGATGTGTTCTACTCCGTACCAGAGTGCAGAGCGCAGTAGCGTACCCATATTTCCCGGGTCTTGAATGCGATCGAGCAATAGTATAAGTCCAGTATCCGATTGAAATTCGCTCAATCGAACCGGCTGTTCAAAGAGGGCCAAAACAGGACTGGGCGTTTCTAAAAAGCTAATGCTTTTCATTTCTTGAATACTTAATTCAATGGTTTGCTCTGTTACTGCAAACGCCTCCGAACTGCCTTCCGTTAGAAAAATGTTTTGGACTGCTAACCCTGCACTGATCAAATCGGTGACTAACTTCAAACCTTCCGCTACAAATAGTCCCGACTTTTTTCGGTTCTTGCGTAAAGCAAGGCTGCGTATTAATTTTTCTTGATTTTTAGTGAGCACGTTGACCAATTTTACAGCTAAAATACACCGCTTTTTCTACCCCGTACTCTTCGGGGCAGCACTCTTGTTTACTACAGCGAGCTGTAGCGGCTTAAAACAGGCCTCCACAGAAAAACCGTTACTCGTAAAAAACGATATTCGCATCAACGGCCGTCCCACACTGAGCGATGACGATTTCGACATTATGCGTCAGCGCCCGAACAAGGGCTTAGGTAATATCCGAATGTTTGTGAGTTTATATGGACTGGGTAGTAAACTCGGCGACAATGGAATGGGCAATTGGCTCAAAAGAATTGGCGAATCTCCGGCATATTTTGACCCCATAGCTTTTAATGCTTCGGCTACCCAACTAAAACAGCATTACTTCAACCAAGGCTTTTACCACGCTGATGACACCGCGTTTACGGAGCAAAAAGGAAAGAAAGTCATTGCACATTATCATATTACTACGGGGGAGCAGTACAGTATTTCGGAGTACTCCCTTCGTTCCACCAGTCGATTCATAGATTCGGTACTTGCTTATTACCCTAAAGGTTTAGAGTTAACCGATGCTTTAAACGCGGAACGTATAGAAGAAGAGCAATTGGCCTTGACAAATTTCCTTAAAGACCAAGGCTATTATACGGCGCAATTAGGTTGGGTCTATTTCGAGATCGATACCACAGCCGGACCTCTTGCGAGCGGCATTACAGGAGTAGTCGACCCTTTCATCTTTGGCGGTCGAGTCGAACGTCAACGGATTTCAAAAATCACAGTCCGTCCCACCTACTCTTTTCAGAATTCAAATGCCGAAAATGACAGTACCCGGACCATTCATGGGATAGACGTCCTTCAAAAGGACAGACTATTCCGTCCTGGATTTATAGACGAACAAATTTATCTCCAACGCGGTGCGTATTATGATCAAAACCTACTCCGTGCAACGTATAAAAACCTCAACAGTCTTGGCGTCTTTCAAACGGTAGAATTTAATGTGCAACCTAAAGACAGTGGCTTACACGCCACACTCAACCTCGTGCCACTACCCAAACGTTCGGTTAGCGCAAACCTAGAAGGACTGGGAAATAGTGGTAGTTTAGGGGTTGGCGGCAGTTTTAATTGGGACAATAGAAACCTCTTCAAAGGCGGTGAAACCCTTAGGCTTTCGCTCGGTGGCGCACTTACGGAACAACGCAATTCCACCAATACCAGCTGGCTCATCGATGCACGCGAATTAAATGCAGGTGTTGCCTTAGAACTACCTAAGCTTTTACTTCCAAAAGCACTCACGCCAAAGCAAGCAAAGTTTTGGCAACCTAAAACACAGTTAGCAACTAAGGTCGCTTACCAGTACCGCGCACAGGAATTCAATCGATTCAATTTTTCAACCAACCTCGAATACAGTTGGACGAAAGCGGGTGCAAAGCATGTTTTCAATCCCGCACAGCTTTCTTTTGTAAGTATCAATTTCGCAAACGATACCACGCTGGTGCCTTTTCTATTTGTAGGTTTCCAAAATATCATTTTCGCAGCGAGCTCCTATCAATACACGAAAAGCTGGAAAAACGTTCAATGGCGTTATTTTTTAAATGCAACAGTAAAAACAGGCGGGCACCTCGCAGGAGCAATCGGTTTAAACCAGTGGAACGGTAATCCCATAGCTCAGTTCGTGAGAACGAGTTTAGATTTCCGCGCGTACCGGAGTTTGGTTCGAAAAAGACAACTGGCTTCACGTACCTTTTTAGGCGTTGCACAAAGCTGGAATAGTCCATCGGGTTTCGTGCCGTTCGAACAATCTTTTTTTATGGGCGGTGCGAACGATATGCGTGGCTGGACTGCCTACCACTTTGGCCCTGGAGCGACCAATGAGGATTTACTTCAGAGTAGCGGCTTTTTCGCTGCAGCTCCCATAAAACTGGTCCAAAGTCTAGAATACCGATTCACGATACAACGTGCCATGAAAGGCGCTGTATTCCTCGATGCAGGAAACATGTGGCTCTACGACAAAACATATAACGGTTCTTTCACAACTGCGCAGGAAGCTGCTATTTCGGCTGGAAAATTTAGCTGGAACAGATTCTACAAACAAATAGGCATCAATACAGGCTACGGCGTCCGCTATGACCTCGAGTTTTTTATCATACGTGCAGATTTAGGTTTAAAGCTGCACCACCCTGGCGCTGTAGACCGATCAACCTGGGTCATTACGGCACCACAATTACGCGATTTTAACCTGGCATTAGGCATAGGTTATCCTTTCTGATTTAAGGTGTACGCTTAAAACATTTCGTTTATTTTAGCGGCTCAATTAAACACCTAAGAATTATGATGTCCATTGACAAAATTAGAGAGTTGCTAGGCGATCAAGCTGATGCTTTGTTGAACCACACTTCTACGGCAATCACCAAAGACTCTTTGGCGATTTTACCTTCTGGCAACTTTGTCACGGAATCTTTCACAGAATCTAACCGCAGTATTCAAGTGATGAACTCACTTCAGCGCCTCTACGGCACTGGACGTTTGGCCAACACTGGATACTTAAGTATACTTCCCATTGACCAGGGAATTGAGCATAGCGCTGGTGCTTCTTTCGCACCAAACCCTATGTTTTTTGACCCTGAGAACATCGTTAAGATGGCAATCGATGCAGAATGCAATGCGGTAGCCTCGACCTATGGTGTTTTGGCGACAGTGGCTCGTAAATATGCCCACAAAATTCCATTCGTAGTGAAAATCAATCACAACGAATACCTCTCTCACCCAAATACATTCTTACAAAGCCCATACGGGTCTGTGGATGAAGCTTGGAACATGGGAGCGTGCGCTGTGGGTGCGACCATTTACTTTGGTCATCCTCAAAGCCGAGAAATGATTGAGCAAGTTGCGGCTGCATTCGAACGCGCGCACGAATTAGGCATGGCAACCATCTTGTGGTGTTACACGCGTAATGATGCTTTTAAAGTGGACGGTGTAGATTACCACACTTCGGCAGATTTATCTTCTCAGGCAATTCACTTGGGTGTAACGATCCAAGCCGATATTATCAAGCAAAAGCTTCCTACCAATAATGGCGGCTATAATGCTACTGGTCACGGTAAAACGCATCCTAAAGTTTATTCTGAGTTGACTACAGACAATCCGATTGATTTAACGCGTTACCAGGTGCTAAACAGCTACAATGGTCGTATCGGTGTTATCAATTCTGGAGGTGCTTCTACCGGTAATGACGCGAATGATTTAAGCGAAGCTGTATTAACCGCAGTCGTGAATAAGCGTGCAGGTGGTCAAGGTCTTATTTTAGGACGTAAGGCATTCCAGAAAGAATACAAAGACGGTCTTTCGTTGTTGCGCGCCGTTCAAGACGTTTACCTAAACGACGATATTACCATCGCTTAAGGCGAACGATAGAATTTCAAAGCAAAAGGGCACTCTTCTTACCGTTGAGTGCCCTTTTTAGCTACTTTAGCACCCTACAAACTGCACAGAGGAACAAAAACTATGGGTTGGTTTAAAAGAACTGAGGTGGGTATTACCACCGAGACCAAAGACAAAAAGGAAACCCCTGATGGGCTTTGGCACAAATGTCCAAAATGTAAAGTAATCGTTAGTGTAGACGACCACGCAGCGGAGCTTTGGACTTGCGGCAATTGCGGGCATCACGACCGTATTAACGCGAAAGAATATTTCGAAATTCTCTTCGACGGCGCCACCTTTACTGAACTCGACTCAGAAATGGTGAGTAAGGATCCGTTAAAGTTTGAAGATACTAAGCCTTATGTCGATCGACTCAAGGCGGGTCAAAAAAAGTCAGGGCTGAAAGATGCCATTACCACTGGATATGGTGAAATGAACGGAAGACCTATAGTCATAGCTTGTATGAACTTTAATTTCATCGGCGGATCCATGGGTTCTGTTGTAGGAGAGAAAATTGCGCGTGCAATGGATAAGAGTTTAGAAACGGGTGCGCCTTTCATTATGATTTCTAAATCTGGTGGAGCACGTATGATGGAGGCTGCTTTCTCTTTGATGCAGATGGCTAAAACTTCCGCAAAGATTGCGCTGCTTGACGATAAAAAAATTCCATACATCTCCTTCTTGACAGATCCAACTACAGGTGGTGTTACCGCTTCCTATGCAATGCTCGGTGATATTAATATTGCTGAACCTAATGCGCTAATTGGATTTGCTGGCCCGCGCGTCGTGAAAGAAACGATTGGAAAAGATCTTCCTGAAGGATTCCAGCGCTCCGAATTCCTCTTAGAGCATGGCTTCTTGGATTTCATCGTAGAACGTAAATCATTGAAAGCAAAATTGACACAGTACTTAAATATGGTCATGGGCTAATCAAATACCTTGCAAATAATAAAAAAGCCCCGAGCATTGCTCGGGGCTTTTTTCGTTATTCTTCCTCCCATTTTATCTGCCTGGAAATAAACATGATTCCGGCAAGTATCACAAACAACCCTAAGCTTCCTGCGAGCAAGGCAAAGTCTTTTAATTGGATAAGAATAAAGATAAAACTGTACAACAGGGTCAACGTGGCCGCTACATAAGTGGCAAGTTTTGTACTACTCAAAACACTTCTTGCGTAGAAGAATTCCATGAGAACAGTCATAAGCGCCGCCACTAGGTAGGCGGCATTAAAACCGATGTGCTCTGAAAAAGACAAAAGCAAAGTGTAAAATAATACTAAAGCCAGTCCCACGAGTACATATTGCAATGCATTGACCTTTGCGCCCTTGATAAGTTCAGAGAAATAGAACACCATAAAAGTCAGTGCAATGATCAATATGGCATATTTGGCAACACGGTTCGATTTGCTGTAATTATCTACCGTTTTCACAAATTCCGTCCCGAAATAATCCTTCGTAGGGGTGTATTGCTTTCCAACCCATGATTGTGGAAAGTTTCTATTGAGATGGCTAACCTCCCAAAGCGCAGAAAAACCATCTGCTGTAGGCTCGTATTTAGTAGTTGCGAAACTACCTTCAAAATTAGGCTCAACCCAGGGACTAATCATAGCAAACGTTGTCTGTTTACCTAAGGGTACAACTGAAAAGCGGCGACTGCCACGGAGCTTGGTAGAAAATTCAAACTGAAGCAAATCCTCGTCGTTTATAGCAACTGAACTATGTACACCACTCCAATAAATATCATTCGTTACCAACCCGGAACTCAGAGGTAAGGATGTGTCGTTCCATTTAAAATCGAAAGCGCCTTCTACACCTCTTAAATCAGATATCCCAATATTGAGCGTGACCTTATCCCAATGGATATGTTTAGGATCTACACCCACTTTAGTCCAGTCGGGAAGCTTAAATTCACCTTGCATATTCGCATTACCTCGATAAACAATAGCCTCATAGATGCCTAATTTTCTTGTTTCCGGCTGTACATCTACCTCGCCATCTAAATACTCAGGCAATACGTATAAATATTTTCGAGCATAGCTTATTTCTTCCGTTCCGTCAGAATTGGTAACTGTATATGGATCATCAAAAGGCACAGTGAGGTATGGCCCTACAAGCATTTGCTCTCCGCCCCAAACACTGGTCATTTCGTTGATTGCGTTTTCTTGAGTGTATTCGCGTTCGCGAATAAGATTTTGAATTAATTCTGCGGGAATTAACAATAGCAATGCCAGTAAAGCCACTGCCAGCATTTTAAACATCGGTTTTTGAATAAGTTTCATAGGTGTATCCTTTAATTGAGTTTGAAACGTTAAGGACTCCGACTTGAGTGTGCTCGAAGCGCCAATAATTTGTTAAAGAAAAAAGCCCCAAACAATGCTCGGGGCTTTTCTATCAATACTAAACTGAAATCGTTCTCTTATTCCGCTTTAACACGCGCCTCGCGCATGGGATTAGAGCG
>CAJQHZ010000051.1 GCA_905478295.1 uncultured Flavobacteriales bacterium | reverse complement strand
GATCGAGCCAGAAAGCGAGTTCCCTATTGACACTGCAAGTGATACCACACCCTTAAACCCCGGTAATTCTCAGTCACTAACTTTTAATTCACAAGTAGAGAGATTAATCGCTATTAAGACCAATGAGATTCGTAGTTCATTAGGCAGAGATACTTTAATTCAAACTGCCATTGGAGATTCTATTGCAAGCCTACACTCCATTGATATGGCAGATAATGATTATTTCAGTCATACTGGTCAAAATGGAAGTAATCCCTGGTCCCGAGCATTCGACTTTGGATTATCTTTTTCCAGCTTGGGTGAGAACATTGCAAAACGAGGTCCCTATCCGTTGGGCTCTGAAGCAGAACTGGTTGCGTCAGACCTTGTTGAGCAATGGGTAAACTCATCCAGTCACTATGCAAATATGATATCTACGGACTGGCAGTACATAGGTGTAGGCTTTACTTTTTCCACTAATAACGTTGCATACGGTACACAACTCTTTTACTACTAATAAACAGGCTCTCTACTCAAGCTACAGCAAGTAATGGGACACAGCGATATGAAAGTATCCTTAACTTACTTGAGAGTATTAGAGGTGAAGCTGTTGGATGTTGAGGACTTGCCAGAGCTGTATCTATTACTGATAGAGGCTTTTTGATAATATTCAAAAAATCACTTTCCTATTTCATTAGGCGCATTATATTTGCACCCCATTGAAAGGCGAGGTAGCTCAGCTGGTTAGAGCGTCGGATTCATAACCCGGAGGTCGAGGGATCGTGCCCCTCTCTCGCTACAAGAAACCCTTTGAAGTGTAAACTTCAGAGGGTTTTTTTATTCCTCATAAAAGTCTAAGTCCCTACCAAACGTTTCTTGTAGACCTGAAATAGCCCAATACGTTATAAGCATTACTGCGACCGCAGTAACAATACCGGCGTTGACATATGTGAATTTCGCATTTAGAGCCAAGAAGAGCGCTGTAATTCCATTGAGTGAACCCCTGACCATATTTGGTATCGAGGTAGCCGCTGTTGCTCTTAAATTAGTCCCGAAATTTTCTGCTCCAATAGTTACAAATACGGCCCAGAAACCTGTTCCAAAGCCCATAATTCCCGTAGAAATATACAATTGCAATGCGGTTGAAGCCGTGAAGAAAACGACCATTCCAATCATTGTTATAAGGTAAAATACGTGCATCGCTTGCTTTCGAGACTGTAGTTTTTGTGACAATAATCCGATTGCTACATCTCCAACAGCAATGGCGCTATAACTTACCATAATGCCAATGCCGGGATCAATAGATTCAGTAATCCCAAGTTGGCGTGCGAATTCTGGGGAAAAGGAGATGAGAATACCCACCACAAACCACGTGGGTAAACCGATTAAAATGCTTCTTAGATATCGCATAAATCGCTCTTTCGTTGCAAATAGCATTAGAAAATTGCCTTTAGAGATTTTAGAATTAGAAGCTAACGTTTTATACAGACCACTTTCAAATACGCTTAAGCGAACGAAAAGAAGCAGCAGTCCCAATCCTCCACCTATGAAATAGCACGTTCTCCAATCGAACCATTGCGAAATGAAGAAGGCAAGTACTGCGCCTGTTAGTCCCACGCCGGCAACCAGTGAAGTTCCAATGCCACGTTTTTCTTTAGGAAGTAGTTCCGAGACCAAAGTAATGCCCGCGCCCAATTCTCCTGCGAGGCCAATACCAGCAAAGAATCGAATCCAGGCATATTGCGTACCGTTCGTGACGAAACCATTCGCAATATTACCTATGGAGTAGAGGGCGATAGAATAAAACAAGACCTTCGTACGGCCCAATTTATCCCCCAATACTCCCCAAAGTATTCCGCCTATGAGTAGTCCGAACATTTGCGTGTTCAAAATAAGCATACCGACTTCTCCTAAATTTGCCACACCTAAATCTGTCAATGACGGGATTCGAATGATGCTGAAAAGTAATAAGTCATAGATATCAACGAAGTATCCAAGGGCTGCAACCCATATAATAGGCTGACGAAAGATAGAAGCAGTTGACTGCATGGAATTCCGATTAGTGTGATGAAGATAAAGAATAAGTCAGAACGAGGGTTTTTTCAAGGGTTTTTGCACAAAGTGTTGCTTATTTCATTTGACTTATTATATTGCATCAATTAGACAAGCACCATCATGGATAGGATAAAATTTGAGTTAGAAATACCACTTCGTGCATCCCCAAAGATGTTATTTCCATTTTTGAGTACCCCCTCAGGATTGAGCGAATGGTTTTGCGACGATGTAAACTCAAGATCTGAACTTTTTACCTTTTTCTGGGACGGCTCAGAAGAGCAAGCCCGACTTTTGAAAAAACAGATGGATAAAATGGTGCGTTTCCGTTGGTTGAGTGACGAGGAGGATGGTTTAGATACCTACTTCGAATTTAGAATTGAAGTAGATGCCTTAACCAACGATACTTCGATTATAGTCACTGACTTTGCCGATGCCAATGAAGTAGAGGAAGCAAAGCAACTCTGGGAGAGTCAGATTCATGAGCTTCAGCACACTATTGGTGCATAATGAAGCATATTCCTTACTATAGTATACCCGCAGTCCTGTTCATTATGTGCTGCGGGCTTTTTTTGTCCTTTTATCCCGACAAAGTAGCCGCCCAGCTCGTGCTGCACCATGCTTGGTACAGTACATCAGGATATTGGTGGATGGAAGTCATAACTAATTGGGGAGAGGCGCAACTTTTTGCTATACTTATTATCGCACTTGCTTTACAAAAGCGCTATTTCATGGCACTCGAATTCCTTTCAGCAGGGATTTTATCGAGTATCGTGGTACAATCATTAAAACGGCTTGTTTTCGCTCCTTCCCCTCGTCCGATGGCCGTAATTCAATGGTCAGAAACATTGTTACCCGTGGGACTTGATGTGCCATTACAATTTGCTTTTCCAAGTGGACACACCACCACAGCCTTCGTTTTCTTCACTTTACTGGCACTACATTTTAAAAAGATATCGTTTCAAATTCTATCAGCACTAGCAGTTATAGGAGTGGGGCTTTCGCGTGTTTATTTAATGGCGCATTGGCTGCCGGATGTAATGGCGGGTGCTTCATTAGGACTTTGTATTGGCTTGTTTACCTATAACGTGTTTCTACGCATAAAAAAAAGCCGTCCATCCTTGCGGTGAACGGCTTATTAAATGAATCTAAAGTTTCTCTGCTATAGATTTAATTTCTTCTTGAGAGATTTCTCTAGCGAATCATCGTGCATCATAATGCTGATCGTCTTTAAACGCACATAACTTTCTGAGGCATAAAGATATCCTGGTCGAAAATCATTTGGGATATCACCCCATGAGTTTTTGACTATGTAGAAAATATTACCGTCTTGATCTTTCACCATTCCTTGTATGACCATACCGTGATCGTCTTGAGTAAGATAATTGTCGTATTGCTCTTGACGCATTTTTTGATCAACATTTGCTTCTTCGTGCGGGCCAGCATAAATGGCCTGTGCTTCTTCTGCACTTAGATCACCCCAGCTTTTATTTGGCATAACAGCAATTCCGTTCTTTATAGAGAACCCTTTATCGCTAACATCACAAGCCCAAGCAACAGGGTATCCAGCTTCTAAGGAAGCGTTGAGTGCTTCCATCATTTCATCGATAGGAAGGTTGTATGAAATTCCCCAAGTCCAGTTATCAGGCACCTGAATTTGACAAGCCTCATAGAATGGGTGGTGCGTCCAGGAGGTGAGCTGAACGTAGTCGTCTGGATTGACACCAATGACTTCATCGGCGAAACTTCTTGGCGTATAGGTTTTTCCATTGTAGCCGAATTGTGCAGGTTCCGCGCCTAAATAAGCATCTAAACTCGCATCAAATGCATTCCTCCATGAGGTAGACAATTTCCCATTCTTATTGCCTTTTACAGCATCTAGAATACCTTTTAAAGCACCTTCCATCTCACCATGACGGTTGATTTCAGTTCCATAGTTTAGGCCGTTATATACTTCTTGTGGAACCGCACCATACTTTTTGATTACGTAAAGCACATCGGGTAAGGCGCCGCCCTGAGCAAAATTCAGATACCCATGAAGACGGATGTATTTTTCGCCTTTGTCTTGGTAGACTTTACGTACTGTGTACATTTCCGAAAGATCAATTGGGGTCTTCCCCATACGCATCATCTCGCTTTCGATAAATGAAGTGGTCGCATAGGACCAACAAGTACCGGAAGCTCCTTGGTTTTTGACTGGGGTAGCTTCGATATCGACAATAGTTTCCCATTCGTAGCCCAGCGGTGCGTCTGCGCCGTTGTCTTTTATTTTGTTGATCAGATCAACTTGTGCAAATGCCTGCAAAGAGAGCAATGTACCCGCAAGTAATAAACGTAATTTCATACTATGATTATTTGAATTGTGAACTAACTGTGGCTTCTTTGATTCCTACAGAATAATCGTAGAAGCCTTCTTTTGATTTAACACCTAATTTACCGGCTGTGACCATATTAACCAGTAGCGGACACGGTGCATACTTTGGATTGCCAAGGCCATCATAAAGCACATTTAGGATAGAGAGACATACGTCGAGTCCTATGAAGTCGGCCAGTTGTAAAGGACCCATAGGATGCGCCATACCTAGCTTCATTATAGAATCAATTGCTTGCACATCAGCGACACCTTCATGCAAAGAAATGATGGCTTCATTGATCATGGGCATCAGGATTCTATTTGCAACAAAACCGGGGTAGTCATTACAGGCCACTGGAGTTTTACCCAGCGCTTTGCTCATTTCTATGACTGCATTACAGACTTCGTTAGAAGTGCTGTATCCACGAATAATTTCAACAAGACGCATCACCGGAACAGGATTCATGAAATGCATACCAATGACTTTATCTGGACGTGCAGTCTGTGCAGCAATTTTTGTAATGCTTATAGAAGAGGTATTTGAAGCGAGGATACAGTGCGCCGGTGCATGTGCATCAATGTCTTTGAAGAGCTGAAATTTGACAGCTGTATTTTCTGTTGCTGCTTCTACTACTAAATCCGCTTTTGCCACGGCATTTTTTAAATCTGTACCCGTCTCTAGTTGCGCCAAAGCGGCACTTTTCTGTGATTCCGTCAATTTCTCTTTTGAGATTTGACGGTCCATATTTTTTGTGATGGTACTTAAGGCTCGTTCAAGAGCAGCTTCGCGTATATCAAAGAGGTGGACGTTGAATCCACTCTGTGCGAAGACGTGAGCAATGCCATTGCCCATAGTTCCTGCACCAATTACGGTAATGTTTTTCATGTAGGGTGATTTGTGGTTCTTTATTTGCCTCGTCCTTGCAAGACAGTGACTAAGGTATAGAACAGGATTTTGATATCGTTTACCAACGTTATATTTTCTGTGTAGATCAAATCATATCGCGCGCGCTCAATCATTTCTTCCACATTTTCAGCATAGCCAAATTTCACCATGCCCCAGGATGTAATTCCGGGCTTCACCTTTAATAAATATCTGTAATGCGGTGCAGTTGAGATGATCTGATCAAAGAAAAATTGGCGCTCGGGTCTTGGGCCTACTATGGCCATGTCGCCTTTTAAGACATTCAGAAACTGCGGTAATTCATCTAGACGAAACTTTCGCATGGTTCTACCCCAAGGCGTTATTCGGGGATCATCCTCACTACTCAGTTGAGGACCTTGTAGCTCCGCATCTCGATACATGCTACGAAGTTTTATGATTTTAAATATTCTTCCGTTTTTGCCCAATCGCTCTTGTGTATAAAAAAATGGTCCCGGCGAACCGAAAGCAATCATGGCAATAGAAATCAAGATGAATGGTGCGGCTACTATAAGAAGGAGTGAAGCGACTACGATATCAAACAATCTTTTAATGAATGCGACATGCGGCTTCACTAATTCACGCTTTACTTCAATCAGCGCACGTCCTAAACTTTCCATTTTTACCTGTCCGGAAAGAATACTGAACAGGTTAGGGAGAACGTGTATGCGAACGTCTTTATCTTCTATAGAACTTACCATAGTTGCAATTCGTTCAGAATTCCCACTAGGCAGTGCGATTATTACATCTTCTACAGTATTGTCGTTAATGATATCGGCTAACTGGTTGATGTCACCTAAATAGGCTATTGCATTCATACGTGTATCAGCGATATCGCCGGACGTGTTTAAATAACCTAAAAATGAATATCCCTTACTACGATCCTTTTCGAAAGCATCAAGAAGATCCGCCGCATCTTTTCCTCCTCCCACTAATAACGTCGGGAACTTGAGTAGTCCTTTGTCAATTTTATGCCTAACGATGGAACTCTGAGTAAACCTAAATACTCCGCTGAGTACGATAAGGCTTCCCGTGTAGGTGCCTAACGTCATGTAATAGTCGCTATACTCTTTAATGTAGTCATCTAAAAAGACTGAAAAGAAAAGTATTACCGCTGTTATTATTGTTCCTCCAAAAGTGTTGAATGCCTCTGTTAATCGGCTTTTACGGGTAAGATTACTATAAATACCGCTTAGCGCACTAATGCCGATAAACAAGGTTGTAGTCGCAGCGGCCCCAAGCACAAATGTTTGATCAAATTTTAATGGAATTGCTGTACCGAATCGTTCAGGTTCTACGTAAAGTTTACGCACTAAATGGAGCGCGGTATAAGCGCCCGTGCCGGCAAAAAGATCCAATACGATATAACGAATGAGTAGTTTGCGTTCTAACTTTTTGGCGGAACTCAATACAATAGCTTTATGTTATCAATCAATACAGTGGCGGTATCATCAGTGGTATTGATACTTCCAAAAAATAAATTATAATCTAAGGCATTGGGGTACCCACTTACCTCAGTAACGAGGTTAATGTATACTTTATTCCATTCTTCATTAGGAAATAGTGTCACCACTGGGGTCTTAGCGCTTTGTAGGATTTCGTTAGCCGTCACTCCAAAGGTTAAAGCTACATCTGTTTTATAATTTACCTCGAGCCATATGTTTGCCCCATATTTTGGTAGATCGAAGGCTTGAAGTGTTTTGAATTCACCTAAGGTTACTGGCGGCAGTACAAATTTTCCACTTTTATTGGGTGTTTCACCAGGATAATGGAAAACTTCGCTCGTATCTGAAGTGATCAGCAAATTCGTATCGCTTTGAATTGTTTTATTGTAGTTCAGACCAATACCGTCAAAATCTTCGACAACTATTAAGTCGTATGTAGGGTTGTATTCAAATGTTAAAAATTGTGGTGAAAGAACTCTGGTAGATCCCTCATTTAAATCCCAATTTTTTTCAATCGGGGAGAGCATCTCATATTGGTTCCTTTGAGAATACACACCGTTTAGTGCAATACCAGGTATAAATCGAAGGAGTTGATTTTCTCCAGCGTATACTGGAATACGACACGGAGGAGAAAAGGCGCCAATTTGTTGGCCATTCTGTTCGACCCAAATTGTGTTCAATTTTGCAGATGACGTTCCTTCACTTGACTTCGAAGCAACAAGAAGTTCTGAAACCTCTAAATAAGCTACAGCAGGAGCAGATTCTTCCTCACAAGAGTAGAGTAGAAAAATAATTCCGAACAGTGCAATTAAAATGGTCTTTCTGAACATGAGATCAAAGGTAGTCATCCTAGTCTTTCAAATTGTTAAAAAGAAGCGTACTTCAATAGACCACACCGTTGGTTCCCGATGTACTTTCAATTCATGCAAAAAGAGGACAGCCCATATTACCAAGGCCAACGTGCCATTATGTGTTCTGAATTAAAGGCTAAGGGATTGGCTGGAGATACTGTGCTTGAGGCGATGAATAAAATTCCCAGACACCTCTTTCTTGAGAGCAGCTTCCATCAGCACGCCTACCAAGACAAGGCATTTCCCATTGCTGCTGACCAAACTATATCTCACCCTTCGACTGTAGCATGGCAATCTGAATTATTGGAGCTAGGGCAAGGGATGAAAGTCCTTGAGATAGGAACAGGCAGTGGCTATCAAGCGGCAGTTTTGTGTCAACTTGGCGTGAAACTATTCAGCATTGAACGTCAAAAAGCACTTTTCGATTTTGCGAAAAAGATGTTGACCTATTTAGGCTATCGTGCGGAGTTAAAGTTTGGGGACGGATTTAAAGGGATGCCAATTTTTGCGCCTTTTGATAGAATAATAGTCACCTGCGGCGCACCTTTTGTACCTAAGGCACTTTTAGCCCAGCTCATTGAAGGTGGAGTAATGATCATCCCAGTTGGAGAGGGTACTCAGAAAATGGTTAAAATAACGAAGCAGTCGGATGGAAGCTTTGTTCAAAAGGTGTTAGGAGATGCGGCTTTCGTCCCTATGCTCAAAGACCGCGAGTAGCGTACCTTTGTCTTGTGAAAACGGTAGAAATAAAAAATCGCAAGGCGAAATTTGATTACGAATGGCTCGAGACCTTTACTGCCGGTATGCAGTTGCAAGGAACTGAGGTAAAATCCATTCGTATGGGTAAAGCGTCCATTGCAGAAGCCTATTGTTATTTCGCAGGAGAAGAGCTATTCGTTAAAAACATGACCATATCTGAATGGTCACATGGCAATATATTTAATCATCAGCCGCTCCGAGAACGTAAATTACTTCTGGCGAAAAGAGAATTGGATAAAATCCTTAAAGCCACTAAAGATGCAGGTATCACTGTGATTCCGACGAAAGTTTTTCTCAGTGAAAAAGGCTGGATAAAGATGAATATTGCCGTAGCGCGTGGGAAGAAAAATTACGACAAACGTCAGTCTCTTAAAGAGAAAGATGCCAAGCGCGATTTAGCACGACTAAAGAATCTATAGATGTACAAATCCATTATTCGGCCTTTACTTTTTAACCTCAATGCAGAACAGGCGCATCATTTTACGTTTAAAACGTTGAAGATTGCCTTTAAGTTTCCGGGCGTGAGCAATCTAGTGAACGCTTTTTTCGGCCCAGTAAAAGGGCATGAGAAAGAAGTGATGGGATTACATTTTAAGAATCCCATAGGTTTAGCGGCGGGATTTGATAAGGATGCTAAGCTCTACAATGAGCTAAGTGCTTTTGGCTTTGGCTTTATAGAGATAGGAACACTGACTCCCAAACCTCAAGCAGGGAATCCAAAACCGCGTTTATTTCGTCTAGTAGAGGATGAATCTGTGATCAATAGAATGGGCTTTAATAACGGTGGCCTCGATGAAGCAGTTTTGCGCTTAGCCAAAAAGAAAACCGATATCATTATTGGTGGTAATATTGGAAAAAACAAAGTGACACCCAATGAAGATGCAACTTCAGATTACCTGAAGGGCGTTGAAGCGTTGCACGGAGTTGTGGATTATTTTGTAGTTAATGTTAGTTCGCCAAATACCCCTAATTTACGCGAATTACAAGAGAAGGCGCCCTTAATGGCATTACTTAGCGATGTTAAAGCTTTGAATGATAAGTTGGGTCGTAAGCCACTGATGCTTAAGATTGCACCAGATTTAACAGAAGGTCAATTAGACGACATCATTTCCATTATAAACACGCTAAAGCTAGATGGTATAGTAGCTACGAATACAACGATAGCTAGATCGGGACTAAAGACCTCTGCACAAAAAGTGGAGGCCATGGGGGCGGGTGGTTTGAGCGGTAAAGTTCTAAAAGCACGAAGTACGGAAATAGTCAAATATTTGCGTGAGAAATTAGATGATAACATCGCAATTATCGCGGTTGGAGGCGTGTTTACGGGCGAGGATGCGCGCGAAAAGTTAAAAGCAGGTGCAGATTTAGTTCAAGTATGGTCGGGTTTCTTGTATGAAGGCCCCGCAATGGTGCGCCGTATGCTCCGCAATTTGTAAATTAGGGTCGAAACCTATCGAACCCACTCTAATGACCACCATCTCAATCGTTGAATGTCCTCGAGACGCTTGGCAAGGATTTCATGATTTTATTCCCACCGAGGAAAAGATTAGACATCTTAAAAATCTAATGCATTGTGGTTTTCACACCATAGATGCCGGGAGTTTTGTCAGCCCTAGAGCGATGCCACAGATGGCGGATGCGCATGCATTATTTACTGCGTTGGAAGAGTCTCGGGAAAATTCGGACACAAAACTCTTAAGTATTGTTGCTAGCGAGGGAGGGGCTCGTCGTGCAGCTGAATTCAGTCATATTGATTCCTGGGGCTATCCCTTTAGTGTCAGCGAAATATTTCAAGAGCGCAATAGCAGGAAGACGATACAAAATGCTATTGAAGATCTTAAGCGTGTGAAAGAATTGGCGTTGAAATCTAATGTTGAATTGGTTATTTACCTAAGTATGGCTTTTGGGAACCCTTATGGCGAGGATTATCACACTGATCTGGTTCTGGAGCGTCTCGAACAAGCTTTATTATGTGGAGCTGACATTATTTCGCTGAGTGATACTACTGGTCAAGGCAGCACGGATAAGGTGATTCATTTATGCACGCTAATGAAAAACCACAGCACAGTTCCATGGGGTGCGCACATGCACAGTACCTACGATACAGCTGGTGAGAAAGCCTTAGCCGCGATCAGTGCAGGGTGCGAGCGTATTGACACTGCCTTAAAAGGCTATGGAGGTTGTCCTTTTGCTTCCGACCAATTGATTGGCAATATGCCGACGGAAAAAGTTTTGAGTGCGTTGACACATACCGACATAGCGCATTCATTGAATCCATTACACATAGAAAGTGCATATAATAGTGCATTGGAAGTTTTAGGGCGTTATTCTTAGTGTATCTTTGCTTTGTAGGTTGTATGCGGGAACGCATACTTAAAAAGGAACTCGGTTGAAGTCCGGGGCTTTGCCAGAAGCTGTAACTCGTGATGAAGCTATTCAAAAACCACTGCAAGTGCGGGAAGGTGAATAATGGAGCGGGAAGCCAGAAGACTTGGCCTACATTAACCTTAAATGGTGCTCTGGGTCAAGCACTGGTATGTAATGAAGAATCTGATCGTTTCAGTTTTACTACTGCTGAAGCCTGTGCTGCTCTACAGTCAGGTTGATACGCTTTGGACAGCGAATGTCTTGAGCGAAAATTTCCGTTCAAAAGAAATCAAAACAAAAGCCGATTCATTGGTCGCAGACCTAAGCAGCGCATCTGCTTATTTAACTAAGGACAGTCGCTTTATTTTAAAACAGTATTCCCCTGGTAGTGTAGTGACATCCTCTTTTGGAGGTGCATCATCAGAGCAGAGTCGCGTTTTATGGGACGGAATAGACATAAGCAGTATGGCTTCGGGTGTACTCGACCTTAGCTTAGTTCCAGCGTCAATGTTGAGCAGTTCGGCATTGTATAATGGTATTAATGGCGGTGCGATTGCGCCAATGGGTTCAGTTGGAGCTTTAAATTTGACCGCTACAATTCCTAAAGGTCGTGGGACAAGCACTCTTTTTTCAGCATCTAGCATTGGTGATCGAGGCTTCTTTGGCCATTCTTGGGGAAATATCGGCACGGTCCGGTATCAAAGTTCGCTAAGAAGTACGTTGGGAACGAACAACTATCCGTATACCATAGGCAATTTAAGTGGTACACTTAATGGAAATAGCTTCAATGACTTGACCTACCTACAGTCGTTTCAGGGTAAATTATCGAGATGGAATTGGCAATCTACCTTATGGTACACGCAAAGCGAGAAGGATAATAGCGGCTCTGTATTAACGCCAAATTATATCAACCACCTTGAAGATGAGATGTTGCGTTTTAAGTATGCACTTAGAAATCGATCGAATCAATGGCAAGTCTACCTCAGCAGAGAGTGGCAGGCATACACAGATACCAATTCATCTTGGATTATTCAAGATACAAATAGGTATTCGCAGGCTACGCTGCAGTATTCGTATAGAAAGGAATATCAAGAGTTATTTCTTACCGCAAATTACTTTAGTGCCGATGGATCTAACCGCGATGCACATGCCTTCTTGCCACATGCCCTATACAACCTCCGTCTTTCAAAGAAGGACAAAGTGGTATTAAAAGGTGCCGGTTATCAAAATAATGCACACGTTGGTGCGCATTATGTTCGGACCACGTCTAGGGGTGATTTTCAAAACCAATTTGCTCTAGGAACGTATTACCGTTTACCTACGCTGAATGAATTGTATTGGAATCCTGGGGGCAATCCCGATCTTGATGCGGAACGTTCATACGGCATGAAGTATTCACTTCGTAGAAAAGGGAATTTAAGGTTGAACCTAACCTCAGACCAATTGTATTATGATAAGATGATACAGTGGACCCCAGGGGCATCTGGGAATTGGTCCCCGCAAAACTATTATTCTGTCTACACGAGCTCTACGACAATGACCTTGGCAAGGAATTGGGTAAAATTTAATGCAAACATGAACCTAACTCATCAATATTCCAGGGTCCTTACAACAATGAATAATGATCCCGCGATTGTGGGCAAGTCGCTCATATATCGCCCAGTTTTGCAAGCTGTGTATACTTCCGAATTTAAACTAACAAGAGGTACGCTTCAGCTGAGAGGTTTTTATACGGGATTACGTCATACACTTCGTGATAATAGCGCAGTAGGAGAAATTTCGGCACAGTATTGGTGCGCATTGGCATATATCTTATCTGGGGCAAACAATCGTTGGAATTTATTGCTTCAAGTTGATAATGTATTTAATAATGAAAGACAGTATTATCAGTACTTCCCGATGCCAGGGCGGTCCTACCTTATAAATTTAAAACTCAATTCAAAACGATGAAAAAATTATCTCTACTGGCAGTAATAGCTGCTTTGACAAGCCTTACTGTAAGTTGTACCCCAGCAGAAACGCCATCCGGTGCGTCAGGGGTCTACACCGATTTACATTTGATTTTAAATGAAGGGCCTTTTGGCTCAGGGTCTGGCTCTATAACCGCCTATAGCGAAGACACCCTCATTCAAAATGCTTTTTCTGTAGAAAACGGTTTCCCATTAGGTAATGTTGCGCAGCATATGATCGAATCAGATTCAATGCTGTATGTCGCTGTCAACAATAGTAATGCAATTCATGGAATCAATCGGAACACTTTAATGCATAGCTGGTCTGCTACGGTTGAGCAGCCCCGTTATTTAGCTTCGGATGGAAATCGCTTATTCGTGTCGAATTGGAAAGATTCTTCCATCTATGTATTGGATAAAACGAATGGAAGTTTAGTCGATAGTATAGATATGGGACATTACACGGAGCAATTGACCATTTTTAATAATAAACTATTTGCTGGGGTCGGAACCTATGAAGGACCTTGGACATTAGCAGAAATTGATTTGGGAACGTTCGATGTTAAGCATCATACCATAGGTGATGTACCGAATTCGTTTGCTGTTATTGGAAATGAACTCTTTATTTTATGTAGTGGAGACGAGAACTTCGGTACAGGTGGTGATACACCAGCAAGTATCTGGAAGTACGAAGGGTATTCCAACGGGGCTACTGAAGTTGCTGCACCAAGCAATGCCAGCAAGCATGGAATAGGATTTTCTTCGGATGGAACAGACGCCTATTTTCTAAATGCCTCTTACGATGGTGCCATAGTGAAATGGACTCCGGGTCAAAATTGGCCAACATCAACCTTAACCTTGCCTGGAGGTTATAATTTAAATTTCCATAACGGGAATCTATATTTCTTTGATGCTAAAGACTACGCAAGTAGCGGCGAGGTGCGCACGTACTCCACAACAGGAAGTCTCATTGAGACCATACCGGCAGGAGTTATTCCAAGACAAATGATTTATTAGGCCTTAGCGGTCGCTACTAGTTTGATCTCTGCAGCATAAGCGATTGCGCTAAATAATGCTGTGGAGATCAATTCTGGTGCGTAGAAGGGCAGACCAGCCGCATAGGTGGCTACTAATCCTGAGATTGTTCTAGGGAAAAGACTGTATTCGCTTAAAAAGACTCCTAGATTACTCAATAAGAAAAATCCGACAGACCCAGCAATAAGAGCCACAATACTCTTTGCGCCACTTCTCGCATAATGCCCCGCTACAGCGTAAATTATAAATCCAGAATAAGTCCAAATCGAGCCTTTATACATCAAGACAAAGGATCCTGAGGGATAGATGAAGTTATTGATGAATACGTCAGTGACCATCAATACTCCAAAAGTCAACGCAATAATCTTAAAAAGACTTCTGTTTTGATTTGCGCCCATGAACGCTAGAGCGCCCATAGCAGTGAAATTAGGGTAGTGTGGTGCAATGCGCGAAATAAGCGCTGCGATAACGAGTCCGATTAATACCTTATTCTTTGCTGTCATATCTCTGTGAATTCTGCACAAATATACGTTGACTTACGCTTCTTTGGTATAGGTTTCCCATGTCCCATTTGGATTTAATACCAACAATTTCTGTTTTGTCACTTGAGAAGGGGTGGGGGAAGGTGCTGGTGCTTTGACAGATTTGGCGGGAACTGCTTCGAGAGGTGCGGGGCGATTTTTAATCGACCGCTCTCCCGTAAGTATATAACGTAGGTCTATCTCCTCATCAAAAGCGCACAACTTTTGAATCAATTGGAGATTAGGTTTGTTTCTCCCGTTAAGTATGTGTACGAGAGTAGGTCGGTTCATTCCAAGCGCATTTGCCATACTAGAAGGTGTATGCCCTTCAAGTTCCATATAGGCTTTTAAACGTTGTACAACCTTCTCCATAGTTACAAATGTAATGAATTAGAAACACATGAAACAAGGTGTTACAGCTGAATTTTTATGAAATTACTTTCAGCTAATTGCAAAGCACGACATCAAAAGTTATACTTCACTCATATACTATTAAAACGTTGATATAAAACATGTTAAATTCAAAAACTATAGTGTTTCACGATGAGAAAACAGTACCGTTCCATTTGAATCATAGAGTCCCGCTCTTAAGCGTACTTGATTCGCATCAATAAGTTTCAATTGTAACACTCCAAAATGTTGTGTATCAGTCGTCTTCTCGTGTATGCGAGCGCTGTTATTTTCGTTGTGGTGGGGATGTTTATTAGCAGTTAGTGGTGAGGCGCATACTTCAATGATAGACTTACCGTCAATCACCATTTCATTTATTTCGCCGCTGTGGCGATCGCCCGTTAATACAATGGGTTTACCTGGCGATTTAGAGAGCCATTGCAGCAGCAAGTCACGTTCTTTAGTATAGTTACTCATATTCTCAAATACCTGCGCAGTATTTAATAGCTGTCCACCCATGCAAATGATGTGCACTTTCGCTGTGGAATGGATTAGTGCGTCGTGGAACCAATTCAATTGTTCAACGCCGAAAACGGTGGCATTAGTTGAATCTTTATGTGTTCTAAAGCTGCGATTGTCTAGGAGGTAGATGTCTACTAGACCTCCTGCGGCGTTGGTTTGGCCGTAATAACTGTCCGTGTTGGGTTGTGGATAATCAGGCTTCCAGAAGTCCTTAAATGCACTCATCGTCGTTGAAAAGCCTGAAAAAGTCGATAGATCGCAATCGTTTGGGCCTGCATCATGATCGTCCCATATCGCTAAATGATGGCTTTTACTCAGTAGGTCTTGAAAAACAGGCTGACCAAAAACAGCATTATATCGGGCCATTGTGCTATCGTAGCTGTTCCATTGTCCATTTTTAAGGTAAATGTTATCTCCAAGCCAAATGAAATGATCTAAACTATCTAGCGCTTTGTTCAGCGTAGGTAGAAGATGTTGGGTTTGATTCGGTTCATTGCAGCTTCCAAACCCAATGGTGAGTACATGTTCTTCTGGAGTGCAAGCTAAGTTGAGCATTAGCGTCGTCAGACAAGCAATGGTGATTTTTTTCATAGCGCGTAGATAATAGATGAGCAATTCGCGTTTGTGCGTTAACTTCACCTTTAAAATTACGGGAATGTTCCAAGCCTCCGATTCTAAATATTTGTCTGATAACCAGTGGTATATGCCATACAACGAACTGTTGACGGCGTTTAATTGGGAAATTATCGGCTATTCTTCTGAGGAACGTCCCATTTTGAATACAACGTTAGGCACGGGTTCGCGCAGTATCTGTATGTGGGCTGGCATGCATGGTAACGAGACTACAGGGATATTTATGTTGCTTTCGCTCATAGATCTCCATACGCGGAATAAAATTGATTTAAGTGACTACTCCATACACATCATACCTATTATTAATCCGGATGCATATGTTCGGTTTACTCGTCGAAACGGACTCTCCATAGATTTGAATCGAGATTTCCGAGCCTTCCAAACCATTGAGAGCGCAAAGCTCATTGGATGGATAAAAATGAATTCACCTGAGCTTTGTTTCAATCTGCACGATCAGCGATCAATTTTCCATTTGCATAATGAGCCTGCTTACACATCATTTCTAGTACCTTCTTCTAACGAATCCAGAGCAATTACTCCAGTGCGTCGAGCATTAATGAATCGTGTTGGTAACGCCCTTAGTTCCTTGCAGGTGCCATTAAATGGAATTGGGCGCTACAGCGATAAATTTTACCCAACAGCAGTAGGGGATTACCTTATGGCCAAAGGTATTCCTAATGTGCTTTTCGAAAGCGGCGTTAGCGTTGACGATTTTGAGCGCATGAAAGCACGTTTGTTTGGATTGAATGTCATGGTTGCATTGTTGAACGCGGACGATACACCGTCAGTGGTTTATGATGAATTACCACAGAATAAAGAAGGCTTATTAGAATGGGTATTTACGGGTGTTTTGTATGCTCGAATGCGCGTGGATGTTGCTATAAAAAGAGTCTATTATGTAAACGGTCATGCGCAGGGGATGTATTACATGGTGGATGAATTAGGTGATTTAGCATCGCGTCCACGCATGAAAGAGACTGATGGTTCGGTAATAGCCTTATCTGCTCCATTGATCATCGGACAGCCCATAACAGCGGTCTTGGGACCAGTGGTTTTTGAAAATGGATTAATTGTAGGATAAACTCCCCAACACCTGTGCTGGGGAGTACGGCCTAGTTAAGCTTCTGTTGGCTTTTTACTGAGTAAAAGTAGATCCTTAGCCACAACTTCAGTAAAGTACTTTTTCTGTCCTTCCGTGTCTTCATAGCTGCGCGTAACCAATCTACCAGCGATACCCACTTTATCACCTTTTTTAAGGTATTCATTCATGGTTTGCGCTAGTTTACCCCATGCCACTACATTGTGCCAATCGGTCATGGTTTTTTTAGAGCCTTCAGCATCCTTATATACCGTATTTGTTGCCAGGCTGAAAGAGGTACGGAGGGTGTTGTTGATTTGTTTGGATTCTGGAGCCATTCCAAGATTCCCAATTAATTGAACATGATTTTCCATAATTATGGTTTTAAAGATTAGTCCAATTAATCTGGCAAGCGTCCATCTTATTCGCAAATAATGTGAATAACAAAAGGTTCTCTACAACGGCTTTTTGATAGTGTTAATTATCGCAAATGCAGCATTCACATCTTTGTTGTGTACAATGAAGGTAGCTTCATTAGTGGTAGATATAATTTCTTTAATGGGAACACCTGCAGAGGCGATATGCTTAAAGAAAAAATAATAGAGACCGATCACCTCTGAGCTACTATCGGGTAAACGAAGAGTAATGGAGCTTAAATTATTCGTTTGGTCTATCAATTTTTCACCGGTCATGGCGTTTTCTAGCGCAAGCGTGTAACCTTCACTAACGACTACTGTAGTTTCTTCCATACCGCCTGTAAAGCTGTGAAAACCACTAGGTAGTTCCGAGATATAGGATATGAATTTCGCCTGTTTCGAGGGTAGCGCCGGCGTTTTCCTGTAGGTATACGCCACCAAATTTGAGCGTACTATGATATCGCCTAAGGTGCCGATAAACTGCTGTAGTTTATGCTGCATTTTAAATTGAAGCCGCGGCTCTCGTCTTCGAATTGCCATGACCACTGCACTTTCTTTGATTTCCTTACCAGTAAGATGCTCAACATCTCCCTTTATGATGCGGGCTAGCGAACTGAGATTGATCAATTCTTCGCTTAGCGCCTCCTCAATAAATGGGCGCTTACGAAGGCATTCTTCAAGTGCATCTCTTAGGTTCATATTGAGATATTTTTGTTTGCAAATGTAGCCAAATGTTATTTTTTAAACATCAGTTTTATGCATTTCTTTATCGTAATTTTGAAATGTGTCAGAACAAATAATCATTATAGGAGGAGGTGCTGCTGGATATTTCGCAGCCATAGCATGCGCAGAGGCGCAACCGGAGGCAAACATTGTCATTCTTGAAAAAGGAAAAGATGTTTTAGGGAAGGTGTTGATCTCTGGCGGCGGCCGTTGCAATGTGACGAATGCTTGTTTTGATCCGCGTGAATTGGTCACGCATTACCCTAGAGGTGAGAAAGAATTGTTGGGGCCGTTTCATAAATTCCAGCCGGGCGATACCATGGAGTGGTTTGCTGATCGTGGGATAGAGTTGAAAATTGAACCTGATAACCGCGTTTTTCCCGTTACAGATTCTTCTGCGACCATTGCGGACTGTCTTAAAGAGATAGCAGATGCCACTGGAATTAAGGTGCATACGAGCTCTGGAGTAAAGTCTTTTACTCAGCGTGAAGATGAGCGTTGGGAAGTGCTCACTACGCACGGACAAACCTATATTGCGGACCAATTAATGATCGGAGCGGGATCTTCAAAAGCTATCTGGGATAACCTCAAAAAATTGGGACATAAAATAATTTCTCCAGTACCTTCTTTATTCACTTTTAACAGTAAAGATGAGCGTATTAAAGGGTTAAGCGGCATTAGTGTTCCGAATGCAATGGTTCAGGTTGCCGCTTCTGATCTTGAGGCATCTGGGCCATTACTCATTACACATTGGGGGTTTTCTGGGCCAGCAATCCTGCGTCTTAGCGCTTGGGGAGCCAGAGAGCTTAATGATCGTTTCTACCGGTTCCCAATTATGATTAATTGGATCGGTCGTGATGAAGATGAGGTGTTAGCAGATTTCAATGAAGAAAAGAAGCACAGCGGTAAAAAAAGAATCGGAAACCATGCACATTATGGTATTCCACT
>CAJQHZ010000050.1 GCA_905478295.1 uncultured Flavobacteriales bacterium | reverse complement strand
TGGTTCTTCTGGACTTTTTGTTCAATACGCTTGCGCAACTGGAATTCAGGATCTGCGACTAAATCGCGCATTTCGATAAAATTGCGCAGACTTAAATCCACTAATGCATTCCCTGCCGGAACGCGCATTTCCGTGTAGCGCTCTAGCACCGTTGGAAGATTTTCATGACCCCATTCATCGAGCAATTCACAAAAAACTCGGGCATCTTCTAATGAGCCGTTCATCCCTTCACCATAGAAAGGTACAGTGGCATGTGCGGCGTCTCCAATAAGGGCGGTTTTAGTACCCCAGTGATAGGGTTTACAACGAATTATCGCAAGGGCAGAAGTAGGATTGTTCTCCCATTGTTCTTCTAAATTCGGTATGAGCGGAATGGCATTCTTAAAGTACTTTTCAAAGTAACGTAGACCGTCCTTGCCTGTTTTTAATTGGTCCAGACCGTATGCTCCGGTAAAGGGCGCGAAGACCGTACCCGTAAACCCATTGTCTGTGTTAGCCAATCCCATGAGCATGAATTCTCGGCGTGGCCAAATGTGCAATGCATCTAGGTTTAATTGTGGACTACCGTCCGCGGCGGCAGGAATGTGCACTTCTTTGTATCCACTATCAATGTACTCTTGTGTAAAGTTGAATCGGGGTTGCTTCATCATTGCCCCACGAACCGCAGATCCGGTTCCGTCTGCTCCGATAATAAGGTCGGCACGTTCGCGAACCGAATCACCTTTATGGTCAAAGGTTACTTCTCCGAGCTCAAAGTCGATGTGGGTACAGAAATGTTCGAATTGGACGGATATGGCCGGATTTTCTTCTGCTAATTCGACTAAGGTTTGGTTCAATTCAGAGCGGCTAATGCTGTGAATGGCTTTTCCTTCAATGCTGTATGGGAAATAACTCTGGTTGCCTTCGAGGTCATGAATTTGTCGCCCGTAGGCCGGAACGGTAATCTTGCGAATTTCAGCTTCAATTCCTGCATATTTAAATGCAGTCCAACCGCGATCACTGACTACTAGGTTGATCGAGCGGCCACTTCCGTAAATCGATTTGCGGGGATCGGGTCGTTTTTCAAACACCTGAACGGCGTACCCTTTTTGGCCTAGTGTATACGCTATGTAAGATCCTGCTAATCCAGCACCTACGACGATTGCCTTTTTCATGCGCCCTGCTCGTTTAAGTAGTTGAGTAAAATGATACCAAAGGCTCGAACATCTTCGAAGTTGTTATACAAAGGAACCGGTGCCATTCGAATGACGTTGGGTTCTCGCCAGTCGGCTATTACGCCTTGTTCCATAAGGTAATCAAACAAAGGGCGGCCGTAGCCGTGTACAAGAAGTGAAATTTGTGCACCGCGCTCCTCTGCTGGTGTGATGATTTCAAAATTACTGCCAGAGGCGCGTGCCACCTCTTCTAGAACTTCTTGAAGATAGGCGGTTAACTTTCTGCTTTTTGCACGAAGGTTTTCGATGCCCGCACGGTCGAATAGATCTAAACTTGCGCGTAACGGTGCCATCGCCATTACAGGTGCATTGGACAATTGCCATGCTTCCGCAGTAGGAATGGGTACAAAGGTTTCAGGCATCTCGAACCGGGTCGCTTTGTCGTGTCCCCACCAGCCTTCAAATCGTGGGATATTCGGATCGTTATGATGGCGTTCGTGCACAAAGTACCCGGCAGTAGCTCCCGGGCCTGAATTGATGTATTTGTAATGACACCAAGCCGCAAAATCCACATTCCAGTCGTGTAATTGGATATCAATGTTCCCTGCACCGTGGGCCAAATCCCAACCTACAATAATGCCTTTAGCTTGTGCATGAGCGGTCAAGGTTTTCATGTCCATCACCTGCCCGGTATAGTAATTCACGCCACCAACCATCATCATGGCAATTTCCTCGCCGTGCGCATCAATGGCGGCTATAAAATCTTCTTTGTGAATGTGGTGCTCCCCTTCGCGAGTTGCCACCTCTATCAGATGTTCTTTAGGGTCCAATCCATGATAGCGCAGCTGGGAGGCTAAAGCGTATTGATCCGATGGAAAAGCTTTGGCTTCACACAAAATCTTTGTTCGTTGCCCTGCAGGTCTGAAGAAGCTCACCATAAGTAGGTGAAGATTGTTCGTAAGTGAGCCCATTACAACCACTTCTTCCGGCTTCGATCCAACGATTTTCGATAGACTTTCAGCAAAAAACTCATGGTACGGCATCCAAGGACGGCGGGCATTAAAATGCCCTTCTACACCCCAGTTTTTCCAATCTTCTAATTCCTCATTTAGGTATTTTTCAGCAGCCTTCGGCATGAGCCCTAAACTGTTTCCAGTGAAGTACAATGTCTGTTTCCCGTCGATCACAGGCAGGTGAAATTCCGAGCGAAAAGCAGCAAGTTTATCTGCTGCATCTAGCGATGAAGCGTAGGCTGGATCTAATGCGTTCATAGGATGTTCTATTGGGGAGCCTAAAGGTAGGGTAAAAGGTGCCATAGGCCCAAAAGTAGAAAGGGCAGGCCTTCAATTAAAAAACTGTAGTACAAGTCTCCCATTTTAGGATGTGAATTAATGACTACGGTCGCAAAAAATAAGTACAGTCCCATCAAGGGAATCCAAGGCACTGCGAAATAATTTACTAAAATGAGGTAGCTCATCCACAACAGCATGTTCGCTGCCCATACGCTGTTTTTGGAACCGACTAAATGGGGGAGGGTGCGGATAGAATTATCATCTAATTCTGCATCGCGAATATCAAAGGGAATGGTTAATGCTGCGGTCCATAAAAACCGTTCGATAAACGGCCAGTGCCAATCCACGTCTGCTCGAAGTGCCGGAATAACAGCAGTAACATAGGCCCAGACCAGCGCGATAAGAATGAGTTTGAGCCCGGGTATAGAGCGTAAACCGCCGCCCTTTTTCTTGAGTATAAATGGTAAAGGATACAATAGGGCAAAAGCGCCCGCGAGAACATAGTGCCCGGTAAGCGCGGCCTCGTTGATTCGAATGAGTTCAAAAAGAATGGCAGCTGCACCTAAGCCCATACTTAGAAAGGCAGTTTTTGGCATCTTTTCACGCCATTGACTGATCCTGCTCATCCCGTCTTTGGCTGCAGGTCCTTCAAACAATCTTGCAAAACCGTAGATTACGAGCGTTGCCGCAGCATTCAGCACCGCAATAGAAGTACCGGAATAGCTGAACAATTCCTCGCTAAATCGGGTTAAACCCCAAACGGCTCCGGCCACCCAAAAATTCGCATAAACAAACGTGCGAATAAAGCCTTGTAAAGTGTTAATAAATACGTTGAAATTTCCCATCGTGTTCCACCCTTAAAAGTAAGGTATGTTCGCGAACTGTGATGTAATTTTGTCCTTTCTAAAACAAACAGAATATGAAGCGCAATTCGTTTGCCTACAGACACATTGGTCCCAAAGCTGTTGATGTTGATCAAATGCTCACTACCATTGGTGTTGATTCTATCGACACGCTGATCGATCAAACTGTCCCGTCCACCATTCGCTCTACGGAAGAAATGAATCTCGCTCCGGCGATGACGGAAGCAGAGTTCGCGGCACACATTACCGCATTAGGTGAAATGAATAGCATGTTCAAAACGTACATTGGAATGGGGTACCACAATACGGTACTTCCCGGTGTTATTCAGCGTAACATTTTAGAGAATCCAGGATGGTATACGGCCTACACGCCGTACCAGGCGGAAATCGCACAGGGCCGTTTAGAGGCTTTGATGAACTACCAGACGATGGTGGTCGATTTAACTGGAATGGAGCTCGCAAACGCATCGTTGCTCGATGAAGCAACAGCGGTGGCCGAAGCCATGAGCATGTTCTTCGGAGCAATGCCACGAGCCAAAAAGAAATCTGTTGCGTCAAAATTCTTTGTGGATGCGCAAACCTTCCCGCAGAGCATTGAATTATTGCAAACGCGAACGGCGCCTATCGGTGTAGAATTGGTCTTTGGAGATTACAAAACGTTTGAACCTACCGAAGAATTTTTTGGTGCGTTCGTTCAATTCCCTAATGCTAACGGATCCATCGAAGATTACCGTGCCTTTGCTGCGAAATGTAATTCGGCTGAGGTCCAATTAGTCGTTGCCGCAGATTTATTGTCGCTCGTCCTATTAACGCCTCCGGGAGAGTGGGGGGCAGATGCAGTAGTCGGAACTACGCAACGCTTTGGTATTCCATTGGGTTACGGTGGTCCACACGCTGCCTATTTCGCAACCAAAGAATCGTACAAAAGATACATTCCGGGCCGTATCATTGGCCGGACTATTGATACAGATGGCAATCCTGCCCTGCGTATGGCATTGCAAACGCGCGAGCAACATATTAAACGCGATAAAGCCACCTCAAACATTTGTACCGCGCAGGTCTTATTGGCGGTAATGGCAGGTGCTTATGGCGTATACCACGGTCCAGAAGGATTGATGGATATTGCAGAAGAAATTCATCGTAAAACGGCCACTTTAAACGAGGCGGTTAAAGGCATGGGGCTGACCCAGCATAATGCATCGTTCTTTGATACCTTAAAAATTACCCTGAATAAGTCCAACAGTACACAACTCCGTGAACTTGGTGAGGCGGCGGAAATAAACTTCCGTTACTTCGACGCAACGACCATCGGGATAAGCATCAACGAAACGACTACGGACGAAGATATTGCTGAGATCATTGCAGTACTGGCTAAAGCTGAAGCAGCGGACACTATTGAAATGGAAGATTTAGGTCAGTACATTCCGACGGAAATTGGACGTACTTCTGCATTCATGACAAATTCAGTATTCCACAGCTACCGCAGTGAAACTGAAATGATGCGCTACCTGAAGTCACTTGAGCGTAAAGATTTAGCTCTAAATCACAGCATGATCTCTTTAGGCTCGTGTACAATGAAGTTGAACGCAGCCTCTGAAATGATTCCATTATCGAGCGGCTCGTGGAACAGCTTACATCCGTATGTTCCCACAGAACAAGCATCGGGTTATCTACAAGTCATTGACGAATTGGAGCGTGATTTAGCTGTAATTACTGGTTTTGATGCTACCTCGTTGCAACCCAACTCTGGAGCTCAAGGTGAATATGCAGGTCTTATGGTGATCCGTGCGTACCACCAAGCAAATGGAGATCACCACAGAAACATTGCACTTATACCGTCTTCAGCACACGGAACAAATCCTGCATCTGCTGTAATGGCAGGAATGAAGGTGGTTGTGGTTGCTTGTGATAACCATGGAAACATTGATGTGGATGACCTCCGCTCAAAAGCCGAGCAGCACAGTGAAAACCTTGCGTCATTAATGATCACGTATCCATCGACACACGGCGTATTTGAGGCGAGTGTAAAAGAAATTACAGGGATTATTCACGAGCACGGTGGACAAGTATATATGGACGGTGCTAACATGAATGCTCAGGTAGGATTGACCTCACCAGGTATTATTGGCGCTGATGTTTGTCACTTGAATTTACACAAAACGTTTGCTATTCCTCACGGTGGTGGCGGTCCTGGCATGGGTCCTATCTGTTGTAAAGCACATCTTGCGCCATTCTTACCGCAGCACCCGATCATTCCTATGGGTGGTGAACAAGGTATTTCAAGCATATCTGCAGCACCTTGGGGTTCTGCATTGATCTTGTTGATCTCTTATGCCTACATAAAGATGTTAGGAGCAGAGGGACTCACCGACAGTACGAAATACGCCATCTTGAATGCAAATTATATTAAGGAGCGTTTAGCAGGTTCGTTTGATGTGCTCTACACAGGAGAAAACGGACGTTGTGCTCATGAGATGATTTTGGATTGTCGTCCTTTCAAGCGCGATGCAGGTATTGAAGTTACAGATATTGCGAAGCGTTTAATGGATTATGGATTCCACGCGCCAACGGTGAGTTTCCCGGTTGCTGGCACAGTAATGGTGGAGCCTACAGAAAGTGAAGGTTTAGAAGAATTGGACCGATTCTGTGATGCCATGCTCAGTATCCGCCATGAGATTGGTGAGATTGAAACGGCTGATGCTGACGCTGCGAATAATGTTTTGAAAAATGCACCGCATACGCAGTATATGATTTGTGCCGACGCGTGGGAATTCCCATACACACGTTCTAAGGCAGGCTTCCCGCTTCCTTTCGTTAGTGACAACAAATTCTGGCCTACCGTTCGTCGTGTAGACGATGCTTACGGCGACCGTAATCTCGTTTGTACGTGTGAGCCAATAGAAAGTTACATGGAGGAAGCCGAGGCATAAGCCGAGGCCAAAATTCAGAGTATAGAAAAACCCCCCGGCGCGGAGCGCCGGGGGGTTTTTAGTATTATAAATAATTCTCCTGCTTCTTAATTAGATCTTACCGAACGGATATCCGCACCAGTAGGGCTTTGGAACAAGGCCAAATCAAAATGTCGAGTAGCTGCATAAAGATGATCAAAGATATCAGCCATAACTGCTTCATACTCTGTCCACTCTGTAGTAGCGCTAAAGCAGTAGACTTCCAACGGCAGTCCTTGCGTCGTAGGTTGCAGTTGTCGAACCATTAAAGTGAAATCGTTATTGATCTCAGGATGGTTTCTCAAATAGAAATCTATGTACTTGCGGTAGAGCCCAATGTTCGTTTGTCGCCTTCCATTGAGTAGACTCCCACCTTGCGTTGCTTTATTTTCATTGTTTTCGTCGATCTCTTTTTGACGCTCAATCATGAAGGCACTGATTAAATCAATCTCTCTTAAGCTATCCGTCAATCCTTCGTCGAGATGACGGATGGAGGTAATATCAATGTGGATATTACGCTTTATTCGACGTGCCCCAGATTCAGACATCCCGCGCCAGTTAACAAAGCTGTCGCTCACAAATGCTGTGGCAGGAATTGTGCTAAGGGTTTTGTCGAAGTTTTGGACTTTCACGGTGGTGAGATCAATGCTCATAACATCCCCATCGACTCCATAATTTGAGAAAGTGATCCAATCGCCAACCTTAACAAGGTCGTACATGTGGATTTGGAAATTAGCTAGAAGCCCTTTGATACTGTCTTGAAAGACCAGTATGAGAATAGCGGTTGTCCCGGCAAATGCACCTAGAATTGCGCCTGCCTTCATACCGGTTAGGATACTGACGGCACTGATAATTGCCCCAAACCATGCCAATAACCGAATAACTTGCGAAATGGTGCGTACAGGTGTATTGGCATATTTGGCCGTTATACTGAACCAATTCTCAAGCGCTCTAAGGGTTCTATTCACTAAACTCACAAAGAGAATAAGAATGTAAAGAACCACCAGCTTTTCTAAAATGGGAATGATGGCTGGGATATCGTAAAAGACGATGGGAAGACTTTCGTAAACGATGGCGGCGGGTACTAGGTGTGCGATATTCCTAAAGACCTTTTGATCATAGAAATAGTCATCCCAGGTGGCTTTCGTTCGCTTTACTGCGGAATGTATGATGCTCAGGATGATGCGCCGCGCAAATAAGTCGGCTACGAATGAAATAAGTAGTAAAAGCAGAAGATCCACAGCTAGCGCAATCCATTGCACTAATTGTGGATCTAGTCCTTTTTGTAATAAGAAGTCAGTGGTCCAGTGCAGTGTGTCCATTAGTATGGGTGAAATAGGGTTATGCTATCAAATCTAACTGATGTAGCATAAAAATACCCTAAACCATACACTGTTGTATCATCTTGACGTCTAATATTTCCAATTTGTGGGCTGTAAGGCACACTAAACAAACCGCCTCCGCCAATATTATTAGCCATGATATTGAGGTAATCGTACATGCCTTCGCTCACAGTACGCGTCTCAAACACTAGGTTGATTAAGGTGTCGCGGAACACAGTGTACGGGGGGCCGATAAAGTTGAATCGACTAATCTGGGTGCCTTCAATGAATTGGTCATCATTGAAAATATTGATGCTTGAATTCAAGCTTTTTTCTGTCTCTTCAGGTGTAAACGGACCCATTAATCCGTTAGGCGCATAAATTTTTGTCGTCCAGTAGTTCTTTATCCAATAGGCATTTCCGCGACCTGCAGGATCATTCCAAAGTGCGTAAGGACTGTAATAACACGAGTCTGCATCTGCATAATAGACAGAGTCCCCTGTTCGGAAGTCAATCCAGCTGCTATCATCTTCCATGATAGGAAACATTGGTGATAAGAAGCTGAATGGTGCGTTAACCACGTCAGTGGTAGTTTCCCAAATACCGCTAGCACTTCCATATCCTTCAGGCACGTTAATGGTCATGCGGTAACCGTATCCAACTGTAGCAAGTGTTGCTGAATTCTCGTATCGTCCTGGTGTAACTTCCGATAGTGTACTGATTAAACTATCGTTTTCGTAGACCTCAACCAACGCACCAGTAATGTATGCCGCATCCGAAGTATCGAGATAAGGCGAGCTTATTGCTAGATCTAGATATGTTCCGGTACCGACTAGGTTTGTTACCGCACCGCTTGCAGAAACAAGGGCTGTTCCGTTATATGCATCTGTTATGACCTTGTCAGTGACGTCAGTCTCACAAGAGATTGTAAATAGGGTAATAAGGATAAAAAGAGCTAATTTCTTCATGACTTAGAAATCTAGGTTGTAGGTAATTGTTGGAATGGCTGTGGCAAAAATGGAGAGCTGAGTCGCTTTAGTTTGGCCTGTTGGATCTCCGTTGTCGTCGAGTTCTTCTTCAAAGAAAATACTGAAGGCGTTTTTGCGCGCATACGCATTGTAAACGCCAAAGTTCCAGCTTCCTTTTCGACCGTTTTCCTTTTTATTGGGTATGGCAACATCCATACTCAAGTCAAGACGGTGGTAGGCTGGAGTTCGGCTGTTGTTTCTGCTCAAAGCGAAAGGATAAATTATGCCTTCGAACTCACTTCTCGCTTCAGGGTACGTGTATGGCTTCCCTGTTTGGTAGATGAATGAGCCAGAAAAGCTAATATTCGGTTTCCAAGCATAAGCTGCAACTATTGCAATATCATGCGGTTTGTCTTGTGCGGCAGAATACCAATTCCCTAAGTTAATCCACTCCTCTGGAGTTGCTCCTAAGTCAACTTGAAGTTGGGAACGGCTGTAGGTATAAGCGACCCAACCGGTTAATTGGCCGATTTTTTTATCAAGCTGCATCTCAAGACCGTAGCTTCTCCCACGTCCTGTCATTAACGCTACTTCTATATTATCAACTCCTGTTGGCTGCGCACCATTTTTAAAATCAACAAGATCGCGCATGCTTTTATAATACGTCTCTATGCTCAACTGCCATTCACCGCCTTTAAAATTACGGTTCCAGCCTAAAGCTATCTGATCAGCAGTTCCCGGATCGATATATCTCCCGGCTGGACGCCAAGTATCAATGGGTAACGATGACGTGGTATTTGAGATTAAATGAATGTATTGACGCATTCTGTTGTAACTCGCCTTAATCGCGGTGTTCTCAGTAGTCTTAAAGTTGATACCTAAACGGGGTTCCAAACCTTGAAGTCCATCAAAGGATTCAATGATTTCTCTAGAGCTGTAGTTCGTTGTGTCCGTTATCAGATCGTTTCGAACGGTACCGTTAGCTGTGGGATTGTAATTCACTACATCACGCGCTCCCAAGTTGTAAAAAGAACTGTAGCGAAGTCCACCACGAATAGTCATTCTGTTGTTTACCTTCCAATTATCCTCGATGTATAACGACGGTTCAACTGCATATTCATTTTGGAGTTCAATATTGATATCTACAAGGTTGCTATCGATATAGTCTAGCGTAGTAGAAAAGGGCTCAAAGTCGTATACAGTCGCTTCTGCGCCGTAATTAACCTGGTGCTTCGCATTGGGGAACCAGCTGAAAGCCAACTTATTACTTTGGTTTTTGATGAAAGCAATGTTGTCGATTTTCGCTTGCGGAAAGTCAAATCCAATGGCGTAGTCGTAATCGGAATAGATCGTACTTACATTCAGGAATAATTTATCCGTAATGAGGTAATTCCAGCGTCCAGTTAAGCCCAAGTTCCCCCAGTCGAACTTTACCAAACCAGGAACGCCGAAGGCATCTTTACCGTAGTAAGCACTTAGGAACAAACGGCTTTTATCATTGAATTTGTAGTTGACCTTTGCATTGAGATCGTAGAAATTCGCGATAATTGAATTCAAATCATCGTTAGGGCTAGCTTTAAGTAAAACATCTTGATACGAACGACGACCCGCGATCATGAAACTCGCCTTGTCTTTAACCAATGGTCCCTCAAGCATTAAACGAGAAGAGAGTAGTCCAAGTCCCATGGTTCCGGCAAATTCTTTTGTATTTCCTTCTTTTTGGTGTACGTCAAGAACAGAGGATAAACGACCGCCGAAAGGTGCTGGAATACCACCTTTGTATAGTTTGAGATCACGAACGGCGTCGCCATTAAAAACCGAGAAGAATCCAAATATATGTGAGCTATTGTATACCGGTGCTTGATCCAAAAGAATTAAATTCTGATCGGTTTTACCACCACGCACGTTGAATCCACTTGCCCCTTCACCCACGGTAGTTACCCCAGGCAGTAAGGTGATGGAACGAATCACATCAAATTCCCCTAAAAACTGAGGAATGGCCTTAATTTGCTTCGCTGTGAGTTGCGTTGTTGACATTTCAGCGCGGTTCAGGTTTTCATCCAACCTTTTCGCTGTTACCTCAACCTCAGCGAGCTGATTCGTTGCTTCTGTTAATTCGAAATCTAAAGTTTGACTCTCCTTTAACGCCAAAGTTTTCTCAATACTTTCATAACCGATATAGCTTACCGTGAAGGTGTATTGTCCTTCCGGGAGGGTTAAGGAGTAGAAGCCATAAACGTTGGTAACGGTTCCTTGGGACTTTTCATTAACAATGGACGCGTTGATTAACTCTTCACCGTTGGCAGCATCTTTAATGTATCCGCTAAGGGTGACATTTTGGGCGTAGGCGGTGGAGAAAAACAGAATGCTCAAGAGAGCAAGGCATTTTTTCATGGTAATTGCATTAGTTATATGTATTAAGGATACACGTACGATTTTGTTCGCTGCATAATCCAATTCTTGTGCCAAAGTCAGTATATGGAAGTTATTGTTTTAGAAATAGTTTAAAGGCTAGAATAGTCCCGCTTAAACTGCCACCGATAACATTTGCTAAAATGAGCGGGGCATCTTGCATCCAGATACCATAAGCCAACCAGCACAGCTGACCAGAGAACATTAAGACATACATGGTCAAGCTTAAATCATCTGTCTTGCGCAATTTAATGATTCGCCATGCTTGCGGTACAAAAGCGATGGTAGTGAGGGTAGCAGCCAGTAATCCAATAAGGGTCATTCCTTCCATGCGACCAAATTAGTTTATCACCTTAATTGAAGTGTCTTCGCAGACAAATACTTTTCAAGTAGGTAGCATGGGTCAATTGCAAGCGTAAAAGGAGGAGGTATTTGTGGAATAACACATACGTTATGTTGATAACTTGTTAATAACCGATATGAGACCCTGTAGTTATTGCTTTCTAGAGTTGTCAGAAATGACAGCGTGCAGTAGTTTTGCGCCATCTTATTTAAACAAGAAAACATCATGTCTCAATTAGTTGGAACAATCTCTCAAATTATCGGCCCTGTAGTGGACGTGAAGTTTGATGGTTCACAAGGCGAGCTTCCTAGAATTTACGAAGCTCTTGAAGTTACTAAATCTACCGGCCAGGTAGTCATCTTGGAGGTGCAGAAGCATGTAGGACAGGACACTGTGCGTGCTATCTCAATGGACTCGCTTGATGGATGTCAGCGTGGACAAGAAGTTCGTTCTAAAGGCGATTCTATAACCATGCCTATCGGTGATCAAATCTACGGACGTGTATTCAACGTTGTAGGTGAAGATATTGATGGTATTGGTGGTATTGACCGTTCGAAAGGTTTACCGATTCACCGTCCAGCTCCAGCGTTTGAAGACTTGAGCACATCTACTGAAGTACTTTTTACAGGTATCAAAGTAATTGACCTGATCGAGCCTTATTCTAAAGGAGGGAAGATTGGTCTATTCGGTGGTGCCGGTGTTGGTAAAACCGTATTGATTCAGGAATTGATCAACAACATTGCAAAGGGCCATGGTGGTCTTTCTGTATTTGCCGGTGTTGGAGAGCGTACTCGTGAGGGTAATGATTTGATGCGTGAGATGCTTGAATCAGGCATTATCAACTACGGCGAAGAATTCATGCACGCTATGGAAAATGGCGGCTGGGATCTTAGTAAAGTAGATAAAGAGTTGATGAAGGACTCAAAAGCAACCTTCGTATTTGGTCAGATGAACGAGCCTCCAGGTGCACGTGCACGTGTGGCACTTTCAGGTTTGACATTAGCGGAGTACTTCCGTGATGGTGAAGGCGATGGTCAAGGTAAAGACATCCTTTTCTTCGTTGATAACATCTTCCGATTCACTCAAGCGGGTTCTGAAGTATCAGCACTTTTAGGTCGTATGCCTTCAGCGGTAGGGTACCAACCAACGCTAGCTTCTGAAATGGGTGCGATGCAAGAGCGTATTACTTCGACTAAAAACGGATCTATTACTTCGGTTCAAGCGGTATACGTACCTGCAGATGACCTTACGGATCCGGCACCTGCTACTACCTTCGCTCACTTGGATGCGACAACGGTATTGTCACGTAAGATTGCGGAGCAAGGTATTTACCCTGCTGTGGATCCATTGGATTCTACGTCGCGTATCTTAACAGCGGAAATCGTTGGTGCAGAGCACTATGATACTGCGCAGCGCGTTAAAGAAACACTTCAGCGTTATAAAGAACTCCAGGATATCATTGCCATCCTAGGTATGGAAGAGCTTTCTGAAGAAGATAAATTGGTCGTTTCACGTGCACGTCGTGTAGCACGTTTCCTTTCTCAGCCATTCCACGTAGCAGAGCAGTTTACTGGTTTGCAAGGTGTGTTGGTAGATATTAAGGATACCATCAAAGGTTTCAACATGATTCTTGACGGCGAATTGGATCAATATCCAGAAGCTGCTTTCAACTTGAAAGGTACCATCGAGGAAGTGATGGAAGCTGGTGAGAAAATGTTAGCGGAGGCTTAATTGGTTAAATGATGTATTTAGAAGTCATTACACCTGAAGAGGTATTGTTTAAAGGCCAGGTAAGTTCAGTGAAGCTTCCAGGAAAGGACGGTTTGTTCCAAATCCTGAAAGATCACGCACCCATCATCGCGTCGCTTGCTGCAGGTACAGTAAGCATTCGAGTAGCTGATGATACAAGAACTCTGGACCATTTGAGCTCGCAGGTCATTCTAGACACTTCTGACGATAAGCTGTGTACTGTGGAGGTAAGCGGCGGAGTTATTGAGTGTAAGAATAATATGATCTCAGTTCTAGCGAGTTAAACGTTAGATTATCATTACATAAATCCCCGCAACTTGAAGAGTTGTGGGGATTTTTTTGAAACTAAGTAATGAGGCTAAGCCTAGGTTATATATTCGTAAACCAACACACAAAAAATGAAATACGTACTTACATTAGGATGTCTACTAATAGGTTTAGGTAGCGCAGCTCAAGAGTTTGGACAGCGCAAAGGCTTTCGTGGTTCCGTAAAGAAGCAGGATAAATCAATTGAATTGAATGAGGTTGAGGTGAGTTCGTCTTTGGCGAAAACTACCTATGCAGCAGCGACACGTCAGATTACTGTATTGACCGCGAAGCAGATCCAGGAGCTACCTGTAAACAATATCAACGAGTTGTTAGATTATATGGGTAGTGTCGATATGCGCCAACGTGGTCCGTTGGACGTACAAGGTGACCTTGGTGTTCGTGGCGGTACTTTTGATCAAACTTTGGTATTGGTGAATGGCGTTCGTATGAATAACCCTCAAACAGGACACCACAACATGAACTTACCGGTTCCCTTGCAAATGATTGAGCGGATTGAAGTGATTCAGGGTGGTGCTACGAATGCACATGGAATTGGTGCGATGACGGGTGTAGTAAATATTGTTTTGAAATCGGCCCCCATGAAATTCAATGCAGGTTATGCTTTGACCACCGGTGAACACGGTTTATCGAATTCCAGCTTTTACCTCGGAAAAAAAATAGGAAAATGGGGTGTTCAGTTAGGCCAGCAATCGCAAAGGACGGCAGGATACATTCCCAATACAGATTTTGAGAGTAGTAAGCTGTTCGTCAACCTGGAGCGTGAATTTAAACTGGGTAAAGAAAAAGGACATGTTTCTATCTTCTATGCAGAGAACCAGAAAGCCTTTGGTGCACAGAACTACTATTCGACCACCTTTCCGGACCAATTCGAAGCCACCTCTACGCGCATTTTTGGTTTGAAATTGGATGAAAGCATAGGGCTAAATACAGACTTCAGATTTAATATGAACCTGGTCACAGGTACAGACCGATTCGAACTGTACCGTGAAACTGCAGGCTTGGGCGGATTCGATGCGAGTAGCGTTGCCTACGACAAGCTTTCATCTGGTCGTTATTATCGCGCGGCAGACGGAGATACTGCGGCTTCTTGGTACAGCGGCCCCAACTTTCATCAAACATTAGTTTTTAATCAAAATATTGTCGCAACACACCGTTGGAATTTAGTACACCAGACAAGCTTGGGGTATAACCTGCGCTATGATGAGATTCATTCTAATGTGCTTGGCGGGGATTTTGGGGATGTCTACCTCGTGCCGGGATGGGAAGGCTATACTATGGACAAAGGTGCTTCTACTGCGGACTTTTCATTTTTCGCAGAGCACAAATACAGCCGCGAGCGTTTTCAAGTTTCGGCAGGGGCGATGTTGAATTACCACGACGGACCGATTGGCGATTCCTCGTATTTCTTTTCGCCTTCACTGGATGTATTGTACCGTTTGACTAAAGACGCTTCACTATATGCGACGGCGAACCGGTCCATGCGCTATCCGACTTACACAGATTTATATTACAACAGAGGAGGCGCTCAAGGTTCCATAAACTTACGTCCGGAGTCGGCATGGAATTATGAATTGGGCTACAAGCAAAAATCCGGACAGGTCTATTCTTCTGCGGCATTATTTCACAGACGTTCTAAAGATCTTATTGATTGGGTATTGTATGCAGGGGATCCTATCGCCTATGCCTCAAACATTACAAGCTTGGCTTTAACAGGGATTGAAGGAGGAATGCAGTACAATGCATCGAAACGTAAAGCACTCCTGCGCAATGCTACTGTTCAGGCTGCTTTAATGCGTGGAGTAACACCTGAAGTCGATTTCTCTAGTCTCTATGCTTTGGATTACCTACAGGCAAAAATCAATGCGCGTGCGACGCAGCGCCTAGGTCTTGGATTTTTCTTGAATTACAGCATTACACTGCAGGACCGTGTGGGAACTTATATGAGTTCCGGTGGTGATGAAGTAAAGTATGATCCGTTTGCGCTGGTAGATTTCAAATTATACTATGCGCCTGCCGGAGGAATTTTTAAACGCCAATTTCCTTTTCAGGCTTTCGTAAACATCAATAACGCATTGGATGCTACCTATTACGATCGCGGCAATGTCATTCAGCCCGGTCGATGGGTCAGTACGGGTTTAGAATTTAGATTTCGCTAAAATTTTTTCAGGACATAAAAAAGCCGCCCATCTGGCGGCTTTTTTTATTTGAGCTTGCTATTTCCGTGGTGTCTGTCATGATCACGTTCGCGCTTGACATTCATCTTTTTATCGAAGGCCGCTTGTAAGTCCGTGCCGGTTTGATTGGCGAGACACAACACTACAAACAGTACATCGCTTAACTCTTCACCAAGGTCCTTCGTCTTATCACTTTCTTTCTCGCTTTGTTCACCATAGCGGCGGGCAATGATGCGAGCCACTTCACCGACTTCTTCAGTAAGCTGCGCCATATTAGTAAGCTCATTAAAGTAGCGGACACCGTGTTTGGAAATCCAATCGTGTACTTCTTCTTGAAGTTTGCCCAAAGGCAAGTCACTTGGGATTTTTAAAGGTTCTATTGCCATCTTATTCTCTGTTTTTTGAGTCCATCCAAATGGTAATGGGACCATCATTGACCAATTCAACTTTCATATCTGCTCCAAAGGTACCGGATTTAACTACCGAACCGCTGTCCATCCAAAGCTGCTCCATGAAGTGTTCGTACATAGGCTCTGCATGCGATGGTCGCGATGCCTTGTAGTAGCTTGGGCGGTTTCCTTTTTTAATGCTTGCATGCAGTGTGAATTGGCTGATGACAAGGAATTCTCCTTCTACATCCATGATGCTGTCGTTCATCACTCCTTTTGAATCCGGAAAAAGGCGCATTTTGGCAATCTTACTACTGAGCCAATTCGCATCCTCCTCTGTATCCTCTGGTTCGACACCAAGAAATATGAGGAGCCCTTTACCTATTGAATTCTGCACCTTACCCTGAACGGTGACGCTCGCGCCTGTAACACGTTGCAATAGCGCACGCATGGTTTACTTGCGATTAAAGGTTGGGTTCGGAAAGAGGATCACCTTTGAGCCAAAACGTTTGTACATTTCATCTACCTCAATACTTTTTGGGTTCCCCATACCCGTAAGGGCAGTAGCCTCTCCAAGGCTTGTGGTCAGTAAGAGTGCAAGACGGCCTTGTTGCGCGTATTCGTTTAATGTAATGTTGTTCGAATAGCGACCGTAGCGAGGCTCTCCTTCTATATTAGAACCTTGGACCATATAATTTTTCTTCATTAACTCTTCAATGATTTCACGACTGTCCATCTCGGTAGATGTAAGTACGATTTCAACACCGTTTTCGTGACAGAAACGAATAAATTCCATAGCTGTTGGATCAAATTCAAATCTCGCGAATTCAAATAACTCCTGCGGGCGGAAGCCATCTTTAGGACTCCGCATTTCGCTGAAAAAATGAAACGTTGCATCTTGGGGTAATAATAAAAAGGACGCATCGATGAATACGGCTTGGTTAAGTCGTCCATTATTAATTTTGGATGCAAGCCGCTGCGTTGCTAGATCGAAGAGTTGGCGGTGTATGTAGCGTGCATCAGAATTTGCAGCTGACCATTCCAGTGCCGTGTTGCGAGGCTTTTCTGTGGCAACTTCTTCTATGGCCCCGGTGTTAGCGGGTTTAGCCCCGCCACAAGAAAAAAGAGTAAGTGCACTAATGCTCAGTGCTGCGATAATGGGTAGTTTCATCGTGATCGTTTAATTGGTTAATATAGCTTTCGTAGCGCGTAGGTGCAATACGATTTTCATTTAATGCGTTTTTCACTGCACACTCGGGTTCATTGACATGTAAGCAGTTGTGAAAGCGACAGGTTGTACTGAGAGCGAAAATCTCAGGAAAGAAATGACTGATTTCTTCCTTTTCCATATTTACCAGTCCAAAGCCCTTAATTCCCGGTGTATCAACGATATCGCCGCCAAATCCGAGCGCGTGCATTTCAGCATAGGTAGTGGTGTGCTGACCTTTATTATGGCTCGTACTTACTGCGGCTGTTCGTAGTTGAAGCTTTGGTTCTACCGCATTGATTAAAGTGCTCTTACCAACTCCGCTGTGTCCGCTAAGTAGCGTCGTTTTATTTTGTAGCAGCGCCTTTAGTTCGTCCAGTCCAAGTCCTTCGGTTGCGGAAGTTTCCATACAACGATAACCAATGGATTGGTATACGGCTTTGCGGTATTCTAATTCGCCTTGAAGCTCTTCAGTGTAGACATCACATTTGTTGAACACGATGACTACAGGAATGTTATAGGCCTCTGCTGTGGCAAGGAATCGGTCCATAAAACCTGTTGAGGTGGCTGGTTGCGCAAGGGTAGTCACCAAAAGTGCCTGGTCCATATTTGCAGCAATGATGTGCACGCGCTTACTGAGATTAACACTCTTTCGAATGATGTAATTTTTACGTGTTTCTATTCCACTGATGACGCCTAATTCTGGCGCAGTCTCTTCCTCTTCAAAGCGCACACTATCGCCCACAGCCAGTGGGTTGGTGCTTTTAATTCCAGCGATGCGCAGTTTACCTTTGATTCGGCATTCGTACAGCTGTCCAGTAGTGCTCTCGCGCACTACGTACCAACTTCCCGTACTTTTTAGAACTACGCCAATCATACACTAACGTTTTGCGTACATATTGTCGTAATACTCCTGATACGTTCCTGAGGTTACGTTTTTCAACCACTCCGCATTGCTCAAATACCAATCGATGGTGATGGCCAAACCTTCTTCAAAAGTCACGCTTGGCGCCCAGCCCAACTCTTTATTGATTTTAGTCGCATCTATAGCATACCTGCGGTCGTGACCCGGGCGGTCTTTCACATAGGTAATGAGCTTCTCACTACTTCCTTTTTCACGGCCCAATTTCTCGTCCATCTGCGCGCAAAGCACCTTGATCAAATCAAGATTCGTCCATTCGTTGAACCCACCAATGTTGTAAGTCTCACCATTCTCGCCTTCGTGGTACACCAGGTCAATGGCACGTGCGTGATCCACCACGTATAACCAATCGCGGGTGTATTTACCGTCGCCGTAAACCGGCAATGGTTTCTCCTCGACAATGTTATTGATAAAGAGCGGGACGAGTTTCTCTGGGAATTGGTTCTGGCCGTAGTTGTTCGAACAGTTGGTCACTACATAAGGGATACCGTACGTCTCGCCATACGCACGGACGAAGTGGTCGGAAGATGCTTTCGAAGCACTGTACGGGCTGTTTGGGTCGTAGGCCGTGGTCTCTTCAAATAAGCCTTCTTTTCCCAATGTACCGTACACTTCATCGGTAGAGATGTGGTAGAAGCGCTTGCCTTCGAAATCTGTATGAATACGCTTGAAGCTGTTGAGTAAATTCACCGTGCCTAAAATATTGGTACGTACAAAAGCCAACGGATCCTTGATTGAACGGTCCACGTGACTCTCTGCCGCCAAATGAATCACACCTTCCGGCTGGTATTTATCAAACAACGCATCAACGGCTGCAGCATTTACAATATCTACGCGCTCAAACACGTAGTTTGGCGCCGTTTCGATATCGCTCAAATTCTCGAGATTCCCTGCATAGGTTAGCACGTCCACATTGATGATGCGGTACGCGCTGTATTTGTTTACAAACAAGCGAACGACGTGAGAGCCAATAAATCCGGCACCGCCGGTGATGATAATGTTCTTCATACTACTATTCTTGTGGGAGTGATTGCTCAAAATTCCAAGCATCACGAAGCATATCTTCTAAGCTTTTTTCTGGGGTCCAATTCAAAACGCGCTGTGCCTTACCAATGTTCGCATATACCGCTGGTACATCCCCAGCGCGACGTGGCGCAAGGCTATATGGAATGGTAAGCCCTGTGGCGCGTTCAAAAGCATGAATCATTTCTAAAACCGTCGAGCCGTTCCCAGACCCAAGGTTGATAGTATCATATCCTTTGGTCTTGCCGTCGATCAAATGTTGAACGGCTAGGATGTGTGCTTTGGCGATGTCAATCACGTGAATGTAATCGCGAATACATGAGCCGTCGCGCGTATCATAATCGGACCCGAATACCTTTAATTCCTTGCGCTTACCAATAGCAGTCTCAGTAATGTAGGGAACCAAATGGTGCGGTTCGCCGTCTTGGAATTCTCCAATAATGCTCGATGGGTGGGCGCCGATAGGATTGAAATAACGCAAACTCAAAACGTCTACCACTCCGGTAGCGGCTTGATCCCGTAAAATTTCCTCGCCCATCTTCTTCGTATTGCCGTAGGGGCTTTCCGCAGGTTGTACGGGCGCATTTTCATCCACATGTGGGTTTTCCGGTGTGCCGTACACTGTACAAGAACTAGAGAATACAATGTTGCGAATGCCATAGGCCTCCATACTTTGAAGGAGGTTGACAGTGCTCAGCAAGTTGTTGTGGTAGTACTTTAGTGGTTTATCGACACTCTCGTTAACCAATAGAAAAGCCGCAAAGTGAATGACCCCTGAAATCGTTGGGAATTCTTCAAACACAGCATCAACTGCAGCGCGATTACAAAGCTCAACCTGGCGGAAGGTGATTTCCCGACCCGCGATTTTTTCAATGCGATCCTTTACCTCAATAGGACTCTCGCTGAGGTTGTCGATGACAATGGGTTCGTACCCTGCTGCAAGCAATTCGATTATGGTGTGTGATCCTATATAGCCTAAGCCTCCTGTGACTAAAATTTGGTTCATTATTGGTTTATTTGGTTTTCTTGTAGTCTGCGAAATCGCGGTGTTCCTTGCGATACAGGCGATCTTCCGGCAAGTCTTTGAACCAAGCATAGGTGCGATCGAGGCCTTCTGCACGCATCACTTTCGGTTCCCAATCCAGCAATTCTTTTGCCTTAGTGATGTCCGGTTGGCGCTGCATGGGGTCGTTCACAGGAAGTGGTTTATGTACGATTTTTTGGTCGGTGCCAGTAAGGTTGATGACTTCTTCCGCGAATTGGCCAATGGTGATTTCGTGTGGGTTTCCTATGTTCACAGGCTCCGAATGATCGCTCATTAATAAGCGGTAGATGCCTTCAATCAGATCATCCACGTAACAGAAAGAACGCGTTTGTGTACCGTCCCCAAAAATGGTGAGGTCCTCTCCGCGCAGGGCTTGACCAATAAATGCGGGCAATACACGACCGTCGTTTAGTCGCATACGCGGTCCGTAAGTATTGAAAATCCGAACAATACGTGTTTCTAAACCGTGGTACGTGTGGTAAGCCATAGTCATGGCTTCCATGAAACGTTTAGCTTCGTCGTAAACGCCGCGTGGCCCTACAGGATTTACATTACCCCAGTACGCTTCCGTTTGTGGGTGAACAAGGGGATCACCGTACACTTCTGAGGTGGATGCGACAAGGATGCGCGCGCCTTTGTGCAAAGCCAATCCTAAAAGGTTGTGTGTGCCCAGCGAGCTGACCTTTAGGGTTTGAATGGGAATTTTTAAATAGTCAATAGGGGAGGCCGGCGATGCGAAATGAAGGATGTAGTCCAATTCTCCTGGGACATGCACATAATTGCTTACATCGTGGTGGTAAAAGGTGAAATTTGGAAGGCCCAAGAGGTGTTCCAAATTTTCCATATTACCCGTGATGAGGTTATCCATGGCGAGGACATCGTAGCCTTCGGCGATGAATCGGTCACATAAATGTGAACCTAAAAATCCTGCTGCTCCAGTGATCAGTACTCTTGCCATAATTACGCGGGTTGTTCGCCTTGTCCTATTCCAAAATAATCGAACCCTACTTCAGCAACAATCTCACGACGGTAGAGGTTGCGTCCGTCAAAGAGTACTTTGCCGTTCATTTCATTCGCTACAGTGCTCCAATCCGGTACTCTAAATTCAGCCCATTCCGTAATCAGCGCTAAGGCATCGGCGTCACGAACGGCTTCCATTTCATCTGCGCAATAGGTAATGCGGTCGCCCAATTGGTGTTTTGCTTCTTCCATAGCTACGGGATCGTACGCACGAACGTGTGCCCCAGCATTCAGCAAGAGGTTAGCAATCACTAAAGACGGCGCCTCACGCATATCGTCGGTATTTGGTTTAAACGAGAGTCCCCAGAAAGCAACGGTTTTACCGCGAAGCTCGCCTCCGAAGTAGGCATTTATTTTATTGAAAAGCACGCTTTTCTGCGCGTCATTCACCGCTTCTACGGCTTCTAGAATTCGCATGGTATGTCCGTTTTCTCTACCGGTGCGGGCCAGAGCCTTGACATCTTTGGGAAAGCACGAACCGCCATATCCGATACCCGGATAGATGAACTTGTTACCGATTCTTGGATCCGATCCGATTCCCTTGCGAACCTGATTCACATCCGCGCCCATGCGCTCGCACAAATTTGCGATGTCATTCATGAATGAAATTTTCGTCGCTAGCATGGCATTTGCCGCATACTTCGTCATTTCCGCTGAGGGAATGTCCATGAAAATCACTGGATGACCGTTAAGTGTGAATGGGCGATACACACGCGCCATCATCTCACGTGCACGTTCGCTGTCAATACCCACTACAATGCGGTCGGGTTTCATGAAATCTTCAATCGCGGCACCCTCTTTTAAAAACTCTGGGTTCGACGCGACATCGAAGCTAAAGGATGCACTGCGCTTATCGAGCGCCGATGCAACAGCACCGCGTACTTTTTCTGCCGTGCCCACAGGAACGGTAGATTTTGTAATAACCACCAGGTAGTCGTCCATGGTCTGGCCGATCTCCTGGGCTACGCCTAAAACGTACTTAAGATCGGCAGAGCCGTCTTCCCCAGGGGGCGTTCCCACAGCGATAAATGCTGCGCCCGAACCTTTAATGGCTTCGCCTAAGTTGGTGCTAAAATGCAAACGACCTTTCGCGTGGTTGCGTATAACAATGTCTTTCAATCCCGGCTCGTAAATGGGCATGATCCCGTTTTCAAGTCCGTCGATCTTTTTTTGGTCAATATCTACGCAGGTTACCTGAATCCCCACATCCGCTAGACATGCGCCTGTGACTAATCCTACGTATCCTGTTCCTACTACCGTGATTTTCATAATTGAATGGCTGGGTTCCTTAATTTCACTCTTCTAACGGAATGAGTGCCCTAAAATTACATTATTACGAACGACCAATTGCCCTTACCTTGCAGTTAGATTACCACGTATGAAAAAAGTTGTTCAATTTTCGCTGCTTTTTGCAAGCATTTGCCTCTTTTCGTCACCCGCTTGGGGCCAATTGACCACAAGGGACAGTGTGCGTACCGTCCAATTGTGGGGGCTGTCGCCAGCCTTCTACCTGCCAGTGGCAGATCTTGCCGATCGCTACGAGCCGTTTGCAGCAGCGACGGTATCGTACCAGCGCAAGAACAATAAAAACAGTTTTTACGGTTTAGATTTTGACGCCTTTTACGGTACATCAGTGAAAAATACGGATGCAATTTTTGGTGGTTTAACCGATGAAAATGGCAATTATATCGGCGTTAACGGTGAATTTGCAATAATGAACGCGGGCCTAAGCGGTGCACAAATTACCGCGAATATGGGTCGAATCTTCAAGCCACATTACAACCCCAATTCGGGTTGGTTGGTACTCCAAGGGTTTGGACTTCAGCAAACAAAAATCAGCGTTCGAAACGAACGTGGGAACTATCCTCAACTGGCACCACCCATGATTTACGGTTACGACCGTCTGCACCGCGGGATCGCTTCAAAATCTTCGTTGCGCTATTTGTATTTAGACAATCACGAGCGCATCAACTTCATGGTGGGCCTGACTGTAAATACAGCAGTGACAAGAAGTGTTCGGGGTTTTAACGTAGATACTGGATTGGAAGATTCGGCGTTAAAATTAGACTTGAGTGTTGGACTCAACTTCACCTGGTTGCTGCCCGTATATGCAAAACAAGAAAGCTTCTTTTTGACCGATTAATGGTACTCTATCCTGTTTTAACTGAACTCATTTTTCGCGCTTCGCGAATCCTTGCTCCCTCAAAGAGTTGGTTGGGTACCGTTGGAGCCGATAAGGCTTGGAAGCAAAAAGAACCGCTCAAAGGCAAAGTTGTTTGGATGCATTGTGCATCTTTGGGTGAGTTCGAAATGGGCAAACCCATTTTAGAAGGGTTCCTCGACAACAACCCCAATTGGTCCGGTGTAGTAACCTTTTTCAGTCCTTCGGGATACGAACCACGTAAAAACTATCCCCGGGCTACAGTGCACTATTTACCCGTTGATGCGCCCTCAGAAGTATCAAAATGGTTGAAGTATTGCAATCCTTCATTGGCAGTGTTTGTGCGCTACGATCTATGGCCTAACCATATTGCGGGATTAAAGAAATCTGATGTTCCAACGGTCGTTGTAGGAATGAGTGCTTCCAAAACACCCTGGTATTTAAGTTCTATGCTTCCTTTCATTCGCGGCACATTTAAAGCGGCCGTAAGTATTTGGGGCATGGTGAACGATAGGGATGCAGCAACGATGAGTGCTGCGGGTATTCATTCGGTGGTTTTGGGCAACCCTAAATACGATTATGCGGCTACTTTAATGAATATTGAGCTGCCTGAAAAATTTGAGCGCTGGAGTGCCGCACAAGCAAAGCCCATTTTACTGGTCGGTAGCGCGCATGAAATGGATGCTGTCGTTTTGGCCCAGTCGAATCACAGCGGCTATTCCGTTTGGTTGGTTCCTCACGACTTGAAGGAGGCTTCAAAGTTGTCCGATGCCTTCAATGGCAAAGTGAGTAGTTCCGCAACCGATGAACCGCATGCAACGAACATTTTACTCATTCCTGAATTTGGCGTTTTACGCAGCTTATACAGGGTGGCGGATGCCGTTATCGTGGGCGGTGGCTTTGGTAAAGCAACGCACAACGTGCTGGAAGCAACCGTACAGGGGAAGGTTGTGGCATGCGGTCCACATTGGCAAAAAATCCCTGAAAATGAATCTTTAGCTGCTCAAGGATTTTTGGTTCCTGGTGCACATCATACCGATTGGACGGCGTATCTCGAAAGAGCCCTTCAAGGTGATTTTGTGCACAAAGAAAAGGAGGCGCGCAACTGGGTGTTGGCACAATCGGGTGTCTGCGAAAAAATGATTGAAACTTTAGAACAAGCCGTTGAGCTCTGAGTCGATCTGCTGGATGATTTCTCCTAGGTCTTCAGGATTCTCAGGAAACTTATTCTTATCTACATTAACAATGAGAATTTTTCCTTTATCGTAAGTGTTTACCCAAGCCTCGTAACGCTCATTTAATCGTCTCAAATAATCGATACGGATGCTGTTCTCGTAATCTCTTCCTCGTTTTTGTATGTGGTCAACCAATGTCGGGACAGAGGCGCGAAGGTAAATGAGCAGATCTGGCGGTTGAAGGTGTTTTTCCATCAGTTCGAAGAGACCTTTGTAGCTTTCGTAGTCGCGCGCTGTCATAAGTCCCATCGCGTGTAAGTTGGGCGCAAAGATGTGGGCATCTTCGTAAATGGTACGATCTTGAATAACGTCTAAACCTTCTTCGCGTACAGCCGTTACTTGTGCAAAGCGTGAGCGTAAGAAATAGATTTGCAAGTTGAAGCTCCAACGTTGCATTTCTTCATAGAAGTCGTCTAGGTAAGGATTGTCGTCTACATCTTCGTAATGTGGTTGGTATTTATAGTGTTTCCCTAACAACTCCGTTAAAGTTGTTTTACCTGAACCAATATTTCCTGCGATTGCTATGTGCATGCTCATTAAATTTGTACCTGCAAAGTAATAAAAGTACCTCAAGCATTCCACTGAAATATGAAAATTGAATTGGTAAAAGAGCAGATTGAAGCATCTAGACAAGAATTAGTCGCTCACCCGGCCTTCCAATGGGTCAACACAGTCCCGCGTGCACGTCATTTTATGGAGGCACACGTCTGGGCCGTTTGGGATTTTATGGTGCTCCTCAAATCACTACAGCGTGAACTTACTTGTATAGACACATACTGGATTCCGAAGGGTGATCCGGCCGTACGGAGGCTTATTAATGAGATCGTTCATGGTGAAGAAAGTGATGTTGACCAGGAAGGTAATGCGACCAGCCACTTTGAATTGTACCTACGTGCAATGACAGAGGCAGGTGCCGATATTGCTCCCATCTCAAATTTTATCAAGGACTTGGAGCGCGGTGCGCAACCGCTGGAGGCCTTAGAAGCCAGTGATGCGCCAGAAAGCGCGAAGGCTTTTGTTCGACAGACATTAGACGTGGTTGCCCGCGGCGATGCTTCAGAGATTGCTGCGGTGTTCACTTTTGGTCGGGAAGATCTTATTCCGGATATGTTTATTGAAATCGTTCGCTATCTGAAGACTACGTTTCCGAATGAATTGGGCTTATTCGCTTACTATTTAGAGCGCCACATTGAGATCGATGGGGATTTACACGGCCATCTCGCCGAGCAAATGGTGGAGCGGCTTTGCGGTGATAATGAAGAAAAATGGGAACAAGCAGCGCTGTCTTCAAAAGCAGCATTACAGTCAAGAATTGAACTTTGGACCGCCGTCATGGCTGAGTTTGAAGCGAAGTATTCAGCGTTAGAAACTGCTCTATAAGTAAACGATTGTTGCTGAGGCGGGGAACTTTGTTCTGTCCGCCCAACTTTCCTTTTCCTTTCAGCCAGTGATGAAAAAGGCCAGGTTCTGAAGCGATAATACGGGGTGGTTCTAGGACGAGGTCGTATTTCCGTTTCGCCTGGTAGTCTGAATTTTGACCCTGTAGATTTCTGTCCAATTCTATTTTGAACGCCTCTAAATCTGCCGGTGGTTGTTCAAACTCAATAATCCATTGATGCGCACCGGTGGTCTTATCGTTCATGTAACACGGCGCAGCATGGAAATCAATCACCCGACATTCCATAGCTTCACAGGTCGCCTGAAGTGCATATTCAGCATCTGTAACGATAATCTCCTCGCCAAAAGCATTAATGAAGTGAGCGGTCCGTCCGCTAACCTTGATTCGCAAAGGTTTTTTTGAGACGAACTTCACGGTATCTCCTAGGATGTAACGCCAAAGTCCTCCGTTGGTGGTGATCACTATGGCATAATCGGTGTTCAATTCCACGTCCTCCAAGAGAATGGTTTTACTATCCGTTCCGTTAAAAGAGTCGAGCGGAATGAATTCGTAATAAATGCCATTATCCAGCAAGAGCAACATACCGTCTATGGACGGATCGTCCTGCACCGCGAAGAATCCTTCAGAGGCATTGTAGTTTTCCATGAAGGTTACCTGCCTTCCCGGCATCATTTCCCGGAATTGCTTTTCGTAAGGAGCGAAGTTTACGCCACCGTGTGCGAAGAGTTCAAGATTGGGCCATACTTCCAATAAATGTGACTTGCCCGTTCGTTCCAGTACTTTTTTGAAGAGCACTAAAAACCAGCTGCTCACGCCCCAAAGTGAGGTGATGTTTTGGGTGATGGCCTCATCGACTATGGCCTCCAATTTCTCTTCCCAATCGCTTAAAAGTGCCGTTTCATGACTGGGCGCACTGCGTAATTCCGCCCAGAGCGGGATGTTCTGAATTAAAATGGCGCTGAGGTCGCCGCTTTGTCCATTGCCCTCTTGTTGAATTTGTGTGGAACCGCCTAAGCGCAGTCCCAAGCCTTCGAAAATTTTCGTTTCAGTGACCGTATTGCAGTAGAGGGCGAGTTCGAATCGGCCACCCGAAAAGTGACATTCCTCAATACTTTCCTTAGAGACGGGAAGGTACTTTGACACGCCAGAAGTCGTTCCTGAGCTTTTCGCAAACCATTCAATTTTGCCGGGCCACAATATGTCGGTTTTTCCTTCACGCATCTGTTCGATGTGCGGCTTGAGCAACTCATAGTTGGAGAGCGGGACCAATTTTGAAAAGACCTCACGATCGCTAACATGCTCAAAATGATGCAGCTGTCCGTAGGTCGTGTTTCGCGCTTTACTGACCAGGTCGCGTAATAATTCAGCTTGCGTTTCAACAGGCGCTTCGTTAAAGGCAATGATTTCCTCCACGCGCTTGCGCATGTTTTGACGAATGACTTTATTGACCCAAGTATAAATCATGGCAAGGCTTGTGTTTCAGTTACGCTGTGTACCTTCACAAGAATTAAAATTAAACTAAAAATGCAGTACCACGGCGCGCTTCATAAAATGTCTACTCAATACGGCTCTACCATTCGTTACACCCTCAAAGTAGGCGGTGATTTACTGCTGATGAATGCATTGATTGGCCGTGAATTTTCGGCTACTTTTTTGGGTGAGCACATTTGTTTTTGTGGCCAATTAGTACCTGAGGTATACCGCCAAAACTTCTGCCGTGAGTGTTTCTTTACAAAGCCTGAGGCCTCGCCAACTATTATGAAACCGGAATTAAGTAAGGCCCATTTGGGCATTGCAGAACGCGATCTGGAGTTTGAACAGCGCTTGCAATTGCAGCCGCATTTTGTGTACCTCGCGAAAACGAACCGAATCAAGGTGGGCGTCACAAGAGGCACGCAACGTCCGTACCGGTGGATGGATCAGGGTGCGGCTGAAGCTGCAGTCCTGCTGGAAGTACCCAACAGGTATTTAGCCGGGGAGGCAGAAGTTGCCCTTAAAGACTATTTTACAGATAAGACTTCGTGGCAAGCCATGCTGCGTAATGATCCCTGCGACGAATCCCTAGAAGATGCTTGGCATCATGCATTAGAAGTGCTACCACAAGCGTTAAAACAATATGCCGAAGAAGCACCGGAAATTTGGTCCATGAAGTACCCAATAGCCGAACAGCTGCTCAAAGTTAAAAGTTTGAGTTTTAAAGAAAAAGGCGATTCCTTTTCCGGGAAATTATTGGGTATTCGTGGTCAGTATTTAATGCTTGAAAATGGCGTATTCAACGTTCGAGCGCATCATGGGCATCGCGTTGATTTAGAAATTCGCTAATTACAGCGCAATCTCTTCGCCCATCTCTAACTTAAAGAATCGGCGTGCCCACCACATAAAGGCATAAATCAATACAGTATCAAATGCGGCTGCAGTGGCTTTAAAGAGCCATCCGTCCCAGATGTAATCTGCCATCGTGCCGAAGGGAAGGGTGCCTACGAACAATACAAAAACGACCAAAGTCGTATCGACCAATTGGCTCGCGAGGGTGGAAAAATTATTGCGCACCCAAAGCATCTTACCTCCAGTGATTTTTTTCCAAAAATGAAACAGCCGAACGTCGATCAACTGGGCTGCGAGGTAGGCAAACATGGAAGCGGCAATGACACGCCAAGCATTTTGAAAGACGTTGTTATAGGTTTCATCGGAAATAGGGGAAGTAGCTATTGCCGGGAATTGGGCACCCAGCCACAAGACAAACAATACGAAAATACTGGCTATGAGTCCAGACAATACCACTTGTGTCGTTCTTTTCTGTCCGTACAATTCGCTTAAAATATCGGTAATCAAAAAAGTCAATGGATAGGGCAAAACCCCGGCGCTGATCGTAAATACCTTGAATCCAAGATCGATGCTAATGAATTTATTTGCGATCAGATTGCACGTGATGAGCGCCGCGATAAAGAGGGCGCCGAGGACGTAATACAATCGCTCAGCTTTGGCTTTTTTTTCGGCGATCATAAGTTCATGAAGATGGGGTTGAGTCGTGCTTGCATGCCCGGATTTTTAGCTAGAAACCACAATTCTTCGAGGGCTTCATTTTGAAGAAAATCTGGGGTTTTCGCCTCTGCGCTTGCGACGCCAAAGGATTTCAAATATTTTTCAATACCCAGTTCCACTGCGGGCAATTCATAGGTTTGATACGATTCTATTCCGGCTTGTTTTGCAGCGTATTCTAGCGCTTCGTTCATTCCGCCTTCGTAATCTGCCAGGGCATTGTCTACCGCATCTTTACCTGTCCACACGCGACCGCCACATAATGGGAGCAGGTAATTTAGTTCCATGCCGCGGCCACGGGCCACTTTACCCGTAAAATCTCCATAGCCCCGGTCGATCATATGCTGGAGGATGGCGTATTGAGCGGAATCGGGGTGTTTTGCGAGATTTGGGAAGTTCGCCATAGGGTGCGTTTGCACTTCTTCCACCGCCAAACCCAACGTTTGGGTCATTAATTCTTCTGCAGTGAACAGGCTCATGAATATGCCGATACTTCCAGTGATGGTGGTGCTGTTGGTGAAGATGGCATCGGCATTACAGCTGATGTAATAGCCGCCAGAAGCAGCATAGTTTCCTTGGCTTACAATCACCGGTTTTTCAATGCTTTCGATTGTATGGTGAATAATATCTGAGGTTAAAGCGCTGCCACCTGGGCTGTTCACGCGCAGTACGATGGCTTTCACTTTATCATTTTTCTCTGCTTTGCGGAGTGCTTTAACGATGTTTTCTGTACCGATGGTAGTTTCGTCACCGGAACCGTTTCCTATCGAACCGTTTGCGTAAACAATCGCGATGCGATCTTTTGAACGGGAGCTGGGAAGTTGCGCAGCGTAATCGGACCAATTCAGCACTTCGTATTTTTCCTTAAAGTATTCCATAACATCTTCTCGGTAGCCTAATGCATCTACTAACCCTGCTTCCAGTGTTGCATCGGCATCCATCCCAATAAAGCCCTCCGCAGCTGCATCTAACATTGTACGATTCACTCCTTTTTGTTCGAAATTAAGGCCGATAAAGTCCCAAAACTGAGTGATAAGGTGGGTTAGTTGAAGACGATTTTCATCACTCATTTCGCTGGTAATGAACGGCTCAACGGCACTTTTAAATTTATTTCCTGTACCCCTAACGACCAGTGGCTCAATGCCAAATTTGTCGAAAAACGTTTTATAATAAGTACTTGTTGTTCCTATACCGCGTAAATCGAAGATACCACCCGGGTGCAGGATCGTAGAATCTGCCAATGCGCTGAGTGCAGCCCCTTTTTGCGTGTAGTATTCGCCGTACGTATAAATGGGTTTTCCGTTTGAGGATTTGAATGCATTTAAATGGTCGGTCAACTCTTCCAATAGTCCATACCCGGCTGCAAAAGCACCTTGGTCGAGCAGGATGCCCTGTATGCGATCATCTTCAGCGGCATAGGCTAAGCCTTCACGAAGTTGATTAAGTCCCAATGCTTCTGGAGCATCCATCCCCAGCAAAGCAGCGCTTAAACCATTGAGCGGATCTTCTATCGCACGTTCCTCAAGGCTTCCCGAAAGTTTAATGCGCAATAGCGTATTGTCTGCTACCTTTGGCACCGGACTTTCGCTCGTTACGCTGGCCACAATGAGCAAACCGAACAAGAATAAAACAGAGGCGATGAGTGCCGTAACGACGGCGAGGACTGTGCTGAAAAATGATTTCATGAAGGAGGTATTAATTTTACTGGGAACGAATTTAGGTCATAAGCGTGAAAACCTTGCCAAAGCCATCGAATCTATTCGCCGATTTGGAAAAATTGATCGCACCAGCGCACACTATGAGAGCCCCGCCTGGGGTTACGAAAGCAATGCTTCCTATCTTAACCAAGTGCTGCTACTGCATACCGCGATGGAACCAGAGTTGTTGATGCAGGGGTTGTTGGCGGTGGAGCAGGAATTGGGCCGTGAACGTTTGACCGAAGGCTATGCAGACCGATTAATTGATATTGATATACTTTCCATCGACGCTTTGGTCCAGCAAACAGCACTTTTGGAACTGCCCCATCCACGCATGCATTTACGCAGGTTTACGCTTCTGCCGCTTCAAGAAGTTCATCCCGAATGGATGCACCCCATTTTAGGTCAGTCGGTCTCGGCGCTGCTTGAGGTTTGTCCAGATACAGCGGTTCCCACTAAACTCAGCTAGTTAACTTTCGATGTAAATCGAAGATTGCTAATCCTGCACTGACACTGACGTTGAGGCTGTGTTTGGTGCCAAATTGGATGATTTCAACTACATCGTCGCAGGCATCTACAACGTCCTGTGCAACACCAATAACCTCGTGTCCTACGACTAGGGCAGTAGGTGCTTCAGGTGCATAGTCTCTCAAGTCGATACTATGTTCAGCTTGCTCAAGCGCTGCGATGTGGTACCCTTCTGACTTTAATTGCTTTAGGCAACTCAGTGTGTTTTCGTGTTGCGTCCATGGCACACTTTCCGTCGCACCGAGCGCGGTTTTTTCGATCTCTGGGTGACCGGGAATGGGGCTAAGTCCGCAGAGGTGAATGTGAGCCACCCGAAAGCAGTCAGCAGTGCGAAAAAGACTGCCGATGTTGTGCATGGAGCGTATATTATCGCTGACAATGACAAGCGGTGTTTTTTCTGTTTTTTTGTAGTCTTCGGGAGATAATCGGCCCAATTCACTGTTTCTAAGTTTTCTCATCGCTCGGAAGCCCTTACATTTGAAGTTCCGACAGTTGCGTTGGAACGAGAACACAAAGTAAGGGTAAATG
>CAJQHZ010000049.1 GCA_905478295.1 uncultured Flavobacteriales bacterium | reverse complement strand
ACCGCAGGGGCTATGCGATGGAGCTAGATGTGGAGCTGTACGGCTTGACAGGAAAACAGCTTATGGAAAGTCATTATGAGGGCTCCGAGCCGATACGACTCGACATGAGGGACTACCCAGCAGGGGTGTATTTAATAAGATTAAGGTCTGATGAAGGCATCGTTCGTAACGAGCGCATCATCATTCAACAATAAAGAGAATTTGTGATATGGTTATATTTGAAACAAACACAAACCGCAAAGCATATTTGATGTATAATATGAAACGTATGAAATCAGGGTTGAAAACGCGATTGAGAATATTCATTCTAACGATCATTGGCTTAACTGGCAATATAGCTTTAGCGCAGTCGGTCACTATTTCTAGTATTTCACCTAATGCAGCCGTTCCTGGGGATACTATTACGATTACTGGGACCGGTTTTACAACCGCTGCAAACGGCTATCTTGATTTATCTTCAGCGGAGGCAAACATTATAGCCAGCACGACTACACAGGTTCAATTCACCGTACCCGGCAACGCCATTCCTGGACCGGTGCTTTATACCAATCTAACTACGAATTTTACGGTACAATCATCTCAAATCCTGAATATTCTTGGCGATACTGATTCGTCTTATGTGTTTTCTCCTCCGTGTGATTTAACGGGTAATACTAATAGTTCGGTTGGGGTTGGTGACTATGTTGACGCACTTTCAAAGTTAGGTAATGACGTATATGCTTCAGGAACCTTTAGTGATTTTGATAAGGACGGAGATTTGGACTTTATTCATATCCAGGAGAGTACTTCTTTGACGGGGTCTGCGCTATACATCTGGAAAAATAACAATACGACCAATGCATTTTCTACTGCTAACTTAGCCAGGGTCGAAAAGCAAGTTGTAGAACAAGCGGAAAACGTTTCCATTTTTGATGCAAATGCTGATGGAAAGCAGGATTTGATTGTTACTAATGGTAATTCAGGAGCTGGAGGTGCTAATACGGTTTCCATACTTCTTAATGATTACACTACCTCCACCTATATTTTTTCGACCACTTTTGATCTGAGCCTACCGCACCTTGATATGGTTCAAACAGCAGACATGACAGACGATGGGCTTCAGGATATTATTGGCTTAAGAGACGATATGGATACCGTAGTCATTTATAAAAATACTACAACGGTTGGAGCTTTTACGAATTTTTCAATAAATCAAAACGACTCTATAAAACTAGGAATAACGAACTCTACGGGAGGGGATGTTACCCCCTACCATATTGAGTTGGGAGACTTCAATTTGGACGGTAGACAGGATATCGTGGTTGCTCACTCCGAGGGTCTTCAAATTTTCATGCGAGATGCCTCATCTACCTGGTCTTCGATTCATATAACATCCACTGTGGCATACGGATTTATTGCTGTTGGCGATCTAAATTCTGACGGTAAATCAGATATCGTCGTGAGCCCGGTTAGTAAAACTACATCGCAGTCAATTTATGGATACCTCAATACCTATACTTCCGGTACTTTGGCGGCATCTGATTTTGGTAATTTGACCATCCCTCATGCTACTAATTCAGGTACTAATTCTAGTTATGTTTCCACAGCTAGAAACTATCACTTCAGCCTGGCTGATGTCAATTGGGACGGGAAAATGGATATCATTTCGGCAGCATTGGGCGGTTCATCTCGTGCCTCCCATTGGGTTATAGAAAATAGGGCTGCGGACATGCAGTCTTTGTCTGGATCCGATTTCGGTACACCTATTAGGATTAACATTAATAAATACGCGTTGCCTGGAAACTACCCATATTACAGGCATACGTTTGCTGCAGATTTTAATAAAGATTCAGTACCTGATTTGGTTAGTTTTCATCGTCAAGGCATCGAATTTCAGACCAATACCGTAGCAAGAGAACCAGGGGTTTTGGAGGTCACCCAGCTAAAAAGTTTAGACGATACTGTACAGTGTAATAATTCTGACAGCGGGGATACTTTGCTCTTTGAAATTTACGTAAAAGGGTTGAAAGCGAATCAAGAGAATGCTGATCTGTTCATAGAGCTTCCCAAATATTATAGATTCAAGGTTACCTATGATCGTTCACCCCCTCCGACAGCTTGGAGTTCAATTTATGATTATAACACTAATTGGGATATAGCTACTCCCAGCACAATTCAGGACACACTCTTCTTATGGTTACGTCCAGGCAATCTAGCCGATGTATCGTCTAGTCTACTAAATTCAACTCGAACAGAAACAGATAGTGTACAAATCTTTTTTGTAAAGAAAAACAACAATAGTCTTGCGTGTCGTAAACCAGAACCCGTTTGGACAGCACCCTTCACGAATACCTGGCTTGGTAGACCAGCAGAGGTTTTTTCGGTGCCATCAAATTATCACCGTAGTCATACAATTAGCTGTGGACATGGCGATTCTCTTGAATTTAAATTTACTAGTCCCGAATCAGATACGCTGTTATACCAAGTTTGGTATCGTAATAACACGAGCAGTTTTCCTAATAATTACATTTCGAATCCAAGTACTAGGTTCAATAATGCTGATACTATCAGCGGCTATTATGACATTGCCGTAGCATCCGGCGATACATTTCGAGCTCCCTACGACAGTCTGGCCGGGGGTGGTGGTCCCTACACTGCATATAAAGCACTTGTGACTGACGAAAATGGCTGTACGAATTATACTAGTTCTAGCGGTTTATGGCATCGGTATTACGACAATAATACAATTCAATCCGTAACTCCGTCATCCGTGAATGCAGGAGACGCGATGCGGATAAGCCCAGTTTATTGGGGTTGGCATCGTTATGGCCCGGGAAATGCTTATGACGATAGTATTACTCTTAACGATATTAATGTCGGCCCTTACATTGATCTTAACTCTCGGCTGGATATCACCGTGCCTGCATTACCAATAGACACTGTTTTAGGGTATAACGATACGATCAAACTATACTATCATAATCCGAACCCTACGGAGCAGTGTGTATCATCGTTTGTTTTTGAGTACCGAAATACCCTGGTATCAGGGGATTCACTCTCTGTCGCTGAAATGCAGTGGCACGACCTCCTGAAAGGCTCTATGTGGGACCCGTACGACGATCAAACCGGCACTTCTAGTGAGATAGACCTTGTTGGAAACGATTCCAATGCTCTTTTTCAGGCGACTTACCAAAGATTATACGATACGGAGGAGAGTAAATTAACCGATCATCTGTTTTTCCGAGCCCGACTCGGTGACAGTACGTTTAATGATGGTTTGCTGTGGATCGGCTTAGACATCGCGCAACAGGATATGGAGGTCGATACTTACTTGAGAGTTGATTTGGCTAACTATACCATCAGTCTTCACGATACCATTCAAACTTCAAGTACTTTCAACAACACGCCAAATCAGTTAAATATTAACCCCAGTGCCAGCGGTACCTTAACCGGTACGAACAATTATTATATTTCATTATATAATGCCGCAACGGACTTAGACCAAAATGGGCAAGAGGATTCTTGGCTAGAAATTGGTTTCGACCTGGCTGAATTCAATCGTTTTAAATCTCTCAACATGATTGACCAATCTGCGATAAGTGTCTTTACCTCAGATACTGCGCAGAATAATTACGATTATGCAGGTTTCGATGATGGATCCGAGTTGGATAGTACTTGGCAAGCGGTTGGGGCGTTGACCATCGGAACGATCGATGAATTTACCTCGGGTAAAACATTGGCGCCATATGATATTTTTAATTCAAACCAGTTGAAGGATTACTCTTCAGATACTATGTATGTTGAAGGTGTTTGGGGCGGACACATGGGTGCGGATGAAGACACCATTTACTTTACGTGGAACAATCAAGAGTACACCATTGATTCTAGTAATGTTGTTATTGACCAGCATAAATGGAGATTCTATATTTATGATTGGCAAGTAGATTGTCAGTTTGCCAACGGTGAAACTAGGTCACTGAGTATCTATACTAAAGGTGAGAGCGATGCTAGCTACAGATCTCATGCCGTTTCGATTTCAAAATATGCTGGAACCGGTTCTTTACAGGACGCTAGCACCGGTGCCACCGATAATTTTGAGACAGGTACTTTACCTAATCCTGACTTATGGGATTCTTTTGGTGTTGCTGCCAATATATATGGTAACAATACGTCGCCCTGTGGGGACGCCATTGAAGGTTTTTTTGCATTACATTTCTATGGTTATGGTAATGCACGTTGGATTCAGACCGTCCCTCTCGATTTAAGCAATGGAGGAGATATAAAGTTTTGGGTAGCTCAAGGAACTTGTGAAGCGGCCGATGGGGGGGAAGGAGTCCGTCTGTCATATTCTTTAAATGGTGGACAGAACTGGGTCGATTTTCGCAATTATTCATCTTATCCTCAAAATCCCCCCAATCAGGGTGGAAGAGGTGGTGCTGCAGTCCAGCGCATTATAACAATTCCAACTGCTGCTCAAACATCGAGTACCATGATCAGGTTCAGGCAAAATCAGAGTGGCACTAACTACGATGAGTTGGTGCTTGATGATTTTGAATTTCCTCTTGCTCTAGACTCACTCGTTTCTCTTGACACGTTAATTACCTATGAAAATGCTGCTTCTGAATTCGTCGACTTTTCAGTTCCTTTCCGTAATGCTCAGAGTTCTCCATTTTCAGTGTTGTCTGTTGATTCGGCATTCATTTCTGGCCAAGATTCTTTAGACGTTACCTATCTTTCAGGCCTACCGGTACAATTATTGGCTGGTCAGGATGTAGATGTACACTTTAGATTCCAGCCACGTCACGACACATCAAGACTGCGCAGGGATTTCATATTAAATATTTTATCCGACGGTAAAGATTTCCAGAACATCTGTAATTCAGATTCTGTAACTTCTATTAACATGTATGGATATGCAAGGGCGTTATTAGATACCATTCCTCCTAATATTGCGGTTCAACCCATAACATTACCTTTGGATAGCTTGGGAGGAGCGATTTTATACATAGAGGATGTCAATGTTGGTACATCGGACTCTAACCTCTTCACAATGTCATTGGCGGATACGACTTTTAATTGTGACGATTTAGGTCTAAATAAGATTGTATTTACTGCAGTTGACGAGAATGGAAATACGGCTTACGATACTGTTTATGTGACTGTTGTAGACAACATAGCACCATGGGGTGTGGCCAGTGATGTTACGTTGTATTTAGACAGTTCAGGAACGGTGCCTTTCGATACCGCCCAGGTTTATCAGGCCTTTAACGACAACTGTGATGCGACCTTTAACTTCACACCGCAGGTCTTCACTTGTGGTGATGTGGGCGCACACCTGAGCGCAGTGAGTGGTGCCGATGAGGCGGGTAATATTACCGCTGTAGATTTTATTATCAACGTCAAGGATTCTCTGTCTCCATGGATTGCGTTGTTTACGGATACGGTGGCGCTGAACGCTTCGGGCCAGGGCAGCTTGGATACTTCTGCGGTGATTGAATACATAAGGGACAACTGTGGCATCCAGACCATTGTGTTCTCGGATTTAGACTTCAGTGCTTCTAATCTCGGGCTGAATACCATCACCGTTTCAGTAACGGATGTAAATAATAACCAGTCCGTTGCCTTGACGGACATCTGGGTGATAGATCCATTGGCTCCAAACGTGAAGGCGAAGGACCTTGTTTTACCATTGGATGCTTCGGGTCTAGGGGATATTACGGTGTTCCAGGTGGACAACGGCAGCGCGGACAACATTGGTTTTGACACCTTATATATTGATACTTCGAGCTACGACTGTTCGGACCTTGGTGACCACTGGGTGGTGCTGACGGGAGTGGATAAGTCGGGCAACAGCGACACTGCGTGGTCTAAGGTCACGGTGGTGGACAATATGGACCCGGATGTGGA
>CAJQHZ010000048.1 GCA_905478295.1 uncultured Flavobacteriales bacterium | reverse complement strand
GTGCAAGCTGCGCAGCTTCGTCTAGCGCAAGCGAATAACCTCGCTGATATTGAGTGGTCAGCCGGGCTTCGCAGAATGCAAGGTATTGATGAAACCGCACTAGTTGCCGGAATAAGCGTTTCATTGTTTCAAAAAGAACGAAACCTTGGTGAATACGAAGCGCATAGGGCACGCCTTGACGCAATAGAGCTGCAAAAACAAAGCAACCTTCGCAGTCTATTACATTCAGTTAATCAAGCGTTAGGCGAACATACACGTGCATTGCTAGAGGTTGAAACTATTCAGCTCAACGTAATTCCCCCCTTAAAGGAAGCGTTAGATTTAGTAGAGAGCGCATATTTAGAGGGCCGTTTCAGCTACTTGGAATGGGTAACTACTCGACAAGAATTTCTGACAACCCGCCTGACATTAATAGAGGCTGCTTCTCAAGTTCATTTAAGCAAAACAGAAATTGAAACACTCACAGGTCTCGCGCTGAAGACTGAACACAATGATGACTCAATGCACTCAAGTCACCAAGACAATTTGCAGCAGTCATCTAACATTTCGATAAGAAGTCATGATTATGAATAAATTCACACTACAAAAAGTACTTATTTCCATCTTCACCCTTAGCCTTTATAGCTTCACCGCAATCGCAGGTGATAAACAAATTGATGCAAATTCCAACGATAGAGACAATCACGCAAGTGAAGTCGTAAGGATGAGCAATGAAATAGCAATTCAGAACGATATTTCCGCCACTCCCGTGCTCGCTAGTGAGATTGCGGTAAAAACTACACTTTATGGGCGAATTAGTGCAGACCCCGCCTCATTAAGTCATATAAGAGTACGGTTTGACGGTGTTATTAAGGATGTAAAAGTCAACATTGGAGACCCCGTTAATAAAGGCGATATTTTAGCGATTGTGGAGTCCAATGATAGTTTGACAAGTTATCCCATCACGTCACCTTTTGATGGCAATGTGATTGCGCGACATGCAAATAATGGTGAGCTATCAAACGGACAAGTACTCTTTTCGTTAGCTAATTATAAAAACGTATGGGCACAACTGACTGTATTTTCGCAGGTGCTTAGCAGCATCAAGGTTGGACAGTCAGTTGAACTAAGCCACGCAGGTTTCAATCAAACCTCCAAAATTGCCTACATTACGCCTTCTGCTGATGGCAATCCGCACTCTCTTGCCAATGTAAGTATCGACAATAGTACTGGATATTGGCCACTCGGTACGCTGGTCAAAGCACAGGTTACGACATCAACTAAGTCAGTCAATCATGCTGTTCCTCTATCTGCTGTGCAAGAGTATGAAGCCAAGCAAGTTGTGTTTGTGGTTGAGGGTGAAGAGTATAGGCCCAGAGCGGTCGAGCTTGGGGTCTCAGATGGTCGCTATATCGAGGTCATCAGTGGTCTTGAAACAGGCGAACGTGTCGTGGCTTCCAATAGTTACATGATTAAAGCAGATTTGGAAAAGTCGGAGGCAGGTCATGATCATTAACGCCTCACCCAATCAAATGTTTCCATGTCAATTGGCGTGCAGTTTTAAGGGAGGCTTAAGATGCTAGCTTCCATTATTCGCACCGCAATCGAAAAGCGCGGCATTTTTCTTATGCTTTGTTTTTTGATAATTGGCTTTGGCCTATTCAGCTATCAAAAGCTGCCTATTGATGCCGTACCCGATATCACTAATGTTCAGGTACAAATCAACACACAAGCAAAAGGCTATTCACCGCTTGAAACCGAACAGCGCATCACCTTTTTGGTAGAAAACGTCTTGGCAGGTTTACCAAACTTGGACTACACACGTTCACTATCGCGCTATGGCTTGTCACAAGTGACGGCCGTTTTTGAAGAAGGCACGGATCTCTTTTTTGCCAGAAATCTCATAAACGAACGGCTAGGCATTATCAAAAGCCAATTACCCGATGGTATTGAGCCTGAAATGGGGCCGATTGCCACAGGTTTGGGTGAAATTTACATGTACACGCTTAGCGCGAAGCCCGGCACAGTAACTGCCGATGGCAGAAAATTTGATGCGATGGCGCTTCGTGAGTTACACGATTGGGTGGTGAAACCTCAACTGGCCTTGGTGAAAGGGGTAACAGAGGTTAATGCTATTGGCGGTTTTACCAAACAATATCATGTAAAGCCTAACCCTCAACTCATGCTTAATTATGGCGTTAGTACTGACGATTTATTGCGGGCATTGGAGCGAAATAACGCTAATCAGGGCGCTGGGTACATTGAACGCAACGGCCAACAAATACTAGTACGTTCACAAGCGAGACTATCAAGCGTTGAGGACATCGGTAACGTGGTGGTAACGCTTACAAACCAATCTCCCGTTACGGTAAATGATATTGCAGAGGTCGCCATCGGTAAGGAGCTTAGAACGGGCGCTGCAACACTTGAAGGACAAGAGACTGTGCTTGGCACAGCGATGATGCTAATAGGCGAAAATAGCCGAGCTGTTGCGCTAGACGTGGCTGATAAAGTGGATGAAATCCAAGCAAGCTTGCCAGAGGGCGTGCTTATTCAAAGTGTTTATGATCGCACTGCGCTGGTAGATAAAGCCATCAACACAGTACGAAAAAACCTTATTGAAGGCGCATTGCTGGTTATTGTCGTCCTATTTTTACTATTGGGCAACATACGAGCTGCCATCATCACCGCTGCTGTCATCCCTCTTGCTATGCTTGCCACGATAACAGGTATGGTAAGAACGGGCGTAAGCGCGAACCTAATGAGCTTAGGCGCGTTAGACTTTGGACTGATTGTCGATGGTGCAGTTATTATTGTGGAGAACTGTATTAGGCGGTTAAGTGAATCGCAGCGGCGAACGGGTGCAATACTGCCTCTTAAAGAACGGCTGGAAGTTGTATTTGAGGCAACGAATGAAGTGATAGGCCCAAGTCTTTTTGGCGTGATGATAATCACGATTGTGTACATTCCTATCTTTAGCTTAACAGGTGTCGAAGGGAAGATGTTTCACCCAATGGCGGCTACCGTAATATTGGCATTGTTAGCGGCAATGGTATTTTCAATCACCATCGTGCCCGCAGCCGTTGCTATGTTCATGTCAGGCAAGGTTAGTGAAAAAGAGAGTCCAATAATAACAGGGGCTAAATCAGTTTACCGCCCTGTATTGGAGTGGGCATTAAAATTACGATGGTTAGTCGTAGGTGCTGCGACATTGCTTGTTATCATCAGTGTTTGGTTTGGGATGCGTCTAGGCTCTGAATTCGTGCCGCAACTTGATGAGGGTGACATCGCCCTTCATGCAATGAGAGTGCCCGGCACGGGAATTGAGCAGGCTGTCGATATGCAAAAACGGCTTGAACAGGTCATTATGCAATACCCACAGGTAAGCACCGTGTTTGCTAAAACGGGTACTGCTGAGGTGGCTACTGATGCTATGCCACCCAATGTCACCGACACTTTTGTCATGTTAAAACCAATTGATCAATGGCCAAACCCTGCATTATCGAAAGCGAAGTTTGTCGAGCAATTAGAACGGGATCTTCAAAATGTGCCCGGCAATAACTATGAGTTTACGCAACCCATACAGATGCGCTTTAACGAATTGATTAGTGGCGTTAGAGCAGATTTAGGGATCAAAATTTATGGTGATGATCTGGATAAGCTGCGGGATTCAGCTGGTGATGTCTTAGCCGTATTACAAGGTATTCCGGGCGCTGCTGACGCACGAGTAGAACAAGTAGATGAGATCCCCATCTTCAAGGTGAACCCGAAACCTTATGCGCTGGCGCGTTACAACTTAGACGTAACTGACTTGCAAACATGGTTAAGTGCATCCGTTGGCGGCAAAGTAGCAGGCTTAGTATTTGAAGGTGACAGACGTTTTGAGATTGTTGTTCGTTATTCTGAAGATATTCGCAATAACTTAGAAGCACTGGGAAATATACCCATCATGACCAATGATGGTGAGTATGTGCCAATCGCCGAGGTGGCTGAGCTTGAATATACCAATATACCCAGTCAAATAAGTCGAGAAAACGCAAAGCGCCGTATCGTAGTCACAGCAAATGTGAGAGATCGTGATTTAGGCTCTTTTGTGAATGATGCTAAAGAGCAGATCGCAGCCAATGTGGTACTGCCAAGTGGCTACTGGATAAGTTATGGCGGTACGTTTGAGCAATTGGAAAGCGCAAGTCAGCGACTGAGTTTGGTTGTGCCCGCAACGCTTTTTCTGATCCTTACATTACTTGTGATTGCATTCGGCTCAGTCAAAGACGCCTTGATAATTTTTACAGGCGTCCCTTTGGCATTAACTGGCGGCATCTTTGCGCTTTGGATCAGAGATATGCCTCTTTCAATATCCGCAGGGATTGGTTTTATCGCGCTCTCTGGTATAGCTGTATTGAATGGTCTGGTGATGCTGTCTTTTATCAGGCAGAGGATGGAAGAAACTGGCGAGTTAGTAAACTCGATTATTGATGGTGCAATGACACGTTTGCGGCCAGTGCTGATGACCGCGTTAGTGGCGAGTCTTGGTTTCGTGCCCATGGCGCTTAACGTAGGTACTGGCGCAGAGGTGCAGCGACCTCTGGCAACGGTGGTCATTGGTGGGATCATATCCTCTACCTTATTAACTCTGGTTGTACTACCTGTACTCTACAGACTCGTTCACAGCAAAACTGCGATCTAATGTTAAGGGCTTTCTGATTAATGACGAAAGCCCTTATTTCGAATTAACCAGAACGAAGATGAGTTTGTAGATGCTCGTTTACTAACAGAAGATGAGTTAGAGAAATTAAGAGAACTGTATATTGCTAAGTATTTAGGCATTGCAGTTAAGACACCACAATGTGAAGAAAGAAAGAAAGCAAAGAACTATTACAAAATGGCTACATACAGATTGTTCAACAAAGCAAAAGCAAACATAAAAAAAATAGAAGATGAAGGTATGTTTGGAGTAGGGCATTAGAGTTACAATGTTTGTAACTTACAAGTCGCTAAGTTACTGATAAAACAGAGGAATTGGTTTAATGGGCAGAACAAAAACAGAAGGGAAGAGTTACACGAAAGTTACACGGTTTTATTTTCGTGCTTGTAGCCCTTTGTCTATAAGGCTCTGTAAATCTGCGACTATTGAGTGGGAGTGAAATAATGAAAAGATTTCATACAGATAAAATAGGAACTGTTGGTATTTGGATTGCTGCTTTAAGTTGTCCCGCATGTTTTCCTGCATTCATTTCACTTGCTTCTGTTATGGGGTTG
>CAJQHZ010000047.1 GCA_905478295.1 uncultured Flavobacteriales bacterium | reverse complement strand
AGTCAAGCACCCTTATGCCATTGCACTCTACGCACGGTTACCAAGCGTGCTGAGGGTACCTTTAGAAGCCTCCGTTACTCTTTTGGAGGCGACCACCCCAGTCAAACTACCCACCACGCACTGTCTCCCGTTGGGGATTAGGCCCTAGATAAGCAAAGGGTGGTATTTCAACAATGACTCCACAACGCCTGGCGACGCCGCTTCAATGTCTCCCACCTATCCTACACATTACTTATCCAAGGTCAATACGAAGCTATAGTAAAGGTGCACGGGGTCTTTTCGTCCCGTAGCGGGTAATCGGCATCTTCACCGATACTACAATTTCACCGAGCTCATGGCTGAGACAGTGTCCAGATCGTTACACCATTCGTGCAGGTCGGAACTTACCCGACAAGGAATTTCGCTACCTTAGGACCGTTATAGTTACGGCCGCCGTTTACCGGGGCTTCATTTCAATGCTTCGCCGAAGCTAACATCTCCACTTAACCTTCCGGCACCGGGCAGGTGTCAGACCCTATACATCGTCTTTCAACTTAGCAGAGTCCTGTGTTTTTGATAAACAGTCGCCTGGACCTCTTCACTGCGGCCAGCATTACTGCTGGCGACCCTTCTCCCGAAGTTACGGGCCGATTTTGCCTAGTTCCTTAGCCATGAATCTCTCGAGCACCTTAGAATTCTCATCCCAACTACCTGTGTCGGTTTGCGGTACGGGCTGCCTGGCTTGCTTTTCTTGGAAGTGGATTCGCTATATTATCACCGCAGCCGAAGCCTTGGTGTACTATCACAACCTTAACGGTTGCTTCAACGTACTATTCCGTCAGTACGCAATAACTACTCCCCTCCGTCACGTTTAGCGCCGGCAGGTACCAGAATATTAACTGGTTGTCCATCCACTACCCCTTTCGGGTTCGCGTTAGGTCCCGACTAACCCTCAGCTGATTAGCATAGCTGAGGAAACCTTAGTCTTTCGGTGTGCGGGTTTCTCGCCCGCATTGTCGTTACTTATGCCTACATTTTCTTTTCTATACGCTCCAGCAAACCTCGCAGTTCACCTTCAACGCCCATAGAATGCTCCCCTACCCCTCATACTTACGTATGAAGCCATAGCTTCGGTGGTATACTTATGCCCGATTATTATCCATGCTTGACCGCTCGACTAGTGAGCTGTTACGCACTCTTTAAATGAATGGCTGCTTCCAAGCCAACATCCTAGCTGTCTGGGCAGTCAAACCTCGTTTATTCAACTTAGTATACACTTGGGGACCTTAGCTGATGGTCCGGGTTCTTTCCCTCTCGGACATGGACCTTAGCACCCATGCCCTCACTGCTGTAAATCATTATATAGCATTCGGAGTTTGTCAGGAATTGGTAGGCGGTGAAGCCCCCGCATCCAATCAGTAGCTCTACCTCTATATAACTTTTACAACGCTGCACCTAAATGCATTTCGGGGAGTACGAGCTATTTCCGAGTTTGATTGGCCTTTCACCCCTACCCACAAGTCATCCCAAGACTTTTCAACGTCAACGGGTTCGGTCCTCCACTTTGGGTTAACAAAGCTTCAACCTGCTCATGGGTAGATCACTCGGTTTCGCGTCTACCACTACTAACTTATTCGCCCTATTCAGACTCGCTTTCGCTTCGGATCCTCGACTGAATCGATTAACCATGCTAGTAACGGTAACTCGTAGGCTCATTATGCAAAAGGCACGCCGTCACAGATCAAGTCTGCTCCGACCGCTTGTAAGCGTATGGTTTCAGGATCTATTTCACTCCCTTATTCAGGGTTCTTTTCACCTTTCCCTCACGGTACTGGTTCACTATCGGTCTCTCAGGAGTATTTAGCCTTACCGGATGGTCCCGGCGAATTCATGCAAGGTTTCACGTGCCCCGCACTACTCAGGATACCACTATCAATAACTTAACTTACCTATACGGGACTATCACCCTCTTTGGTCCTACTTTCCAGTAGATTCTAATTTATTAAGCATCGAATAGCGTGGTCCTATTACCCCACAATTGCCGTAACAACTATGGTTTGGGCTACTCCGCGTTCGCTCGCCACTACTTACGGAATCACTTTTGTTTTCTTCTCCTCCGGGTACTTAGATGTTTCAGTTCCCCGGGTTTGCTTCCTTTGCAGGATACTATATCTTCAATATAGTGGGTTGCCCCATTCGGATATCTGCGGATCACATCGTATGTGCCAATCCCCGCAGCTTTTCGCAGCTTATCACGTCCTTCATCGCCTCTGAGAGCCTAGGCATTCCCCATACGCCCTTAATTAGCCTATCGTAACTTTGTTACTCTTTCTCTAAAAAATTGTTTCTAAAAAAAATTACTATTACTTATTATTATATTAATATTTGCTCGTATAAACCTCTTAATTTTTACTTGTAAAAAAAAATTGGTTGATACTTCTTGTATCTTTTCAATATGTCAATGAACGTCTTTCTAATAATCAAAATTAATGCAAACAAAAAGCAATAAATGTTGGATAACAATTACTTCTGGTAAACAATAATCCCTATAGAATCGTGGAGAATATCGGAGTCGAACCGATGACCTCCTGCGTGCAAGGCAGGCGCTCTAGCCAGCTGAGCTAATCCCCCATTAAAAAAAACTGTAAAACCTAAGCGCTACAATTCCTCTGTGCGGAATCCCATCTTCTAGAATTTCCAGTTATTATAAAGCCTAAAAACAAATCCTCTTCTCTAAAAAGTTCCCTTATTAAAAAAAAGTAGTCTCGGGCAGGCTCGAACTGCCGACCTCTACATTATCAGTGTAGCGCTCTAACCAGCTGAGCTACGAGACTCTACTTTTAGGTTTACAATTATATATAAAAAAATGACAGCTGTGAATAGCTATTTTAACTCTGCTAATGCCTTAAAAGTCATAACCTTCTCTAGAAAGGAGGTGTTCCAGCCGCACCTTCCGGTACGGCTACCTTGTTACGACTTAGCCCCAGTTACCAGTTTTACCCTAGGCAGCTCCTTTCGGTCACCGACTTCAGGTACCCCCAGCTTCCATGGCTTGACGGGCGGTGTGTACAAGGCCCGGGAACGTATTCACCGGATCATGGCTGATATCCGATTACTAGCGATTCCAGCTTCACGCAGTCGAGTTGCAGACTGCGATCCGAACTGAGATCGGTTTTATAGATTCGCTCCTACTCGCGTAGTGGCTGCTCTCTGTACCGACCATTGTAGCACGTGTGTAGCCCAGGACGTAAGGGCCGTGATGATTTGACGTCATCCCCACCTTCCTCACAGTTTGCACTGGCAGTCTCGCTAGAGTGCCCAACTTAACTTGCTGGCAACTAACGACAGGGGTTGCGCTCGTTATAGGACTTAACCTGACACCTCACGGCACGAGCTGACGACAACCATGCAGCACCTTGTAAGTAGTCCGAAGAAAGATCTATCTCTAAATCATGCAACTTACATTTAAGCCCTGGTAAGGTTCCTCGCGTATCATCGAATTAAACCACATGCTCCACCGCTTGTGCGGGCCCCCGTCAATTCCTTTGAGTTTCAGTCTTGCGACCGTACTCCCCAGGTGGGATACTTATCACTTTCGCTTAGCCACTCAACCAACCAATGTTGGTCGAACAGCTAGTATCCATCGTTTACGGCGTGGACTACCAGGGTATCTAATCCTGTTCGCTACCCACGCTTTCGTCCCTCAGCGTCAGTATATTGTTAGTAATCTGCCTTCGCAATCGGTATTCTGTGT
>CAJQHZ010000046.1 GCA_905478295.1 uncultured Flavobacteriales bacterium | reverse complement strand
CTCATAGGTTCTGTAGTGAAGGGTTATCTGATGCTCCATCTAAAGGTGTTTTAGGTCCTTTACAAGTTACCTTTTATTCAATAACGTAAGCTTCTATTTTACTCAAAAAGAAAGGGCACCCCATAGGGTGCCCTTTTTTATTAATTTCATCTAACTCCTATTCAAAGCTATATGTAGTTCCGTAATGCAACATTTGACCTAGAAAGTCCATAGGATATTCAACGGTAATATCCACGATACTGTCCCCTTCAAATACGGGCACCATCTCAGGATTTACAAACCCGCTGTAAGGGGCTAAATTTAGCGGCTCTGAGCGTCTCAATACTTCCGCGTGAAGCTCTTGATCTACTTTAACGCCATAAGTTTCCACAAGATTTCTACCGGCTTCAAAGTCGCCTTCGCTTTTGATACGCTGAATTTCACGCAACAACTCACCAAAATATCCACGTAACTTCTCATAATCGTTTACAACGAAGTAGGTCTTACCATCGATCACCTTGCGTTCGACTACATTCTCTTCGCGTCCGCGTTCGAATGCCCATGACGCTACTAGTTGACGATTACGCATGTGGTCTTCCTCTATGTCATCACCTGGAAGAATACGTCGCAATTGGAGCATCATTCCATTAGACATGTAGTTATCGTATTCTGCATAGCCCGGTTCTTTGTTTTCCATTAAACCAATCTCCTGCATTTTGTCGTCCACTATGAAATAGAGCGCAACGAGATCTGCTCGCGCTTCTTCCAGGGTAGAGCTATAATTTTTCATAGTCTGTTTTGGAGTGCCAACTCCTGGGTTGATCTTTCCTGAAGCATGACCTACAACTTCATGAAGTGCAGTATGCATCTTAGAACCCAATTCTCCATACTTTTCTGCACGCTCGTTGTGCATAGTAGAAAACCCAAATTCTTGAGCCATCCCTTTGCCAGCACTTGCATGGTATGCATCTTCAATATTACCTAAGGATACCGATTTTGAGCCGTGTTCAACGCGAATCCAGTTTGCATTAGGAAGATTTACACCGATAGGCGTAGCGGGAGTTGCATCGCCGGCTTCTCCGGCTACGGTAACGATTTTATAGCTTACGCCCACTACACTTTCCTTCTTGTGGTCATCCATGATAGGACTATGATCTTCAAACCATTGTACATTATCTGCGACCACAGCCATACGTTCGCTCGCATCAAAGTCTTTGACTTGAACGACCGTTTCGTAGGAGCCGCGGTATCCCATCGGGTCATTGTAAACCTCTACGAAACCATTGATGTAATCTACATCACCGCCGGTTGTTTTGACCCATGCGATATTGTAGTCATCCCACTTTGTAAGATCTCCTGTCTCATAGTATTCGATCAAAAGTGTCAATGCGGCAGCTTGACCATCATTTTCCGCAACTTCTTTTGCTTTTTCTAGGTGACCAATTATTTCTTTAATGCTATTCGCATAACGCCCACGAGCACTGAATACTTCTTCATAAATCGCTCCATTTTCATCACGCGAAAGACGGCTATTTAGCCCATGACTTACCGGGCGGTCCGGATCGGCATCTACTTTAGCAGCATAAAAGGCCTCTGCTTCTGCCTGAGTGATGTCCGGTGCATAAAAATTAACTGCAGAAGCCAGTAATAAATCTACGCCATCAGCCCGATTTACTTTCTTCGCATCAAATTCAGGATCAAAAATGGCGCGCTGCGCTTCTTCAGAAAGTGTAATTCCGAGCGTATGTAACGCAGAAAGGAACCAAGCCTGATCAAAATCTGCAGCGAATTTCTTGTTACTGTAATGGTGGTGAATACCATTTGCGAAGAATACACGTTTTGCATAAACCTCAAAATCTGCGTATTGCTGACCTTCAAGATCAAGAACGCCATCGCTCGAAAGAATGGCCTCGAGCGCTTTTCTAATTTCTAAATTATGGCGGTAATTACAATCCCACATAATATCACGTCCTGCCAATCCAGCTTGAGTCAGGTGATAAGCATAAATGCGTTGTTGTGGTTTGAGATCATCCCAAGAAGGGATTTGGTAACGCAATACTTTGATATCTGCAAAGCGGTCTACTTGCCACTGAAAGTCGTTGTGTGCAGTTTCGGTGTGCATTTCTTCTTTTGGGTTACAGGAGCTCAAGACTAGCGCAGCCGCAGCTCCAAGGAATACATTTTTTTTCATCTGAATTTGGGTAATTAGACTCGTAAGATACTACAGGATTAAAGCTTTTCTTCTACTCCGTTTGGAAAGGTTTCTATGTAGAGTTGTTCTACTTTTTCGCGTGCCCAAGACGTTTTACGCAGGAATTTCAGGGTAGATTTAATTGAAGGATCGAAGGTAAAGCAACGTACGGGAACTCTTATTGCCAATTGTTCCCAACCATAAAATGCAACCAAAGCTTCTACCATATGCAGCAGCTTTACACCGTGCAGCGGATTATTTAATTGACTCATTATCCTGATTTTGAAACGTCCAAGCAACGAATTGACTGGACTTATTTCCGTGAGTCATTTCAATAACTTTTATATCCGTTGGATTCCCTTTACGTATGAATCGCTTAAAAGTGCGAACATGTTCTTTTTTTGAAACCAGGCAGGTGAACCAATGAATTTGCGATCCATATTCGGCGCTCTCCAGTGCAAGCTTTTTTAAGAATGCCTCTTCTCCGCCTTTATACCAGAGCTCATTTGCACTGCCGCCAAAGTTATGATGCGTCTTCTCCTTACCGTGTAAGTTTTTGTTTTTACGAGCATTAGCGGCCAACGCCTCACTCTTATTCTTGTAGAAAGGGGGGTTGCAGACTAAGAGGTCAAATTGTTCCTTTTTTTCGATAATGCCTGGAATAATATTACTCTTAAACTCTTGCCGTCTAATTTTTGTGCCGAGCATGCTTGCATTCATTCGAATCAGTCCCTTCGCATAAGAAATAGCTTCTTTGTCCACCTCTGATCCAACGCATTCCCAGTTGAATGCAGCAGTTCCCAGAAGCGGATAAATGAGCGATGCACCTGTGCCGATATCCAGCATTCGTGCTCTTCTTCCTTCGATTTTAGAAAGTAGATTGTTTGCATGAAGTAAATAGTCGAATCGTCCGGGAACAGCAGGGCAGAGGTGCCCTTCTTTTAAGGTCCAATTCACGTTAAAACGCCACTTTAATAGTGCTTTATTTAACATATAAATCGCCTCGGGATCACTGAAATCTATGCTCTTTCTCGCAAACTTCCCTGGTATAATGAATGCTTCTAGTTCAGGAACGGCATTTACCAGTAGGGAAAATTTATAATTTGAATCAAAGGGGTTGTTTACGTGCACTTGCTATATTCCTTTAGAATAGCAAGGTAGTAAAGGCTTCGATTAGAAAGAATTACCCAGCCAATTACCTTTTACGCGTTATTGACAATAAATATTGAGCCCATCAGTGCTCATTTATATCAGGTGTTTTGTTGATGCTTTTTGAGAAGTTAATACCATTGATGATTATGATGGCAATAAAATTCAACAAGAAAACTATGATGAACCAAACTAGGTTTTCAATTTGTATCAATGTTTGATAAGCGAGAACATAAATCAAAACTCCGATAATTAACTTGGTTTTAGAGGTGTTGGTTTTTAACGGTAACACTGAAGGAATCTCCGATGATTGATGTTCCGGGCCTACGAAAAGTAAACGAATTCCATCTTTGAACCCCATTGATTTAAAATTAGCTAGGAGTTTCTTGAAAAAAAACGTTTGTAAGTTAAAAAAGTCCCTATGCGGCAGAGCAGCAGTTAGCCCATAATTTACGGGTTCAACTAATGGCTGGTATGTTCTGAACAGTCGATCCCAAAATATAAATACCCCTCCAAAGTTTTTATCTAAATACAATTCATTGGAGCCATGATGCACCTGATGATGCGCAGGCATTACAAAAACTTTTTCTAGGTAGGGAATGGTATTGATAAACTGAGTATGCAGGTAATATTGATAAAATGCATTCAAATAACTACTAAGAATGACATATTCTACGGGTAGGCCGAAAACGACTAAGGAACAATACATAAAACTTCTTAGGATAAACCCTAATGGACTTAGTGCGAAATTCACACTTAGATTGAATTCCTCGCTATGGTGGTGTACTAAGTGTATACCCCACATAAGAGATATTCTATGCCCTGCTAAATGAAATATGTACCATATGAGGTCTAAAGCGATGAAAGTTATGGCAAGTACCCACCATGTTTTTGGAAGCGTTTCAAAGAAGGCGAAATCTAGTGATTTGTTAACTAGCAGGATGGATTTTTCAGTTAAGTAGAGTCCTAATAGGCGTTCAAGAAACCCCAATGAAATATTCAAAGCAGTCTGCTCAAGAGTGATTTTAATCTGATTCTTCCTTAGAAAGTAGACTTCTAATAGAAATAAAAGTAATCCTAGTGGTACTAAAAAGGGAATGAATGTCGCACTCATGTATTCAAATGATTGGTCTAAACAAAGTTGTTTATGACCTTCGTTAAACTAGAAGCGGGGAATTCTCATTTCATGAATAAACGCGACGATTTTCCCGGTAGATTATTACTTAGGGTTTGAAAGTCGACCGGTTTCTGAAACTCTAAGGAGCTTATACTGTTGGGAGATACCTTAATTAACCGTACACATTATTCTAAACCCAATCGCAGTATGCGCAACAGCAAAAAATAGTGCGTAAGGCAATACCACTCTGTTTATTGTTTTATATTTCCGATTCTTAAAAAGATCGATTATGTATAAATTTCTAAAAACAGCTGGGATCGTTGCAGTTTCAGTTTTGATGGTTACCAGTTGCTCAGGTCCTGGGGAAGTTCATGAATACGCGGTAAATGATCTGGAGTTTAGCCTTGAAGGTCCATTGTTTGCAGGTCCAAACGGCGCACAAACTGAGATTTCAATTGATTTAGCCGATGTTCTAGGCGAAGCCTTTGAAGAGGGAATGAGAATCAGCGATGCGCGTTTAAAAACAGCTACTGTATTTCCTCATGACAGCTTAGGCTTTTCTCAAATTAATGCCTTCGTAGTAGCCTTCGCTAGCGATAATGAGGATGTATCAATGCAAGAGGCAGCGGTCAAAAATCCATTAGAAGAGGGTGCCGCTGAAGCAGTATTAGATGTAGCTCCTGAGGCCGAACTCGGTGAAATCATGGAGGACGGTAAAGTATACGTAGTATTAGATGCGGACCTCGCCGAAGATTACTGGGACGGCAACCGTGACTTTAAATTGAATTTTACACTTGAATTAACTATAAAATAGAAGACCATGCTTCGTAAATTAACATTCTTGGCAGTTTCAGCTGTCATAGCCTTTGGAACATTAAGTTTCGATCTACAAAAAGAGAAAGAGAATCCTGGAGATAGGCTCGTAGGTATTTGGGAGCCATCGAACGGCCGCTCACGTATTAAAGTTGACCGTATTGGTAATAAGTACTACGGTCGAGTGGTATGGCTCATTGAGCCAAACGACGCTGAGGGTAAACCTAGAACCGATATTAACAATCCTAATCCAGACCTACGCAATCTACCGTTACGAGGCTTCCGGATGTGTAAGGATTTTGTTTATCAAGGTGATGATACTTGGTCAGAAGGAACGCTATATGATCCAAATAATGGATCTACATACAGTGGTACCATTAAGATGCGCGACGATAATACGTTGGACATGCGCGGTTATATTGGAGTAGAGGCCATTGGACGGACGGACGTATGGAAGCGTTTAAAAATGCCTTCAAAAAAGAAGAAGTAACTCATGTTGCGTAATCTTTTGAAGTTAACGACGGCGATAATCGTCCTTACTTCAACGCCAATCTTAGCTCAGACAGAAACTGAATCAACAGATTCTTATGACGATATTGATTGGAGTTTATACGATGACCTAGGCTTTGAGGATGAAAGTATCAAGCGTTATGCTAATGCTAAGATTGAAGGACTTTCTCCGGCAAAGCTAATCTCATTTGGGTATGACTTTCAAAGTCCATACACTATTACGCCAGGGGATTTGACCCTAGGTGACGGTACTATCATTGCAGGTGGAGAGGCAGAGGCGCTACAGGTGAACTCAACAGCAGGTATTCGTGCGGGTTTCAACCTTCCAGTAGTTAGCCAGACTAATCTTGTATGGCAGATGGGAGCAAATTATTGGAACACTTCTTATAATTACGCGGAAGCGCCAACTTCTGCAGATAATCCTTTGCACCAGACGCTTTCCGAGCATGGTCTTCGCACATCAGGGGTTAATACGACAATTTATAAGCCATTGGATGAAGAGCAATTTATCCTTTTCCAAGGGTCCGCAGATATGAGCGGTACCTATGGTTCTTCACTGATACCTGCACAATATTTGAAATATTCGGCGGCTGTATTATGGGGCAAGCGTCCTACAGAAAAGAAGCAATGGGCTGTAGGTGTAGCACGTACATACCGCGTTGGCGAGTTAAACTACATTCCTGTTATCTTGTACAATAAAACGAGCGCAAACAACAAATGGGGTACCGAAGCATTGTTCCCAGCTCGAGTTCACGTAAGGAGAACAATCAACCCTCGTAATATGGTATTCTTAGGATATGAGTTGCAAGGTCAGTCGTTCCGCATGTACGAGAACCTACCAGGTTTTGACATTCGCGACGAAGATCTAGAGATCCGTCGTGGAGAAATCCGCGTACGAGCGATTTACGAGTTCTCATTAAAGAACTTCATTTGGATGTCTGTTCAAGCAGGGTACCGTATCAACTATCGTTACGATGTTGACCGCTTAGCTTCAGGGCCAGATATTTATCGTGCCTTTGGTCTTATCGACGGAACTCCAGCTTATGCACAAATGAATGGCCTTACAAATCCATTCTACGTGAATGTGAGCGTAAACTTAGTTAGTCCATAATTATAAGTACATGCGAACGTAATTATTTAGACGCCCCAGTAATCTGGGGCGTTTTTTTATAGACTAAATAAAACTGTACCGTTTCTCTTAAGGTGGTAATGGTTTAACAGATAAGTCGTATTTTCTGAAATACAGAATACATTTTATGCGAAGAATTGTTTTAGCAGTATTGCTCCTTAGTTTAGTATCTGTATGTCTAATCTATTATTCCAAGTCTATGGCTTCTAATCAGCGAATTGAAGAATACCCTTATGAAGTAATTAATACATATCAAAGTTTTGAGATTAGACGCTATGAAGAGGCTCTTTTTACATCAATACGTTTGAATAGTACTTCTTATAAACAAGGTTCAAGTAAAGGCTTTTCGATTTTAGCGAACTATATTTTTGGAGGAAATGACCGTAAGCAACGAATTGCAATGACTAGTCCTGTGGCCATGACCTTGGAGGATAATATGCGCGTTATGTTCATGATCCCTCACTCTTTGGAAAGAGGTGATATGCCACTGCCTAATGAAAAGTCGATTGATTTTGTTAGAGAGCCTGAAAAACTACTGGCAGTTCTAAACTTTGGTGGTTGGGCAAATGACAGGAAAATTGCAAAGTACAAAGCTCAGTTGACAGATGCCCTTGTTAAAGAAGGGATAGCGCATGAGAATAAATTCTTCATTTTTGGTTACAATCCCCCATATGAGATATTTAATAGGCGCAATGAGGTTGCTGTTGAAATTCTTTATGATTCTATGAAAAGTGAAAAATTTACCCAAATGAATAGTACCAATAGGTAGAGGTAAAATCAATGTTTAATGATAACCTCCTCCGTTGTAAGTCTTCGGCGCGGTCCCCAAAAACCGTGTTCCTCGCCTTTACCGCAGCCAATCACCATGTTGATTTCCGCACGACGGGGTAAGCCTAGAATTTTCTTAACTCTATTTGCATCAAACCCCTCCATAGGACAAGTATGGAATTCTTCTGATGCCATGCTTAACATGAAATTCTCTGCTGCCAGCGCCGCACTTTTATGAACGGTTATTCTTTGCTGAGCGTGTCCTTCTGCTCTATATATAGGTCGAAATAAGCCGATGCAAAAGGAGAGGAGTCTTCTGTACAAACCTAAAATGCCTAAGCCATCATTCATATAGGCGAAGGGCATCAGTTTCGTATAATAGACTAATCGCATCCTTATAGATTTAGCATCTCGTCCAACGCGCTCAGCGTCTTTTAGAATGAGGTTTTTATGCCACTGTACTCTTTGACGCCATTTATCTCTTCGTGTAACAATCACGACCAATTCTTGCGCAGTTTTAGCTGCACTTTGATTGAGACAAGCATGAATCAATTTCTTTTTCTTTTGCTCATCGCGTACCCAATGAAACTCCCAGAGCTGCATATTGCTACTGTTAGGAGCCAATGTGGCGTGTTCTAAGGCCTTTTCTACAACATCAGCAGGAACCGGCTGGTTCGGGTCGAATTTTCTATTAGAGCGTCGAAATTGAATGATTTGATCAAAGGTCATAGTTTAGGTCTTTAAGGCATTACTCTGCCCCAATTGGCTAAATGATGGTGCCCTTCATGCTGCGAAGGTAAAATGTTCTTGTATTTGACTTCTCCGTCTTTTAAGATCCATAAAACACTAGAGTTTTGCTCCTCGATGTAGTAACCTCCGCCAGGTAAGGCATCCACTAGGCTCTCAGTGAATGAGAAAATCTCGTTTTGAGCGAATAATTCGGGATAAATACGTTCAAAACGTCCGCTTTGTAAGTAATAGCGGAGAACACCAGAATATTGTGCGTCGACTAATAAAAGCTCTTCTGCCAATCTATGTGCATCGGGTCTTTCTCCTTTAAGTGTTTGACCGCCGTTGTTGAAGAAGATGATTGTTGAATCAGATTCGATATCCACATCGTGCTGTGAAATAAAGGGACCTTCGATTAATTCGACCACTTCACCTGTGGCGGGGCGGTAGTGCATGATCCATGAGCTTGTTCGTGATGAAATTAAAACATCGCCCTTTTTCATAAATGGACCATCTTCTAACACAGGCTGAATATCATTGATGTGCAGCGGATCTCCCGGTGAATCTGATTTGATTAATACATGCGTTAAGTCGTTTTCAATCAGAATTTCGGTTACGCTTTTGTGAAATAGAATACGTCCGGTAGTAGCATTAAACTGGGTAATGGTATTGTCTATAAATGGGAACTCGCGGCCGTCAATACTGAATTGGGCACCATAATAAATGTGCTCTCCCTTGTTTTTGTTGTACGTATTGGCCCAAAAAGTGTTATCAGCGCCCATGTTGATGGCGTGATGATGTGCGATAGAGTCTTGTTTCCAGAGACGCTCACTGTTTTTATCAATCTTTATTATTCCGGTAACACCGTTCAATGAATAGATGAGGCTGCTGTCCGGGAGCATGAGTGAATGCATGATCCTATTGTGGGGATTTGCTAATCGGTCCACGTTCCAGCTCTTTAACTCTTCATCTGTCTTCAGATTTTTGATAACGATTTTTCGCTTCCAATTCGCTGTAGCATAGCTTATCAACACTTTTACATCTTTATCTAAAGTATTCACTGGCTCAAAGTCCTCAGGGGACGGGATGAAGACTAACGGCAAACGTTCAACGGCCGATTTTGCTACAAGTAAACGATCTGGTAGCGTAGAAAAGTAGGTTACTGTTCGGCTGACATTATGCGGTACCCATTGTTTTCCTTTCGTGGTTTCACGCACAAGCCAACTAAATAAACACAATAGAGTTAATGCGATTACTGAATTAGCTAAAAACAGTGGGAGCTTACGAAGGATTGATTTAAGCATTGTTCATGTTTAGGCAGACAAAGGTAGGTCAATAGGGTTTAAATCTCTAAGATGAGGCCTATCGTTGGTAGCAATCGCCCAGTATCACTGGATATGGTTTTCACAGAATAAGCATTAGCATTTGCTGGATCCACTAGCGGTGCACCATTGTCGTCTCTTTCGACCGTTAAATAAGGCATCAATGGAATCGCGGAACTAGTGAAGTTTTGAAGGTCTAAGAACCAGGTCAAACTGTAGTTTTTCTTATTGTAGGTTTTATCTAAACGAACATCGATAACGCTATAGCTAGGAAGGCGTTCGCCCATGATGTTTTGACTGTCAAATATGCCCCGTTGAAGTACATCCCAATTGGTACGTACCGCACTCAAATCCGCATTAAAAGGTGTGTACGGTGTGCCAGTCGCCCATCTGTATTTGGCACCGATCTGCCATCCTTTACCCCATACTTTTCCTAACACAAAATTCACATTATGACGATTGTCCCAAACTGTGGGTAGCCAGGGGTTTGATTCATTTAATCGGGTGTCACTGTGCCCGTAATTATAGCTTAAAGTCCACCAATAGGTCCCCTTGAGTTTTTGTTGCAAAAACAGCTCTAATCCATAGGAACGGCCTTCTGCATCGGCAGAACTCGTTTGATCGCCGACGGCAACATACGCGCCAATAGCTTGTGAGAAAGATTGCTCATCGTCCCACAAGTAGGGCATGCTGCTATAGTATTTGTAATACGCCTCCAAAGAAAAACGATATGTTTCACCATTCTGGAATTCTATCCCTGTTGCGGCTTGTGCAACGGAGCCTGGCCCTGTTCCTTCCGTGGTCCAATTATTGGCTTCATTTGCAAGCATCACAATGGCCGGCGGTAGTTGATTGTACCAGCCAAGGTTACTTTGAAGCGCCCACGCCTCATTAAGGTGGTATTGTGCACTCGCACGTGGTGAAATTCTCAATAAAGAATTTAAGTTTATGTTGTGCATGTCCAAACGTAAACCGGCATTAGTACTGAGTCTATTTTCGAGGTAATTTCTAGTCACGTGCGTGAAGGCACCCAAACTTTGAAATGAAAGGGCCGCTGTGTAATCTGCGGTATCGATGCTTTGCACCATTTCGTCATTGTTATAACGAACGCTTGTCATGTCGAGATCGTAGTCGCGGTGGACAAAGTTTAATCCGTACTTCCATTGCCATTGTTCAGAGACGACGTAATGTGTCAGGTTCGCTCTAGTATTGGTTTCTGAAGAAGCATAGGCCAATTGGCGATCGTCAAGAACACCGGTATTTCCGATGTATTTCTCAGCTTGATTGCCCACATGATCGCGGCTTAGAACGTATTCCCAACGACCGTTGTCTTTAAAAATTCGGTAACGTGCCCCGATAACTTCTGTCTGTTGATCCCCTTCTGGAATGTAGCCAACATTGTAAAGTAGGGCATCGCTACCTCTTCCGTCTTTGTATAATAGGTATTGATCCCAACCACCAACTCCAATGATGGTCAAATCCTTATTCTTCGCGAAACGATGGTGAATGCGGAGCTGCGCATCCTGGTACGCGGGGAGCACAGGGATATTAAATAATCTGAAATAATGCTGCGAAAAGCTGTTTCTACCGCTCAATATAACGGCAGTTTTCTTTCCCAACGGACCTTCAAAGGTGATGCCATAATCTGTTCCGCCTTGTGTTGCGCGAATTCCCCAGCGATCCGTTCTTGCGTTTCTGCCTTCAAGTAATAAGACCCCAGAAAGTGCATCATCGACTTCTACCGGAAATCCTCCAGTAATGAGATCCATGCCTTGGACCTGGTCAAGATTAATTAAGCTTACAGCTCCACCAGAGGCCCCTTGAATGCTAAAGTGATTTACGGTGGGTAATGAAATCCCATCCAATAAATACCGGTTTTCATTTGGGGCACCCCCGCGCATGGCAATTGCATAACCGAAGGAAGGTTTAGGCAATACGCCCGGGAAACTTTGAATCACCTTACTGAGATCTAAAACCGCTCCCGGCATCCGCATCATTTCGCTGCGGTTGATGTTCTTGATACTGAGCGGTGTCTCTGGGGTACGGTGAAATGCATCTGCACGAACGGCAACTTCATCCAAAGAGGTGATACGTTCAACGTGTAGACTAACAAAAGTTGGTTTGGTAGAGCGTACTTGGACTTCGTGTAAGGTTTGAATCTGACCCTTCGGACTTTTTGCGCGAATGTTGTAGAGTCCCGTGGGTAGTTTTTCAAAAGAGAACTTACCGGATACATCTACTTTCGTTTCAATCTGAAAATCACCTTGTATGACATCTACTTCCCAGCCGACAAGAGGACTTAAGTTCAGCGCGTCGAGCGCTTCTCCTTCTATTGTTCCTAAATTCTGTGCTACGGCAGTAGAGCTAAATAATAGTGCGGCGGTTAGGTAGGGTAGGGCGTTGCGCATCTGTTATGAAAAATTTTGTTCAAAGGTACAACCCAAAGGATAGCAATGTGTTTATGGAAAGCCCATATTCTTTAGGAGTTTTTGAAGTTTTTTCGGGAATCGTTAGGCATCTCCGCTGTTGCTTTTAAGTACCATAGTGCAAGTGCTACAGCAAATGATCCGCTGCTACGGAAGCTACTTGAATATTCTGTTTGGTGCTCATGTCATAGCCTAATCCTAAAATCCAGCCCTTGACCATAGGAATCACTCTGTGTGAAGCATGATTTTCATCTTCATTGTAGTCAACATCTATTGTTATGGGTATATCGATACCTTCTCCACGTAAATATTCTGCAGTGTTGATGCTGTCTTCAGCTTCTTTGAAAAGGCGAGTAATCATGTCCCTAATGATCTGTTCCCGGCGTTTAGTGAGAATATAATGCACCCCTTTTCCTGGATGACGAAAGGCTATAACTGTTGCGTATAAGCTGTGTCCACCTATATTTTGGGAATCGGATCCTACGCTTAAAATAGCCTCCGGATATTGTTGCATATATGCCTTGACATAAGCTGCGCTATTTTCTACAGGTGTACCATCAAGTTTACGATATTGCGTCATAGACCTTAAAGTTTAAAAATGTTTTCGAGAGAAGAAAAGAAATCACTGAATACTGCCTTTTTTAATCAATTCGTTCGCCACATGTCTCGTCATCACAGCAAAGGCGGTGGTGGAGGACGATGGGAATCCTATAAAACGGGCGTAAAAGGTCTCTATTTTAGATTGTTAACAGCACCAATTGTGGGAATAGCAATCGATATTCAGCAAAAAGATCCGGAAATTAGAGCGTTGCTGTACGACCAATTCTTAGAGTTGCGAAGGTTATTAGAAGCGGAATGGGGTGATAAAGTGAACTATGAACATTCACACTATTTAGAGAGTGGCCTAGAAGTATCAAGAATCTCCATTACGTTGGATAATGTCTATTTCTACGATAAAGAACAATGGACTGAGATCCTAAATTGGTTTGAGATGAACTTACTGGGTTTAGATGCTTTTTGGTACACTGCGGGAGATATTGTTAAGGGATTGGCCCGCTAATCAATCATCCGCTTTAATACCCTTAGTTTATGCGTGTGACGGCCCAATTCTGCATTGTAAATTCCACTGTGATCTAAGCCATCTACACGAACACGGCCGCTTGCGTGGATAATGTGAGAATCATCGAGTACGATACCCACGTGAGTGATGGCACCTTCTGCATTATCAAAGAACGCAAGATCACCGGGTTTACACTCTTCTAAAAAACTAAGTGTGGTTCCTTTTCTGGCTTGTTGGGAAGCATCGCGCGGAAGGTAATGCCCTGCTAAACGGTAAACCATTTGGGTAAATCCACTACAGTCGATACCAAAGGGTGTGCGTCCACCCCACTGGTAGGGCGCATTGAGGTAGGAAAAAGCGAAATCTACCAAATCGGCACGGTCTTTTTTCCCTGTGGTGAAGGCACCTTCGAAAGAATACGATTGCTGCTCGAGACGTATTGTACCGGCATCAAGAAAGGGTAAATAGGCACCTTGAACGATCAAAGGATAGTCCGTAGGACCTGTTCCTTGCAATAATTGGACAGGATCTAAACTTACTCTAAGCGGAGTAGTAGCTAATAATTTGTAGTAGGAAGGAGAGAGTGGCTGGTACTGCAAGCGGTCTATCCAACCTTCATAGCCGTCATGATCCAGCTGAATCCGGACCCATTTCGGTTGTTCTTCGAGAATACTAAAACTCTCTCCGAACAGCACTACATTCACCTGCTCCGAAGCATCCGATGGCTCTCCACGCATGGGGACCACACTGAGAAACGCTATTCCTTTGTCATATTCGCTCACAGGTCACAATTTACGGGCTAATAAAAGCACAACGTTAAAAATGGATCAATTTTTTAAACAGCCCCTCTTACCATATAAGATAAGAAGGGCTATGCTATTTAAATCAATTCAAGTACTAAAGCAGAAGCGCCGCCGCCCCCATTGCAAATGGCTGCTGCACCTGTTTTTCCGTCGTTTTGTTGTAAAACACCGATCAACGTAGTAATAATACGTGCACCTGATGCACCCAACGGGTGCCCTAGACTGACTGCGCCTCCATGCACGTTCACCTTTCCTGCATCCAGTCCCAATAATTTCATATTCGCCAATCCAACCACAGCGAATGCTTCATTGAATTCGAAAAAATCTACCGCCTCCATAGTGATGCCCGCTTTTGCTAACGCCTTTGGCAATGCTTTCGCAGGTGCCGTTGTGAACCATTCTGGCTCTTGTGCTGCATCTGCATATCCTGTGATTTTGGCAATAGGCTTTAGTCCTAATTCCGCCGCTTTAGAAGCACTCATGAGTACAACTGCAGAGGCACCGTCGTTTAATGTAGAAGCATTTGCAGCAGTCACTGTTCCGTCCTTCTTAAATACAGGACGTAATTGAGGTACTTTGGCCGTATTCACTTTTGTAAATTCTTCATCGGTATCGACGACAATCGCATCGCCGCGACGTTGGGGAACTGCAACGGGTACCACTTCATTTGCAAACTTTCCACCCTCCCATGCAGCAGCACTTCTGCGGTAGCTTTCTAGCGCAAATGCATCCTGGTCTTCGCGAGTAAAGTGGTGTTCTTCAGCACATAATTCTGCGCAAACGCCCATGTGTTGTGCGTTATAGACGTCGGTCAGCCCGTCTTTAACGAGTCCGTCAACGAGCGATATGTCGCCCAATTTCACGCCGGTTCTACCCATCGGTAAATAGTGGGGTACAGCACTCATATTTTCCATTCCACCTGCAACAATGATGTCGACATCTCCGGCTTTAATGGCCTGTGTGCCCATCATGATGGCTTTCATGCCTGAGGAACATACCTTATTAATAGTGGTACATGGAACTTGGCTGCTAATTCCTGCGGCCATCGCCGCCTGACGCGCAGGTGCTTGACCTACATTCGCTTGCAAAACATTACCCATGTACACTTCTTCTACGGCATCTGTAGGTAAACCGGCTTTTTCTAACGCGCCTTTTATCGCCGCGGCACCTAAGGCTGGGGCGGGGACGCTACTTAGTGTTCCGCCAAAGCTGCCCATAGGGGTTCTGACAGCGCTTACGATCACAACTTCTTTCATCTTCTGTAATGTTATTTAGGTTCGTGTCAAAAAGACCCCACTAAACTACTAAATTGGTGCTCTAGAAACGAAGGTATTTGGTATGAAAGCATCGAATTGGATACAGCAACAACAGAAGTGGGTCTATTTCAGCATAGTAAGCACTTTATGCATCGCTTTGCTGTTTGTGAGCATTCCTTTCAAAGCCCAATTTCAATACGATTACCGTTTGGGTCAGGTATGGCTCGAAGACGATTTGATAGCACCCACAGACTTTGCGATCCCAAAATCTCCAGAGAAATTGGAGGAGGATCGACAAAAATTAATCGCTGACAAAGATTTATACTACAACTACAGTGTTCAGATTGACAATTGGCGTGCAACGATCGATTCCACGCTCATACCAGAGGCGGAATTCATAGAATGGCAGCGTCGAGGTGTCGTTTTAATATATCCCTCAGATAACCATAAAGTATTACTTTCTAATGGAACTCCTATAAGCTTGAAAAACAGCATTTCACCAGAATATTTACGAGCACAATATGCACTGCCGGATAGTATAGAGTTAAGCCCAACTTTCACTGTGAATTCTTCGCTAACAGATAGTGCATTAACTGCAAAATTAAATGCGCTTACGATCTTCAGAGGTGTCATTACTAAAGGAACACCTATCGTACTGCGTGGAGCAACAATCACCGCTGAAAAATTCGAAATGCTCAGAGCACTTGAAGCGAATTTCGATGGCATCGCGAATGATCTTAATTGGCAGGGTAGAGCGGGTGCACTGCTCTATCTAATTCTCGTGTTCCTTGGCTTGGCACTTTATTTAAATGCGTACGACGCTCAAATCATAGCGCACAGTTCTAGTCTCAACCTATTGTTGTTTTCAATTTCAGGTGCTGGTATAGCGACATTATGGGCCTCTTCGTTTTCTGTTTTAAATGTCTTCTTGGTGCCATTGGTATTACTTCCCGTCCTTGTACGAAGCTTCTTTAATGACCGATTGGCCTTAATTTCTCATGTCTTTTTACTCTTTGCCGTTGCACCATTTGTCAGTGGCGCTGTGCATTTTATTGCGGTCCAATTCGCTGCTGGCCTCATCACTCTATTCAACATCCGCGGCATCTATAAGAGAAGTCAATTGTTCCAAAGCACCTTTAAAATCATGGGTATCCTGCTTATCGTGCACCTTTCCATTCATCTCATCCGCCAAATGGAGTGGAACGCAGAAGCTGCTATTCCTCTAGGTTCATCACTTATTGGCACTTTGGTGCTTCTTTTTATATTCCCGCTTATATACTTCTTCGAGCGTACCTTTGGCGTAGTTTCGGATCTCACACTTCTTGAGCTATCGGATACCAATAATCCATTGCTTAAACGCCTATCAAAAGAAGCTCCAGGAACCTTCCAGCACACGATGCAAGTTGCTAATCTCGCTGAGCACGCCACGGAATTAGTAGGAGGGAACACCTTGCTCGTGAGAACGGGTGCTTTATATCACGATATTGGAAAGATTCCTAATGCTCAATACTTCACGGAAAATCAAAGTTCCTCAGCCTCTCCTCACGATGAATTGAGTCATACAGAAAGTGCCAAAATTATAATTGCACATATCAACGACGGCATAGAATTGGCCAAAAAACATCGACTCCCTGACATTGTGATCGATTTCATCCGCACCCACCATGGGACCTCAATAGTGGAGTATTTCTACAGAAAACACAAGGAAGATCACCCGGATTCAGAGAAATTTGATTCTTTTCAATATCCTGGACCAAAACCGTTCTCGAAGGAAACTGCTATTGTGATGATGTCAGATGCGGTTGAAGCCAGTACGCGTTCCTTGCCTGAAAAGTCACAGGAAGCGTTGAGTACAATGATTGATAAAGTTATTGATCACCAGTTGACCACGGGCCAATTAGATAATGCTGCGATCACCCTGAAGGAAATAAATGCTATTCGTGAAGCCTTTAAGAAATTTATGCGCGGTGTTTACCACGTTCGAATCTCATACCCTGAGGAAGTAAAAACGGTCCAAAACGCTTCGTAGTCAAAGAGGTAGACTTAGAGAATACTTCATACTAGGAGTGGGGACTGTGAAGATTCTAAAGGTGAATTTGATTAATTTGAATCAACACTACACAAATTAGCATTAAACCCTTGCGCAAACCGAAATTCGGTATAAATTTGCGCTCCCCAATGGAAAGATGGCAGAGTGGTAATGCAACAGCCTGCTAAGCTGTGATCGCGTAAGTGATCCCAGGGTTCGAGTCCCTGTCTTTCCGCAAAGAACAAACGTTCATTGATATTGCAAGTTCGGGAAGTGGCGCAGGTGGTAGCGCATCTGGTTTGGGACCAGAGGGTCGCAGGTTCGAGTCCTGTCTTCCCGACTAAGCCAAAGCAGAATCCTTCGGGGTTCTGTTTCGGCTACTGCAATTGAGAATACCTTTACCAAGGTATGGTGAGGACTCGTAGCTCAGCTGGATAGAGCATCTGCCTTCTAAGCAGACGGTCACAGGTTCGAATCCTGTCGGGTTCACGAGAGAAGCAAAAACCCTAGAATGCATGGCGTTCTGGGGTTTTTTTATGGTTTCTGAGTTTCATTCGTGCCTTCGCTATTGGGATAATGAACAATCTAAAATGGCCACAACAATGAAGGTTTGCAGGATGCGTATTCAAAGAACCTAATCACATCAAAAAAGTCGAAAATTCAAGGAAATAACTGTGAGTTAAATAAAATAGTTCAAAAAGCTGCTTAAGATTGACCTCTGTTTTGTTTCCTTCAGTTACAAGAATTCAGGTAGAGCATATCATAATCTGCTTGTTAAAAGCAGGAGTTTGGCAGAAACTATTAGCAAAGACATATTCTATAAAGTATTGATTACAAATGATTTAAAATCATATTGTTGATAACTTTTTTTGCAACGCCTTGAATTATTGATATCGTAAATTTTTCAATCAACTTTGCGGCTTTCTCTTTGCTAAGGGCATCATTGTTACGCTTTGTAAATTCTCCGGGCTTTTTCTTGTCTTTCGCTAACCTATTTATGATCTTAGAGGCTCGCTTAACTTAAATGCTTAGAAAGCTTATGAAAAAACAATTACTAACTCGATCGTTGCTGCTTATTGCGCTCTTCTTTTCAGGAAGTACGCTTTTGGCACAAACGCAGGTTTGTGGTACTGTTA
>CAJQHZ010000045.1 GCA_905478295.1 uncultured Flavobacteriales bacterium | reverse complement strand
TTTTTTGTAGTCTTCGGGAGATAATCGGCCCAATTCACTGTTTCTAAGTTTTCTCATCGCTCGGAAGCCCTTACATTTGAAGTTCCGACAGTTGCGTTGGAACGAGAACACAAAGTAAGGGTAAATGGCCAAAAAACCGGCAAAGAAGCAGACGCCAATGATGCGTCAATACGATGAAATTAAAGCGAAACATCCTGAAGCGATGTTGCTTTTTCGTGTGGGTGACTTCTATGAAACTTTTGGTAGCGATGCGGAAAAGGCATCAAAAACATTGGACATTATTCTCACCAAACGCTCGAACGGCTCGGCTTCGGAGGTGGCTTTGGCGGGCTTCCCGCACCACGCGTTACAGACCTATTTGCCAAAATTGGTTAAAGGCGGCCACCGCGTAGCCATTGTCGACCAGCTTGAAGACCCCAAAACGGTAAAAGGTCTCGTGAAAAGAGGGGTGACGGACATGATCACGCCGGGAATCAACCTAAACAACGATCTGCTCAGCGGTAAAGAGCACAATTACCTGGCAGCACTGTATCCGCCAACAAAAGGCCAATGGGGATTGTCCATCGTAGACATATCTACAGGGGCATTTCATTATGCGCAAGGAACGGAACAGTCCATTTTGAATGCACTAACGACTTATGCGCCTAAAGAAGTGATTCACCCGAAGGATATGCCTAGGGATCTTCGGCTGAGATTAGACCGCGATTTTTACCTGTTTGGTGTGGATGTCTGGGCTTGGGAAGCCAATTATACGAGCGAACAACTCACGACACATTTTAAAACTCAAGGTCTTGCTGGATACGGTCTAGCACAAGGAGATTCAGGTGCTATAGCTGCGGGTGCCATTTTGCATCACCTGAAGCGTTCTGAAATGGCCAACCTTAACCATATAACCACCCTTTCGCGTGTGTCTTTAGAGGACTTCATGTGGTTGGACGGTTTTACGGTACAGAACCTAGAACTCTTCTACCCGAGCAGTCCAGGCGGCGTAAGTACTTTGAATGTTATTGACCAAACCGGTACACCTATGGGTGGCCGATTATTGCGGACTTGGATGGGTCTTCCGCTCTTGAATATAGAACATATCGCAGCCCGCCAAGAGGCTATCAGTCAATTACTGGAAATGCCTGAAGTTCGCGAGCAATTGCGCACGGTACTTAATGGTCTGCCGGATATGGAGCGCTTGTGCAGTCGTGTTTCTACAGGCCGTATTTCTCCGAAAGAAATGGCCCGATTACGCCAAGCACTAGACACCGTCGCTGAGGTTTGGGCAATGGTTCAGTCAAATGTCCTGGAGGTCCCCGAACAGACTCCAGCATTGGTGCCAGAACTGCGCAATACCTTACGCGAGGCATTGGTCGAAGATCCTGTGGTGATTATCGGCAAAGGCGAAAGTATTCGCAGCAGTTACGATGCAGAACTGACCCGATTACGAGGGTTGTTAAATGATGCAACGAGTACGCTTGAAACTATTCGTGCTCGAGAAGCAGAAGCTGCGGGAATTCCTTCCTTAAAATTGGCTTTTAACAACGTTTTCGGCTACTACCTTGAAGTGCGAAATTCGCACAAGGACAAAGTACCAGAAGAGTGGCACCGGAAGCAAACGCTGGTGAACGCCGAGCGCTACATCACAGACGAATTGAAAAAGTTCGAAGTAGAAGTATTGGGTGCGGAGGAAAAAATTAAAGCCATTGAAACACGGTTGTTTGAGACCTTGGTGGCCCAAGTGGCGGCTGAGGTTTCTGACCTATTGCACAGTGCGCGTTGGGTGGCTACACTGGATGTGCTGCTCTGTTTCTCAGAGGTAGCTTTAAAGAACGATTACGTTCGTCCAACATTCACAGAAACGCAGGAATTGGAAATACGCAAAGGACGTCACCCTGTGATTGAGAAGGTCTTGCCAGAAGGTCAACCGTATATTGCCAATTCACTTGAGATGAATGCGGAATCCGCAGCCATCGCCATGATCACTGGACCTAATATGAGCGGTAAGAGTGCGCTGTTGCGTCAGACCGCACTGATTCAAATTCTCGCACAAACAGGGGCTTTCGTTCCTGCAAAATCTGCCCGTTTGCCCATCATGGACCGATTGTTTGTTCGTGTAGGTGCTTCCGACAACCTCAGCAAAGGGGAAAGTACCTTCATGGTTGAGATGAATGAAACCGCCACCATTTTGAACAATATTAGCCCAAGAAGTTTAGTCATCTTAGATGAGATTGGCCGAGGAACCTCAACCTTCGATGGCGTGAGCATCGCCTGGGGAATTGCTGAATATCTGCACCAACATCCGGCGCAGCCTTTGGTACTTTTCGCTACGCATTACCACGAGCTCAACGAAATGGCACATGATTTTTCTAAAGTTCGCAACTACCATGTCGCAGCCGAGGAGCATGACGATACCATCGTCTTCACGCGTCAGTTAAAACCGGGCGGCACAGCGCACTCCTTCGGTCTTCATGTGGCTAAACTTGCAGGTATTCCTGGATACGTGGTACACCGCGCTTCACAAGTTCTAGGCGGTCTCGAAGCGCATAGATCTTCTGAAAGTCAGCCCGATGGAGTAGCGGAAAGTGGCCAACTGAACTTCTTCTCTCTGGACCGCCCAGAACTTGAAGAGGTTGCAGATGAACTCATAGGGTTAAATTTAGATGAACTCAAGCCGATAGAGGCTTTGATGCTTCTTCACACGTTAAAAGAAAAAGTTTCGAAAAAATAGCAGGCAATATTGCAAGTAATAATTACTGCTGTATATTTGCCGTCCCGAACGCGAAAGTAGCTCAGCTGGTAGAGCACGACCTTGCCAAGGTCGGGGTCGCGGGTTCGAATCCCGTCTTTCGCTCGAAGACCCTCCTGCACGGGAGGGTTTTTTGTTGGAGCCCCGGTGGTGGAATTGGTAGACACGCCGGACTTAAAATCCTGTGGACAGTAATGTCCGTGCCGGTTCGACCCCGGCCCGGGGCACTCTAAAACCCATTCGTTCGCGGATGGGTTTTTTTGTTGATTTCTCAGTGAATAACCCGTTGGTTCCTTGCGTGGTAATTCGGTCCGGCAAAGCCATCTTTGTTACATGCAGCAATACCACGATCTTGTTACACGCGTACTGAAAGAAGGCGTGCAAAAAGGAGACCGCACAGGTACCGGGACACTTAGTGTTTTTGGTCATCAGATGCGCTTTGATCTCCAGGAAGGTTTTCCCTTACTAACGACTAAAAAGGTGCACGTAAAAAGCATCTTGCACGAGCTGTTGTGGTTCTTGCAGGGCGCTACGAACATCGAATATTTGACTCAAAACAAGGTTCGTATTTGGGACGATTGGCCCTACGCCGCCTACAAAAACAGTACTGATTTTACTGGAGAAGACATCCGCGGTTTTGCAGAACGCGTTGCAACTGATAAAGTATTCGCAGCGAAATGGGGAGAATTAGGCCCAGTTTATGGGTATCAATGGCGTTCTTGGCCGGCACCGAATGGTGGAGCGGTGGACCAGATCCAGCAGGTTATTGATCAAATTAAAAATAACCCCAACAGCCGTCGCATCATTGTGAATGCGTGGAACGTAGGTTTTGTGGACCAAATGGCCTTGCCGCCGTGCCATGCATTTTTTCAATTTTACGTAGCTGATGGTAAGCTCTCTTGCCAATTGTACCAGCGCAGCGCTGACATCTTCCTTGGCGTACCCTTCAACATCGCCTCTTACGCTTACCTCGTCCACATGGTGGCGCAGGTATGTGATTTAGAGGTGGGCGATTTTGTCCACACCTTAGGCGATGCTCATATTTATAATAACCACATCGAACAGTTAGAATTGCAGTTGACGCGCGATTTTCGCCCACTACCGCAATTAAAATTGAACCCTGCGGTCACCAATATTTTTGATTTCACCTACGACGACTTCGAAATCGTCGGTTATGATCCACACCCGCACATCGCGGGTAAAGTTGCTGTATAATGGTATTGAAAGCTATCGTCGCCTACGGTGAAAATCGGGTCATTGGTAAAGACAATGATCTTATCTGGCATTTACCGGATGATCTAAAACACTTTAAGCATCATACTGCGGGAAAAACGATCGTCATGGGCCGCAAGACCTGGGACAGTTTAGGTGGTAGACCGCTGCCGAAGCGCCGTCATATCGTAATCAGTCGACAAGCGGATTTCAAAGCTGAGGGATGTGAGTCTGTACAAAGTCTTGAAGCAGCCTTAGCGTTGGTGAAAGATGAAGCCGATGCATTTATCGTGGGCGGTGCACAGATTTATGAATTGGCCCTCCCGTATTTAGATGTTCTCGAAATTACGTTAGTTCATGCCAGTTTAGATGGGCATGTTTATTTCCCGGATTGGAACAAAAGCCTGTTCGAATGCATTGCATCGCTGCACCATCCGGCCGACGCAAATCACCAATATTCCTTTACCTTCGAAACTTGGAAGCGCAAGGCAAAGAGGATCTAATCATTATCTGGTAACCTGTGATATTAGTTCCGCTGCATTCATTTTAGCAGCAGTACTTTTGACATCAAATACAATACATTATGACTATTAACGAAGCAATCAATCACTCAGAAGCAACACTTATAGATGTTCGAACTCCTGAGGAAGTAGCGATGGAAGCAGTTCCAGGTGCAGTAAATATTCCTTTGGACGAAGTACCGGCCCGTTGGGAAGAATTTAAATCAATGAGTCGTCCTTTGGTGTTGTTTTGTCGTTCTGGAGGCCGTTCAGGTCAAGCGCTCATGTTCCTAGCTTCTAAGGGTATTGAAGACGGAATGAACGGTGGAGGTGCTTCTGACGTTATGATTCATAAAATGTAATGAACATGAGGGCGAAAACGATTCCTTCGGTTTTAATTGTCCTTCTTCTTTGGGGAGGTGCTGTAAGCTGTCAGTCAAAGCCAGAGGCTTCGGTTGAGGTTACACAGTCGGAAGGTGTCGTGAACGTTGATGTGAATGTAGCTGCCTTTGCGGCGCTTATCGATACGGCGGAAACTGGTCTAATACTCGATGTTCGTACAGATAGGGAGTTTGCAATGGGCCACATCCGTGGTGCAGCACAAATCGATTTTTACCGTAATGATTTCCGGGAAGAGTTGGCTAAATTGGACCCTAATGTGCCAGTTTACGTGTATTGCCGAAGCGGAAACCGCTCTGGACAAGCCGCAAAGATGATGAAGTCCATGGGTTTTAAAACGGTATATAACCTTGAAGGAGGAATGGGTGCTTGGGTACGTCAACAGCCTGTCGAGAAATAAACACACCAATCTATGGCAAGCTTTAAAGAAATAATAGGCAGCTCAAAACCAACGTTAATTGATTTTTTTGCAGAATGGTGCGGTCCGTGTAAAATGATGGCACCGATACTCAAAGAACTCGCGGACGACATGGGCGATTCCGTCACGATATTAAAGGTTGATGTGGATAAAAACGAGCAATTGGCTGAAGCCTTGCGCATACAAGGAGTGCCTACGCTGACCCTTTTTCAGTCAGGAGAAATGATTTGGAGGCAAAGCGGTGTATTACCCGCGTATCAACTTGCTGAGATTATTCGCGATAAAGCAACAATAGAAGCTTAATGCGAGTTTTCAGGAGCATAATTCCCGCACTCGCCGGAGCACTGTTACTTTGTTCTTGTGGATTAAGTTTAGCGTTAAAAGAAGAAATCCATGCAGCTCCCGATTACACATCGCTCGATTCTTGGGCAAGTCACCCGGAATTCGATGACTATTCAGATAGTTCCCTGGCTTTTCACAATGCGAACGAATTCGGAGTGCCGGTATTTTTTGTCCATCCCACGGTTTACTTTCCCGAAAAAGGTGGAAGTTGGAATGTAAATATTTCTAATGCCGACTACCAGGATGCCACAATCGCACCTATTAAATACCAGGCACCTGCTTTCAATATTGCAGGTCCTGTATTTGCACCGTATTACCGACAAGCCGCATATCAAGTGTATAACGTTACGCCTAACCCTACAACAGTGCGTGCCTACCGTATGGCTTATGAAGATGTGAAATCTGCCTTTGATCAATTTTTAATTGAAATTGGACCAGGAACACCTTTTGTATTGGCAAGTCACAGTCAGGGCACTGATCATCTCGAGGAGTTAATAAACAGCCACTTAACCTCAGCGCAGCTCGACCGTTTGGTTGTTGCTTATTTAGTAGGTATGCCAATTGACCAATGCAAAATAGCTATACCTATCTGTGAGACAGAGACACAAACAGGTTGTTTTTGTTCGTGGCGCACCTATGCAGAGGGTTCGGAAATCACGAATAAATTGGATGAAAAATGCATTGGTGTTACGAATCCTATATCATGGAATACGAGCAAAGAACCGGCCGTGGCGGCTCAAAATTTGGGTGGGCTTGTGCGCTACGATGAGCCACTTATTCCTAGTCTTACTGATGCACGAATAGATGACGGTGTCATTTATGCGGCACGACCTCGTTTTCCTGGAAGTTGGGTGATTAGAACGAAGAATTACCACAGGGGTGATATCAACCTGTATTTCGCGTCTATTCAGGAGAATCTTCGACGTCGACTGCTGTTGTATCTAAGGGAACATCCGGAGGCAGCTCAATAGGATACCAAGGCACGCGTGTTTTGACCACAAATGCATCGGGATAGCTGGACTTCCATTCTGTTAAAGCTCTCTGAGCACAGCCTATATCTGGAAATGACCCTACTTGAATTTTAAAATTGGGCGCGAGATAGACGAGACGCACGGCATCATAATTGCCATTAGCGATAATGTCTCCTTTTAAGACGTTCGCACCGGATCGATTTCCGCTGAACAGTTGAATGGTGTAGCCTTCAAAAAATTCGCCTTGTTGGTTCGAAATATAATGCGCATAAGCACTGTCCAAATCACGAGTGATATTGAGTGTATCACTGGACCTTAATTCCACCACCGATGCACTCGAAATGAGTGGCATTGCGTTGATTGCCAATAAGATAATAAAAAGCTTCCGGAGCATGTTAGTAGGGCTCATATTTTTCAAAAATACACGTGCATATAATCTAAAAGCAAAAAAGTGTTTAAACAACCTCTAATTTAGAACGAATTTAAATTGGAATTTCCTGTGAATTACACCCATTTTATGGCCTTTGCACATTATTTTTGCGCGATACTGAAAAGCTATATATAGGCCTCATATGTACACTACCTCAAAATTCAGAAAATTAAGTGCCCTTTTTGCCGTATTTATTTTCTTATTCTCTGCCTCAACCCTGCACGCCTTCGAGGGCGATGCCAAGAACGGGAAGAAGCTGTTTAAATCTAATTGTGCCAGCTGTCATAAGCTCGACAGGAAACTCGTAGGTCCGGCCTTAACTGGAGTTACGGACAAGTATTCTGAAGAGTGGCTGACAAAATGGATTCGGAACAACGCAGAATTACGTGCTTCAGGAGATGAAGAAGCTATTGCGATTTTCGAAGAGTACAACGGCTCAGTCATGAGTGCATTCCCAATGCTGAGTGATCAGGATATTTTTGACATTCTACAGTATACCATTGAAGGCGATGCGAAGCCGGTACCTACTGGTGGAGATCTTGCAGGAGGAACAACGGTTGTTGTGGAATCTAAAGATTACAGCAAGCAGATTACTATAGGTTTAGGGTTGCTTTTGTTTGTAATGGTCATGCTCTTAACGCGCATGAAAAACACACTGCGTCTTGTACAAGGTGAAGATCCAGTATCTATTCTCGATGAGGCGGGATGGTTCTGGGGCCGTTTGATCAATAACAAAGGTTTTGTTACTGTCGCAACTATCGTAGTTACCGTATTGTTCCTTAATCAAGCGTATTGGTGGATGAGCGGTATTGGAGTTGAGCAGAACTACCAGCCCGAACAACCCATTGCTTTCTCTCACGCGCTTCATGCTGGCGAGAATCAAGTTGATTGTAACTACTGTCACAGTTCAGCGCGTCATTCAAAGCATTCGGGCATTCCTTCTGCGAACGTATGTATGAATTGTCACATGTATGTTGATGGTTCGGAAATTACCGATGCGTCAGGAAATTTAAAATACGACGGTGAAAGTTCACCGGAGATCGCGAAAATCTATGCAGCCATTGGTTGGGATGGTGAAAATCGTGAATACATTGAAGATTACGAAGAGCAACCCATCAAATGGGTGCGTATTCACAACCTACCGGACCTTGTTTACTTTAACCACAGCCAGCATGTAAATGTAGGCCAGCTCGAGTGTCAAGAATGTCACGGCCCGGTGGAGACCATGGAAGAAATGTACCAGTACTCTGAACTGACAATGGGTTGGTGTATCAACTGTCACCGCGAGACGGAAGTCCAGTTTGAGAAGAACGGTTACTACCAAGACTTCCACGAAGAATTAACAGAAAAGTACCACGGAGAAAAAATCACTGCAGCGAAAATCGGTGGTTTAGAGTGTGGTAAGTGTCACTACTAATAGAAGCACAGCAATGACTGAGAACAACAAATATTGGAGAGGAATTGAGGATCAATCCAATCCTGAACTATCAGAAAAGCTCGCGCAGAACGAATTCTCTAATGAGATCTCGCAAGCGGACTTCTTAGGTAATGACGAGCTTGCTGAAAGCAGCACATCCCGTCGTGACTTTTTGAAATTCATGGGTTTTTCAACTGCAGCGGCAACGCTCGCAGCCTGTGAGGCACCTATCGTAGAAAGTATTCCTTACGTAGTGAAGCCGGACAGCTTAACTCCAGGTATTGCGAACTACTACGCATCTTCATATTATGATGGATACGATTTTGCATCTGTGTTGGTAAAGACACGCGAAGGACGCCCAATCAAAATTGAACCAAATAATGACGCTAGCTACAATGGTGCAACAAATGCACGTGTTCAAGCTTCTGTTTTAAGTTTATACGATGGAGCTCGCATGCACAATCCTATGATGGATGGTGCTGCAACTTCATGGGGTGAGGCAATTGCTAAAGCGCAATCGTTACTTACAGCCAATAGCGTTGTATTGACGAGAACTGTGATTTCTCCAGCAGTAAAGACTGCGATATCGAAATTAGGGCTACGTCACGTTAGTGTTGATGCGGTAAGCCAGAGCAACAGAGCGGATGTATATGAAGCACTTACAGGTGTTCGCGCATTACCTACTGTGGAATTGTCAAAAGCACGCGTTGTATTTGCGGTGGGTGCTGATTTCCTTGGAGACTGGGATGGAGAAAACCTAAACGGCGCTTATGCTGCTGCTCGTAAGCCGGGTAGTGATATGTTACGCCACATTCAAGCAGAATCTGGATTGTCATTATCTGGTGCCAATGCGGATGTGCGTATTAAAGCTAAGGTGAGTGAATACGAATCGGTATTAGCTCATGTATATAATAAGGTAGCGAATGCCGCAGGAGTTGCTACAGTTTCTGCTCCAGCATTGCGCGAAGACATCAAGCTTTCAGTAGAAGGTGTCGCGAATGAATTAATTACCGCAGGTTCTGGTTCTTTAGTATTGAACGGCTTGAATTCGGCATCTGCTGAGAAATTGGCCGCTAAGACAAATGAATTGCTAGCTTCTGCAGCGTTCAATACGTCGAAGCTTGATTTCACTGCGACAGGTTCAGATTCGGATTTTGCAGCGCTTTTAGAAGATATTAAGTCAGGTGCTGTTACCTCAGTATTGACTCTAGATACCAACGTCTTGCACTTTAGCACTGCGATGGCCTCTTTAGCTGATAAAGTAAGTCTTGTCAGCATTGCAGATAGATTAGACGAAACAGCTTCAAAAGCGGTCGTTGCACTACCAATGAGTCATTATTTGGAAGCTTGGTCTGATGCTGCACCAGTGAGCGGTATTTACACCGTAGGTCAGCCGACGATTAGTCCATTGTTTGACAGCAAAAGTGCTGTTGAGATTGTCAATACACTTGCAGGCGGATCAGAAAGCGCTGTGGATCTTATCAAAGCAAGCGCTGCTTCTGGGAGTGCATCGAAAGCTTGGAATGCTTTATTGCATGATGGCTTTGCCGACGTTACTTCGGTAGATGTTGTTACTGGTACATTGGATATGACTGATGTTGCTGTAAGCGCGCCGTTGAAAGGATTAGAATTCTACACTTATACCAAAGCAGGTATGGGCGCTGGAAACAATGCAAATAACCCTTGGACGTATGAATTACCGGATCCGGTAACACGCTTGTCGTGGGATAACTACGTTGTTATGAGTGCTGCCGATGCAGTAGCCTTCGGTGTAGAAGTTAAAGCACAATCAAACGGATCAATGAACGGTACTACAATCAACATTACTGTTGATGGTGCGACTCTTGAAAATGTTCCGGTTTGGATTCAGCCAGGTCAAACTCAAGGAAGTATTGGTCTTGCCGTAGGTTATGGTAGAACAGAGGCCGGTAAGGTTGGAAATAATGTTGGGGTAAATGCAAATGAGCTCCTCGCGCCAGCCGTTAACTACACAGAAGCTACTGTAGTGGCTTCAGAAGCTGAGCACGGTTTCGCATCAGTCCAATTGGCCCACACGATGATGGGACGTAAGATTGTCAACGAAATCAACTTACCAACGTTCTTATCAGGAAACGCAAAAGAGTGGAACGAAAAGCCAACTTTTGAATCGTACAAAGGCCCACTTACCTCGTTTGAGGCGAATTTGTGGGACGATCAAGATCACGAAACGTCACACATGTGGAACATGTCTATTGACTTGAATTCATGTACGGGTTGTGGTGCTTGTGTAGTGGCTTGTTCGTTAGAAAATAACGTGCCTGTTGTAGGTAAAGATGAAGTACGTCGTCACCGTGATATGCACTGGTTGCGTATTGACCGCTACTATTCTTCTGATATGACCAAAGAAGTTGCAGAAGAAGAAGGTGTGGGTGCCATCGAGAAATATGCGAAAATGGAGGTTCCTTCTGAGAGCCCGTCGGTAGTATTCCAACCAGTAATGTGTCAACACTGTAATCACGCACCATGTGAGACAGTTTGTCCGGTAGGTGCAACGGTACACTCACGTGAGGGATTGAACCACATGGCTTACAACAGATGTATCGGAACACGTTACTGTGCGAACAACTGTCCTTATAAAGTGCGTCGCTTCAACTGGTTCAACTATCAGGTCAACGATAAATTTACGGACGTTAATCCATCACAAGATGATTACGGTAGAATGGTGTTGAACCCTGACGTTACTGTACGTGCTCGTGGTGTGATCGAAAAATGTTCGCTATGTATTCAACGTATTCAGATGGGTAAGTTGGAAGCGAAGAAAGATGGAAGACAATTAACGGACGGCGAGTTCACTACAGCTTGTGCGCAGGCTTGTGGCTCTGGTGCCATTGTTTTCGGAGATGTAAATAATCCTAAGAGTGAAGTGAGCCACCTCAAACAAGAGGAGCGCTCATACCACCTTCTTGAGGAAGTAGGTACACAGCCTAGCATCTTCTACCAGACCAAAGTTAGAAACAGAGCCTAATAAATAAGAAAGCGACATGCATTACGAATCGCCTGTTAGAAATCCGCTTATCCTCGGTGACAAGTCTTATTCAGACATCACGAACGATATAGCTAAACCGGTAGAGTCCAAAGCACCACGTTCATGGTGGATTGCCTTCTCTATCGCATTTGTCATGTTCCTTTGGGGTGTGGGATGTATCCTATATACCATCGGCACCGGTATTGGTGTTTGGGGACTTAACAAGACCATTGATTGGGCTTGGGATATCACCAACTTCGTTTGGTGGGTAGGTATCGGTCACGCAGGGACGTTGATCTCCGCGGTACTCCTACTTTTCCGTCAAAAATGGAGAATGGCTATTAACCGCTCTGCAGAGGCGATGACTATTTTCTCTGTAATTCAAGCAGGTTTGTTCCCGTTAATCCACATGGGGCGTATCTGGATGGCGTATTGGGTAATGCCCATTCCAAACCAGTACGGTACGCTTTGGGTCAACTTTAACTCGCCACTTTTGTGGGACGTGTTCGCAATTTCGACGTATTTAACTGTAAGTACTGTATTCTGGTACGTTGGTTTGATTCCAGATTTCGCAATGATCCGCGACCGCGCAATCAACCCAATTCAAAAGCACATTTACAAATTGCTTTCGTTCGGATGGGGTGGTAAAGCGAAACATTGGCAGCGCTTTGAAGAGGTTTCTCTTGTTCTTGCGGGTCTTGCTACACCGCTTGTACTATCTGTACACACGATTGTATCTATGGACTTTGCTACTTCAGTAATTCCGGGTTGGCACACGACCATTTTCCCACCGTACTTCGTTGCGGGTGCGATTTTCTCAGGTTTTGCCATGGTACAAACCCTACTATTGATCGTTCGGAAAATCTTCAAAATGGAAGATTACATCAATATCGAACACATTGAGATGATGAACATCGTTATCATGGTCACAGGTTCTATTGTAGGTGTAGCGTACATCACGGAATTATTCATTGCTTGGTATTCCGGTGTAGAATACGAGCAGTATGCCTTCCTAAATAGAGCAACTGGTCCTTACTGGTGGGCGTATTGGGCAATGATGTCTTGTAATGTATTCTCTCCACAGTTCATGTGGTCGAAAAAGCTAAGAACCAATTTAGTCTTCACGTTCATCATTTCCATCGTTGTTAACATAGGTATGTGGTTTGAGCGTTTTGTAATCATCGTTACCTCATTGCACAGAGATTACTTACCATCTTCTTGGTCAATGTTCTCGCCAACGTTTGTTGACATTGGTATTTTCGTTGGAACCATTGGTTTCTTCTTTGTCTTGTTCCTTTTGTACGCTAGAACATTCCCTGTCATCGCACAGGCAGAATTGAAAACGATTCTAAAATCATCTGGCGAAAACTTTAAAAAACACCACGACGAGCATGGGGCACACTAAACATAATCCAATAGTACGCGCACTATTTAACGATGACGATATCGTTCTAGATGCGGTTAAAGATCTTCGTGCGAACGGTTTTAGCGTGAACGAAGTATACTCCCCTTTCCCTATTCACGGTTTGGATGAAGCCATGGGCTTGAAAAGAACCCGTTTAAGTACTGCAGCATTTTTCTACGGTTTAGTAGGCTTGTTCTTTGCTTCGTGGTTGAC
>CAJQHZ010000044.1:0-2500 GCA_905478295.1 uncultured Flavobacteriales bacterium | reverse complement strand
AAACGCACTATTCATACTCGCTTTCGCTTCGCCTACACCTAACGGCTTAAGCTTGCTCGATAAATTAACTCGCTGACCCATTATACAAAAGGTACGCAGTCACAACTTAATGTTGCTCCTACTGTTTGTAAGCATTCGGTTTCAGGTCTGTTTCACTCCCCTCATAGGGGTTCTTTTCACCTTTCCCTCACGGTACTTGTTCGCTATCGGTCACAGAGTAGTACTTAGGCTTGGAGGGTGGTCCCCCCATGTTCAAGCAGGATTTCTCGTGTCCCGCCCTACTCAAGGACCAAAATGAAGCATTACCCGTACGGGGCTATCACCTACTATGGCTAACCTTTCCAGGTTATTCCGGTTATCTTCAAATTGGCCACTGGCCTGGTCCGCGTTCGCTCGTCACTACTAACGGAGTCTCGGTTGATGTCCTTTCCTCCAGCTACTTAGATATTTCAGTTCGCTGGGTTTGCCTCCCTTGCGGGATAAACCAAAATGGTTTGGGTTTCCCCATTCGGAAATCTGCGGATCAAAGCCTACTCACGGCTCCCCACAGCTTATCGCAGCGTGTCACGTCCTTCATCGCCTCTCTGTACCAAGGCATCCACCAAATGCTCTTCAAGACGCTTGATCGGACCGTACATGAAAGTAGTAACCGGTCAGACAACCATTACTACTTTTAAAAAAACATAATCTTGAAATGTAATTTTAAGTACAATCCGTAAGCTGGACAATATTTTTTGTAATATTGCCCTATTATTTGGGATCATCTTCACCAACTATTTCAATCAGATTGATATAATATCAATTCTTATCTCAACTATTAATATATCTTAAACTCATTAGAGACAGTGGTAGGCACGGGCAGATTTGAACTGCCGACCTCACGATTATCAGTCGTGCGCTCTAACCAACTGAGCTACGCGCCTTTAGCTGTAGCAAACTTTTTATTTCAAGTTTAAGAAGAAGAGATTCAAAGACGGCGGCGTTTACATTCTATACTTTCCTTAGAAAGGAGGTGATCCAGCCGCAGGTTCCCCTACGGCTACCTTGTTACGACTTCACCCCAGTCGCTGACCCTACCGTGGCCGGCTCCCTCCTAAAAGGTTAGGATACCGTCTTCGGGTAAAACCAACTCCCATGGTGTGACGGGCGGTGTGTACAAGGCCCGGGAACGTATTCACCGTAGCATGCTGATCTACGATTACTAGCGATTCCAACTTCATGCTCTCGAGTTGCAGAGAACAATCCGAACTGAGACGGCTTTTAGGGATTTGCTCCAGGTTGCCCTATTGCGTCCCTTTGTCACCGCCATTGTAGCACGTGTGTAGCCCAGCCCATAAGGGCCATGAGGACTTGACGTCATCCTCGCCTTCCTCCTGGTCATCCCAGGCAGTTTCTCTAGAGTGCCCAGCCGAACTGATGGCAACTAAAGATGAGGGTTGCGCTCGTTGCGGGACTTAACCCAACATCTCACGACACGAGCTGACGACAGCCATGCAGCACCTGTGTTGGAGCCAGCCGAACTGAAGGAAATCATCTCTGATAACCAAACTCCACATGTCAAGGGCTGGTAAGGTTCTGCGCGTTGCGTCGAATTAAACCACATGCTCCACCGCTTGTGCGGGCCCCCGTCAATTCCTTTGAGTTTTAATCTTGCGACCGTACTTCCCAGGCGGTGTGCTTAGTGCGTTAGCTGCGACACTGAAAGGTATCCCTCCAACATCTAGCACACATCGTTTACGGCGTGGACTACCAGGGTATCTAATCCTGTTTGCTCCCCACGCTTTCGCTCCTCAGCGTCAGAAAATAGCCAGAAAGTCGCTTTCGCCACTGGTGTTCTTCCCAATATCTACGAATTTCACCTCTACACTGGGAGTTCCACTTTCCTCTCTATTTCTCTAGCTTGCTAGTATTAAACGCAGTTCCCAGGTTGAGCCCGGGGATTTCACGTCTAACTGTTCAAGCAGCCTGCGAGCCCTTTACGCCCAATAATTCCGAATAACGCTCGCCCCCTTCGTATTACCGCGGCTGCTGGCACGAAGTTAGCCGGGGCTTCTTCTACGGCTACCGTCATCATCTTCACCGTTGAAAGTGCTTTACAACCCTAGGGCCTTCATCACACACGCGGCATTGCTGGATCAGAGTTGCCTCCATTGTCCAATATTCCCCACTGCTGCCTCCCGTAGGAGTCTGGGCCGTGTCTCAGTCCCAGTGTGGCTGATCATCCTCTCAGACCAGCTACTGATCGTAGCCTTGGTAAGCCATTACCTTACCAACAAGCTAATCAGACGCGGGCCCCTCTTTTAGCGGCTGACCTTTCCCCCGGAGGGCGTATACGGTATTAGCGTTCGTTTCCAAACGTTGTCCCGTACTAAAAGGTAGGTTCCCACGCGTTACTCACCCGTGCGCCACTAGATCCGAAGATCTCGTTCGACTTGCATGTGTTAGGCATGCCGCCAGCGTTCATTCTGAGCCAGGATCAAACTCTTAGGTTTGATGGGTA
>CAJQHZ010000043.1 GCA_905478295.1 uncultured Flavobacteriales bacterium | reverse complement strand
GGAGTTGCATTAGTCACATCTGGTCCAGGAGCAACAAATGCTATTACTGGCCTGGCGACAGCTTACATGGATTCAATTCCTCTCATCGTGATCTCTGGGCAAGTACAAAGTCATCTAATAGGTACTGATTCATTTCAAGAAACCGATATGATTGGGATTTCTCGTCCTATCGTCAAACATAGTTTCATCGTACAAGACACAAAAGAAATTCCTCGCATAGTTCAGGAGGCATTTTATATAGCGACATCGGGAAGACCTGGTCCAGTTGTTATTGATATCCCAAAAGATAAAACTGATCCTACTAAACTATATGACTACAAAAGAGCAAAGCAGATCTCGATTCGTTCATACCAACCGAAAGCCATTCCGCACCCTGGCCAAATTAAAAAAGCTTCTAAAAATATTCTTTCGGCAGAAAGACCGGTAATTTATGCCGGTGGGGGAGTTATTTTAGGTAATGCCCATAAAGAGTTAATGGCTCTAAATAAAGTTTTGAAAGCACCTGTCACCAATACTTTAATGGGTCTTGGTGCATATCCAGCAAATGATAAATATTTCATGGGCATGCTGGGTATGCATGGAACATATCAAGCAAATATGGCTATGCATAATGCTGATCTCATTATTGCAATTGGAGCTAGGTTTGATGATCGCATTACTAATACTCCGGCACTATTTGCCCCTAAAGCTAGAATTATTCATATTGATGTAGATCCAGCTTCTATTTCAAAAATTATTACTGCGGATATTCCAATAGTTGGTCAGGTAAAAGAATCTATTAGTGCTTTGATTAAAGAAATCAAACGCTCAAAACTAAAAATTGATTCAGATGCTCTTGATGCATGGAATTCTCAGATTTCCACTTGGCGTGCTAAGCATGGTCTTGATCATGAGCTATACCTTCAAAAGAACAAATCTAAAATGATTCTTCCCCAAGTTGTTGTGCAAGAACTTTATCAAGCAACAAATGGAAATGCATGGGTCACTTCTGATGTTGGCCAACATCAAATGTTTGTAGCTCAGTATTATCATTTTAATAAACCGAGGCGTTGGATAAATTCTGGAGGATTGGGCACTATGGGTTTTGGTCTGCCTGCAGCCATGGGAGCCAAGCTAGCGTTTCCTAAAGATGAAGTTGTATGTGTAACAGGTGAGGGCAGTATTCAAATGTGTATTCAAGAGCTTTCGACATGCTTGCAATACAATCTTCCCATCAAAATTATTAATATTAATAATGAAGCATTGGGAATGGTTCGTCAGTGGCAAGACATGAATTATGGTGGGAGGCATTCCGCAAGTACATATGCAGACTCTTTGCCAGACTTTGTTAAGTTAGCAGAATCATATGGCCACGTTGGCATGAAAGTAACTAAACAATCCCAGTTAAGAAAAACTTTAGATAAAGCATTTGCAATGAAAGATAGATTAGTTTTTGTTGATGTATACGTTGACCCGAATGAGCACGTCTATCCAATGCTAGTTGCACCAAGTGGCAGCATGCAAGACATGTGGATTAAAAAAAATACAAAAGCATGAAGAGAATAATATCAATTTTACTCGAAAATAAACCAGGCGCCCTTGCAAGAGTAGTTGGGTTATTTCATCAGCGGGGCTATAACATTGAAAGCTTGAATGTTGGACCGGTATTTGATGGTACTTATTCTAGAATGACGGTGACTACCAGAGGCTCTGAGAATGATGTTGAGCAAATCACCAAACAAATTAATAAAATAATTGACGTTATTAAAGTTTCAGATTTAACTGAAGGCGAACACCATGAATATGAATTTATTCTTATAAAATATAATAAATTTAAATTAACACCAAAAATTCAGAAAACACTGAAGCCCCTCAGTGGCAAGGTATTAGAAAAAAATATAAAAGTAATTGTAATGTCCGCATTTGGGCCATCGAGTGATATAGAAAAAGCAATCAAGACTATAGGTAAATCTAATTTGCTAGAAATTGCCAGATCTGGATGCTTAGGCCTTCATGAAGGGGAAAAAGTTTTAAAAATTTAGGAGAAAAATAGAATGAAAATTTTTTATGATGATGATGCGAATATCGAAATTATCCAGGGTTTAAAAGTAACTATTATTGGTTATGGTTCTCAAGGCCATGCTCACGCAAATAATCTTAAGGATTCAGGAGTTAATGTTACTGTCGCCCTTCGAGAGGGCTCATCTTCGTGGAAAAAAGCTGAGGAAGCTGGTCTTCATGTTTCAACGGTCACCGATGCTGTTGATGGAGCAGACTTGGTAATGATTCTTGCACCAGATGAATTTCAGCAAGGAGTATATGAATCTGAGATTAAGCCAAATCTCAAGGTTAATGCAGTCTTAGCATTCGCGCATGGGTTTAACATCCATTTTCAAAAAATTGTCCCTAGCGAAGATATGTCCGTCATTATGATTGCTCCAAAAGGTCCAGGCCACACAGTTAGAAGTACATATCTAAATGGTGGTGGAGTACCATCTTTAATTGCTATTTACCAAGACGGAAATAATACTACAGGTTATTCAGCGCAAGATATTGCTTTGTCATATGCAAAAGCAAATGGCGGCACTAGAGCAGGCGTTCTTGAAACAACATTTAAGGAAGAAACTGAAACAGATTTATTCGGTGAGCAAGCAGTCTTATGTGGCGGCATGACTGAACTTATTAAGGCAGGTTATGAAACTCTTGTTGAGGGTGGCTACAGTCCTGAGATGGCATATTTTGAATGCTTGCATGAAACAAAGTTAATTGTTGACCTAATTCATGAGGGAGGAATTGCAAATATGCATTATTCAATTTCTAATACTGCAGAGTTTGGTGACTATGTTAGCGGGCCAAAAGTAATAACAAGCGATACAAAAGTAGCTATGAAAGGTATTTTATCTAGGATTCAATCTGGTGAATTCGCAGATAAATTCTTAGATGATTGCCGTCAAAGCAACGATGGTACAGGTGGCCCCATCATGAAAGAAAGAAGAAAAGAGACAGCAGCTCACTCTATTGAGAAGGTTGGATCTGAGCTTCGTTCTAAGATGAAATTTCTTAACTCCGAAAGGCTAGTAAATAAAGATAAAAATTAGTTCTAAAACCGTTGATATTTAGAATCAAGGGTATACAATTCTCCGTTCCGGCCTAGAGCCGGCAAGTTCTTTTAACATATTTGGTTACTCGTGTGGGTGTTCAAAATACGAGATTTAAATATTTTTCGTTACTTTTAATATTTTATAAAAGTAACACAACATGATTATAATTGAAGAGTTTGATCATGGCTCAGATTGAACGCTGGCGGTAGGCTTAACACATGCAAGTCGTGCGAGAAAGTATCTTCGGATATGAGTAGAGCGGCGGACGGGTGAGTAACGCGTAGGAATCTACCTAGTAGAAGGGGATAGCCCGGGGAAACCCGGATTAATACCGTATACCTCCTTCGGGAGAAAGAAGGCCTCTCTTTGAAGCTTTCGCTACTAGATGAGCCTGCGTAAGATTAGCTTGTTGGTGAGGTAAAGGCTCACCAAGGCGACGATCTTTAGCGGGTCTGAGAGGACGATCCGCCACATTGGGACTGAGACACGGCCCAGACTCCTACGGGAGGCAGCAGTGGGGAATATTGGACAATGGGCGCAAGCCTGATCCAGCCATACCGCGTGTGTGAAGAAGGCCCTAGGGTTGTAAAGCACTTTAAGTTGGGAAGAAAAGTTATTGGTTAATACCCAATGACCGTGACATTACCATCAGAATAAGGACCGGCTAATTCCGTGCCAGCAGCCGCGGTAATACGGAAGGTCCAAGCGTTAATCGGAATTACTGGGCGTAAAGCGCGCGTAGGTGGTTTATTAAGTTGGATGTGAAATCCCCGGGCTCAACCTGGGAACTGCATCCAAAACTGATTCACTAGAGTACGATAGAGGGAGGTAGAATTCACAGTGTAGCGGTGGAATGCGTAGATATTGTGAAGAATACCAATGGCGAAGGCAGCCTCCTGGATCTGTACTGACACTGAGGTGCGAAAGCGTGGGTAGCGAACAGGATTAGATACCCTGGTAGTCCACGCCGTAAACGATGTCAACTAGCTGTTGGGGAACTATGTTCTTCAGTGGCGCAGCTAACGTAGTAAGTTGACCGCCTGGGGAGTACGGCCGCAAGGCTAAAACTCAAATGAATTGACGGGGACCCGCACAAGCGGTGGAGCATGTGGTTTAATTCGATGCAACGCGAAAAACCTTACCTATACTTGACATACTTGGAATGCTTTGTAATGAAGCAGTGCCTTCGGGAGCCAAGATACAGGTGCTGCATGGCTGTCGTCAGCTCGTGTCGTGAGATGTTCCGTTAAGTCGGATAACGAGCGCAACCCTTACCCTTATTTGCCAGCGATTCGGTCGGGAACTATAAGGGGACTGCCGGTGATAAACCGGAGGAAGGTGAGGACGACGTCAAGTCATCATGGCCCTTACGTATAGGGCTACACACGTGCTACAATGGAGAATACAGACGGACGCTAAGCCGCGAGGTGGTGCTAATCCTAGAAAATTCTTCGTAGTCCGGATTGGAGTCTGCAACTCGACTCCATGAAGTCGGAATCGCTAGTAATCGCGAATCAGCATGTCGCGGTGAATACGTTCTCGGGTCTTGTACACACCGCCCGTCATACCATGGAAGTGGATTGCACCAGAAGTAGATAGTCTAACCTT
>CAJQHZ010000042.1 GCA_905478295.1 uncultured Flavobacteriales bacterium | reverse complement strand
CCATTTGCTTATCAAAAGGGCTAGGCGCTCCTGTAGGATCTATACTTTTAGGAAACGAAGCTTTTATCGCACATGCAAAGCGCATACGAAAACGGATCGGAGGAGGATGGAGACAGGCCGGATTCTTGGCGGGTGCCGCACTGTACGCCATGGAGCATAATGTAGAGCGATTAGCTATTGATCACGCTGCCGCTAGCGACATGGCTGTGTTTTTACAATCCTTACCCTATATCGGTAAAGTGATTTCTCCCGAGACCAATGTTCTGATTTTCGGACTTAATGAAGACCTCAACCAAGACCAATTCATCGCTGGTTTAGCTGAAAAAGGAATAGGTATAAGTCAAATGGGACCTGGGAAATGTAGAATGGTATTCCACCTAGACATAACCGAAGCGCATATCAATAAAGTCAAGTCCGTCTTGAAATCATTTTAGCTATAGCATAACCGATGGGGAAAACTAAGTCGTGCCCACACTGCAACGAGGAACATGCTGTGATGTTCAGGGTTCAATACAAACCTGATAAAACGTGGTATTTCCTCTGCGAAGCATGTGTTCTTGTAGTAAAACCCGGCAATAAGCACTATAGATACGGCGGCACTTGGAAAGGTTAAGCCTTTCCAAATATTTTGAGCTCAAAAAGCACGTAATCTTTACCCGCGTTGACTTCGAACCACATCATAAGTAGATGCAATTAATTCAAAGGAATAACCGCGTCGTTGCAAAGCAGCTGTAAGTTTTTCTTTAGTTTTCGACTCAAACCAGCGCTCTACGAGATATAAAGCATTTGCTTCGACGACACGCTGATCTACCTGCCTTAGAATACGATCGATGGTCACCCTGGGTATTCTGTGCTCATTCAATCCCATACGAATACGACGCGGAGCCCACTGCTTTTGATTTAACTTTCCGCGTGTATAGGCTTCCGTGAAACGATACTCATCTAAAAAACTATCTTCCATAAGCTGCGCAATCACTTCCTCGTGACGATCGCGAGGCAAGCCTAACTGTTGCAACTTTCGATCCACCTCAAAAGGACTTCGCTCCTGATAGGAGCAATAATGTTGCAGCTTTTGTAATGCTTCTGATGTTGTCATTCCTTCAAATAACGAAAAAACCCGAAGCTATCCTAAAGATGGCTTCGGGTTCATAATGATTATTCCGCGGTTAAAGTGATTTATTGTCTTTATCCATTATTTTCCACTCTAGCATAGTGAATGCATCGCGGGGAACGACGATAATCTTTTTGCGCAATTTCTTCTGCCAAGTCTTCTTGATACTACCAAAAAGTCCTTTAGTTAAATAAGCCTCGATGAATGGATGAACGTGTATGTACACCTCACGTAATTCAATCTGAGCCAATTTTGAAGCCATTGCGTCAATAACCTGAATAGGTGCTTCCACCAAATTATCCGGGTTTTCTTCGCGCGTTGTGATATTTGTTTCTGGACGAACACGTTGACGCGTGAGCTCCATTAAACCAAATCTCGAAATAGGCAAAATCTTGTGGCGAGCGCGGTCACGCTTCATTTCTTCGTGCATTTTCTCATACACCGCCTTGCGATTCTCCGCACTATTCATATCAATGAAATCGATCACCACGATACCTCCCATGTCTCTTAAGCGCAACTGACGAGCCACTTCAACAGCGGAAAGTAAGTTTACCTGTAGCGCATTCGCTTCCTGGTTCTCCGCCGTATTCGTGCGGTTACCGGAATTCACATCTACCACATGCATGGCTTCAGTATGCTCTATGATCAGGTATGCGCCTTTTGGCATACTTACGCTACGACCAAAGGCCCCTTTAATTTGACGATCTACACTTGAGAATTGGAACAGTGGCATTTGACCGCTGTACTCTTTCACCATTTTAGAGGCGCCGGGCTTGATTTCATCAAGATATTCCTTCACTTCCTCACACAACTCTTTGTTGTCTATTGTAATAGAAGTAAACGATTCATTAAAGACATCGCGTAAGAACGCGCTTGCCCTATTCATCTCACGGAAGATTCTCAGCGGCTTATTAGAACGTTTAATACCCTTGTGGAGTTGGCTCCACTTGCGTACAAGGTTATCTAAATCTGCCTGCAACTCCTCCGCGCTCTGTCCTTTTGCGACAGTACGTATAATGACACCAAAGCCTTTTGGCTTGATGCTTCTGACCAATTTTTTAAGACGGTCCTTTTCCTCACGCTCGCGAATCTTTTGACTCACACTTACACGATTAGAAAAGGGAACCAATACTACAAAACGCCCTGCAATACTAAGCTCAGCAGTTATCCTGGGCCCTTTTGTTGAAATGGGCTCCTTCGTTATTTGAACGAGGATCTGATCACCTTGCTTTAGGACATCACCGATATTGCCATCTTTCTCAATATTCGGTTCTGCCTTGAAGTTAGTGATGTTGCTTAGTTGCTTGCCCTTGAGGGTGCGACGAAGGTAGGTTTGCCAAGATTTTATTTGAGGGCCTAGATCATTGTAGTGGAGGAATGCATCCTTCTCATAACCTACATCTACGAAAGCGGCGTTCAAGCTGGTGGCCAGCTTTTTTACCGTGCCTAAATAGACATCTCCAACGGAGAAACTATCATCTCCTTTTTCCTTGATCAATTCCTGAAGCCTTCCGTCTTCAAGTAATGCAATATCTGCTTGGTCAGAACTAGCACTTATGACTAATTCTGTTTTCATAAACTGAGAAGCTTACTTCTTCTTGTGACGATTTTTTCTTAGACGCTTTTTACGCTTGTGCGTAGCAATCTTATGTCTTTTACGTTTTTTACCGCTTGGCATAATGCTAAGTTTTTAGTGTTATTAATTCTATAAACCCTCCGCAAATTCTTTGACACGATTTGCTTCAGGGTATGTGTTTAAATAGTTATTAGCGCTCGACAATGCTGCTGCAGTGTCTCCAACTTGAATCAAAGCCTGCGCCTTATTCAAGGTATACAGTTCGTTGTCAGGATGTAACTGACTCAACTGGTGGAAACGATCAACTGCCTTGTCCCATTGACCACTCATCATAGAAAAGTTCCCTAGCCAAAGTAATGCCTTTTCGTGATTAGGGTCTTCTCTAAGCACCTCCAACAACATTCCTATAGCTTGCATAGGAGCGCCTTCTCCATTCTGAATAATGGCAACAGCTTCGTCCACTTTTTCGTCCAAAGGATTACCTTCTTCTGAAACGACTTCAGGAACGTTCTGGTATGCCGTCCTAGGCGACTGCCAGAGAACCACTGCGAACACAACGGCTGTCAAAAATGCTATGAGTGCGCCTTTTTTCAACTTATTCTACAGGTACGTTATCCTTTACGCCTTCAACAAAAACCTTTGCAGGTTTAAACGCTGGAATGTAATGAGCTGGAATGACGATGGTCGTGTTTTTCGAAATATTCCGTCCAGTCTTCTGTGCGCGCTTTTTAACGATGAAGGAACCGAATCCTCTCAAGTAAACGTTATTGCCGTCTTCTAGACTGTGCTTAATCTCTTTCATGAAGCTCTCTACAACTGCTTGTACATCACCTCTCTCCATTCCTGTTTTGTCAGAAATCTTCGTAACGATATCCGCTTTCGTCATTTGCTCTATACTTTTACGTCCCGTAGGACTTGGTTAATGAGGGGCGCAAATATACACCTACTTTCCTTATTTACAGCCATCAAGAAAAAAATTATCTTAACCTCTAGAAGGATCCATGAGTAGATTTAACATCTTCAGAATCAGCATAGAAGAATACTATCGAGCGCACAAAAGGGATTTACCATGGCGCAAAGAAGTGCCCGTACCTTATGAAGTATGGTTAAGTGAAATCATTTTACAACAGACAAGAGTGGCTCAAGGCACACCATACTTCCACAAAATACTGCAAGCATTTCCCTCTATTGAGTCGCTAGCACATGCGGATGAAGACAAATTACTTGGGCTCTGGACTGGATTGGGCTACTATAATCGAGCACGTAATCTTCAAAAAGGCGCTAAGCAAATACGCACTGATTTTAACGGCCAATTGCCCGAACAATACGATGAATTATTGAAAATAAAGGGAATTGGCCCTTATACTGCTGCGGCAATCGCTAGCATATGCTTTAAAGAAAAAATCGGTGTAGTCGACGGTAATGTATATCGCGTACTTAGTCGCTATTTCGGAATAAGCACACCCACAAACAGCACTTCTGGACAAAGAGAATTTCAGACTTTAGCGAACGAATGCATTCAAGGAACAGAACATCCTGGAATGTACAATCAAGGAATCATGGAATTTGGTGCCTTGCAATGCACACCTAAAAACCCCAATTGCGTGTATTGTCCGCTTAGTAACTCTTGTCACGCATACAATAGCGGAGCAGTCACTGAATTACCCGTAAAACTTAAGAAGGGAAAAAGAACGAAAGAAACACTACATTTTGGAGTGGTTCAAACCGGAAATAAAGTCGCTTTAAGAAAAAGAGGAACGGAAAGTATATGGGCTGGACTGTATGAATTTCCCCAGCTCGAAGGAGCATCACAATACGGTCAACTGCTGGCAGAACCGATGCTACATAAATTATCACACAAAGACCTTTATTGCAGCTTTTGGGCGGTAACTGAAGCTGAAATTTCTGGGGATTACAACTTCTACACAAAAGTGGAAGCGCAAGAATTAGGCATGCCTATTATTATCGCTGACTTTGTTACTAACAAGCTGTAAATCCGGGACTAAATTTGCCTAAATTTGGTTCATTATAACATCAAAAACATCTCGATCATGGCTGGTACGCTGAACAAAGTAATGCTCATTGGAAATCTTGGGAAAGACCCCGAAATTCTTCATTTTGACAACGGTGGATCTATCGTAAAATTCCCACTGGCAACTTCAGAAACCTATACAAATCGGGACGGTCAGCGTGTAACGAATACCGAATGGCACAATATTGTGATTAGTGCGAAAGGATTGACTGATGTCGCACATAAATACCTCAAAAAAGGCCATAAGGTGTATCTCGAAGGGAAGATAAAGACAAGAAAGTGGCAAGATCAAGCAGGAGCTGACAGGTACACTACTGACGTCCAAGTAAATCAAATGACCATGCTTACTTCGCGTGCTGAAAGCGAGGGCATGTCTAGCGACGACTCGTCAAACTATGCAGCGCCCAATGCTTCGCAACCTGATCCTGTTCAAAATACCGGAAATCCGGCGCCCGCAGCTGCTATCAATCAAGAGGAAGATGACCTACCCTTCTAAGTCGAACGAACTACTATAAATTGGAAACAGAGCCCCCCAGTATACTTTTACAATTTTTAAACATTGACGCTTCTATAACCGGGGTGGCCTTCATTGTAGTGCTCATCATACTCCTTCTCTTATCCGCATTAATTTCAGGTTCGGAAGTTGCATTTTTCTCCTTGGGTGCTGGGGAACTCGAGGAACTCGAAGAAGAAACTCCAAAGCACAGCAGAATTAAAACATTACTGGATAAACCTGAAGAATTGCTCGGGACCATTTTGATATCCAACAACTTCGTTAATGTGGGTATAGTTATCCTCTCAACGTTTTTACTAAATACCTTTTTCTCACCTGAACTCTGGAGTCCACTAGTAACCTTTGTCGTTGAGATACTGTCGATAACTGGAGTGCTCTTACTTTTTGGTGAAATTCTACCGAAAGTCTATGCAAATACGGCCCGATTAAACTTTGCCCGCTTTGTCGTCCCCTTCATTTTCCGTCTGCATAAAATCTTAAAACCGATAAGTAAACGTCTCAGTAAAACCATCAACAGAATTAATATTGAAGGACGCGCACCTTCGCTAAGCGTGGACGACCTTGAACAGGCTCTTGAGTTGACCACTGACGAGCATACTACTGAAGATGAGCAGCGCATTTTAAAGGGTATTGTACGGTTTGGCTCTACTACGGTAAAAGAGGTGATGACCCCACGCACTTCAGTTATTGCCATCGACATTAAGGCGCCATTCCGTGATACGTTAGCGCACATTATTGAAAAAGGGTATTCGCGAATACCGGTGTATGAAGAACAACTAGACCAAATCAAAGGTCTTCTCTATGTTAAAGACCTTCTCCCCTATGTAGATGCCTCAGATAATTTTAGTTGGCAAGATCTAATTCGCACACCGTTCTTCGTTCCTGAAAGCAAAAAAATTGACGATCTACTTAAAGAATTCCAGCAACGCAGAATCCATTTAGCCATAGTAGTTGACGAGTTTGGCGGAACCTCTGGGGTTATTTCACTTGAAGATGTATTGGAAGAGATCGTTGGAGAGATTAGTGATGAATTTGACGATGACGATTTAGTGTATAGCAAACTTGACAATCACAACTACGTTTTCGAGGCGCAAACGCCATTGATCGACTTTTGTCGGGTGCTCGATCTTCCTAAGGATATCTTCGAATCGGTCGATGGAGAAAGTGATTCACTCGCTGGACTTGTTCTAGAATTGGCCGGTAAATTCTTGGAGAAAAACGAAGAAATCACCTACGAAGCGTTCACCTTTAAAGTGGAGAGCGTAGACCAACGTAAATTAATTCGGATTAAGGTAACCGTAAACCCAAATCATGAAGCATAGTCTTTTCATAGTACTTTTTGCACTGCTCTCTTCGTGCAGCGTAGACCCCGTTGCTCGCCCTAATGGACACATGAGAATTGGTCTTCCGGCTCAGAATGCATGCACTGAATTGCCTTTTGAAGCTCCCTTTAAACTTCAAATCAACGCTGAAGCTAAGGCAATTAAAAAGGACGTCTTGTCTGATACAAATGCAGATGAGTTTTGGATGGACCTTGCTTATCCTTCAATCTTGAGTACCATTCAATTCACCTATAAGCCGGTGACTGAAAATCTTGAAGAATTGGTCCGGGATGCACAACAGCTGGCCTATAAGCACACGGTAAAAGCCAGTGGTATGCGGGAACAATTTTTTGCCTACCCTGAAGAAGGGGTGTACGGGCTGTATTATGAATTTTCCGGTGCCTCTGCGACTACTACGCAGTTTTACGCAACAGATAGCGCTTCCCATTTCCTTCGCGGCGTCTTGTACCACTACAGCACGCCTAATGCAGATAGTTTGGCCCCAGTAACTCAGTTTATGAGGGACGAATTGCTCAAAATGATTGGAACCCTAAAGTGGAGTGAATCTGAAAATGGCGAGAACTAGCTCATTTTAAGTCTTACGGAAGCTTAAAAAAAGCGGGTAACTGATCGAAGCTAAAATCCCGATACTCAGCACCAAATGCACAGGTTGCATCGCTTTAGGTAATCCCAAGAAGTACAATACAATGCCTACGCTCCATTCTAAGCCGATGGCGAAAATTAATGCGCCGAAGCCCGGAACTACAGCTTGGTGCTTTTTTCGCAGGTAATACAATAGGCTGGTCACGATCAAAATAACCCAAGCGAAGCTGCGATGAATTTTAGGCATTAACGCTTCTATAGATGGAATGATGTTAGATCGTAAGACCGACTCATTATGATCAAAAGCGACATCTACCAGCTCTCGAGTTTGTGTGCCTAGGAATATCTGTATCACAATTAATACTAATAGAAACAACAGTCCGTTTCTAACGGGCAGCGGCAACGGCGCTGGTGACGTTGTATTTCTCGCACGCAACGCCAACAGGAGTAATACGATAGCGACTGACCCCATCATGTGTATGGTTATTTGATTGGGAACGAGATTACCGTCCACAACCAGTTTACCTAACCAAGCCTCAAAAAGGAGCAAAAAGAGTACGCCTACAGAAAGTATTGTGTTCCAGATGTTACGTCGTACGCCCCACACTCCTATGATTGCGAGCGCCAATACGGGTAAGCCACTCAAGGCACCGATAAGCCTGTTGATGAACTCAATCCACGTATGCACGGGGTTAAAAATGTTGTAGTCGTGTCGGTCGAAAAGGGTCCAATTCTCCGATGCAAACGCATCTCCAGTGGTGAAATCGGCGGTTGCCACCCAGAATTGGTCCTTCAATAAAATCATCTGACCCTCCTCAAAGCTTCGGCCTGTTCGCCAAGTCAAGGTTTCTACATCTGTCGGAGGAATAGTGTAGCCAAAGCACTGTGGCCAGTCGGGACAGCCCATACCCGAACCTGTTGCACGCACCACCGATCCTGCCAAAATGACAAGAAAAATGAATACTAAACTTATTGTGGCTAGTCTCCGAACCAGAGGGTTGCGCTCCATGTATTAATTTTCTAAACGGGTGGCTGTATAAAATCCACCACCTGCTACCTCAGCAACCTCAGCAATGATTTTGTTCACAGTGATTAAGGTGCTGTCAAAACGCACGGTCGCTGTACTATCTTCGAAGACAATATAGAAATCTGAAATACCGTCGGTAACATTTAATTTTTGTTCAATCGCTCCTTTGCATCCCATAACACAAGTCATTCCCGAAATAAAAAGCTTCTCTGAAGTATTGGCCACAACACTGTCCTTTACGGCCGTTACAGGAATTGCGATCACCTCAGGTTCCGGGGCATTACATGCAGTCAATGCGGCAAAAACAGAAAGTGTGAGGACTAAATTTTTCATAGCAATAAACTTTACAACAAAATTACGTCCGCATTGGTTTACAATGGTGTCTTTTATCACAAATTTGCACCATGTCTAAAACTCAACACACACACCATCCAGCGCTACCCTGGATCATGTTTATCAGTCTTGCGCTCATTTGGGGTTCGAGTTTTATCCTGATGAAACGCGGACTTACCTCTTTTACTTACACACAAGTAGGCACCCTAAGGGTAAGTATTGCGGCAGTATTTATGTCCGTTATAGGATTCAGACATTTCAAGCTATTCGCCCGTAAAGATTTGGTTTCATTGGCCATCGTAGGGTTTTTGGGCAACGCAATTCCTTACGTTTTATTCCCTTTAGCGGTGAATCATTTAGACAGTGGTGTTGTAGGAATTATCAACTCGCTCGTCCCTTTGTTTACGGTATTAATTGGCGGATGGTTTTTTGGACAAAAAGCTACAGGCACGCAATGGCAAGGTGTTGCTGTTGGTCTTTTGGGTGCTGTATTGCTCATCCTACCTTTTGAAGAGATTTTAAGTGGCGGGTTCGCCATCGAAGGAGAATTGGCTTATGGATTCTTTGGGGTGCTTGCTACCATGATGTATGGCACTAGCGTGAACACCTTGAAGACCAATTTACCGCACCTCAAAGCGCTCACCATTACGACGCTTAGTTTAGCCACTGCCGCGCCATTCACTATCGCCTTTAGCCTTCTTAGTGGCGTAACAGAAGTTTTCAAAACAGACCCCAACGCTTGGACAAACTTCGGTTACATCGCCGTTTTGGGCATCCTAGGGAGTGGTATTGCCGTCATTATTTTCAATCGGCTCATTCAAATCACCACAGCCCTATTTTCTTCTTCCGTGACTTACGCTATACCTGTGGTAGCGATTCTTTGGGGCATCTGGGATGGTGAACATATTTTATGGAACCACCTATTGGGGCTAGGCGTTATCATTACCGGTATTTATTTAGTCAACAGACGTAAATAAAAATCCCCGCAGCAAACGCCGCAGGGATTTCAAAATTTCAATTGAATTGATCGGTTATTTCCAAGTGACCTTATCTACAGTGACTTTAAAAGATTGCGGACCTGCGCTCTGCGAAATAGATTTCACAAAAGTCAATCCGTTCACTTCCTGCCAGGAATCATATACCGTTGTCACATTGACATCGCCTTCCGGACCTTCCGTCGTCTCTGTACTCATGTGTAATAATCCAGTAGCAACATCGAAGTAATGCACTGCATCGCCGTCCGTGATTTGATACACATCTTTACCGCCCATCAACGTCTGACCGTTAAAAGTGATAGCACTCATATCCTCTATCCATTCCAGCTCACTAATCACATATTTGGCTTCTTTCGCGGTTGAGGCCAATTCCTCCCCTTCGAGTGTTGCATTGCCGCGCATACCGCTGCTGTTCGCCTGACCGTCTTTGTATTCAACTTTCATCAAGGTCATGCCCTGCATGCTTTGCTCGGTAACATAGTAACTAGGAACGATTTTTTTCGTGTACATGCCTACAGCACCGGGCATACCTGGCGCAACGAGGCTCATCTCTTGCTCTAATTCTTTGATATTCTGAAACGCTTCTGCTCCACCAATGGCGTTGAAGAAAGCATTTACCACGGTTTCCTTTGTGACACCTTCTGGCGTAAAGAGGAAGGTTGGTACATCAGTGCTCGCTCCATTTGCATCGAAATATTCGACAGCACCAAAAGCGGACAGCTTACCGGCGACATCTTGCGCCTTACCGACAACTGTTATGGTCAAATGATCCGCATCCATGTACTGATTTGACACACGAAGCACATCCTCTGCGGTGACCGCATCGAGTCTTGCTAAATAGTTGTTGTAATAGTCTGCAGGCAGTTCATAGCGGGCGATATTCAACGCAAAGTTTGCTGCAGAAGCAGGACTCTCTAGTGAACGACCGAACGAACCACTTAAACTAGCTTTTGCCGCAATAAGATCATCTGCAGAAACAGCCTCTGTGCGGATTCGAACAATTTCGTTTAAAAATTCAGTGATCGCACTATCAGTAACCTCATTACGCACTTTCGCAGATGCACCAAAAGTTGCATTAAATTCGCTTACACCAAAGTTTGAATACGCACCATAGGTGAACGCTTTGTCTTCACGAAGGTTTGTAAATAAACGTCCGGACATACCTCCACCTAAAATTTGGTTCGCAACACGCAACGGCTCAATATCCGCATGTCCATGTGGCAAATCAATAACATTGCCCAGCCAAACGACAGATTGCACTGCACTAGGCTTATCGACCATTACTACTCGTTGTGCAGTAGGCACTTCAGTTTTAGCGTATTCGTGCTGAGGTACCTCTGCAGGTGCCCACTTCTTCAACGCCTTTTTCAGTTTCTTCTGTGCATCTTTTGCTGTGATATCACCGATGATCACCATGTAAGCGATGTTGGGTCTGAAATAAGCGTCAAAATAAGACTTGCAATCTTCAACAGTGATAGCCTCAACTGATGCTTCTGTCATTACTTCACCAAATGGGTGCTCCAGTCCGTAAAGAGTAGCACCACGTAAATTTCCTGAAATAGCATCTGGATCATCTGCATTGGCTTGCAATCCAGAGCGCATTTGTGCCTTGAGTTTGTCAAATTCTTCCTGCGGGAAAGTCGGGTTTAGTAGAACATCTGAAAGGATGTCAACCAATTGGTCCGTATACTTACTCAAACCTCCTACACGAATAGAAGAAGCGCTGGTTCCAAAATTGGCACCCATAAAATCTACCTCTTCGTCTAATACTGCCTTTGTTCTGCCGGTTGTTCCAGCACCAATCATATCTCCAGCTATACTTACATATCCAGCCTTCGTACCTTCAACGATAGGATCTCTATCTAGAATTAATGACATTGATATTCGAGGTAGCTTGTGATTTTCCACCACAAAAACTTTCAATCCATTTTTCAATTCGAATTGCGCTGCAGAACCCAATTCAATGGAACGTGCAGGGGCCGGCTCTGGTGCCGTAGTGCGGTCAATGGTTACCTGCGCAGTTAATGTAACTGCAGTAAATAGACCGATAATAGAATACAATAGTTTTCTCATGGTAGCGGTTTATTGAGCGTTAGTAGCTTGTGGTTCTTCACTTTTAGGAAGGTATTTCAATACTACTCGGTTATCCTGAACCAAGTATTTTTGCGCCACGCGCTGAATATCCTCTCTAGTTACCTTCTGGTAACGGGCCAATTCTGTATTTATCAAATTCGCATCACCATAATACGTGTGGTAATCTGCCAATGATTCGGCAATACCTGCCATCGTAGAATTGCTCTGAATAAAGCCACTTTCCATCTGATTCTGAATTTTCTCAAACTCACGCTCTGAAATTAATTCTGTTTGGAGTTTTTCAATCTCCTCCTCAAGTGCTGGAGTCATATCATCAATCCCCTTGCCCGCGTTGGCTAATGAGAATGTGATAAACGCACCGCCTTGCTCTAAGGTAAATGGAAAGGCAAATACCTGCAGTGCAGTTTGGTCTTGATCTACCAAACGCTTGTACATCCGAGAAGATGGACCACCGCTAAGTACTGTTGACGCCATTTGTAACGCATACGCATCATCGGAGGTCTGCGGAGGCATTCTATACCCCATCATTACTGCGGGTAATTGAATATTATCATATACAGTAAGTGATTTCTCACCGCCTAGAGCTGGCTCCTCTACCGTGGGTTGGACTACCGGAGTTCCTGCTGGAATGGTTCCAAAATAAGCTTCGACTAGTTCCTTAGTCGCTGCCGCATCAATATCTCCAGCTATACTCAACGTTGCGTTGTTCGGAATGTAGAATTTCTTGTAGAAGTTCATGAATTCGTCCAATTGGGCCGCGTTCAAATGATCCATAGAACCAATAGGCACCCAATTGTACGGATGTTCAGTGTACATGTTCTTCATCATGTTTTCTAACCATGAACCGTAGGGCTGATTATCTACGCGCTGACGTTTCTCTTCTTTAACAACTTCGCGTTGGGTTTCTACGCCGATCTGTTGAATATTCGCGTGCATCATCCGCTCACTTTCTAACCACAATCCCAATTCCATTTGATTGGAAGGAAGCAGCTCATAATAGAACGTTCTGTCTTGCGATGTATTTGCATTCAGTGCGCCTCCAGCATTTGTGACGTAGCTATCAAACTCGCCTCTCTTAATGTTCTCTGAACCTTCAAAAAGAAGGTGTTCGAAAAAGTGCGCAAAACCGGTACGTTCTGGATTTTCATTTTTACTACCGACGTGGTACAGAACAGTTACTGCTGCGATAGGGGTCGTGTGATCTTCGTGTAGTATGACATGTAGACCGTTGTCTAGGTCATACTCTTCAAAGGAGATGTTATTCTGAGCCTGAGCTCCACCTGCTATAAACAGGGCTCCTAATAATAATAGGCGTTTCATGAAATAGCTTGATTTTCTGATGTTCGCCCAAATATACGAGGCGAAGCTGCGCGGCCCTAATGAAGTTCTAATAGATTTTTTCGCATCAGATTATTTTAACACTTTGTTTATCACGACTTTCTTGTATATTTGCACCCCTTAAAAACAAGTATAATGTACGCAATTGTAGAGATAGCAGGGCTTCAATATAAAGTTGAGAAAGACCAGCGCTTGTACGTAAACCGCTTGAATGTTGAGGCAGGGAAGAAAGTTAAATTCGACCGTGTCCTTCTCATTGAAGAAAAAGGTGACGTTAAAGTTGGCGCCCCAGTTATAGACGGAGCAGTAGTTGAAGCTACCGTAAACAGCGAAGTAAAAGGTGACAAAGTTCTAATCTTCAAAAAGAAGCGTAGAAAAGGTTACCAAAAATTGAACGGTCACCGTCAAATTTTTACTTCAATCACTATTAACAAAATCACTGCCAAAGCTCCAGCAAAGAAAGCTGCAGCCAAAGCAACTGAAGAAAAGGAAGCAGCGCCGAAAAAAGCAGCAGCCAAGAAACCGGCAGCTAAGAAGCCGGCAGCTAAAAAGCCAGCGGCTAAAAAAGCAGCGCCAAAGAAAGCAGCGCCAAAGAAAGCAGCGCCAAAAAAAGTAGCTCCCAAGAAAACAGAAGCAAAAGCAGAAAAATAAATAAGATATGGCTCACAAGAAAGGTGTCGGTAGTTCGAAAAACGGACGCGAATCAGCAAGCAAACGATTGGGTATCAAAATCTTTGGTGGTCAGGACGCAATCGCAGGTAACATTATAGTTCGCCAGCGCGGTACAAAACACAATCCTGGTGAGAACGTAGGTGTCGGTAAAGACCACACGTTGTTCGCTTTGGTTGATGGTAAAGTTGTTTTTAGAAAGAAAAAAGACAACAAGTCTTACGTTAGCGTAGAAGCTAACGCGTAAGCACACCATTACGAAATTTAAAAGCCTGTTCATTTGAGCAGGCTTTTTTTTGGCTAATGCTCTGCTTGCTTTCTCATAAATTTACCAAGCTCGTTTGCGGCATCCTCAATATTTCTATATCCATTTTTAAGAAAAGTGTCGCCAGAGGACCCATTGTACTGTGTCTTTGAAAATAGCATAATACGCATCTGGGCAGTAAAGTACTTCCCCACCCATGGTATTTTCGATAGAAAAGAAACGGCTCGCATATGGTTTAACCAAGGTGTAGCCCGCAAAAACCAAATTTTCCGTGTTTTACCCAGACCCTTCTGCATCCATAGCAAAAGCTCATAAAAAGTAGGGTGTTCAGCCACAGCAATAACGGGACCTTCCGTCCTAGTTTGATGTACTGCATAGACGATAGCAGCGACATCGCGAACATCTACCACTCCCGAACAGCCGTCGGTAGCAAAGGGCAGCGTTCCTTTCCATAGACGCTTCCATAATTCTTGAGGCGCCCTGTACAAAGGTCCTATACCTAAAATCACACCTGGACGAATCACTGTCGTCGATAAACCTTCTTGCTGTGCGCGCCATACCTGGAGTTCTGAATAGATTTTACTCTTCGCATAAGATCCTAGCCCTATCTTTTTCTTGGTAGGCTGAAAATCTTTTGGCTCTAAAATCTCTAATTGACCCAGCGGTGCATTTCCGCCCATTACGGCGATACTGGAGATGTGGGTAAAATGTTCCACGCCCAATGCCTCTGCTAAGTGAAGTATCTCTGCTGTAATACGTTCATTTTTATTTCCACCGATTGCCGACTGATTAACATCAATTACAGCAGCGCTGTGGATCACGGAACTGACAATTGGGAGTTGATGTTGTGCACAATACGCCGCTAGCCACTCTGCTGAGTCGGCGCCAGAATCCAGATCTAAGTCAATAAAGTGAATATGGGACTGACGGTATGCTTTCGAGGGTTGTGCGTAAAATTCAGCCACGCACTCTAGCTGTGTAAAAGATGATATTGGACGCTTTGCACATAAAATTGTACCCGAATATGCAGGACTTTGCCCCCAACCCAGCAATTCAGCTAGGAGAAAGGCCCCTAATTGGCCAGTCGCACCGGTAATCAACAATGTATTGTTAGAATCCATAGAAATGAACGTAGTGGGAAGTTAGTGGTTATTACTTTTACAACTCAATTCTTACCTCGATGAAAAAAGGAGATATTCTAAAAGCGCTGGAAAGTGTAGGCAATAGTACAGAAAGCAATATTGTTGCAGCAGATTTGGTTCGAAACATTCAAATCTTCGGCGATGAGGTGATTGTGGATGCTGAAAGCATGAGTCCAACGCTTCAAGCGAAAAAGAAACTCGAGGTAGACATCATGAAGGCCATTCACGATAAAGTCGCTGAAAAGGCGAAGGTTGTCGTGAATGTAAGTGTTAGCGAAAAGTCAAAAGAAACCGCTGCAAACGTGATTAAAGGAGCACCCATACCTGGTGTTCAGAACATTATTGCCATAGCCTCCGGTAAAGGAGGTGTCGGAAAGAGCACTGTGACCGCTAATCTAGCGATTAGCTTACGACAAATGGGATTTAAGGTTGGACTAATAGATGCGGATATATACGGGCCATCAGCTCCATTGATGTTCGATGTCCAGCATGCAAAACCGATGACGGTTCACGTAGACGGGAAATCAAAAATGGGACCTGTAGAAGCCTACGGAATTAAAATCATGTCTATCGGATTCTTTGCGAATACAGATCAAGCCGTTGTCTGGAGAGGCCCCATGGCCACGAAAGCCTTGACTCAAATGATCCACGATACGCATTGGAATGAATTGGACTTTTTATTGATAGACCTGCCTCCTGGAACTGGTGATATTCATCTAAGCATGGTTCAAAATATGCCGGTTACAGGGGCTGTGGTAGTAAGTACGCCACAGAAAGTGGCCCTCGCAGATGCGATAAAGGGAGTTGCCATGTTCAAAATGGATCAAATCAATGTTCCTGTTCTCGGTATTCTCGAAAACATGAGTTACTTCTCCCCGCCTGAATTGCCTGAGAATAAATACTATTTGTTCGGAAAAGAAGGCGCTCAGGATCTCGCGAGCCAATTAGATGTACCTTTCCTAGGGGAACTTCCGCTAGTTCAAAGCATTAGAGAAGCAGGAGACGTAGGACGTCCTGCGGCATTACAGGAAGGAACAAGCATCCCGTTGGCTTTTGAAGAAATCGCTCGTAATATTGTAGCGGAAGTAGCACAGCGCAATGAGAACTTACCGCCAACAGAAATAGTTCGGATCACAACGATGGCCGGCTGTTCACCTAAAAAATAAATACACAACCGTGAGTGACCTAAACGAACGTATAGAAAAAGCCTTGGACGAAGTCAGACCGTTTCTCGCGAATGATGGTGGAGATATCTCTTTAGAAGGTGTAGAAGGAACCACGGTAAAAGTGAAATTTCACGGTGCCTGTGTCGGCTGTAAAGTCAGCGATTTTACACTCAAAGGAGGCATTGAAACGACAATAAAAAAATATGTACCGGAAATCGATCGCGTGATAGCGGTTGATGCCTAAACTCAAAAAATCATGCTGCAAATTCAGCGAATCAGACAAGAGTCGGAGGCCGTTATTGAAGGTCTTAAAAAACGCGGTATCGATGCCAGTAAAACCGTACATGCACTGATCAAATTAGACGCTAACCGTCGTGCCATCCGTCATGAAATGGAAGAGAACCAGCACCGCTTGAACGGGCTCTCTAAAGAAATAGGGGAATTGTTCAAGAGTGGTCTTGCACAAGAAGCCAATGCACTAAAACAAGAAACCGGCACGCTGAAAGATGCGATTAAAGACCTCAATGATCGAGTCCAGTTGATTGCCACTGAAGAACATGACCTTCTTCTAAGCTTGCCGAATGTACCGCATAAAAGTGTCAAAGCCGGTCGCGATGAAAAAGACAATGAAGAAGTAAAGCGCGTCGGGACGATACCGACTTTACATGAAGGTGCAAAACCACATTGGGATCTTGCAGACCAATATGATTTGATTGATTTTGAATTGGGCGTTAAAATCACTGGGGCTGGATTCCCAGTCTATAAAAATCATGGTGCTCGTTTACAACGTGCAATGATCAATTTCTTTTTAGACGAAAACAGAGCGGCAGGATACACAGAATACCAAGTACCACACTTTGTAAATGCTGCATCTGGATACGGTACAGGTCAGCTTCCAGATAAGGAAGGACAGATGTACGAAATGCCATTAGACGGCCTCTACGCAATACCTACGGCAGAAGTACCTGTGACAAACATGTTTCGCGACGAAATAGTAAACGCGAAAGATTTCCCAATAAAAAGCACCGGCTACACGCCATGTTTTAGACGTGAAGCTGGGTCTTATGGCAAGGATGTGCGCGGCTTGAACCGCCTACACCAGTTTGATAAAGTTGAAATTGTCAGCATTACTCACCCTGATAAGAGTTATGATTTGCTCGATGAAATGGTTGCGCATGTTGCTGGACTCCTCGATAAACTTGAATTGCCTTATAGAATTTTACGCCTTTGCGGCGGCGACGCTGGATTCACCTCCGCGCTCACCTATGATTTTGAGGTATATAGTGCGGCACAGGAGCGTTGGCTTGAAGTGAGTAGTGTCTCAAATTTTGAGACTTTCCAAGCGAACCGTCTGAAATTGAGGTTCAAGGATGAAGATGGTAAGAGCCAATTGTGTCATACCCTCAACGGATCTGCGATGGCTTTACCACGCGTGTTGGCTGCACTTTTAGAGAATCACCAACAAGAAGACGGTATTCGCATTCCTGCAGGGCTAGTTTCGTACACCGGATTCGATAAAATCGTATAGTCCATGCAAAAGCTGCTGTTGTTCGCCACAATAAGCTTCTTGGCGATGAGTTGCACAAAAGAGCCATGGCAAATCGAGATGGGGAGCAGATTAGATTCTATGATTGTTTTGGCCAAAAGCCACGAACAAGTCATAGCAAGCACCGACGCAGGACAGGTCGCTACTGCTGCTGAAGTTTTGGGGACACATCAAATTTTCTTTCTAGAACAATTGGGTGAAATGGCACGTCTTAACGTACCAAAGTCCATGTATACAGGACCGCTTGAGTCCATGAAAAACTGCGCCAAATATTTAAATCGCGTTCGAACGGCCAAAGATTTAAATCCTGAAATAAATCGAATACGCCTATCGAATTTAAGGCACGATGTGCTCAAAGACCACGTTGATAGCTCTACTGCTATTGGATACTACAACCAAGAGGCGATGCTTTTACGCGACCTTGACCGAACGATGAATAAAAGCTATGGTGGTTGTTTCAGCTGCCTCAGAGAATACGATGCCTTGGTGCTAAAATTGGACTCCTTAAAAGGCTTTATCTTGGAGCCCGATGCGATTCGTTAGACTACTTTTTATTTTTCTCATTCCCCTTCAGAGTCTGGGGCAAAACGATCTGACAGTCTGCGATAGCTTAATGATCAAACGTCAATTCGATGCTGCTGCCGTTTGTCTCGAAAAACTGCACTCGGAAAATCCAGTTGGGCCTACTTATGAAAAACTCCTCGAAACCTATTTGGTGCTGGAGGATACCGGTAAGGTTTTTAAATTGGCCCGTAAACAAAGCAGGACTTTTGGGCAATCTAAGCCTGCTTATTATGTCGATTACTGGCACTTCAGCCTGACCCTAGGGAGACGTGGCCCAGATTTTAGCGTGCTCGAAAATCTCACCCGTAGCAATCCTTTTTCTGTTCGAGCGAGTGCCCAACAACTGGAAAAATACAACTATATCGAGGAAGCAATTGGGCTGTACCAAATCGCAGAAGCTGCCCAGCCGAATGTTCGCACCGCCTTTGAAAGAGGGCAATTGCATGCACAACTAGGACAATACGAGGCTCAATATGAGGCTTATCTCCTAGCGGCAAGACAGAACACTGGGTACCTGAGCAGTATCAAGATGCGCATTGCGAATAACCTGAGCAAGGATCCTAATGGGGTCCACAATTCAGCCGTCAAGAAAGTCCTCTATGCAGCGGTTAAGAAAGCACCAGACCCTCTTGTTGAGCAGTTGTTGCTCTTTGTCCTGAGGCAGGAAGGTAGTTTTGACCGTGCCTTTATCTTCATGCGTTCTAAATACGACGGCAATGCTTCCATTCAGCCCTTTTTACAAGTTTTACGGGAGGCGCGTGAGGCAAATGCCGATGATGTCGCTGTGGAAATTGGCAATTTTTTATTGACTCAAAAGACTACTTTATCGCAGCAACGCGCGACCAACAGCGTCCTGCTTGAGTTAGGGAAATGTCATGAAAAAACGAAGAATCGCGCGGCTATTTTTAAGCTGTCTGAAGAGTATCCCATAGGTGCTTGCAATGCATGTTTTGAATGGGAACGCTTCCGTGCAACCTTCCTCTTCGAACAGAGTACCGCTGCTGAAGATAGCCTCCAACAGTTATTGTCGTATGAATCCACTTTAGCGCAATTGCGCGAGCGCTACCCGAGAAAATTTCAACGGGGGTTAACCCATCTCAGTCAAGGCGAAGCAAATCTCCGATATGGCTACTTTGATGATGCCTTGATGGAGTTTGCACGCGCCGAAGCGTTGCTCGAGGATTCGGATCAAGGGGATATTGCGCGACTGAAAAAAGCGATGTGCGCTTTTTATGGTGGCGATATTCCTTGGGCAAAAACCCAATTAGAAGTTCTATTACAGAGTACTAGTAAGTCCATTGCAAACGACGCCTTAGAAAACGCATTGATGATTAGCGCCAACTCCGTCGAAGACACATTGATGGAAGGGCTAGGGCTTATTCGCATTCCTATGCTCTTGGAAGCTCAAGGTAAAACAACCAAAGCTATCGCAAATTACAAGGCATTGAAAAACGCATTGATTATTCATGAACTTTACGACGACGTGTGCTTAAAGCTCGGTAAGCTTTACGTCGATTCAGCACAATGGGAAGCGGCGCTTGCTGAATTCTCGCTCGTACAACAAGCCGCTGGAGAGGGCATGTGGAAAGAAGACGCAATCTTCTATATCGCAAAGTGTCGATTCGAACTTGAGGAAACAGGGGCTCAATCCGCCTTAGAGGATTATTTATTAAACTACCCTGCTGGATTATATTTTGACCAAGCTAGAACCATGTATCGTACATTAGCATTATGAGTCAACACATTTATAACGTTACCGTTGTAGTCGATACTTCCATCGAAGAAAAATGGAAGCAGTGGATAGTAAAAGAACACATTACCGAAGTCATGGACACGGGTATGTTTAGAAGTTATCTTTTTACACAAGTCTTTCCTGAACAGGAACAAGACAATCCGAGCTATAGCATTCAGTACCGCGCTGCAGATCTTGAAAGTATTAAACTATACATGCAGATGTACGGACCTGAACTACGCAAGAAATCTGAAAATGCTTGGGGAACACATGCACTTGCCTTCAGAACCATTCTTGAAGTGATCGACGAAAAATAATGACGATAAAACAACGCATTTTCACTCTTGAGAACGGCCTACAATGTGCGTTTCAAGCACAACGCAGCAGCGTTGCACACGTTGTGGTGGCTGTACGTGCAGGTGCTAGAGATGAATTGGACGACCAACAAGGTTTGGCGCATTTCCTCGAGCACAATCTTTTCAAGGGCACTTCAAAACGCAAAGCCTATCATATTCTTTCGCGACTAGACGATGTGGGTGGAGAGCTCAACGCATACACCACCAAAGAGGAGACGATTATACATGCTAGTTTTTTAAAAACAGACTTTCGAAGAGCCCTGGAACTCTTATACGATGTACTTGCAAACAGTACTTTCCCTGAAAAAGAATTGGAAAAGGAAAAAGAGGTCATCAAAGATGAAATTTCCAGTTATAAAGACGCACCTGGCGAAAGCATTTTCGACGATTTCGAAGACCATATTTTCAGAGGCGATCCTTTAGGGAGGAACATCTTAGGCACTCCAGAAAGTGTAGATGGACTCTCGCGTGCAGATATTCTCGAATTTCAATCGCGTACCTACACAGCGGATCGTATCAAGTTAGCCGTGGTAGGGCCTTTCGGAAGCGAACGTGTTGAGCGAACCGTGGCCGAACTTTTTGCAGGTTTTCAATTCGCACATTCCAATTGGGAAAACACATTTAAAGGCGAAGGTCAACCCGGTCGTGTAGTAGAGAATCTTGCGCAATTTCAAGACCATTATATGATGGGCTGGAGAACCTGTGGAATTCACGGCCACGATCGTCGCAGCCTGTCTTTACTAAACAATATACTTGGCGGACCAGCCATGAACAGCAGACTCGGACTAAATATTAGAGAAAAGCACGGCATTGCATACAACATTGAAAGTTACCTCAACCTTTACAGTGATGTCGGGATGATGGGAATCTACCTTGGGTGTGATCCACAGCAAACCGAAAAAGCCGCCGCTCTCGTGGCCAGAGAAGTAGCTAAACTGCGCGAAACAAAGCTGGGAACCCTACAAATGAGTAAAGCTAAAAAGCAATTTTTAGGACAAATGGCCATGAGCGAAGACAACGGACTCAATTCAGCCGTTGGCGCAGCTCGTGCCCTTTTACATTTTGGTCGGGTTAACGATTTTGAAACAGTTGCCTCGAAAATACAAGCCATTACAGCCCAACAGCTTCAAGATGTAGCAAACGCCTATCTCGTTCCGGATAAAGCTTTTGAACTGATTTACAAAAAACAATAATCCATGGAGTTCCTTAGCGACGACCTTCAAGAGTACATCGGTGCTCACACCACCAAAGCACCCGAATATTTGAATGAATTAGAGCGTGAAACTTGGGTTAAAGTGGTCATGCCTAGGATGCTCAGCGGACACGTGCAAGGGCAGATTTTAAAACAATTCTCGATGATGAAGCGCCCCAAATACCTTTTAGAAGTTGGCACTTTTACTGGGTACGCGTCTCATTTTTTGGTCGAAGGACTTCAGGAAGATGGCGAGTTCCATGCCGTCGAAATCAACGAAGAATTGGAACCCATCATTAAAAAGTATTGGGCCAAGCATCCAAAATTCGATCAAATGCATCTACATATTGGTGCCGCTTCGAAAGTCCTTGAGAGCCTCAAAAAACCATGGGATTTCATTTTCCTTGATGCAGATAAGGCAGGGTTACTGACCTATTACGAACTACTCCTTCCACTTATGCCTTCAAATTCCATCATGCTGATTGACAACATCTTATGGAGCGGAAAAGTTGCGGAGCCAGTAGCGAAAAACGATAAGGATACCCGAGCAATTTTAGCGCTGAATCAACATGTTGCTAAAGACCCCCGTGTGGAGCAGGTGATTCTCAGTGCACGCGATGGAATTATGATGGTACGTAAAGTTTAAATTATTGTTTTCATTACGTATCTTGTGTTCGTAAAATTTACTTGAAAAAAAAATTATGAAAAAAGTTCTACTCCTTGCTGCAGTAGCTTTTGGTTTTAACGCAATGGGTCAAGACGCTGCGAGTGCACGTTTGATGCAGGCGGAATTACCAGTTTCAACTGCTGCTAAAGAAAAAATTGAAGACATCATGCTCAAAAGAGGTGGTGCCGTAGATGATCTCTACGATTATACGGATTTCTTGTACCAGTACTACAGCTCAGATATGACGTTGGGCGCCATTACAACGACACCGGATTCATCTACAGTGATTGTATATTCTGACGGTTCAACCGGCAACTCTTATAACCACGCCGTAGGTGCAACATATGACTTTAACTATTACGGTTGGGGCGATAATGAGTTTGATGAAGGCGATCAAGTAACGATCGATTCACTATTTGTGATTGGTGGCTACGATATCTTTGATGGTAACAATTCGGATAAAATCCGCTTTACCATCTTTAAAGGTGCCAATGGCTTCTCAGCGCCGTTCTCAGGTGTTCAGTACAACGCGGCTACTTTCGCTGCACTTGACCCAACGGTACAACCTACTGCTAAAACAATGGATTATGCGGGTGATTCTGACGGTGGAGTAGCAGGCGGCGTAACTGCAACAACTACAACTGTCATTGATTACAACCTCAGCACGGCTGATAGCGGTGTTGCCGTAGTTGGTGTTGAGGTACCGAACGGTGGTTTCTCATTGATGGGCGACGAATTGTTAGGTATCTTCATTGAATACCTACCAGGTGGATTGACGGCAACGGATACTATCGATTATTCGAACAATACCGGTGATATCAACCCATTCTACTTCTATTACTACAGAGAAGGCAATACTTCTGCACCTCAAGGATACTTTATTCAAGATTACGACAGTACTTCTACAAACTGTTCAAACTTCCTGTTCTCTGAAACGCGTTACGCGGCTTGGACTGGAACTTCAGCTTGGAGAAACGACCAAACGAGTATCAACATGTCATTCTCGCATTTGATTTCTCTGCGCGCAAGCGGTACTTCTTCGATCGGTGTTGATGAACTAGCGGCTACTGAGGTTTCGGTATTCCCTAATCCATCTAACGGTGTTATAAACGTAGAATTGAACGCAAATACTGCAGCTACAGTAACAGTAGTTGATGTATTGGGTCAGATCGTTTACCGTTCTAACGAAAACTTCGTTGCCGGTGAGCGTAAAATGATTAACCTAAGCGACAAAGCAAAAGGCATGTACATTTTGACTGTTGAAGGTGAAGGTGTAAATACTGTAGAGCGTATCTCTATCAAGTAACCTCACTCGCTTAACACACAAAACCCAAAAGCCCGGATGCGCATGCATCCGGGCTTTTATTTTTAAGCTGAAGCAATTCTATTTTCTCAGCGCCGTACGTACTTGTTTAAAGAGCTTGCTCTTGAAAACATAATCTTCTACATCGGCATTGGTACTGCCCAAAACCTGATCATTGGTTCCTTCCCATACCTTATGACCTTCCTTCATAAATACCACGTGATCTCCTATTTCTAAGACCGAATTCATATCGTGGGTATTTACAATGGTAGTCATTCCGTACTCATGAGTTATCTCTTGAATAAGTTGATCGATCACTATGGCCGTTTCTGGATCTAAACCTGAATTGGGTTCATCACAGAAGAGGTAGTTGGGGTTCATGGATATTGCACGTGCAATAGATACGCGCTTTTTCATACCTCCGCTAATTTCGCTTGGAAACAATTCATCTGCGCCTTCCAAACGTACGCGGTCCATTACAAATTTTACACGTGCATCTTTTTCATGCTCCGTCATTGTAGAGAACATCTCTAAAGGGAATCGTATATTTTCTGCAACCGACATACTGTCGAACAGTGCACCGCCTTGAAAGACCATGCCAATCTCCTGGCGAAGGGTTTTACGGCGTTGTTTTGACATTTCGCCCAACACTTCCTCACCGTAATGAATGCTTCCACCATCAGGCTCAAATAGACCCAAAATGGTTTTTAGGAATACGGTTTTACCCGATCCGGACCGACCAATGATTAGATTCGTTTTTCCTGGGTAAAAATCGACATCCACGCCCTTTAACACGTGATTCTCACCGAAACTCTTGATAATGCCCTTTGCTTGGATCATGAGGTAAGGATGAGATCTGTGAGTAAATAATTGGCCAAAATAATGGCCAAACACGAGCGTACTACTGCATTCGTACTGGCCACACCAACTTCGACCGCACCGCCCTTTACGGTATAACCGCTGTAGGCGCTGACCGAGCCTATGATAAAGGCGAAAACTACGGTCTTGATGAGTGCGTAAAAGGCGTTTTCAAAAGGAATAAATTCGAGTCTATAGCCCATAATACTTTCTTCAAACGGCACAAGACCTAAGAGATCTCCCGCCATTGCTCCACCCCACAAACCCAAGAAAAGGGACATGATGATGAGAATTGGGTTGAATAGTAATTGGGCGACAATCTTGGGAAGAATTAAAAAACTTGCGCTATTTACCCCCATGACTTCAAGTGCATCAATCTGCTCACTCACGCGCATTGTGCCCAAACTGGAGGCAACGTTGGAGCCTACCTTACCGGCGAGAATTAAACTCACCACTGTCGGGCTAAACTCTAGCGTTATAGATTCACGCGTTGCCATCGCAATGTAGTAGGTGGGTATAAGCGGATCATCACTCAACTGAAAGGCCGTCTGTATGGTAACAACGCCGCCCATGAAGACCGAAAGAATAACAACAATGCCTATGGAGTCTAGACCGAGTAACTGAATTTCCTTTACCAAAGCGCGGTAAAAGAGTTTCCAGCGGTCCGGGCGTCTAAAGACTTTCGTCATTAAAAGCGCATAAGCACCAATTCCTTCAAAAAAGTTCGTGATCATGTGGCTAATTTACAGTTTCTTTGAAGGAGAAACTCATTCCTATGAAGCAATTTATCGCGATTTGTTTGGTGTTCGCTGGCCTACTTTTAAGCAGTTGCGGGAGCGCAAGAGATTGCGACTGTCCATCATTATCTCAACAGATTGAATCTCAAAGTGCAAAGGGTTAATGGCCCAATTCGATGATCTCCTTCCCTACCTGCCCGCAGGTGATTACGAGCCGCTCTTTTCGAAGTGGCTTAAAGGATTAAATTATCAAATCGCGATTTCGAGACCGCGGAAGTCTAAATTGGGAGACTTCCGTCCACCACGTCTCGGGCAAATCGCTCGCATTACTATGAATGCCGACTTAGGCCCCTTTCAATTTTTAACGACGCTCACCCACGAAATCGCGCATTTGATTGCTTGGGAGAAACACGGTCGTCGCGCCGCACCACACGGTAAGGAATGGAAAGCTATTTTTCGTGAAATGCTGATAGAATTGGTACAGCATCAAACTTGGCCTGAAAACTATAGCCGTGCACTTTTAAAGCATGCAAAAAGTCCAAAGGCAGCCGTGGGCGCTGATCCACACCTCCAACGAACCTTATTACTTTTAGACGAATCCACAGACCTTTTACTTCAGAGCATAGCGCCGGGTGAGAATTTTACCTTCAAAGGACGAAACTTCTGTTACGATGAAAAACGGCGCACTCGAGCATTGGTGACTGAACTGGGCACGAAAAAGCAATACACCATACCGCTTGTTGCCCGTGTGGAGCGCATAGATTAGTTACCTTTGCGCTAAAGTTTTGGCGCACATGGCGAAGAATATCTTTTCAACGAACTACACTTTAGGGATTTTAGGCGGCGGTCAATTGGGCAAAATGATGCTCTACACCACCCGAAAATTTGATATCAAAACCAAAGTGCTGGACCCCAGTCCCGATGCACCCGGGCAGTTTGGCGCCAATGAGTTCACCGTGGGTTCGCTCCAAGATTACGATACCGTCATGGCTTTTGCTGCAGATTGCGATACCGTATGTATCGAGATTGAAGCAGTCAACGTAAAAGCCTTGCGCGATCTTCGTACTCAAGGGAAAAAAGTACACCCGAATCCGGATAGCCTGGAACTCATTCAAGACAAAACCAAGCAAAAACAATTTTACGCCGATCACAACATCCCCACCTCACGCTTTGAGATGGTGGCTGGAAGAGCCGGTTTTGAAGCTGCCCAAGAGCACTGGCCATTGCCCTTCGTATGGAAGGCTGCAACAGGAGGATACGATGGTTTTGGTGTTGTCGTTTGTCGAGAAGAAGCCGATAAAGCAAAAATCCCCGATGCACCAGGAATGCTCGAAGCCTTTGTTGACTTCGAATTAGAGGTTAGTGTGATTGTAGCAAGAAACGAAAGCGGCGAAGTAACGACTTTCCCAGTCGCAGATCAAGAATTTCATCCCACCGCGAACCAAGTGGAATATGTCCTCTGCCCCACCGTTCTTTCTGAAGAGCTGCAGCGAAAGGCAAAAGAAATTGCCATACAAACGGCTGAGGCTTATGATATCTGCGGCTTACTCGCGGTGGAGTTGTTTGTGACAACCGACGGAGAAATCTTAGTCAATGAAGTAGCCCCTCGTCCACACAACAGCGGACACCATACGATTGAGGCGTGTTATACAAGCCAATTCGAACAACACGTCCGCGCCGTGCTTAACCTTCCCTTAGGTTCAACGGAGCTCAAAGCCGCAGGGGTCATGGCAAATCTTGTCGGGGCCGAAGGCTTCAATGGCAATGTCGTCTATGAAGGTTATGACGAATTACTAAGTGAGCCGGGCGTAAATATCCATATCTACGGAAAGGCACAAACCCGCCCTTTCCGTAAAATGGGACACGTCACTGTGGTTGCAAAAGATAGAGACGAAGCCCGCAAGCGCGCGGAGTGGGCAAAGAATAGTATATTGGTAAAAAGCAAATAGGTATGATTGGAATCATTATGGGCAGTACTTCGGACCTGCCAGTTATGCAACAAGCCATCGATGTTTTAGATGAATTAGGCCTCGCCTATGAAGTAGATATCGTAAGCGCACACCGCACGCCTGAGAAACTCATGGCATATGGTCAAGACGCTCATAAGAGAGGAATCAAAGCCATTATTGCAGGTGCCGGCGGTGCAGCACACCTTCCTGGAATGGTCGCGTCAGTGAGCCCCTTACCCGTGATTGGTGTTCCTGTTCATAGCTCAAATTCCATTGACGGCTGGGACAGCGTACTTTCAATCCTTCAAATGCCGGGTGGTGTTCCTGTGGCTACTGTAGCTCTAGACGGTGCTAAAAATGCAGGAATTCTTGCAGCCCAAATCGTAGGCTCTTCAGATCACAACGTTTTGCAACGCGTCATCGATTATAAAGAAGGTTTAAAAGCGAAAGTGCTCAAGGGTGCTGAAGAAGTCAAATCGAAATACACAAAATAAGGCACATTAACCAGGTATCTAAAGACGCTTTAAATGCCGTACGAGAATTTCTTTTTTGCGGTTACTTACCGGCACCGTCGAGCCTTCCGTTAGCAGGAGATAACCCCCATCGGCACTTACGTAACGAGAAATCATTTCTAGATTAACCAAATGACTTTTATGGACGCGCTCGAAACCCGCAGGACGTAATAAGGTCTCGTATTCTTTCATAGTTTTTGATGCCAACACTGAGGTTTTATTCTTGAGAAAGAACTGCGTATAATTTGAACTGCTTTCGCAACGTACAATCTCACTGACATTGAGAATGTGCATACCTTCTGTAGTTGGGATGACTAATTTTTTCGGGGCGCCCTTACTCGCTATTTCCGCAACTGCCGCCTGTTCTGGTGAAATTCTAGTTCCCGCTTTACGGACTGCTTTTACTAGGTCTTCTGCATCAATGGGTTTCAATAAGTAATCAAGCGCAGCATGCTTGATGGCTTGTATAGCGAATTCATCGTGGGCGGTTGTGAAAATCAGCGAAGGAAAATCGGTCCCTTTCGCTTTCTCTAATAAATCGAAACCCGTCTCGCCATTTAAATTCACGTCTAAAAAGAGTAAATCAATATTCTTCTCGTTCAGTACCGCGATCGCCTCATCCACACTTTGGCAAGCCGCAATAACTTCCACTTCCGGGCAGAATAATTTGAGTTTTCCCTCTAGGGATTCCAAAACTGGACGTTCATCGTCTAATAAGAGTGCTTTCATGGGGGCGTTTTATACTTCTAACTTACTATTTAATGCCCAAAATCAGCGGGTAAAATGAGTGAAACACAGGTTCCAGTAGATAAAGTCGATTCGGCAAGCGGTTCAATGCGTTTTTCAAAAGTTTGACTGTACTTCTTACTTAATAAATCCAGTCGTTCCTCAATGATCGACAACCCATGACTATCAGAGGAAGTGACTTCCGTCGGTATACCGGGGCCATTATCTTCAACTGAAATACAAAGCCCGTTTTCATTCAAAATAATTTGAATGCTCAGTACTGCCTCTTGTTCCATCGCCATAACAGGTCTCAAGGCGTGTTGCACCGCATTTTCAACAATAGGCTGCAACAACATGGGTGGAACGTAATGATCGAATGTATCTAAATCTTCATCCACTTTCCACTGCACTTCAAAGTTGCCATATCGCAATTTACAGAGGTCTAAATATTGATTGATCAGCTCCATTTCATCTGCCAATACCATCGCTTCGCTTCGAGAACTATCGAGCGTCAATCGCATCATTTTCGCCAATTTCCCCATGTATTTCACTGCATCTTTAGGCTGATTTTTAAAGATGAAATTCGAAATCGCATCGAGCGCATTGAACAAAAAATGGGGGTTCATTTGTAGTCGCTTACTGGCCAATTCCGCATCCGCCAGCCGTTCTTGCAACTGCAACCGTTCTTCCAAGCGAATTTTAGTCTTTCGCTGACGCAATACTAAAATGGATGCGGCACCCAAAACAATAGCTACCCAAGGCCAAATACGTTTGTACCAAGGTGCGCGTACAGTAAACGCGCATTCAGCATTCATTCCCTGAGCAAAATCTAAACGCGTACTGGTTTGAATTTCGAGGGTATAATTTTGTGGCGCTGGGCGCTCTAGAATAATACGTTCGCTCACAGAAAAAGATTCCCATGCTCCGGAATTTAGGCGGTATCTACCATATACTTTACCGGCAGATACCTTGCGCTGTAGCACTGTAAAACCGATGGTTGTTGGCGAGACCTCGAGATTTTCAAATGACTCAATTCGCAGTCCATTTTGCCAAAAAAGAACCCCTATATCGCGTAAATCGTTGGGCTTTCCTTCGTTGAGGAATACCCATAATCCCTTTGGTGTAGCAACGAATAAATTTTCATTAGTGAGCGCAACATCATAGCTGCCTGGTCCCATAGCCGGTAACCCGCGAGCAGAAGTAATGCTAAACAACGCTCCAGTGCTGTCAAAGACTTCAAGGCCATTAGGTCCAAATCCATAATACGTGTTATCGATCGTATCTACATCGAAATAAGGTTCCGGCGCAGGAGTACCCTCTGAAGGTGTAGAAAAATCATCCATCGCCCAGTTTCCATCCAATAGTTCTTCAAGCGCGATGACTCCCAGTGGTGTTCGAACATTTGGACCATCAAAAGCGAAAATAGGTAGGCCTTCGTAGCGCAATTGCCAGCCTTTTTCCCAACGGTACAATCCAGCCTCTGTGCTTAAAAGCAAACCAAAAGGCGTCGATGCAACATCAAAAATCAGCCCTTTTGCAATAAATACATCGATCTGTTCATTTTGCGCGTAAGCACTAAGCTCCGATCCATTGCGAATAAAAGTAAGGCCGGTCTCATAGGGAGCCATTTGGAGTTCAGGGAAATGCCAGATTCCTGAAGGCCGGTCATCCATTCGAGATCCTGCGTCGGTGAACTCAATGCGCAAAAATCCATCTTCAGCAGTATAGGTGGTTCCATCCGGTGAAGCCGCTATTATGGGATAGGCTTGTAATGTTCCGCTGGTAACAGGTTCACAATTTTCGAAATCGTAGATGATGGATCTCGAAAATTTATCAAAGCGCCGAGATGGAAGGATACGCTGCTCCACCAACACAAAAACGCCGGAACCCTGCGTCCCAATGTATAGCGTATCCTCGCACCACGAAAGTGCAGTTACCGGATCGGCAGGGAATCCTTGAGAACGCTGCAGGATCTGGGCATTTGAGGAAATAGCAAATAAAAAGCTTATTGAAAAAAAGAATCCTTTCATAACACAATGTTAGCGAAAGGAGATGGAATGGTATTCACGAAAAACTACATTACTTTTGAAGAATGAAAAAAACAATACCCTTCTTACTTCTGCTCCTTCTTTTTGTGACCTGTACCACTGACGAGGCACGATTAAATCGCGAGATTGCAGAAATCGAAAATTATATAGCGACAACCGGACTTGATTTTACAGAGACCCCTTCGGGGTTGTTTTACCATGTTCTTGACTCCGGAAATGTGAATCGTATACCAGATAGTACGAATGAGGTTAGTTTCAAACACGTTGGATATCTACTCGATAGCACGATATTTTCAAACGGTTGGTACGCATCTAGCCATGTCTCCATGCCGATGTTAGTTCAAGGGTTTCAGCAAGGACTTCAGATTGCGGGAGAGGGCGGAACCGCTGTTGTAGTTTTTCCATCAACCCTAGGTTACGGGGAAAAAGGTGCAAGTACAGTTCCTGAATATTCGCCGTTGATCTTCAGATTGAAATTGGTCAATTACTATTAAACCGTTCGCAACTTTTAGTTGCTGACAAAATTTGATTTTAGCCACCCGTAATAGCATCTTATTGGGAAACGTACCCTACGATGCTTACGAACATTGCCCTCTACTACTATCTCATCTATACGCCGCTCCAGTTTTGGCCGTGTGAAGCTCAAACGCACCTGGCTATGCGCAGTTTCAGTCTTCCACAACACGGTACAACCGCAGGAATCTTTAACAACAAAGGCAAAGCGATTATTGAAATCGCCCATTTAGACGCCTACTCGCAATACGGTCTACTCTTAGGCACACCTATAAGACTATCTCAAAATACTACGCTTGAAAGCAGTTTGGGTGGCAGATACACATCACTTGAAAACCTCAGCTCGTACTTTGATCCTGTTGTTCATGCGATCGTTTCCTATGTACCCGATGCGCAAAGTGTTTTACGAGTGACCACGGGATACGACCGCGGGCAATTCATTGCCCGCGCAGAACAGTTTTATTTTATATCCAAAGAATGGTCCGTCGTCGCTGGTTGGTGCCGAGACGAACTTCTCCCAGCTGCGCTCTACGCTCAGGTAAGTTATATACATAAGGAGGTTGGTGTGTTTTGGGTGCAACAAGGTGCCTATACAGCAATGGGCTTTCACTTGATGAAAGACCGCTACACTGTTAGTGTCTTAATAGGAAATACCCAGCTGCTTGGTAGTGCGACGTTAAACTATGTACCGTGAAATGGTGGTGGTATTTGTTCTGTTGTAATGTGCTCTGGGGCCAGTCCTTTTTAGAAGAATGGACGCCAGCAAGAACCACTGTCCTAGATACGTTGACCGTTAATAATTGTCCACCGGAATGGTTGTGGCAGTGGTTCGGATTGAGTAAAGAAGCAGTGTACGCTATTGTGGAGTATAGGGAATACATGGGTCACATTATTGACCCCATAGAACTCGTTGGATTGCCAGGATTGACAAAACAGGAAATTAAGGATTTAGCGGAAAAGTTGCCGTTCTCACGCGAAAGGCCCAAAAGGAATAAGAGCCGACTGATTTTTAGTGGTAGCCTTCGTAACGGGCTTCGAATAAAAACGAAATTCACTGGCAACCAGGGGCGTTTTGAATGGGGCGGACTAAAAGAGTGGAGTATAAAAGACGGACAATACAACCCATCTGAACCCGTAACCTTTTTCGGCGCAAAACATAACGGAGTAGTAAAATCAAAGTGGCTCATAGGTACGCATACCTTGCTACTTGGAGAAGGCTTGCTAAGCGGCAGCAGTGGCTTTGGATCCAGTAGTACTCGCGAGCAGTTCGCACAGGGACTACGCGGTACTATCAGTACATATGGGGCTGTCAGAAAGGGTTTTGGCGCATCTAGTCAATTCGAAAATGGACGCGTTTATATTAGCCTTGATGTAGATATGGGAATAAATGGCGCTGTTGAATACATAGGGCATCATAGTACTTTAGGTCTAGGCCAAGTGAATGAAGCGGTTACCGCTTATTTTAAAAGACAATGGAAGTCACACCGTTGGTTTGGCGAGTTTACTGAACAAGAGCAAGCCTTGGGGTGGAATTGGTGGCGAGACGACCTACTATTTGAGAGCTATTTGCACCGAAAAGAGGAGCGGTTGCATTCTGCCCTTAGTATGCAATGGCGGGATGCCCGAGGACAATGGTCCTTGCAGCTGCTTGAGGGTCGGTTTAAAGGAAATTGGCAAGGTGAATTTTTACGCTACCAATGTGTCGCCTCCGATGAAGGTACCCTGCGTCACCGTTTGACAGTACCCTGGGAGCACCGTTCTGTGGATCTGCATTTCCACGATGGGACTTACGGCGGTTCGATTCGTTCCTCTCGACGAATTAGAAATTGGCAACTTCAAAGTTCCATGGGCTGGGCACATGCGGAAACAGCCCCAATATGGCTAGCCGTGCCTGTTGCCACTGGTTTCATAGGTGCTAAAAGTGTGTATGACGATTTTTTTGGATACCATTTCAAAGCCAATACAGGTCGATGGAGTACCAGTTTTTCCTACGATTTTACCGAACGACTTGAAGAAGGCTTCACTATGGAATGGCGGTACGCGACTACTTTAGACCAATTGCGCCCAATGGCGCCAAAAATCAGGATAGCTTTTTTCAACTACAGAAGGATGCTGAATAGTAATTGGAAATATGAACGCTAAAGGTGCCAAAGACATTGCAACGCGATGGTCGTTGTATGTGTCTAACGGCGCCTTAGGTGGTGTGAATTCCTCAGGATAACTACTGCATTTGATATGTGCTTCGCCTGTACTAAGTTCAATACCCAAAATCCGTGCAACCTCAGCAATAGCCGCAATTCGGTCGCATTCCTTACCGCGGAGCGTTTCTAAACCGTGCACTTCAAATGGAATCTTTTTAAGCAGCAATGTCATGATTAATGGCTGTGCCAGATCGGGCTCACCATGTAAATTATAATGGAGATGTCCTGGGGTGAGTACGGGCTTTTTTGAAAGAACGAGGCCCTGATCAATGAACGCATGGGCAATGCCTAGAGGTTCGAAATAGTGAACGACTTTAGAGTCGCCTTGATTGCTTGTATCGACAAATCCTTGCAAGGTTAGACTTCCCCCTTCGCTTAAGGCGAGTGCTTCACACCAAAAAGCGACAGCGGACCAGTCGCGTTCAATCATTAATTGTACAGGGTCTACTGATTCGACATAAGGTATAGTTACTCCCTGTTGTGTTAAAGTCACTGGAATTCCAGCACAACGAAGAAGGGCAGCAGTCATAACTAGATACGGTTGTGATACCACGCTGTCCCATTCCAATTGCAATCCATCACGCATGGTTGGTGCGATAAGCATTAAAGCGGTAACAAATTGCGAGCTTTTCACGTGTCCCAACTGCAGCGAACCACCTTTGAGATTCCTCCCTTTAATATGCAAAGGCGCCTGATTAGGTGCATTTGTGTAAGTAATATCTCCTCCTAACGCATTCAATGCATCCACCAAGGGTGCGATGGAACGTTGGTTCAATTCTGGCGTTCCGCCTAAGGTGATGGACGATCCTTCTCGTGTTGCCCAGTAAGCGGTTGCAAAACGCAAAGTTGTGCCACCAGCGCCTACATGCACTTCGCCATGGGCATACGCGTCCAACGTTTCTCTTAAAAACACAGAATCTTTAGCCGTACTGATTCCTGTAAGCGTGATTTCTGGATATAAAGCAGCTAATAATAAACCGCGATTTGCCATACTCTTACTGAGTGGTAATTCAAATTCAGCTTGAATGGGCCGGGTGATTTTAGGGAGCTTCATTTCCATGCTAGGATGCACTATTCAAAGCCAATACAGTCGCAGTCCATCGCTCGAAGGTGATTTCAACATCCCAGACTGGCCTGCCAAAACGCTCTAAGAGTACATAACGCACTTCACCATTGGCGTTTTTCTTATCCTGAAGTTGACGCTCCCAGAGCGGCTGCAATGCCTCTTCTTCAACCACTTGCCAGGGATATCTTTGGGCCAGTGCACTTTGCTGGTCCTGCAAACCACTGAGAGTTAAAGCGACATGTAGCCCTTGAATTACAGCTGCACCGTGCGTGCATGGATTACCGCTTGCTGCGGAATAACTTTCCCAAGCATGACCCGTCGTATGACCTAAGTTTAGGATTTTTCTTTTACCGTTTTCCTTAAAATCTTCCCGAACTATATCCGCTTTGAAAGCTACACTTTGCTCAATATCGTCAAGAGCGAGTGCCGTAGGTTCGAGCGCTAATAATTCCGTCCATCGATTGCCTGAAAGAAGGGCATGTTTCAGCATTTCCGCATGGCCACTCTCCCACTCCTCTTGTGGTAAAGAGGCTAAAAAATCTGAATCAACGAGGACGAAGTCGGGTTGGGTAAAAGTGCCTAATTGGTTCTTTAAACCCTCAAAGTTGATGCCGTTCTTTCCTCCTACAGACGCATCCACCATTGCTAAAAGTGAAGTGGGTACATTCACAAAAGAAATGCCGCGCTTATACGTGGAGGCAATAAAGGCACCCAAGTCACAAACTACGCCGCCGCCCACATTGATGATGAGACTGTTGCGATCTGCGCCGTATTCTAAGAGAACCGACCACAGGTTTGAAGCAATTTCGAGCGATTTACTCTCTTCGCCGGGCGATACCTCTAAGACTTCAAACGCCGCATCTAGGTACGCCAATTTTGGAACAAAAACCGAAAGGCAATTCACAGTGTTACTATCGACTAGAAGAAACGTCTTTGAAGGCGCCAATTCCTGAAGTAAGGCATCTAAACCGTCGTAACCGTCGGGACCAAAAAAAGGATATGAATGAGAAGTTTTCACACTTCAAAAGTACGGTTTCTGAGCACTATATTTGAATTCCAATTCACAGACCATGATCGATTTCACCAATACTGAGGTCGCGTTTAAAATGAAGACCAAAAATGATTTGCGCCAAAGCAAATTATTATTTGCCACCTTAAGCTCGCCTCAGATCGTTCAGACCCTTAAGGGACTCACTTTAGCCTCACTTCGATTGAGGCTCCCAATCAAAGGGATTGTAAAAGCCACAGTCTTTAGACAGTTCTGTGGAGGCGAAAGCGTGGGTGAATGTCAGCCACAAATAGATCGATTGGCTGAAGGAAAAGTGCAAGCCATATTAGACTACAGTGTAGAAGGAAAAGCGGAAGAAGCGGATTTTGACCGGACACTGGAAACCACGTTAGAGACCATACGGTTTGCCCAGAATAATCCTGGTGTGCCCTTTGGTGTTTTTAAACCGACGGGGGTTGGTGCTATCGAGTGGTATGAAAAAGTAGCGCTTGGAAAAGAATTAAGCGCACAAGAATCAGAAGCTTGGTCTCGAGTTTTGGGACGTTGGAACCGGATTTTTGAATTGGCAAATACATTGAATGTTCCTGTCATGATCGATGCGGAGGAAAGTTGGATTCAGCCCGCAGTGGATGAACTCGCTTTTGGCTTCATGGCTCGCTACAACAAGGAAATACCTATCGTTTACAATACTTCACAGCTCTACCGTCACGACCGTTTGGACCAATTAAAAATGGCCCTCTCCCGCGCTACTGCAGAAGGTTTTATTTATGGAGTAAAAATTGTGCGAGGTGCCTACATGGAAAAAGAGCGCAAAAGAGCCGCAGCAAAAGGCTATGAGGATCCAATCCAACCGAATAAGGCAGCGACTGACCGCGACTACAATGCGGCATTGGAATTGATCTTATCTCATATCGATCACATGGCTGTAGTAGTGGGAACGCACAATGAAGACAGCGTTGCACTTACCGCAACACTAATGAGAAAACACGGCATCGCCTTTGACTCGCGTAGGGTCTATGTTGCACAACTCTTTGGAATGAGCGATCACATTTCATTCAATGCAGCAAATTCAGGACTGAACGTAGCAAAATACTTACCCTTTGGTCCTGTAAAGGATGTACTACCGTATTTGTTTAGACGTGCTGAAGAAAATACTTCAGTTGAAGGGCAGACAGGGCGTGAATTGGGATTGATTACGAAGGAATTGGACCGTAGAAAAAACGGTTAGTCCTTTACTCGGATAAGCTCCATAATGTGAACCGTATCCGGGCAGTTCTCCAAAACCATCTTATAGGGATACGATTCCCAAGAAAAGTACAATGTATAGCTGCCGCAGGGTTCTTTGCGAGGCTCGCTTTCGCCAAAATTGACGCGTCCTTCTACCACCGCATGAAAGTATGCACTGTCCTGTGCCAAATTTAGATCGGGCCAATTCATTTGTGTTGAATCTACCGATTTAGTCCTGAAAGTCTTGCGAACACGAGCATTGGGACCGTAGGCATAATCGAAGTCGCGCTCTCCAAAGAAGGCCAAAACGATCAATGTACCCAATCCAATTCCTAAAATGTAAAAAAGTAATCGCTTGAGAAAGGCCATGTTGCGGTGAAAGAATTTAGGTCAATTAGAGATTGCCAAATAACAGGGCATCGTTTGAGAAAGGCAAATCAAAATGCTCTCCCAGATGACGTTTTGTCAACAGGCCTTTGTACAAATACAACCCCGCACGCATGTTTAAGTCGTAATGTAAGCAATCTTCCACACCGCCTAATCCCGAGAGCGTCGACAACATTGGAGCCACAAAATTACTCAATGCGATGGTAGCTGTATGTCCTACTGCACTGGCCATATTAGGAATGCAATAATGAATCACCCCGTGCTTTTCGTAAGTTGGGTTTTCGTGAGAGGTCAATTCCGAGGATTCGAAACAACCGCCACTATCGATACTGATATCTATAATCACGCTATTCGGCTCCATCGCTGCAATGGCATCTTCTGAAACCACAACTGGTGTACGGCCATTCACTGGATGCAAGGCCCCTATCACCAGGTCCGCCTTTTTCAATCTTTTTACCACCACTAATTCCTGAATTACCTCTGTAATCAAAGCAGGATTCAGTTCTTGTGCTGCACGAAGGCGGTTGATATTGCTGTCCATTAAAACTACCTGGGAACCCATGCCGTGGGCCGCGCGAACGGCCGATAGGCCGGCGACGCCGGCGCCCAACACCACCACTCTGGCGGGTGAAACACCGGGTATAGGACCCATTAATTTTCCTTTACGGGAGCCATGGGCGCCGTCCGCGAGTAGGCTAGCGCCTACGCGCGCGGCCATTTGTCCCGCGATTTCACTCATGGCCATTCGGAGTGCACTTTGGTCTTCCGAATTTCGCACTTCTTCCAGTGCCAAGGCCGTGATTTTTTTATCTGCGAGTGACTTAAAATAATCTCTATTGCGTGTACGCAGTTGCAGTGCACTGATCATGGTTTGACCGCCTCGCATCATTGCGATTTCAGCTACAGTGGGAGGCGCAACTTTTGCGACAATGGCACATTGAAAGACCTCTTCGGGTCCTAAAGCTATTGTGGCACCTGCATTTGCATAGCTGGCATCGGAAAAACCAGCGAGGGTTCCCGCACCCGTCTCAACCACTATTTCATGACCCTGGGCAACTAAAATCTGTACACTCTCCGGGGTAAGCAATAACCGGTGTTCATTCATGGCATGCTCCTTAGGCAAGCCTATTTGCAACTGTGCGCTTTTGGCATCTACTGCCAAACGTTCCTCCTGGGTTTCCCAAGCCGTCTCTGACCAACTAATGTACTCACTCATGGTTCCATTGTATTTCGTTCACAGCAAGTCGGGGGTAAAACTCAACCGTTCTGTACGCTTCGCTTTCCGCACGGATGTATACGACACCCAATTCATACGGTAATAAAGATCGTACATTTCCTCCCCATTCAATCCACATGGGGCAACCTTCTTCTAAATATTCTTCCAAGCCCATATCATAGGCTTCGTCTTCATCTTCAATACGATAGGCATCTAAATGATAGCACTTTCCTTGCGTTCCATGGTATTCCTCAATCAACGAAAACGTAGGCGAGGAACCCGCCTGCTCACTGCCCCAAGTATGTAAAATGGCATTACATAAGGTGGTTTTACCACTGCCCATAGGAGCTTCTAATAGGGTAACAGCACTTTCCCTGTGCGCCAAAATAAATTGGGCCAATTCCGGAAGGTCTTTCAATTCAACCTGCGAAAAGCGGAAACCGTTATTTAGAGGTAAGGACTGCATAAGGAATAATCAATTCCTCCAAAGATACCCCACCGTGCTGATACGTATTGCGGTAGTATTGCACAAAATGATTGTAGCGGTTGGGATACACATAAAAAAGATCACTTAAAGCGAAGATGCATTCATCCGCAATGTGCTGCTTCGGAAGGCCGATAACACTGGGGTCTTTGACCACAAAACTGTGTTTGGATTGATAGCTCATTCCATTGCCCGTTTTGTAGCGGAGATTGGTCGTTAGATGCTTCGTTCCCACGACTTTCGAAGGTCGGTGAACGTTGACCGTTCCATGGTCGGTAGTCAATACAACGGTAAACCCTTGCTTACTTGCCCATTGAAGCATTTTCAGGAGCGGTGAACCCTCAAGCCACGTTTTCACCAAACGGCGGTAGGCGCTATCGTCACTAGCCAATTCCCGCACTACCTCAGTATCCGTTTTCGCATGACTCAGCGCATCCACAAAATTGTACACCACAGTAAGTACATCTGCATTCTTGTGCTGATGAATGGTGTCGTATAATTTATTTGCACCACGAAGATTCGTCACTTTTTGGTAGACCGATTTTTTATCACCTAAACCCAATTTTTCCAGTTGAGCCTCCAGTAATTCACCTTCGAATTGGTTTTTTGAACCGTCCTGGTGTTCCTCGACCCAATACTGCGGCAACGACGCTTTTATGCTCGCAGGCATCATACCTGCAAAAAGCGCATTGCGCGCATATTGCGTTGCAGACGGCAGGATACTATTGTACAACCCCTCCTCTTTTTGATGAAAATATGGTGAAAGTAGGGGTTTGATGGCCAGCCACTGGTCGTAACGCAGGTTGTCCATGACTAGGAAGAATACCTTTTTACCATCGCGCAATTGTGGTGCGACCACTTTACCTACCAATTCATGAGAAAGCATGGGACGCTCACTCTCCGAAAACCACTGCTCGTAATGGTTGGCTATAAATCGGGCAAAAAGCTCGTTTGCTTCCTTCTTTTGAGTTGCCAATACTCCTTTTAAACCCTCCTCCGGGCTTTCGTCTAATTTGAGCTCCCACTGCAAGAGTTTTTTGTAAAAATTCGCCCATTCCTCCCACGTGCGCAGTTGTTGCATGTCTAAGGTTAATCGGCCAAACTCCTGCTGGTAGCCTCGAGTGGCCGCTTGAGAGACCAATTGTCTCCCGTCTAATATCTTCTTCAAACTCAGTAACACCTGATTCGGGTTCACAGGCTTGATCAGGTAATCCGCAATCTTTGACCCAATGGCCATTTCCATGATCTGCTCTTCCTCACTTTTCGTGATCATCACTACCGGCAATTCCGGAAGCAAATCCTTCATTTTTTCTAAGGTCTCTAAGCCCGATAAGCCGGGCATATTTTCATCGAGAAAGACGGCGTCAAAACCCGTTTCTTGAACCAAATCCAGTGCATCAGCACCGTTATTACAGGTCGCAACGGAATAGCCTTTGCCCTCCAAAAACAATAGATGTCCTTTGAGCATTTCTATTTCATCATCAACCCATAAAATATTTGGCATAATTCAGCGTTTTAGTCTTGTTAAAAGTAATGCGATTCCTGCCCCAAATAGCCCCTAACCTGTGCTATTTTTACCACACCGGCAAAACCGAGCATTTTGAACAATAAGAACAAAATCATTAACGACCCGATCTACGGGTTTATTACCATAAAAGATCCGCTTATTTACAAGCTGATCAACCACCCCTACTTCCAACGTCTGCGTCGTATCTCGCAGCTGGGACTCACCTACCTAGTCTATCCTGGCGCCTATCACACACGTTTTCACCACGCCATAGGGGCCATGCACCTCATGGGTCGTGCCATCTATACGTTGCGTCAAAAAGGACATGAAATTACGGCGGAAGAAGAGCAAGGCGTTAAAATTGCCATTCTTTTGCACGATGTAGGCCACGGTCCTTTCTCACATGCGCTGGAACATACTCTGATCCCCGGAGTAAGTCATGAAGCGTTGAGTCTTAAAATCATGGAGGAGCTGAACGTTTCTCATCAGGGAGCACTCACTTTAGCCATTGACATTTTCACCAATAACTACTCGAAGTCCTTTTTGCATCAGCTCATTTCCTCGCAATTAGATATGGACCGGCTCGATTATTTGAGACGGGATTCCTTTTACAGCGGAGTTACCGAAGGCAGTGTCAATAGCGAACGTTTACTAACCATGCTGAATGTGAAAGACGATCAGCTTGTGGTTGATGCGAAAGGCATCTACAGCGTTGAGAAATTTTTAGTGGCTCGTCGCCTTATGTACTGGCAGGTCTACATGCACAAAACGGTCCTTAGCGCAGAGTTCATGCTAGTGAATATTTTAAAACGCGCAAAGCACCTCGCAAGTCAAGGCATGACTTTGCCGGGTACTATCGCGCTGAAGCATTTCCTAAATGCAGACTATTCCTGGAATGAATTCGAGGAAAATCCTGCGGTTCTTGAGAAGTTTGTATTACTCGATGATTATGATGTAATGAGCGCCATAAAAGATTGGACGAATCATTCTGACACGATATTAAGTGAGCTTAGCAGACGCGTGACAGACCGTAATCTTTTGAAGATCAGACTGCAGGCAGCACCTTTTGCGCCAGAAGTTTCAGCCCGTATTGGCGAGGCTATAAAATCTCAGTACGGTTTCTCACACGGCGAAGAGCAGTACATGTATATAGAGGCTAAAGTCAAAAACCACGCCTACAATAATCAAAAAGGACATATTAATCTGCTGTACAAAGACGGTCATATTAGCGATATCAGCGAAGCAGCAGACCAAATGACTATAAAAGCTTTGAGTGAACCAGTAGAACGGCACTTTATTTGCTTCCCTCGTGAACTCAAAGATTTATTATGAAGCATCAGGCAATCACTTTAGGTAATCTGTGTGCGAAGCTTGAGCTTCACTGTCCACAAGAACACGCAAACATCAAAATATCAGGTGTCGCAACACTCGAAGAGGCTGCTGACGGGGATTTATGCTTCTTAAGTAACTTGAAATATGCCGCTCAGGCTGAGAAAACTGCAGCCAGTGCCATTTTTGTAAAGGCCGGAACTGTGATTGACACTAAGGCTGTTTTAATCAACTGTGACGACCCTTATTTGAGATTCGCCTTGCATTTGCGCGGTTTAGAGGCTCAATTCAATCCGCGTTCAGGCCAAAGCCCTGCCGCTATCATTGATTCAGGAGCAAAGATTGATCCAACAGCGATTATTGCTAATGCAGCGATTATAGAGGCGGATGTGGAAATTGGACCGCATACCTACATTGGTGCAGGTACTAAAATATTGAAAGGCAGTAAAATTGGCGCACACGTAAACATTGAAGCAGGTGTTATTATCGGCTCTGAAGGTTTTGGATTCGCCCCGGATGCGGAAGGTAAATACCACCGCATTCCGCAATTGGGTAATGTGATCATTGATGATTATGTGAGTATTGGTGCAAACACTACGGTTGATAGAGCTGCACTAGGATCTACGCGTATTGGTGAAGGGACAAAAATTGATAATCTCTGTATGATCGCACACAATGTTGTGATCGGTAAGCATAACGTCATTGCGGCCCAAAGTGGCGTTGCAGGTTCAACGACTATAGGAAACCACTGTATGATCGGCGGTCAGGTTGGCATAATAGGCCACCTCACCCTTGGTGATAATGTCAAGATTTACGCCCAGAGTGGCGTTATGAATGATGTTCCATCGAATAAGACTATCTTTGGCTCGCCTGCGCTTGAGCACAGGCACTTCCTGAAATCCTTTGCTGCCTTTAAACGACAAGGCAAATAGACTATGATGCAGAAGACACTTTCTAAAGAAATTTCCTTTCAAGGTAACGCCCTTCACACCGGTGAAGTCGTTAACGTCAAATTGATCCCAAGTGCAGAAAATACGGGTATCATTTTTGTTCGCGAAGACCTAGAAAATGCTGAGATTCCAGCACTTGTAAAGTATGTGAACCGTACGGATCGTCAAACGATTTTACAAAACGGCGAAGCAAGTGTAGGTACTGTAGAACACCTTATGGCTAGTCTTTATGCATTAGGCATAGATAACTTACGTGTAGAACTCAACGGCAGCGAAGTACCTATTTTAGACGGCTCTGCAGCACCGCTGGTTGATCTTATTCTTGAGGCGGGTATTGAAGAACAAAGTGTCGAAAAGAACTTCTATGTTCTTGAAGAGACGTTCACTTTTAAAGATGAGGACGGTTCGGAAATCATGGCGCTACCTAGCGAAGAATTTGAAGTAAGCGCATTGATTGATTACGGAAGTAGCGTTTTAGGGCCGCAACATGCACATCTTGATAAGATGGTGAATTTCCGCGACGAAATAGCAAGTGCACGCACGTTTTCCTTTCTTCGCGAGCTCGAACCTTTACTCGATGCGGGATTAATTAAAGGTGGTGACTTAAACAATGCCATCGTTTATGTGGATCAAGACATTGCCCCATCTACCCTTGATAAATTAAAAACAGCCTTTGGTCGCGATGATGTTGAGGTTACACAGCGCGGTACATTAAACAATATCAACCTTCGGTTTTCAAACGAGGCTGCCCGACACAAACTCTTAGACGTTGTAGGTGATATGGCACTTTTAGGACGCCCTCTAAAGGCTCGTATCATAGCTACAAAGCCAGGTCACGGTGTAAACGCTGAATTCACAAAAGCATTATCCGCTAAAATCCGTAAGGAAGAAAGCCGCCCGAGACCCCCGAAATACGACCCCAATGCCGTACCGGTAAAAAATGTTGAGGAAATTATGGGACTTATCCCGCACCGCTCTCCATTTTTGCTGGTCGATAAAATTATTGAACTCACAGAAGACCGCGTTGTAGGCGTAAAAGCGGTTACCATGAACGAGCCGTTCTTTGTTGGCCACTTCCCAGGTTCTCCCGTAATGCCTGGCGTACTTCAAGTAGAAGCGATGGCACAATGTGGTGGTATTTTAGCCCTGAGTTCCGTTCCAGACCCTGAAAATTATTTAACGTTCTTCATGAAATTGGACAACGTGAAATTCAAAGCGAAAGTAGTTCCGGGAGACACGCTCATTTTCGATCTTTCCCTCATTACGCCGATTCGTCGAGGTATTGTTCACATGCGTGGTCGTGCTTTCGTAGGAAATATGCTTGTCAGTGAAGCTGAATTAATGGCTCAGATTACAAAATAAATGATCAGCCCACTTGCCTCCATTCATCCAGACGCGCGCATTGGTGACCAAGTTGAAATTGGTCCCTTTACTACTATTGGAGCAGACGTAGAAGTAGGCAACGGTACCTGGATCGGTCCAAATGTGACCATAATGGACGGCGCTCGAATAGGGGCCGATTGTCGAATTTTTTCTGGCGCTGTACTGTCAGCCATTCCTCAAGATCTAAAGTTCCAAGGCGAAAGCACTACTGTTGAAATAGGAGACCGTTCCACCATTCGTGAATGTGTTACCATTAATAGGGGAACTAAAGCGTATGGTAAAACCATGGTAGGAAAAGACTGTCTTATCATGGCTTATGTTCATATCGCACACGACTGTATAATAGGCGACCATGTTATTCTCGTGAATAGTGTTGCCCTTGCCGGCCACGTAGAAATTGGGGATTACGGTATCGTTTCAGGTCTATCCGCTGTACACCAATTTGTGAAAATTGGCGCGCACGTAATGATAGGTGGTGGCGCAATGGTCCGTAAAGATGTACCTCCATTCATCACCGCGGCGGGTGAGCCCCTTGCCTATGCGGGGGTAAACAGCGTAGGATTAAAACGACGCAACTTCTCACAAGAAGATATAAATGAGATCCAGACACTCTACCGTACCTTATATCAGAGTGGCAAGAACGTGTCACAAGCCGTAAATCGTATTAAAGAAATGCACTCGAATCGACCTTTAGCGGATTTCATCTTAAGCTTTATTGAGCAGAGCGATCGTGGACTGATCAGAAAGTAATTCCAGCGCCATGATCGTATTAGAAGGATTACAGAAGAAGTTTGGTAAGCAGCACATTTTACAAGATGTCTCGCATACGTTTCAAACAGGTTCAAAAACTGTTATTCTTGGTTCAAATGGTTCCGGTAAATCAACACTTATTAAAATACTAAGCGGCGCACTCGAAGCTACGGAAGGAGCACCTACCTATTCATTTGAGGGCAAGAATATTACAGCGAAATCTGCCGGCCTACATGTTGGAATAGCGGCACCTTATGTTGCGTTGAACCCTATGTTTAGTTTGAAAGAAACACTAGCGTTTCACGAGCAATTTTGTCCATTCCCTGAAGGTTTCAAGTTAACCGACTGGCTGTATAAGGCAGGTTTAGCAGCACATGAAGACAAGCGACTCTCTACATTCAGTTCAGGTATGCTGCAGCGCGTACGTTTACTACTGGCTGTGGCTAACGAAAGACCGTTACTGCTTTTAGACGAGCCACTTAGCAATTTAGATGCAGAAGGGGTCCAATTTTACAATGAATTGATCCGTTCATTCGCGCTTTCAAAAACCATCATCGTCGGAAGCAACTACCAGGAGGATGAATATGACTTTTGCACGAACGAGCTCCTTTTAGAGAAACATTACTAAACCTTAGCGCCAACGATTTGGGCTATATTTACACAAAACATATTTAATCATGGCAAGTACTTCAGATATTAAAAACGGCATGTGCATCAATTTTAATGGCCAGCCGTATCAAATCATAGAATTCCTTCACGTTAAACCTGGCAAGGGTGCAGCATTCGTGCGTACAAAAATAAAAAATCTTGAAACTGGACGCGTTCTAGATAACACGTTCCCTGCCGGTGCTAAGATTGAAACCATTGATATAGAAAACCGTCAATACCAATTCCTATACAATGACGGCTCCGATTACCACTTCATGAACACAGAAAACTACGAGCAACTCACTTTTGCTAAAGAACTCATCAATGCGCCAGATTTTTTGGTAGACGGCATGATGTGCTATGTGCTTTTTCATGCTAGTGAAAACAGAGCGATGGCGGTAGAACTACCGCGTACGGTGAATTTAAAAGTAACTTACTCTGAGCCTACTGTAAAAGGAAATACTTCCTCTAATGCCATGAAAACCGTGACGGTAGAAGGCGGTGCAGAGGTGCAAGTTCCCCTTTTCATTAAGACCGACGAAGAAATTGTCATCAACACTGAAGACGGTTCTTACAAAGAGCGCGCGAAATAAATACCAGCTCAGTATATATCACACAAAAAACCACCTTCCTCGAGGTGGTTTTTTATTTACTGATCGTTTCTATTATGGTGTAAACTACAATGAACAGAAAAAAGATCCACATAGCGATAGCAACTTTCCCCCATGGGATAGATTTCCCCTGTTCTAATACATCTACTATTCGATCTTCGAGTTCCCCTAAACCAAGCGCTTCTTGATGCTCGTGAGGTGCGGGTTTGTATTCCAACACCTCTGGCGATAAGAAAAAAACGTCCCCCGAGTCATCGTACTCGAGCCAATCTGCTTTTAAAACACATTCGTGGAGTTGTTCGAAGCTTTTAATTTCCGATTCAGAAATGGCATGTTCTCCAAATGTTTCTTGAAGGGCGAGGTAAATGTTTGCTGACATAAATCGCTAAGGTAACATAGTTCAAAAAGTAAAAGCAAAAAAAACCCGCGCCATACGGCGCGGGTTCTTCAAATTACTTTTTCAAGTATGGCTTACATATCCCAGAATACCTTTGCGAAGGTATCATCGTTGCCAAATTTCGCTTTCGCCGCATTGACATTTGTAAGATTTAATGAAATCTCATCTAAAGGATAAGAGTAACGATTAGGTGTTACAGTCTGAGCTAGGTCAGCAACATTCATAGTCAAGTCGTATTGACGTACCGTGTTGTATGCTTCACTTGCGTTGCTGTACATAGCAATCCATTTCTCTGTACCAATTTGAGCAGCTGCAGTTGATGCGTCGAATGCAACACCCGCTTGAGCAAGGTAGCCTGAGGCATCTACACCAGCACCTAACCACTCTTCCATAGAAGCAGTAATACCAGCATTGTAGTGCGTTGCAGCATCACCTGCGCCAGCCCATCCGGCAACTGCGGCGTGAGCCATTAAGAACTCAACCTCAACATAGTTGATCGCAGCATGAGACCACGTTGGATCCTCTAAAGCTGAACCTGGCTGAGAGAATTGGTAGTAATCTGACTGAAGACCGTGAGGTGCAGCAGTTACATTACCAACACTATCAAGATTCTTAAAGAACGCTGCGCGACGTGGATCGTTATTAGCATTCATTACATCACCTAATGTATTAGAGGCAATGTAATCCGTACGTCCACTTTGTACTAACGTTTCCCACATTGGATGCGTGTGAGGTGGAGCTGACGAATAGAACAAGCGCATGTCATCCGCAGATGAAGCGAATACACCACCAGCTATTGCCTTCTCACCATACATTTGAGCATTGGTTGGATCAGCATCGATCATACGAATTGCTAAACGAAGCATAAGAGAATGAGCAGCCATTTTCCAAGATGCAGCATCTCCACCGTAAATGATGTCCGAACTACCGAAAGCAGAAGTACCGCTTAAGTTCATAGCTGCTGCATCTAAACGAGCTAAAAGATCACTGTAAATTGCAGCGTCATCATCGTATACTGGCGTGTTTGTTTCTGATAACGCTTCAGTGTAAGGCACATCTCCAAAAAGATCTACCAAAAATGAAAACGCCATAACTTCCATCACCTCTATTGCTCCCTCAGCAGCGGCAATTGCCTCCGTTGATGCAACAACATCTGCTAACGCAGTACGAGCTTCTTCACAATCGCGAACAACCGTACCGTACATACGCCAAAAAGTAGCGCCGTTAACGTCACGATTATCAAGATCGAAATTTGATTCATCTACATAAGTAGTCTGCGTCCAGTGCTGTGACCAAAGACGCAAGTTGTTTTGATTCACGTTCTGTACTGCAGCATAGTCATAGAATCCCATAGTGGCATTTGCGAATAACGCACCTGCTGGAACAGACTCTGGAGCTTTCACATTGCCGTTAAGGCTAGAAAGATCATTGCTACAAGAAGTGATTGCTAGTGCAGCTGCTGCTGCGAATAATATCTTTTTCATATCTAGAACTTCTTAGAATTTAACTCTCAAATTCACACCAACTTCACGTAGAGTTGGATAAGCACCTGACTGATACCCCTGAAGGTTACCTGCTGCAAGACCTGCCTCTGGATCTGACCAAGGCGTGTTTTTGTACAGTATTGCTAGGTTTCTGCCAACAAAGCTTACATCAACGCCTGCAACTGGTAGACCAGCTAGAGCGCTCGTAGGCAAGGTATACGTCAAGGCAACTTCTCTTAATTTAACAAACGACGCATCGTGGATGTGCATTTCTTTTGGTCCACCTAAGGCCCATCCCATTGCATTACCATAATCGTTCATCCACATTGGTGTTGAGTTTGCAGTACCCACTGGGTTACCGTCAGCATCAACTGTAACACCATCCCATTGCTGAGGTGTTTCAATACCTAAGTAAGCAACTTCCTCAAAAGTTAAACCACCGCCGTCTTCAACATTCGTACGGATTGGGTTACCAGCTGCGTTCGTTCCTGCTTGGAAATCGTATACACCTGTACCGTAACCGTAGTAAGTGTCTAAAGAGAAGAAGTTTCCTCCCCATTGTGCATCTACAAGAGCACTCAGTCTTACGTTCTTGTAAGAGATTGCATTGCTGATACCACCTCTCCAGTCAGCTTGTACGTTACCGATGACACCAACATCACCAGTGTAGTAACGAGCACCACCACGAGAGCTTGACCAATCGTAAACAAGCGGTGCACCATCGCCACCAGCACGAACGTACTGAGTACCTTCTAGCGTACCGTAAGACTCACCTACACGTGCAGTCATGTTAACACCACCTTGTACAGAACCTAATAACAATGACTCTGAATCACCAAATAACGAAACAACTGTATTATCGTTAGTTGACCAGTTGATGTTTACATCCCACTGGAAGTCTTTGGTTTTAACAGGAGTAATGTAACTGCTTACTTCAAATCCTTGATTATCCACCTGTCCGGCATTAACATACTTGTAGTATGTACCTGTAGCGGTAGAAACTTGAGCAGGTAGAATTTGATTCGTAGTCGATCTCTGGTAGGCACTCAAATCAAATCCAAAACGGTTATCAAACAACTTAACTTCCAAACCTAATTCCGTAGAAGCAGTGTTCTCCGGAAGTAAAGTAGAATTGTTCTGAGTCGAAGGTGCAGATGCTAACGTTGTACCGTTAAAAGGCGTTCCAATACCATAAGCGTCAACCAAAGCATTCGCTGGAGCATCAGAACCTACATTTGCCCAGTTCGCGCGAAGCTTACCGAAAGATAAAATGTCAGAGTCAACAAATTCTGACCAGATTAAGCTTAAAGAAGCTGCTGGATAGAAGTAGGTGTTGTTTTCAACTGGAAGAGTTGAAGAAACATCTTGACGCGCAGATAGATCTAAGTACAAGAAGTTTTGGTATCCAACAGATGCTTGACCGTATATACCGTCAACACCGATGGTGTTCGAACCTTCTGAAGGAGCTGCAGGAGCAGCTACAGAATTGCTCAAAGCATATACGCCAGGAACAACTAGACCACCATTTGTTGAAGCATAAATGCTTTGGAAAGAAGAACGACGTTGGTTGTAACCCAATAAACCTGAGAAACTTATTTCGTCATCCGTACCGAAGTTTTTGTTCATGTTCAAATACAAGTCATTGTTTTGCTCAGTGAACGCGCGATTGTTGCGCGTGTACATTGAAACATCAACAGATTCTGTACCGATACGCTCTTCACGTAGTTCAGTGTAACTATCTGCAGACATACGACCCGTTAACTTCATCCAGTCATTGATCTGGTATTCAGCCATGATGTTTCCAATAATACGATTACGTGAATCGGTTGAAAAATTCTGTAGCGCTGAATAGTAGAAATTATCAAAGTAATGCGGCTTCGTTGGATTCGCTGCACCGTAACCGTATGCATTCCAAGAATAATTTTTCTGACCAAAATTATTGTACGTATTTCTCTGAGCATCCATATCCGTTAGGACATTGTACCATTGACGGAAAGCTTGGTTTGGGTTACGAGAATCGTATCCTGTTCCGTAACGTCCCTTACCGTTCTGATTGATGTAGTTTGCTTTCGCAGAAACCGTCAATTTATCCGAAGCGTTAAATCTACCGCTGAACGCGATATTATCGCGACCAATGTGCGATCCAGGAACAATTCCTTTTTGATCAAAGCTCGTTGCTGATAAACGGAATGAGGTATTCTCACCTCCTCCATCGATAGCAAAGTTGTTGTTACGTGTAACGCTTTGCTCGTAAAAGCTCAATGCACCATTTTCAGCAGCAACGTGCTTTTTAGACTGCTGGTAGGTATCCAATTCTGGGAAAATAGATTCCCAGTCGTATACATCTAAAGATGGATCAACTGCAAGACCCCATGAAGCATCCTCGCCCATAGGCAATGCAATATCAGCTTGACCGTCACCGTTCGCATCATAAGATTGCGCACGACCGTCAGTGAAAGTTGAATCTCCAGGAGCTGTAGTAATGTAGGCACCGCCGTAAAAGCGACCATATCCAGGACCATAAGACTGTTGGTGACGAACAAAAGTGTTTTGGTTGATCGCTCCCACAGTAATACCTGTGCTAACTGTAACGCCTAAGGTTTTCTTACCCTGGCTGCTTTTTCCACTTTTCGTAGTGATTAAAACCACACCATTAGAGGCACGTGAACCGTACAAGGCAGTTGCTGCCGCACCCTTTAGAACCGATATATTTTCGATATCCTCTGGGTTGATGTCCATTGCAGCGTTACCGTAATCATAACCGCCACGACCTCTAGCTATATTTGAGCTATTACCCGTTGAGTTAGAAATAGGCATACCATCAACAACAAATAACGCTTGGTTATTTCCAGTTAATGAACTAGACCCACGAATCACGACATTGGCTGAACCACCAAGAGTTCCTGAACTCTTAATTTGAACACCCGCTACTTTTCCACTCAATGAGTTTACAAAGTTAGCGTCCTTTACTGTCGTAACCTCAGCACCATCTACATCTTGTGTTGCATAACCGAGCGATTTTTTCTCTCTAGTCATACCAAGTGCGGTAACTACTACTTCATCGAGTTGGCTCGCTGAAGCGGATAGACTTACTTGAATAAAATCTGAGGAAGCAACAACTTCTTTAGATTCCATTCCCATTGAAGAAAATACTAAAGTGGCTCCTTTGACCGCCTTAATGGTAAACTTACCATCAAAGTCAGTTAAGGTCGCATTATTAGTACCTTTTTCTGAGACTGCTACACCTGGTAGCGCATCTCCTGAACCAGCGTCACTTACTACTCCCGAAACCGATTGCGCAATTGCAAAGTTTGCTGCGAGAACAAAAGCTAGTACTGACCACAGTGAAAATTTGTTTTTCATTGTACCTGTTTTTCTGTTAAACGTATGTTAAGCAACCCTAAAATTGCAGTTTCTATGGCTCATTTGCAAGTAAGCCATTAAAAAAAAAGGGTTTAATTACGTTTTAATTATCTCGATTGAGACCTCAGGAATAGGAACTTTCGAATAAAACCGAAATATTAAATCACAAAAAAGCGCACAAACACTAATGTTAAGGCAGTGTTAAGCCTTTGAAGTTAATGTGGATTTTGAGCGTATGGAAAGCACCGCAATCAATGCCGTAAAGCCCCAAAAAGGTGCGCTTGCTTTATCCATATCAAGAAAATTGTTCAAAAAACCGTGCAAATAGTAAGTGATTAAACCTAGAAAAGCGACACGTAATAATCCTTGATGTCGAATTGTAGGCAAACGGCGGTAAGAAACTATTGCATTTACAACCACTTGATACATTATGAGCAGCAAGGTCAATAATCCAAAGATGCCACTCTCTGCCATTGGGCCTAAGTATTCACTATGCGCGTTTCCGCGGTTGCCTGCATTGGTTGAAATAATAGTCTTTTCAGACGGCTTTTGATACGGGGCGTATAAGAACATATAGGTTCCTGGACCGTGGCCGAGCATAGGACGGTCTTTAAACATACGCATGGCTGAATTCCAGCGGTTGATGCGCTCGAGGTTGGAAGCATCCGTGCTAACATTAGTTACAGAGGCCACGTGCTCATTCAGGTTATCCGAAGAATCGGTTCTATTGCGCTCAAATTTCGAAGCGATGAAAGAGTAGTTCAGCCCTGCAATTAAAAGTGCTAGAAAAGTCAGTGACCATACTTGGGTACGGGATAATTTTAAAACGTACACCATATATACCAAACCGGCCCCAACTAAGGACAACCAAGCGGCACGTGTGTAGCTTAAGACTGTGGCTACGGTTAAAATGACCAGCAGGAGTATGGCGACGGCATTGATCCCCCAGGAGCTTTTACGAAAAGCAAGATAGAGTGCGGCCGGGTAGAACATTGCCAATACAGCACCATAGGACGTGTGCTCCTTAAACACCGGGAACATGACCCAGGTAGACGTCTTTTTTGTAAAACCGTACTGGCTGTGTACACAGAGGGTGTAGATGGTCGCAATGACCAAAGGGATGAGAAACAGCCAAAGGAAGATTTCTTTGTTGCGGTCGTTCTTTAGGAATAGATGCGCTAGGACGAAGTAGTAAGGAATGACGAACCAGATTCTTGAGACCCATTGTTTAAGGGATACTAAGGGCAATTCTGAAGTAATTGAGGTCAATCCCATCCAAGCCAAATAAAGGTATATAGCGATACTGATAGGATGTCGAAGAATTCGTTTATCGTACTCTGCAAAAAAGAACATCTTTACAAGGGTGATGAAGGTGATCAGCACCAGCATAGGCTCTGTGGGCACAGATAAGCCCGAACCACCTGTGAGATCTTCTAACGTGACGGACAAGGGGGTCGCGAGAACTACAAACCACATGGCCCAATCTAATCGGTATAAGGTCAGCCAAACCAGAAATAAAGCGGGCGGAATGAGAAAAGCATACCACTGTTCGAACATCACGCCCAGCGCCACGAGCGGCAGAGTGACTCCGATGAGCCAATAATTGGCCCTTTTAGTGGTCTGCAGTGAATCTAGCACAATACTAGGCCTGCTTCTTTAATTCCTGCAATGTCCCACGAACGAGCAGAAGAAATGCAACCATAATAAAGGTCGCGAATCCTACGGCAAGGATAAGAATGCTGCGCTTAGGATAAGATTTGCGTTCCGCTGGGAAAGCCGCATCTACTTTAAAGGTTGCAGGGAGGTTTTGATTGACATCCACTTTCGCCTGATCAAATTTAGTTTTCAATTTTACTTCCTCTTCTTTCAACAATTGCAGTTCATCGCGTATCGCAACATACTTCCCGCCGTATTTTGCCAATGTATCCAGACGACTTTCTAGGGCTTTTACACGAGACAAGGGTGAACCAGCGGCTAATGCAATGGCATATTGCTCATTAAAAACGGCACTTTGACTCTCATAATCATGCACCCCTTTGTAGCGAAGTTCAGTGATTTTAACTTCCATCTTCTGGATTTCACCCTGCAAGCTGTGGTATTCGTTTTTGACAATTTCTAATCCCATTTCCGCGCGACTTCTAGAAACTCTGCGTTTCGTCTTATCGACTAAGAATGAAATATAGTTCGCAATGTCGGCAGCAATTTGAGGATCCGTGTCCATGACATTGATTTCAACCGACATGAATTGGGTACGGGCAAATTCAATTTTGCTCGCGTATTCCTTAAAAAGTTTCGTTCTGCGGTATTTTGTGTCTTCATCAATCTCATAGTGGGCCATGAGGTCGAACTTCTGGATTACGGAGTCTCTAATCTCACCTGAATTCAGGATCTGCAAGAGTTGCTCTGCCTGTTGCTCGTCGCCGTATTCAAAGATATCCTCATCGCCGTATCCGTTTGACTGAGGAAGGAGCGCTTTGGAAACGGAATTAGTGGTTGAAGGGAACAGGATTACCTGAGATTCAAACAACGGTTTAATGAACTTTGGTCCACTAAAGGCCACTGCCACAACCATGGCAAGGAACGGGATTCCTAAAAGCGGCTTTCGATTTTTGTAGAAAAACGAAATCAAATTTGCACTACTGTATTCCATAACTTCTTATTTCCAATGATTTAAATCTTTGCCGGTTAAGGCTTCTAATTGTTCTATTTGTTCAGTTAAAGCCTCTACTAAAAAGCTTCGTGTTTCGGAGTCCAATTCTTGGGCGGCTACCTGAGTTTTCCTCTTTAGCCAATACACCAGGGACTTCGGTAATTTTTCACGCAGTGGACCTAAAGTTCGCATCGCCCATTTGTTTAGGGTTGCGTATTTAGGAACGGCGCCCACGTTTAATTGGTCCGTATTCTGGAGTACAAAAGTAGGCAAGTCCAAGTATTTCATGAGCGCATCCATCGCCTTTTGCGGATCGGCGGTAAAGTCTTCGTGCCAAATGATGTGCAATTGGTCTAGCGGGAAACATTCCAACCAGCGTTGCAACTGTTTTGCGTACTGCCCCAATTCCAAATAACATTCGTCCTGTCCCCAATGCGCTGGGTGCAATGCTGCCTCACGTTTGAATGCCTGCAAGGGACTCTCCTGCTCCATCCCATATTTTAACGCCATCGTATAATGGCTGTAAGCACGTTCTATTGGGTTGCGTAAAATCAGCACGATTTTTCCTTCGGGGGCGTAATGACGGAGTTCGGCTGGCGCCTTTGCGCTGTACAAATACGACGTACTCGCGTCTAGAACGTAATTCACATCGGGGTTTTTAGCAATGGCATGATCCACCAATTTCTGGTAATTCAATTCACTATCTACGAATCCAATGTGACGATCTTCAAGGTGTGCTTTTTTAAAATACGCAGCTTCATCCCATTGTACTAGCCTATTGTATTGGGACGAAAAAGCGGGTGTACGAAGGTCCGTACTAAAATGACCCGGCTCTTTGATGGGAAGAGGTGCAATTGCAGGATGCTGCCCCAGGGTCGAGGAAAGTGCAGTAGTACCAGATTTCGCTGCGCCAATAAGAAAGAGATTTGCCTTTGACTTCATCATACCGAATTCTTTTTGGCCAAAAACGGCACGGTGATTAAGCCGTGGTATTTGTACACGAGGATGCCGGCCCAGAGGTTCCAGCCAATCATTGTGGATGCCGTTGCGATTGCTGCACCCAGTGGCCCCATAAGAGGTATCAAAAGTGCATTCAGTGCAATATTTACAGTTGCCATTACGAGCATGGTATTGCGTGCACTCTTCTCATAACCGGTCATGTTTAATACATTTAGAACGGGACCAGCAAAGGCATTAGCTAATTGGCCCAAAGCTAAAATGAGCAGCCATGGATAGGCTTTATCGGCCGATTCGACCCCAAACAACCCGATCAAAAAGGGACCAAGAAGAACAATCAGTAAAAAAATCGGTCCCGCGGTGTAGAGGTTTAAGGTCGCAACGCGTTTGGCCAAATGGCCCATTCCCGAACCGCCAGAATGAAGCCCCGCTATCATTGGTGTCACTACGGTATTCAATGCGAATTGGGCAAAAGTGATTAAAGTGGTGATTTTAAAAGCAATTCGATATACCCCTACGGATTCTTCTGGAAGGTAATAGCTTAGCATCAGCGTATCCGACCAACTCATTACCAAAAAAAGCGCAGAAGAGATCAGCATGGGCGTTGCTGCGGCAAACAATCCTCGTGAATAGGCCTTAGGAACGGGTGCGTGCGGACTACACAAACGCAGAATGTGCTGGAAAGACAACAAAAAGAACAACGTGCTTAAAGCGACCAGTGCGATCAGGGCCAATTGGGCGCTTCCCATAGCATTACTCGTCGAATTGGACCACGGTGCAGTGAGCAGGAGCACGGCTATCACCAAATACACCGTTCCGTGTTGATTCAATGAAAAAAGTAACGGCTTGTGCAATCCGCGGTACGCTTCAGCATTGAACAACATTAATGTGAAGGGAACGATAGCGATAGACGCGGTGGTCAGCACTGCGGTGGGAGTTTGATCGAAAAATAGATCGGTAAAGGTTGCAGCAAGAACAAAGGTTGCAGCAGAAATAAGTACGGAAACCCCTAAAACACGGGTGAATAATTTTAAATACAGCGGCCTTGACGGTGCTTCTTCCATCTGCTGCTGACCGAGCGCTTTAACCAATACCGTATCGAGTCCCCAACGTCCCATGGTTGAACCGATAAGAATTAGAGTAAAAGCCACTTCATAGACCCCCACCTCGCGTTCACCGCCAGTAGCGCTCAAGCTGAAGAGTAATACGTAGCCTCCTAATGCGCCAATAACCTTAAAGAAAAGCACAATGAAACTGCCCTTCGCTATGGAAGCAGTAGTGGGTTCTTTGAGAAAATCCAACAATCTATTGGCCATGGTTTTGTCCTCAACAAGGAATTGTCGGCGAATATACCGCTTTAGTAACGTGCAAGTCGCTGCTTTTGTACATTTGAAACTATGAAAATTGCGGTTAATGCTCGATGGCTGTTGCCAAACAAACTCGAAGGCACAGGGATTTATACCCTGCGTATGCTTGAGCAGATCATTCCCGCTTTTCCTCAGCATGAATTTCATTTACTGCTCGACCGCGGCATTGCTGCGGACCAATGCTCTTTAGACTTCCCAAATGTTTACTTGCATGTTGTCGCTCCGCAGGCGCGTCACCCTTTGCTCTGGACCCTATGGAATGACTTTTCCGTGCCTCGCGCACTAAAGAAGCTTACTATTGATTTGTATTGGTCGCCGGATGGACTGCCCGCGAAAACCAAAACGCCGCAATGGCTCACCATTCACGATCTAAATTTTGAACACCACCCAGAATGGGTTCCGAAAAACGTAGCCGCATATTACCGTAAACAGATTCGAAAGGGTGCTACTCAAGCACAACAAATCTTTACGGTGAGCCAATGGAGCGCTGAGGACATCGCGAACACCTATGGTATAGCTCCCGAAAAAATTACACTAACGTATAATGCGCCACAACAGCAAATGAAAGCGGGTCAAATAGAAACGAGTTCCCCCTATTTCTGTGCAGTAGGCGCACTGACTCCCAGAAAAAATCTGCGCACACTTTTGCTTGGATTTGATCATTGGGTCGCGAAACACCCTACAGCCACTCACCGCTTAAAAATTGCAGGTGCCGCACACTTTAAAGACCCTGCCTTCGAGACCGTTCGCAATTCTTTAAAACATGCGGACCGGATCGATTGGTTGGGCAGACTTTCAGGACCAGCGCTAGAATCGCTGTACGGCGGTTCCACAGCCTATTGCATGCCCAGCGCCATGGAAGGATTTGGCATTCCATTAGTCGAAGCCATGCAGTGTGGCACAGCTGTCATCGCTTCAAAAAACAGTGCTTTGACTGAAGTGGTAGGCAATGCAGGATTGCTCGTTTCTACTTACGATATTGAGGAGTGGAGCGCGGCGTTGCAACAAATCACCACAGAAAATTCGATCTGGCGTGAGCGAGCACTGCAGCGAGGTGACTTTTTTAATTGGGAACAGAGTGCCGCTGCATTCATCGAAGCATTGCCCGAATGAAACGACAGCATTCGCCAATAGCTATCGTAGAAGCCGGTACCGATGAAGCGGGCCGTGGGTGTTTAGCCGGTCCGGTGACAGCCGCGGCTGTAATCTTGCCGCCCAATTTCAAAAATGACCTACTCAACGACTCTAAACAACTGACCGAAAAACAACGCAACCTGCTTCGACCTATTATAGAAAAGGAAGCGGTTGCCTGGGCCGTAGCCCACGTTAGTCCGGATGAGATTGATTCGATGAACATCTTAAACGCAAGTATTGAAGCGATGCACAGGAGTATTGCACAATTGGACCCACAACCCCACTTTATCGCAGTTGATGGGAACCGATTTCATCCCTATCAAAACATCCCTCACCACTGCCAAGTCAAAGGGGACGCCACCTACCAGAACATTGCAGCAGCTTCGGTCCTTGCAAAAACCTACCGAGACGATCTTATGCGTGAACTCGCAGTGGCCCATCCACATTACGGCTGGGAGCGAAACGCCGGCTACCCAACGAAAGCGCATCGAGAAGGCATAAAGACCCACGGTGCTACGGAACATCATCGCAAAAGCTTCCAACTTCTACCGAGCCAATTGAACCTCTTCGATTTGTGAAAAACTGTGCGATTTACACACTAAAGAAGTGCCCATGAGAGCGTAGCTTTAGGTATAAATTCGCCACAAATGAAATTGGTCAAATTCAGTGCATTACTTCTTGTAGCAATCGCCTTCACAAAATGTGGCAAGGATGCCGCATCTGTCTCCGCTCCCGCAATGTTGCCCGTGGATGCACCGCTTATTGTACGTATTAATGATGCTGAAAAATTTACTGCCTTTTCTGATTCCATTGCCCTACCCTATGTGCAAGCCATAGATATCGCCATTCTGAATAAATACAGCAATGGACCTTGGACTGGTGCGTTAGTCGCCTCTGGCGCGGATAAATCTGATTGGATCTGGACCTTTAAAGACACGCTGGGTCAGGGCGGCTCCATGACCGAAAATGAGACCATTTATTCCATTGATAGTCTCTATGGGTTCAAAGTGGGATCTACGTGGACAATCAGTAAAAAATCGGCACTTCTACAAGATCTGTTAAACCAGCGTGCCAATGGATTCAGTCTTGCGAAAGACGCCCAATTCACTTCGCTTTGGAACAGTGCGTCAAAAGCCGATGTCATGAATCTGTTCATTCAGCACAAAGAAATTGAAGCCATAGGGGACCAATTCTTCAAACAGGATTGGAGTTGGATGACACACATTGCAGCCTGGAGTGAGATCGATCTTGCTCTGCGAAAAAACAAACTCATCGGGACTTCTGTTTCCCTCTGTCCAGACAGTGCCCAAGTCTTCCTTAACACCTTCACTGGTAGTGTTAGATCTGAGAAACTCAGTAAATATGTCGCCTCCTCATCGACTTACGCCTTAGGAATGAAAACGGACGGAATAGATGTATGGCTGCGCTCATTCAATACTTATCGAGCTCATAAACAACGACTAAAGCCCGCGCAACGCATAACTACCGAAGCGAATGTAGACCCTATACTTTTCAGTACGGTACATTTATCCGGAGACTTTATACGAGTTGGCTATGGCGATGCCAACATATGCCTACTGCCCCTTAAAATAGGTGGTTCAAAGGAAGTAGGCGAAGTGCTCGCGGGACTTTCGTCAACTACGGGTACTGTGGACGGTCGTAGGAGTGGCACTTTAAAAGAGAAGCATAAATTTTTATTCAGCGCACTCTACGGCTGGTTCTTTTCTGATCTTGGAACTCCTTCATGGACGCTCAACGAAGACGTTTTAGCTATTGCACCAAATGAAAAGATCCTTGAGGTCTACATGAGTGAGATTGGTTTAGGTAAAACTTGGGATGCTATGGAAGCTTTTGATCCGCTCTCTGAAGCACTAAACAAAGCGGACCACCTCACTTTTGCCACCAGTTTAAAAGGATTCACAGAAACCGCATTTTGCCCTAGTGAACAATGGCCGGGTCTTTTTGGCAACGCATTATTAGGTGGATCTATAGAAGTCAAAAATGAACTCGCCTTTGGTTCACTCACTATTCAAAGTCAAAAAGAACAAGCTGTAAGCAGCTCCTATTTGTGGTCTACATCATTAGATGCTCCTGTCATTTCTGGGCCATTCCTCGTTAAAAATCATCGATCTGGAGTGAACAACGTTGTAGTTCAAGACGAAACCAATACGCTATATTGGATGAACGAAGCCGGTGAAGTGAAATGGACGAAAAAATTAGACCTACCCATTGTGGGTCCTATCCAGCAAGTAGATTTATTTAAAAATGCCAAATACCAATTGGTCTTTACCACTTCCAACCAACTCCATTGTATTGATCTATTGGGTAGAAATGTCGAAGACTTTCCAATCACACTTCCGTCGAATACCTCCTTTGGACTTTCAGTAATGGATTACGATAAAAACAGAAACTACAGGTTCCTCATACCTTGTGGCGATAAATTGTACAACTTTACAAGTGATGGTAAAATGGTTGACGGCTGGAAAACCGACGCGTCCAATGGAATCCTAACGCAACGTCCATTTTTGTACCAACGTGGCGGAAAAGACTATATCATTACCTCGACCCTAGAAAAGGCGTTCATTTTGAACAGACGTGGAGAAAGCAGAATTAAAACCAATGCACTCCCGGCAGCGGCAAAGCCCTGGGCGCTATCCCCGGGCAATATACCGAGCATTATTCGTGTTGGGGATGAAGGAGAGCTACAAGAACAACGGTGGGATGGAACAGTCGAGATTTTAGAGCACGATCTAAACGATTTAATAGGCTTAGAACAACAGAGCTACGGCCGTATTTACTGGTCAAACGAATCTGTTTCCGTACAAAGCGCAAACAACAGATACAACGTAGCAATTGATAGCAGAAACATCGTATCTGTAGAATCCTATCCTGGCGGTACGGGCATTATTATGTGCGACGACAATACGATTCACGTTACCCTGCTCAACGAGCCCGTTTCAAACATTACTCAATTCGACGGATCGAGCGCAAAAGCAGGACGCTTGACCATGACCGGTCCACCCGTTCTAGTCATCGCACAAGGCAATGCAGTTATTACCTATCAGCTGTAATTATTTCTGACGGAAAAATATTTCGATCGGGGCACCGTGGAAGTCAAACTCCTTGCGCATCTTATTTTCTAAGAAGCGTTTGTATGGCTCTTTCACATATTGCGGCAGGTTGGCAAAAAAGGCAAACTGAGGTGTCCGTGTTGGCAACTGCGTACAGAATTTAATTTTGACATACTTCCCTTTGACGGCCGGTGGCGGAAATCCTTTAATGATCTCCAGCATGGTGTCATTCAGTTTACTGGTTGATATCTTTTGTTTTCTACGCTCGTATACCTTTACCCCTTCTTCAAATGCCTTTAAAACACGTTGCTTCGTAAGCGCACTTGTAAAGATGATCGGGAAATCAGTAAATGGCTCTAATTTTTTGCGAATGTGCGCTTCTGCGTCACGAATGGTATTGGTCGATTTCTCTACCAAATCCCACTTATTTACCACTACCACTAAACCCTTTTTATTTTTCTCAACTAAGGAAACGATAGAGAGATCTTGCGCTTCAAATCCGCGGGTTGCATCCACGATCATCATACATACATCTGCATGTTCGATGGCACGTACAGACCGCATGTTAGAATAGAACTCTAAATTTTCATGCACCTTGCCTTTCTTGCGAAGACCAGCTGTGTCCAGCAACATGAAATCAAAACCAAACTTATTAAAGCGGGTGTTTACCGTATCTCTAGTAGTACCTGCAACTTCTGTAACGATGTTGCGCTCCTCATCGAACAACGCATTCACTATGGATGACTTACCTGCATTTGGACGCCCGACGATAGCCATTTTAGGCAGGTCATCGTAGTCATCTACTGGATTTTCATCCATGTAAGAGACCAACTCATCGAGCAAATCACCCGTTCCACTTCCGTTTACTGCACTAATAGTGTGGTATTTCTCAATACCTAGGCCGTAGAATTCTGTAGCATCTAATTCAAGCATGCTATTATCCACTTTATTCACACAGTACACCACTGGCTTTTCGGTCTTACGCAGCAGTTCAGAAATGATTTTATCAAACTCTGTTAATCCCGCTTGCAGATCTAAAACGAAGAGGACCACAGTGGATTCTTCTAGCGCCAATTCCACCTGACGGCGAATTTCAGCTTCGAAAACATCTTCCGAGCCTTCGATATAACCGCCAGTATCAATGACAGAAAATTCCTTCCCATTCCAATCGCTCTTGCCGTAATGGCGATCGCGTGTGACACCGGCAACACTATCAACGATAGCATCACGGCGCTGGATTAGACGGTTAAATAGTGTGCTTTTCCCAACATTTGGGCGTCCCACAATGGCAACGATGTTACTCATAATTAATTCTTATAACCAAAGCGCTTCAACTGCAAATCGTTGTCGCGCCAGTTCTTTTTCACCTTAACAAAGGTCTCTACGTGCACCTTCTTTGCGAAAAATGCTTCTAATTGCTTTCGAGCACCTATTCCCACTGCTTTTAGCCGACTCCCTTTGTGGCCTATTAGTATGCCTTTTTGAGAATCGCGGGCAACATAAATGATGCATCGCATGCGAATAATATCTTCTTCCTCCTTGAATTCCTCAACATCTACCTCAACACTGTAAGGGATCTCTTTTTTGTAATTCAGCAGGATCTGTTCTCTTATGATCTCACTAACAAAGAAACGTTCCGTTTTGTCCGTTAACGCGTCTTTATCAAAATACGGCGGACTCACCGGGACCAATTCCTTAAGTCGGCTCAATAAGTAGTCTGTATTCGCCCCTTCAAGTGCACTAATGGGGATAATCTCAGCATTGGGCAAGCTGGTCTGCCAGTACCCAACTTCCTCCTCTAAAGCTTCCTGTGTGGTGGTATCAATCTTATTGACAATCAAAAGCACGGGAACTGAGGTGGTGGCTAATTTTTGAAAGAAGCCCTCATCCTTCAAGGCGCGATCTCCTGGTTCTACTAAATACAAGAATACGTCAGCATCTTCAAAAGCATCCGACACAAATTTCATCATATGCTCCTGCATCTTATACGCTGGCTGAATAACCCCTGGCGTATCTGAAAAGACAATCTGATATTCAGGCTCGTTTAAAATGCCAAAGATGCGGTGACGCGTCGTCTGTGCCTTAGGTGTGATGATGCTCAATCGCTCACCGACCATTGCGTTCATCAGGGTGCTCTTCCCTACGTTGGGATTCCCAATTATATTGACAAAACCGCTTTTGTGTTCCATGCGGCAAAGATGCAACTAAATCGTGCAGATACGAGCACAATTGGTCCTCTTAAAACTTCAGCTGCTCATCTTTGTCCCAAAGGCCCCAAGAGGCGCCAACATCGCCTTCCTTCTCAATCTTCCAACTTTCATCGAACGAAGAGAAGTAGAACATTGGAATGTCCTCAGCTGCAGACCAGCGTTGAGCGCTAATGAAATACTTTAAACTGTTTTCAAACGAAGCTTGAGCACCACCGATGCTTTGGCCATTGCTAGGCCAACCTGTTTCAGTAATTAAAACGGGCTTCCCTTTACCCGCAATCTTTGCCTCCATGTACATCTGTTTCATGTACATCAACGAATAATCTAAGGCACAGCCTTCCCAATATGGGTAGCAATTTGCCAAGATGATATCGCATGCATCTGATACTTCTGGATGATCTGTAAACTCATAATAGGCATCTACATAACCCACAGGTACACCAGAAACCTCAGCCTTCACACGCTCGATATATTTTACCAAAGCATTGGCTTCAAGGTCTTCGCGGTACAATACTTCGTTACCTACTGCAGCCACATCTACCGCACCTTGCTTACATAAGGCAATCAGACCTGCAATCTCTACTTCGTTTTTCTCAAGATCGTCCCCCAGCCATGCACCTGCTAGAGTTTTGATACCCATTTCATGTGCTATCTGAGCGATGAACTCATTACCCTCGGTACAGGAAAAGGTGCGCACCCACGAGATGTGCGGCTTTAGAATGCTTAATTTTCTTCGAACTTGGGCTTCCGTGAGTTGATCACCAGGCTGCTGACCTTCATCGTAGGCACTAAAGCAAATGCCATGAATTCCATCGTTAAGCAAACCTCGGCTAATACTTTTCAGCTCTTCTATTGGATGCTCAACAGCCGTAATACCGGCCAATGACATGAATTTCTCCTTTCTGAATGACATGGTTGCGTCCTTAAAATTAGTCGATTTATTGGTTTCGTTGGTCCAATTTCGCGCGGACCTCACGCGCATATTTTTCATCGACACTATACTTCCACATCACCGCAATGGCGATCAGCGTACAGAGTATAGGTAGGCCAGAGAAGACCATTCTTAATTGGTCTACAGCACCTTCCGGTTGAGCCACTGCACCACTTTGGTAATTCACCAACGTGAGAATCAATCCGCTCAATGCACCGGCAAAAGCAAAGCCAAGCTTCACCATCCACCAATAGATTGCACCGAACACACCCTCACGACGCTTTCCAGTTTTCAATTCGTCAATGTCCAAAACATCTGATGTCATAGACATCATGATGGTAAATAACCCTCCGATACCAAAAGAGTGGAATGGTAAAGCGAACAAAAACAAGTACGGTTTCCCTGGAACCATTAAGAACCAAAGCATAATGTATCCAATGATTGAGATGCTCTGTGAGATGATGAAAGCACGCTTTTTACCTAATGTTTTTGACATTCTAGCTACAATTGGAATGACTAAGAACGTCGTCACCAGTGCACCAACACTCCCAAAGAGTGTAGGCCAAACTCCCACAGCTGAGGCATCGTCGTTGAACAAATGACTCTTTATGATAAAGAAGGTAAAACTAGCGATGGTATTGAAACCGTTAAAGATTAAGAATGTCGTGATACACAACTTGCGGAAGGAAGGCAAGGCAAATGCCTCAACAAAACTCCTGCGAATGCTTCCTAAGCTGCGAATGATGTTTCCAAGGCTAAGGGACTCATAGTCAGTGCGGTCTAAGGTGGATTCTCCTTTAATGAAAATGGCAGGTACCATCGCACAGATGGTAAATACAACGCCTACCCAGACTGCTAGGGTCCGGGTTGCCACATCCCCGGAAGGGAACCATTCCGGATCGTACATAATGACCCAAAACCATGGTGCAATGACCCAAGCCCATTGACCAATCCATTGCGAGATTGCCATAACTGTCGTGCGCTCGTGAAAATCATTACTCATCTCATAACCCATACTTACGTACGGCACCCCGAAAATGGTAAGACCTAAATAGAACACAAACGACCACAGCATGAAGTATGTGAAGTTATAAGAAAGCGTGTTTTCACGATATACCTGCCATAATAGAATGAAGGAAACCCCCATCAACAAGGCACCGATAAATACATATTTTCTTCGACGACCCCAGCGCGAACGTGTATTGTCAGAGATGAATCCCATGATAGGATCTAAAATAGCATCAAAGGCGCGCGGCGCAAAGAAAATCACCCCCCACATCCATCCAGGAAAACCTAAGTCTTGTACCAATACGACCATGAAAATACTCATGGCAGCTGGGAACATCTGATTCGCTAACATCCCAACTCCAAAAGCAATCTTCTGGCCCATGGGGACTTTTGTTGACGCTACTTCACTCATAAGACTATTGTTTAGGTTCTATTACAATGGTTTGAAGGGCTTGCGCATCAATAGCAATCAATCGCTCCGTTCCATCCATGTTCAAATCAAAACTTCGTGGCTGCCCGCCCTCGTTAAAGACTACTACAACTATGGAGCCATCTTCATTTTCAGCCGCAGTTACCATTAGGTCGCCGTCGGTTTGATTCACTTCCAGTACTTGCGCACCAGGACGAATGTGCTTACTAAAATGTTTCATCACATAATACAGCGGTGTGTAGTAAATCTCATCCTTTTCAGGATCGACGATAATGGGTGCGATACACCAGTTTTTAGCCCAATTAGGGCCGCCCTGTGTATCTAAAACCATATTCCAATCTACCCAGCCCTGAACCCAGTGGTTCAGACATCCAATAATATCTCTTGCATAGCGATTCACTGGTGCGTATTTCGGATGGAGGTAGCGGTTTTCGTCTTCACGCCAGTAATACCCCCAATCGGTCGCCTCTTTTTGCCAATACCAAGCATCATCTCGCCAAACAGGGACCTGATTATCTACACATGCCTCGGTCTGAAGCAAGATCTTCTCAGGTGCAGCATTTCGTGCATAGTCCAGCATATCCGGAAAATAATCATATGTGCTTTCGTACCAATGCACAGCCATACCGTCATAGTAGCGCTTTGTGGTATCGTCACGGTACATCATATCTGCCCATTCGGGCACTCCTTGGCGGTTCTGATCGTATCCCATAATAACGAGATCGCCTTTTCCGTCGGCTTCGAGCTGGGGACCTAGATGATTCACGACAAAATCAGTCATTTCCTCAGGCGAGTAATGCATACTCTCCCAGTTATTCCCGTTACCGTGCGGCTCGTTTTCTACCGTAAAACCCCAAATATCAATGCCTTCTTCACGAAAGGCGTCAACGTATTTGCTAAAAAACAAGGCCCACGTATCGTAGTACTCTTTTTTGAGTTTTCCTCCGACGTAGTTATTGTTGTCCTTCATCCACGGTGCAGCGGTCCAAGGCGAACCAAATATTTTAAAACCTTCTTTCGAAACCGCCTGTGCATCTTTAATCATGGGAAGGATATCTGCGCGATCAGGCTCGATGGAAAAGTGCTCCAATGCTGTATCTCCTTCGACAGGTGTATAGGAATAATTTGCGACCGAAAAATCACATGAATTCATGTGGGTGCGCGTCAAAGAATAGGCTGCCCCTTCCTCCCCAAAATACGCATCGATGATTTCCGTTCTATTTTCAGGACTGAGTAAGTTGATATTATGGGCTGTGGATTCGGTAAAAGCACCACCAAAGCCAATAATGGTTTGTCTTCTTTTTTTCGTGTTAATCGAAACGGTCGAATGCTGCTCGGACTTTTTAAAATCTTTTTTTACAGCATGTAAATTGCCATTGGCGGAGGTTTCAAAAACATTCATGTTCGATGTACTTTTAGTTGTGCAACTGGCCAATCCAATGACTGTTATAAATAACCAAACCGATTTTCTCATTCTATTTTGCTTTATTAAAACGTGCTTTAACTACCTCAAAAACTTCTTTCTTCTCTCGATTAATATCTACGATTCCCCAATATTCTTCGTTCGGCGACCCATCATAAGGTACGCCAGAACTGTTCGGGGCCCAGCCGCCTACATCTTGTGTATTCGGATTACCTGCTTTCCACCAACCATCAGTGAAAGAGAACAGTGAAATGCCCTGGAATCGATTCTCATAAGCTAAAATTTCGTCGAGAATATTAGCTACGGCAACGGCTTGTGCTTTTTGATTCTCGCCTTGTGCAAATGAATCTGTCCCCACAGTCATATAACTGTCCGACCCTACCTCAGAGAAATAAAATGGCTTATCGCTGGACTTTGCCCAATCCGCGAAGAACGATCCCGGTACGTCCCAACGATAGATATTAAAGCCCCACATGTCAAGATTGCGTCCTTTGTACAGCGCTAATGAATCAGGAATTTCCCCGTGCGCAGTGGTTACCGGGTGCAGTGTATCTATGGCGTGTATCGCATCTACCGCCTGTTCTAAGGCATCGTACCAATTATTCAATTCGTCGCCGAACCATTCGGGATGGTAGTTGTACTCATTACCTAATTCCCAAAGGAAAATAGCAGGGTGTCCTTTGAATTGGGCGACATAATCAATGAAACTACCCGATAAAATATCATAAATGCTGTCTTGATTGTAGCCAAAACTTGTGATTACCCGCATATCCGCAGCGGCTATTTTATCCAAAACGGCTTCATCAGCAATAGGGACATATACGCGTATCGTTGTAACACCGGCTTCCTTCATAAGTGCGAGATCTTCTTCGAGTGTTTCCCATCTGCGTAAAGTATCTCCAGCAGGAACTGGGTGATAACAGATTGCTCTGAAGTACGACGAAGAATCACTCGACGTATTATTTTCTGCTTCTATTGCATCCCTTGTGTTGCAGGCAGTAAGAATCGATAGACCTAGTACTAAATTTAAGATCCTCCTCATTATCTTCTTCTTTTTGGCGCGCTAACCGTTTGGAGCATCGCCGTTGTATCTCCTCCAAAGGTTTTGGTAATGGGATTGCCTCCTCTTAATAAACCTTCAAAATCTCCATTATCCACGGACTCCCATAAAGCAAACTTTGCCTTACCCTCGAGGGTGATTAGTCCGAAATGATTCTCGGATCCTTCAGGGTGGTTAGAGTCTTTCCATTTCTCGTCAAACGCTTCGAAATAAAAACAGCTTATGCCTTCCGCATCCGTCCATTCGCGCATGGCTTGGTGGTATAGCGATTGTTTGTATTCATCTGCGGCGAAAGAACCATTATTACCGTATAAGCCCACACTGACTGAAGACCAACCCGTCTCGCCAATGTGTATGGGCTTCTCGGGATCGATTCCGTGAACATAAGACTTCACACTTTCATATTGACCTTGTGCGTAAAAAGCCGCACGCTGCATAGCTGAAAGCACCCTGTCGTGGTCGGAATACCCTTCTTCATCGGAGGCAGGACTTTCCCAATAGGCGCTAGTGTAATGCGTATCATGGAATGGGTACGTGTGCGCACTGACATAGTCTACCGCTCTGACCAAAGCCTCCAATTCAGGCAAGTGGTAGTCCGATTCTCCCCCACCCCAAGAGGCGAAGTTATCTGAAGAGGTAATCCATAAATCCGGCGATAATTTTCCCACTTTTTTCAGCTCTTGTAGGTAGTTCACATACTTTAGAATGACTGAGGGATGCACGAAATAGCTCGCAGCCCAATGCACCATTGCCTCGTTACCTACCGCAATAATCTTTACGATATCGGGGTATTCATTCGCATAGCGCACCGCTTTCTGAATCTCACTTTCATTATTTGTCGCATCCTCAATAGAATGGTCGGGATGATCCGTCCATGCGTTCAGACAATCCATCCAAGCACCCAGCATAACGTACATTTCGAACGTCGGATCCTCCTCTTTCAATTCGCGAATGGCTTTTAAAATATTTGCTGCATGAGGCAATTGCAAATTATACGTTCGTAAAATCTTAATGCCCATAGCAGACATGATCTTCAAATCTTCCTTTAACTGCGGAATGGTAGGTTGGTTGGCGCGCTCCTTTCCACGGTAGCCTCCAAAAGAAACAGCTCTGTATTTAGGATTGCCTAAGATTTCAGCGGCGGCTTTAGATTTTGTCATAGGTGTATCTTTAGAAGAACAAGAAAATAAGCTTGCTGCCAATAGAAATACTACGGCTACATTTCTTAGTCCTCTTTTCATCTCCATTCTTATTTTACTACGGTTACCTCCAAACGAAGAACTTTACCCGTACGTTGGAACAATTCATTCGTCCATTCTTTGCCCAGGTCAATTCCTTCAATAGTGCTTGTAGAAGAATCTGTAACCACTGTTATACTTGAGGTTTCTCCCAAACTGTAAACGACAGGAACTTGACAATACGTAAAGGCTAATGAACCTGCTTGCAGTTCAATTTGCACATTCTTTTTGTTTAAAGCGATGTAGTTGAATGTTTTCGGCTCAGATAAAAACTCTTCGCTGCGAAGGATTTTTGGTTTAAAGGATAATTGGCCTCCCGTAACATGAATACCTAATTCTCCAAAGCGACTGATCAAATCCTCTTTGACTTGACCGGTCATACCCGGCTGTTGCGCACCCTTTCCACCTGGCGTGTGTGAATAGGGATCTGTCGGGAATGCTCCATACAATTCAGGCGATTTATGAGCACCGATACCCGCGAGAACCTCAAAGTAATGGTCAAACATTCTCCCTACCAGGTTCGGATCATCGCCACTGAGTGCTGCGTTCGTATTTTCATAAGTAGCGAGAAGGAGTTTTGATACCATATGCCAGTAAATGGATCCCAGTCCTTCATAACCGAAGAATGTGCCCGAACGTCCAGTGAACGATTTATGATCGAAGACTTCCTCAAATACTGTTGCTAGCAATGTACGGTCCTTAGTAACAAGAGCTACATATTTTGCAGGCAGTGCATCTAAGGCTGCATGTAAACTGTTTACATTATTGAACATACCGTTAAAGTGGTATTGCCCATTGCGGTCCCTCAATACCACTGTTTTATTTCCGTCGGCAACTAATGCTTTAACGAGATCGGAGGCTTCAGCGCGTGCTGTAGGAATGCAATTCTTATCCACAAATCGGGGAAGCTCTTTGTTCGGATATAAAATGTAGCTGTATTGATCTTCACGGAACAGGGCACTGGCTTTCAAAGCGTCTAAGACCCCGGCACCTTCATGTGCGCTCAAATATTTTGAACTCAATACGGCCACTTGACCTTCAAGCATCTCTGGCAAATAGCTGATCTTAACACCCGATTCTGTGACCGTCATTAGGTTGTAGGCATGGTACAATCCGTCCTTGCGCTTGTTTGCGTCAATTGAATGCTCCATGTAGGCAGTTGCGGTCTGTGCAAACGAACGAACGTCAGCTAAAGAAACTGAGGTATACGTTCCTGAAAAGCCGTTTTCGTAAATGCGTTTTCTATAGGCACTCGCTGGCTCGCCGACACCGTCTAAAACGAGCTTGCGATCGGCGTCTGAAATAGAACCAGTCAACAAATTTTGATGGGCCTCTAGTGTTGTTTTCACGCTCGTAAAGAAAGTGGCCAATTCAGCTGAAATCTTCACTTCTTCACCTGCATCAACAAGCAATCCGTCCATAAAACTTAGGAATCGACGCAAATAGTACAACGTAACCATACTAACGCCATTACCAACTAAGGCATTATTCGCATCATTCCATTCAGGACGCTGTGTATTCATCCAAATGCCGCCTTCTGGAATGAAATTTGAAACCTTCGCGAGTACTGTGGCTAGGATTTTCTCAATGAAATTCACCTTATGAATGGCCTGATTCGCATTTACAACTAAGGCACCGTCAATACCAAGGCTTGCGCGTTTCGCTAGAATAGCCTCTTCAGCCGCATGGTCAAAATCAATGGTATTCTTAGGATCCTTTAGGAGATCTCCATACTCCTTGATACGGTAAGGAACATTCGCATAAACAAAGTGGTCCTGCGTGAAGTATTCCTTCAGTGTTCCTGGATAATATTCTTCGATAAACTCAAGGAACTTGAGGAGATAAATGATTTGATGATCGCCCCAATAGCCGATATAAGACCATGGGTTGTCTGGTTCGATAGTTTCCCAATCAAACCCGTCTTTAATGACGCGATAGGGATTGTATCCATCGAATGTAGTTGCATTTAAGAATTTATGAATCATACCCTCCATAAATTCCGGGTAAGAATGCGCTAACGCCTCCCAATTCTGAAAAATATCACGCCAGTTTCCCTGATAATCCAAAATCTTAGAGCCATCAACTTCATTGCGCGTATTGATTGAAAACTTATTCCAAGGACGAGATGGGTCACCGTGACGACGACTAAACTTTAGCGGGAGGTATTCGTAACTCAAACGTTTGAAATCTGCATCTGTTGCTTTAGCAGCGATGCTCTTCAGTGTTTGAAGCGTAAAGATCTCTTCAAGCCCTTCTAAGGTGGGCTCAACTCTTCTAAATACTTCAATATTTGCCTTGTGAATGTAGTTGGTGAAATCGGCCTTCTCGATGGTATAATTGTCGTCAAATATCCCGCCACGCATAATGTTGAACATGGTATTTGCGAAATGGCGAATGTTTAATAATCGATCATTCGTAAGTTGCAAACCGTCTGAAGCGGCAACCAATTCCACGAGATGCGCTGAACCCTCTTCCACGTCAGCAGAAACTTCTGCCAGTAAATCTTCGGGGCGCTCTAATGCTTCCATCAGATCAGCCACCTCTACGGGTCCTTTATTGACATCCGCTAAAATGCTCCAGTGTTCCGCAACACCGACAGGAAGTTCGACCGTATCACAAAGCATGTATGCGCCACGCTCTGCCTTGATATCTACTTCTTGTTTCGGCATTTCGCCGTTTCTAAAAGCATTCAGTTGCTTTGAAGAAAGCAATCTAATCGCATTAGGTCTACCGAGCGACCATGCCACGTTTGAACGCAATGCCTCGCTTGGCTCTGCCTTGTCTACTATGATTGCACTAAGCGAAAACAGACCTAAACCCACGGATGTTTCTAGCTCGCACTTCTTGTACGCATCTACTAGATTGCTGCTTGCATTTTGAAGTGCGTCTTCAACTCCGTATGGAAGTAAGTTTTGGAGTCCATCGATGAATTGGACTGAGACAGCCTCTGAGCCGTGATTGATTAAAGCTGATTTACGTACAAAACCAAATTTATCGCTAGAATTCCACTCGTAACTAAAGGTCAAACCTAAATCGTGATTCACTTCCTCAAATTTCACCTTATTCCCGTAAGAGTTTTTATAAAGGTTACGACTAAGGTCGTAGACACCTTCATATCTTGTGGAGAATGGTTCCCAAAGACTCGTTTTTCCTGAGCGAGAAACTAAACACAATGTCTTTGATCCCGTAGTCTCTGAAGACTCTGTGATTTTATCGTCAGTGTAATACGGAAACAATGCAAAGTTGCTGTTCTTACGACCCGCAGTTAGACCGCCTGTACTGGATATAAACATCCAGTGGTTTGAATTACTTACGATACTCATGAAGAAGGGGCGCATCGCATCGTAGTTCGTGATTTTATAGAAAGTCTCACCATCAACCTTGACCTCCGTTCCGCTAACTTCATCGAAGGAGGTGGCCAATTTTTGTGCGCCTAAGTAAATTTCTTTGTGTGTCTTCATTCTAAAGTTCCCGTTTCGCAGGACTTTTAAGTTTAATAGGTCGGAAATACATTTAATCAAAGTTTCAGGCAGTTAGCCCCTCGTAAACGAAAGGATTGTTAAATAACAGCGGCGTGAACACGACATACGTCGCACTCAAAACTGACTAAAATAGTTGTAAAATCAAGGCTTCCAGAGCTCTTAGGTTTACCGTTGACAATGATAATAACTACATTTAAGACCAACGCCGGACAATTACAGGACAAAACGCTGTTTCGTAGACTAAAGGGGTTTTATTCACCTTTTAATCTACAAGACAATCTTGAAGAAATTAACTTTAAGGTTTCGCCTTAACATATTCACCATGCGCACAAGTATTCAACTTACTCTTTTCATTTCATTCCTAATTACCCCGATCGCCTCTGGGCAATGTGGTCAGAATTACGACCGCGAGGTGCGTCGGATTGTCAAAAAAGCTGAAAAACTGCCTCACGAGAAAACTAGAATCGTTTTTGCCGGAAGCTCCACCTTCCGACTTTGGGACAACATGGACGAAAGCTTCCCTGACTATGAGGTCGTCAATGCCGGTATCGGAGGTTCATGTTTCGACGATCTCCTCCGTTACAAAGAACAACTGATCTCAGCCACCAACCCAGATATCCTAGTGATTTATGAAGGGGATAACGATATCGTGAATAAAGAGGGTGGCAAGTTGAGATCAGTGAGTACTATTCTGAATGACGCGTCTAAGTTGCAAGAATGGATTCAACTAACTCATCCTGAACTTCCTGTTTATATTCTTTCACCTAAACCCTCTCCAGCTCGCTGGGAACACCTCGCTAGGTACAAGCGATTAAACGAGTTCTTATGTGCAGAAAGCGAGATTGTCTTTGATTACCACTTCTTGAATTGCTGGCCATATCTTACCGACGGTAATGGCCAAGTAGACTCTACCTGCTTTATATCCGATATGCTCCATCTAAATGAGAAAGGAAATGCAAGATTAGGCGCTTTCATAGGAAAAGTAATTAGCCTTGCACCGCATGAAGAAAATATATTAAACTCGTTTATAGACAACTGGCATCTGGCAGCGGCATCTGCAGATTCGGCTGGTTATTTCGGAGCCTTTTTTAATGATGAAAGCATCTTCCAAGGCACCGACGGTGGTGAATATTGGACTGCTGGAGAATTCCGAGCCTGGGCCGTACCGTATTTCCGAAGAGAAAGCGCCTGGACCTTCGAGGCCTTCGAACGCCAATGGTACAGAAAGGGAAATACGCTATGGTTTAATGAACGGTTAGATTCACCCCACATGGGCAAGTGCCGTGGCGTTGGTGTTGTACGCGCAACAGGGAATCGTCTGAAAATAGACCACTACAGCTTGAGCTTTGAAGTACCCAATGAAGTCGTTGGGGACTTGGTTCCGTTGGCCACACCGGAACGTATTGAGGTATTGAAGTACCAACAAGAATTGGACGATTTTTATACCGATTCCACTACGAGTCCTCTCAAACCTGAAGAGCGGGCGGCCTTCCACGGACATGAATTCTTTAGCTATAATCCAGAGATGGTTGTTGAGACGCAGATTAGGGTGC
>CAJQHZ010000041.1 GCA_905478295.1 uncultured Flavobacteriales bacterium | reverse complement strand
AACCAAATTCTTTGCGCCATTTTTCCACTGTGGTTTCAGTGACTTGTTGGTGCGAATCGTGAGCAAGTACTTTTCCGTCAGCAATCAAAATGAGCTGAGGGCTTTCATGCTGAACATTTAACTCTTCTGCTAAAGCCAATGAAAGGGGACGCTGTACAACTACATCTAGATAAACCCAAGTTTCCTCGCTATCGCTCTTAACTAACTGAAGTCTTTTCATTGCAAAAAGACTTACACTGCAGCGCGTACTATGCTTGTAGATAAACACCGGTCCTTTTAGACGCAGATAACCCGCAATATCTTCAAAAGATTGCGGGTGCTCAAAGGGGATTTCCGGGGTAGTTCGACCCGATTTATCCGCGGTGCGTAGGAAGCTCAACATGAGAATACGTAGGACATTTTTCAGTCGTTCCACATGAGGAGAGCGCCAATGTAGCGGCCAGTACTACAGCAAGAGTTAAAACTTTTTTCATCATTACATCGATTAGTTTCGCTTAACTTGCGAGTGGTAAAAATAACGCACACGCTTCAAACTTCTTGCGTAATGCCCAACTTCCTTTCCACATTTCCAAAAAATTCTTGGTCCGACTTCTTTGAATCTGAACAAAAGAAGGAGTATTGGACTACTTTAGATCAATTCCTTCAAATGGAATACGATACTAATATCTGTTATCCTCCTTCGACGGATATTTTTAAGGCCTTTGAAGTTTGTGAGCCACAAAATGTGCGCTGTATTATCATTGGCCAAGACCCATATCACGGTCACGGACAAGCCAACGGTTTAGCTTTTAGTGTGGCTAAAAACCAACCCATTCCTCCCTCCCTGAAAAATATATTCAAGGAATACAGCGCAGATCTAGATCTGGAGCCCCCAATGCACGGGGACCTTAGCAGCTGGGCTAGTAACGGTGTATTCTTGATGAATACGGCTTTATCTGTTCGAGAAAAAGAGGCCGGCTCCCACAAAAGCAAAGGATGGGAAATCTTCACGCGAAATGCGATAGCACACATTTTAAAGAACTCTCGAGATACCGGCTTTATTTGCTTTGGAGTTCCCGCACATAAAATCGCGCTGGAATGCTGTGAAAATTTTCCTAAAAACGAAACGGTAATTATACACACCCCACATCCATCGCCGCTCAGTGCCTACAGAGGTTTTTTTGGCTCAAAACCCTTCACAACTTTTAATGACAAACAGGCACAAAAAGATCGAAAAACTGTAACTTGGAATCTTCCTTCAAGTCAACAAGGAAAGTTGTTTTAAACTGACACAGAGAACTTTGAATTAACATGACAGAACTGATTTTTCCCATATTAAACGTTTTGCTTTTTGCCTATTTGGTCTACCGCATGCGCGGCTCTTCGGACGACCAGGGAGCTCCAGGTGGAAATCAAGACTTACCTGCATGGGCATCACAGCAATTGGAAGAATTAAAAGCACGGATTCAGCAGCTCGAAAGCGACTTAAATGAAAGTAGAGAATCGCAACAACAAGTGCTATTAAACAGTGCTACTGAAAGAGCAACATTAGAAGGCTCTTTAAATGCGGCTAAAGAAAAATTGGCACACATTGAGAAAGTTCATGCGGCGCAAAAAACGGAAGACGAGAAGGCTAAAGAGGGAATGAAAAACGAGTTTAAAGTTCTTGCGCAATCTATCCTTGATGAAAAATCGAAACAATTCAAAACGACGAATTCTGAAGAATTAGATAAGCTACTTGCACCCTTTAAACAGAAACTCGAAGATTTCGAAAAAACAGTAAAGGACAACCATGAGAAAGAAGTCAAGTCCACTTCTGCATTGATGGAGAATATAAAGTCATTAAAGGACATGAATGACAAGCTCTCCGAGGAGGCAAGTGGACTAGCGAAAGCACTTCGCGGAGACAATAAGAAGCAAGGAAACTGGGGTGAATTCGTTTTGGAGCGTGCGCTCGAGATGAGCGGACTTACCAAAGAGAAAGAATATTTCGTCCAAAATAGCGAAACCACAGAGGATGGGCGGCGCTTACAACCCGATGTTATCATTCAGCTGCCTGGGAATAAGAAAATCATTATTGACTCGAAAGTAAGCTTAGTTGCTTGGGATAATTTTATCAATGCTGCAACGGAAGATGAAGCTGCAGCGGGATTAAAGGCACTGGCAGTAAGCGTTCAAACCCACATCAAAGGTCTAAGCGATAAAGACTATCCACAATTATACGGTGGGGATACCCCTGAATTTGTTTTGCTGTTTATTCCGATCGAGGCCGCATTCATGGAGGTAACTAAATTCGACCAAGCCTTGTATGAATATGCGTTCTCTAGAAAAATCATAGTGGTCAGTACCTCTACCCTGCTCGCCACATTGAAAACGATTGCAATGGCTTGGCGTCAGGAGAAGCAGACGAAAAATGTCATCGAAATTGCGGAAGCCGGCGGTAAACTCTACGATAAATTTGTTGGGCTTAGCGAAGATTTAAAAAAACTGGGCAGCCAATTCCAAACTGCACAGAAGACTTACGAAGACACCATGACCAAAATGATGGAGGGTCGAGGAAATCTAGTTTCTCAAGTGGAACGACTAAAGAAATTGGGCAGTAAGACAAAAAAAGAATTAGACAATAGACTTGTGGATAGAGCCGAATTAGGTGAATATTCAGATAAAAATATTGAAGAAAAACCCTCGGATAAATAACTATGGTAAACGACCAACTCATCTATGGACTGCGTCCGATTCTTCAAGCTGTTCAGGATGGACAGACCATCGATAAAGTATTCCTTCAAAAAGGAATCAGTGGTGCGCTTTATACGCAACTCGAAGGAACACTGCGTGATGCAGGAATCGAACCTAAATATGTACCCGTAGAAAAATTAAACCGCGTTACGCGCGGAAATCATCAAGGAGCCGTCGCTTACCTCAGCCCTATCGACTTCCACGATTTGGAAGAAGTTATTATGAAAGTCATAGAAGCAGGACGTAAGCCATTGATTCTCGCCTTAGATCGCATTACAGATGTTAGAAATTTCGGTGCCATTGCTCGAACGGCCGACTGTTCTGGTGTAGATGCCATTGTCATTCCTAAAAACGACAGTGCTCCTGTCAGTGCCGATGCCGTTCGCACGTCAACCGGTGCTTTACTTGAAGTACCTGTTTGTAAAGTCAACCATATGAAGGATGCCGTATACCTCGCACAAAGTTTGGATTTAAAGATCATTACTGGAACGGAGAAATCGGAAACCCCGATGTATGATGCGCCTTTTAACGAACCGTGTATGGTCATCATGGGTAACGAGGAAACGGGAGTACATAAAAGCTTATTGCAGTTGGCAGATGCGAAAGCATTAATTCCTATGCACGGTCAAATAAATTCACTGAACGTAAGCGTAGCTACTGGAATCATACTCTACGAAGCTGTTCGCCAGAGAAGTTAAAGATGAAAAAATTTGTAGTTGTATTATTTGTTGCGTTCAGCAGCGCGGTTTCTGGGCAGTACAATTGCCAGAATACCAAACATGCCCCGTCGGTACAGCAAAGTGGTACCCCCATCAACTACAATTCTAGATCTGATACTGCCGATTTAGTTGAATTGCAACTCGATATCAACACTACGGGATTTTCAAACCAGGAACTTTCAGGAAAAGCAGCGTATCAAATTAGTGTTAAGACTAATTTCTCAAAGCTCCGTTTTGACCTATTAGGATTCACCGTGGATAGCGTTATCAGTCCTTCAGGTACCGTTTCATTTACGCAGAAGGGAGAACATTTGATTATAGCGCACAACGCTACAGCAGGTACCATTCTCCATTGGGACATCTACTACCACGGAAGTACGACAAAGGATGGAAGTGGCTGGGGCGGCATACATCACGATGGTGCGTACGATTATAATTTAGGCGTAGGTTTCGCTGCCAACCCCCACGTGTACGGCCGAAGTCTCTTCCCTTGTTTTGACAATTTCGTGGAAAAATGCACCCTCGAAGAAATGAATATCACCACACCCTCTGGAAAGGTCGGTGTAAGCAACGGCATTCTCACCTCTGTAGATACACTCTCCTCAGGTAATTTGGTGTGGCATTGGGAAGGTCAGGCACCACTCCCCTCTTATCTCGTAAGTCTTGCAGTCTCAGATTACCATAAACAAAGCTGGACACACGCCGGAAAATCGTTTGAGCTCTATGGCCGTGCGCAGGATACTGCCAACATGACCGCGGGCTTCGTACATCTCAATGCTATCTATGATGCCTTTGTCGAAGAGTTCGGCCCCTATGTCTTTGAGAAAGTCGGCTATGCCATGACCATTACAGGTGCCATGGAGCATGCAGGTATGATTCATTTGCCACGCACTTTGGCCAACGCCAACCTCAGCGGCGAAGACATCATCGCACATGAGTTGGCCCACATGTGGTTTGGGAATGCAGTGACGACTAAAACTGCAGAAGACATGTGGATCAACGAAGGCTTTGCTGAATTTGGCTCGCACTTCTATGAGGAGAAAGTATATGGGCGCGCGCAGTACGTGAATACGGTACAAAACAACCAAGCTCTTGTATTGAAGCAAGCCAGGCAAAATGATGGTGGGCATCTTGCATTGAGCGGCGTCAACCAGAATCAAACCTACGGCACCCATACTTATCAAAAAGGCGCCATGGTCGCACATAACCTTCGTGAATTTTTAGGCGATAGCCTCTTCAGTCATTCGGTAAAACAACTTATTGCAACCAACACCTTTGGCAATTACGATGCGAACAGTCTTAAGGTCTCCTTCGAGAACTCAACGGGTGAAGATCTGGATGATTTTTGGAATGATTGGATATACAATCCCGGGTATCACGGTGCTTGGATAGAGTTAAATTATCCTGCAAATGCCAATTGGGCCACGGCAGATAAACAAGTCAACATGCATCACCTCAGTGCCCACACCGGTAATCATAGCGCCACCCAAAAGACTACACCAATTGTTGTATATAAACACAGTTATAACAATGGGTATAGCGGTAAAGAAGATTTGGGAAACGCTGGATTCTTTACGTCTTCAAGTGCAGACCTCACATTTACCTCGCTATCCACTCAATTAGGGGCAGGACAAGATTATTGGCTAAGTACAAACGATAGTGCCGAATCTTTGGGTACCTCAGTCTATGATACTTTCACTTGGGCAGAGCTAAATGGCACAAAAACATTGCCTAGGACGGGAGTTAAAATCACTCCTAAATCCAATACAGCAGGACTTAATGGTACATTCTACGTGTGGCACCACAACACGGAGGGCAATTACCCAAGTAATGGAACTACCAGTCGTGATCATTTTTATTTCATAGGGTATGAGGGAACCCACGATCCTCCCATAGATTATACTACAGAACTGCCCTTTGAAGTGACTGTTTCTTTCAACACTAACCCAAATAATAGCGGCTTAGACAGCGATCTAAATGGATTACCCGGGAGTCAAATGACCATTGCCCAGAGCCCCAACCTTAAATGGAAAACAGGCGTGCCCATTGCAAGTGCGTCAACACAAGCTTTGGGCAATACCGGTGTGGGAAACATAACCTTCACACCTCAGCATGTTGCACGTTACTACTTCATCATGAATACCGCCAATATTGGTGTTGAAGAAGGCGGCATCGACGGCTTGAAAATCTTTCCTAATCCGACCGACGGTATTTTTAAGATTGAAACCAATATTGGCTCCACCCAAATTGAATATCAAATCAGTGATGCACAGGGGAAAATCGTAGATCAAGGCACCTTAGCGCATACTAATGGTACCAGTGAAATGCAACTGCCGGAACAATGCAGTCCAGGAACCTACCTGTTCACTTGTGAGGCGGGTACGACCAAATTTACCTTGCAGTAATTAATTCAGTTCCAGCATTACTGGACAATGGTCGCTGCCCATCACTTCGTTCAAGATTTGTGAATCCTGTATTCGGCCCAAGAGTCCTGCGCTGACCATGAAATAATCCAAACGCCAGCCCACGTTTTTCGAGCGAGCTCCACCACGGTAACTCCACCAGCTGTACTTCACCGTATCTGGATAAAGCGTTCGAAAGGTATCCACAAAACCAGCTTCAATCATCGTCGTCATGCCGTCGATCTCCGCCTGTGTATATCCCGGGGTCTTATTGTAGTTCGGTTTTGGATTTTTCAAGTCTATTTCCTGGTGTGCCACGTTCAAATCGCCACAAACCACTACAGGCTTTTTCTCTTCCAAATTCTTTAAGTATGCCAGGAATGCAACATCCCATTCTTGGGTTCGGTAATCTAGACGTCTTAAACCTGAACTAGCATTCGGGACATAGGTGGTCACGTAATAGAAGTCCTCGTATTCAGCGGTAATGGCACGTCCCTCATTATCATGCTCGGCAATACCGATGCCCATCTTTACGGACAATGGTTCTACTTTCGATAGAATCGCAGTACCGCTATACCCTTTCTTCTCCGCGCTAAACGCATAGATATGGTAGCCTTTCAACTCCGCCAAAGCTTCCTTCACCTGCTCAGGCGTCGCCTTGGTCTCCTGCAATCCTACGACATCGCAGTCCAATACATGCAAGTCTTCTATTAAAGTTTTTCCAGCGGCGGCGCGCACGCCATTCACATTGAACGAGAGTAATTTCATTTACATATTTCTTCTATACTGTCCACCAACTTCGAACAGAGCGTTTGTAATTTGCCCTAGACTACAATGTTTTGCAGCCTCCATTAACACATCAAATATATTCTCATTCTGAACGGCAGCCATTTGCAATGCGCTAATCATCTCCTCGTTCAATTCGCCTTTCGCCTTCTGAAGACGCTCGAGCATTTCTATTTGGTATTCTTTTTCGTCGGTAGTGGCGCGAATAATTTCCACCGGTAAAACGGTTGGTGAGCCTCTTTTATTGAGGAACGTGTTCACACCGATAATAGGGAATTCGCCCGTATGCTTAAGCATCTCATAATGCATGCTCTCCTCTTGTATCTTACCGCGCTGGTACATCGTTTCCATGGCACCCAAGACGCCACCGCGTTCTGCGATACGATCAAATTCAAGCAATACTGCTTCTTCTACCAAATCCGTCAACTCTTCAATGATAAAGGCTCCTTGAATAGGATTTTCATTCTTAGCAAGACCTAATTCTTTATTGATAATCAACTGAATGGCCATCGCGCGACGTACACTCTCCTCCGTCGGAGTGGTGATGGCTTCATCATAGGCATTCGTGTGCAGCGAATTGCAATTATCATAGATGGCATACAACGCTTGCAGGGTGGTTCTAATATCATTAAAATCGATCTCCTGGGCGTGCAAGCTGCGTCCAGAGGTTTGAATGTGGTATTTCAACATCTGCGAGCGCGCATCTGCACCATATTTGTTCTTCATCGCATTGGCCCAAATACGGCGCGCGACACGACCGATCACTGCATATTCTGGATCGATGCCGTTGCTGAAGAAGAAACTCAAGTTTGGCGCGAATTTATCAATGTCCATCCCCCGACTGAGGTAGTATTCAACGTAGGTAAATCCGTTAGAAAGAGTAAATGCCAATTGAGAAATCGGATTTGCTCCTGCTTCAGCAATATGATAACCGGAGATGGAAACGCTGTAGAAATTACGCACTTGCCAATCAATGAAATACGACTGTACATCGCCCATTAATCGCAAGGCAAATTCCGTTGAGAAGATACAAGTGTTTTGTGCCTGGTCCTCTTTCAAGATATCGGCCTGAACGGTTCCACGCACTGTATTCAATGCCTGTTTTTTAATCGACAAATAAACCTCTTTCGGTAATACCTCATCGCCCGTCACACCCAGAAGCATCAGGCCAAGTCCGTCATTTCCTTCTGGCAGCTCCCCTTGATAGGCAGGGCGTGCAATAGAACGATCGTCGTACTTTGTCTTTTTCAAGGCTTCTACCTGAGCCTCAAGTTTATGCTCTTTAATGTAGACCTCACATTCTTGATCTACCGCAGCATTCATGAAGTAGGCTAAAAGCATCGGCGCGGGACCATTGATAGTCATCGACACAGAAGTAGTTGCATCTGTCAAACGGAATCCACTGTACAGTTTTTTCGCATCGTCAAGGCAGCAGATACTCACCCCAGCGTTTCCTATTTTACCATAAATATCTGGTCGTCGATTAGGATCGTTTCCATAAAGTGTCACACTATCGAAAGCAGTAGACAATCGCTTCGCAGGCATCCCCAAGCTAACATAATGGAACCGCTTGTTCGTGCGTTCGGGCCCTCCCTCCCCTGCAAACATGCGGGTGGGGTCTTCACCTTCTCTTTTAAACGGATAAATACCCGCGGTATAAGGGAATTCGCCAGGAACGTTTTCTAAGAGTAGCCAACGCAGAATATCGCCCCAACTGCGGTATTTCGGCAGTGCGACTTTCGGGATTTGAGTATGCGATAAACTCTCTGTATGTGTTTCAATATTAATGGCTTTGCCACGGACATGGAAGGTGTAAACCGGATCTTTATAACGTTGAACCGTACCCTTCCATTGTTGCAAGCGCACCCAGTTGTGTGGATCAAGATCCATTTTAATCCGGTCAAAGCTCAATTGCAATTGGCCAATTAATTCCTCATCCTTCAGGGTTTCAATGGAGCGGTGTAATGCATACAACTTATCTGCAACCTCCACCTGCGCCATGATCTGATCGCGGTAAATGCGGTGACTTTCAGAAATTTCGCTCAAATAGCGAGTCCGATTCGGAGGAATAATAAAAATCTTCTCACTCATCTCCCGGGTTAACGCAAAGGTGCTGGTAAATCCTGCATTTGCCTTATTGTTGATCATTTCGATGATCGCACTATACAAACTGTTGGTGCCCGGATCATTGAATTGGCTAGCTATGGTTCCATAAACAGGCATGGTCTCCGGATTTTGCTCCCACAAGTTGTGATTGCGCTGGTACTGCTTTTTGACATCGCGTAATGCATCTAATGCCCCACGCTTATCAAATTTATTCAGTGCGATTAAATCAGCGAAATCAAGCATGTCGATTTTTTCCAATTGCGTTGCCGCACCATATTCTGGGGTCATCACATATAAACTCGCATCACTGTGGTCTAATATTTCAGTATCGCTTTGCCCAATTCCTGACGTTTCTAGGATGATCAAATCAAAACCAGCCACCTTAAGAATGTCTAGTGCATTTTGAACGTGTGCACTTAAGGCAAGATTGGCCTGACGCGTGGCTAACGAACGCATAAAAACATTACCATTTTTGATGGCATTCATACGAATACGATCACCCAGCAAAGCGCCGCCCGTTTTTCTTTTTGAAGGGTCGACTGAAACTACTGCCAAACGTTTTTCAGGGAAATCTAAGAGGAAGCGGCGTACCAATTCATCTACCATAGAACTCTTCCCTGCACCTCCGGTGCCCGTAATCCCTAGAATAGGCGTTTTAATCGCCGCTGCTTTCTCTGAAACTTGCCCTAAAGCGTCCGCATGCTTTTCACCACAATTTTCAGCCGCACTTATCCAGCGTGCTACAGTGGCTGCACTTGCAGAAGGGAGCGATGCCAAATCTGAAGGCAAGGCATCTCCAACTAAAAAATCCGATTGAGCGACCAAATCATTGATCATGCCCTGTAAGCCCAACTTTCTTCCATCATCAGGATGGTACAGGCGGGTAATGCCGTAAGCATGTAATTCTTCAATTTCCTCCGGCAGTATGGTTCCACCGCCACCGCCGAATATCTTTATATGTCCTGCTCCTTTTTCTTGGAGCAAGTCATGCATGTATTTAAAGTATTCGATATGCCCACCCTGGTAAGAGGTCATGGCAATTGCATTTGCATCTTCCTGAATGGCAGTATCAACTACTTCTTCAACGGAGCGGTCGTGTCCTAGGTGTATGACTTCACAACCGGTGCTTTGAATGATTCGACGCATGATGTTGATTGCTGCATCGTGTCCGTCAAAAAGTGAAGCGGCAGTGACAATGCGCACCTTGTTTTTAGGTACGTACGGAGCCGGGTTTTCCATAATCTGTGATAAGTATTTGGGACCTCTAAGATAAGGCAGAATCAGGCAATGATTGCTTTCGTTATATTTGAACAAATCGATTTTTATGAAGTCTTTGCGCTCCCTCTTTTTCTACATGCCTTTGCTCCTGCTACTTTCCGTCGATTCGGGCAGTCAAGATATCGGTCTTTGGCTTCGCATTACGCTCCTTGCCGCTGCCGGAGTAGTAGGGAGTGTCCTTACGCGCAAGCACGGTAGCAAAGGCCTTAGTCTTATAGGATTCCTTATCCTGCTGTTGTTTCTTCCGTTGCTAAAACTGGATAATGTAAGCGCAGGTTCGGAGTTACTGGGATATGGCGCTCGAATCGCTCTTTTGTTTACTTGGGTCCACTTAAGCGCTGTATTATTTCGAAAAGAAAAATCCGATGGAATTTTAGCGTTGGCTACAGGCGCACAAGCAGCGCTATTAATTGCTGCTTTTAGCATTCTCCCTTCCCTCGTAGAAGCGTACAAAGCATCAAATATTTACCTTGCTAACGGCCCTCTTTTCACACATAAAAACTATGCCGCCGCAAGTCTACTATTACTAGTTCCACTTTCTTTAAATGCTCGTGAAGAGGGACTATTAGGTTTGTGGCTGCAACGCTTTAGTGTCGGTCTTGCCATTTTGTGTATTCTACTTTTAAGAACTCGTGGCGTTTGGCTTGGGGCGTTTGTCATGACGGCTATAGCGGTGGCGTATTACGCATTTAAAGGGAATGCACAGCGCAGAACTGTAGGACTGATTTCATTGGGAGTAATTTCGATTGGTATTGTGGTAGCCATCTTTGCTTCAGGAAGTGAAAAAATATTCAACAGCGACACCATTCAAAGTCGTCTGCACTACTGGAATGCATCTTGGGAGATGTTTATGGACCAGCCTGTAACAGGTGTCGGAGGCGGCCAATGGAAAATAGAATATCCAGGTACTGGTCTAAAAGGCACGAATGAAAGCGTGATGAGCGGACAGACATCAATTCTCCGCCCGCACAACGATTTATTGTGGATGCTTAGTGAAACTGGTATTGCGGGAGCACTGCTCTTCATAGCGCTACTAGTTTTAGGTTTTCGCCAAACAATTAAACATGAGCGTGGATTATTTTTCGCGCTAACCATCGTCGGCTTTGCGGTGTATGGCTTTGGGGAATTCCCGCTTGAGCGGGCTACACTTTTACTTCCGCTTGCCACTGCCTTAGGTTTTGCGGCTGCACACACAAAACCTTCGATCAAAACCCGCCCCATCGCAGGTGTGATTTTAGCAAGTATTGCAGGACTTTTTACTGTCTATGTCGGCCAAAACCGGGTACAAGGCGAGCGTGCTGCTAAAGATTGTTTAGACGGTTATATGTCAGGAAACGTACGAAGCATGCAGATCAATGCCCAAAAAGCACAAAATGTTTGCTTCGAAATGGACATCTACAACAACCCTATGGCCTACTTCGAAGGGCTTAGTCACATGCGTACACCGAACGGTCAGATACCATCAGATACTAAAATAAATCAAGCAGAAGCCGCTTTCAATCAAGCGTTGCAAATTCATCCTAACCACATTTTAACACTCAACCAATTGGCCGCCGTAAAGAGATACAACAGCAGTATCGGTGAGGCAATTGACCTTTACGAACGCGTTATTGAAATCGCACCACGCAATGGAAATGCTGCAATGCAGCTTATGGAACTTTACCGTGTTAAAGGGGATGTATACAGCTCCTTGAATGCGATGAAAATGTTTGCGACTAAAGATCTACAATGGTACTGGCGCAACATGAACACTAAGAATTATCAGCCTCGAGGACAGGCGGAAGGACAAAGAATGCAAATGCTCGATGCCTATAGAAAAAGCAGCGTAACAACGCTTAAACTCTTTGCAGGCATCAATAATCCAAGACCTGCTGCGAAATCACTTCATCGTGATTTGCAAGGCAAAAATCCGGGTGAAATGTGGCAAATCTGGCTGAATTGGCGCCAGAATTAAATAAAAAAGTGGAATTCTGTTAATTTTTGATCGTTTTCTGCCTTAAAATCAGAAATACGATTACATTAGACCCATGCAACAAACGATGAATCCTATTGTCAACTTCAATAACCGCAATTATAAGTGGAAGGGGTTGCTATATCCATACGTGAAGGCATAGATTACGATAAGCAAAAAACCCATTATAAATAGAAAACGCCTTCACATTGTGAGGGCGTTTTTTTTTTGATTTAAACGAATGAAAAACTTCATCAATTCTGTACGTAAAAGTGGTCCCTTAAGGACAAAAGATAACTTTATCATTACTCCAACAATGGTTGATGCTAATGGCCAATTATCCATTTGGAATTTGATGCAACTATTGAATGAGGTTAAAGGTGGACGTATGAACCAGCTTTTACTCAACGTACGGTTTGAGGACAGAGTCAAAAATATGGATCTAAAGATCTATGACAACGCCAGTTTACAGGAGGAGCTTGTTGTCGAGAGTAGCTTCGCCCCTAGCGGCAAACGTACTGTTGATCTTAAAATCTATGTGAGTCGTCGTAAAAAAGGAATGCCTGTTAAGCGCGTATGTAAAGCCGTATACACCTTAGGTATGCACGCAGTTAAGTAGA
>CAJQHZ010000040.1 GCA_905478295.1 uncultured Flavobacteriales bacterium | reverse complement strand
TGCGACCTCACGCCCCCCAGACGTGCACTCTACCACCTGAGCTACATCCCGAATTGGGGTCAAATATAGTACGAAATTCAGTTTAGGTTAGTGCCTAATGTCGTACAAAGTCTAGCACTATCTTTGACCATTCTTCATCACCAATATCCCAACGTAAACCGTGTCCAGCTCCTGCATATATGGCTTCTTGATAATATGTCCCGTTATGCTTTTGCATGACAGCTTCTGCAGTTTCTATTGGCGCGACAAGATCTTCTGTGCCGTGCATCCAGAGCAATTCGCCCGTATAGTCTTCCATGTTTTGACCAATATCAAAATTATAGTTTGTTAGCATTGAGGCCGGTAGACTAAGTCCTGTAGCGTTTTGCATGATAACGTTCGCTGTACTTTGGGGAGCTTCCATGACCAATTTTTGAATAGAGATTCTTGAACCAGCAGCTGCAGCGGATGCGGCGGGAAGTGAACCTAAAGAACTGGCCACCACTACCATGCGATCACTAGTAAGACCTTGTGTTTGCAAAAAGGCAAGTACCGCATCATAATCAGCCGCCATAGACTCTGCACCAGTCGTACGACCAGTACTCTTGCCAAAACCTCGGTAATCATACATCATAAATCCAAAATGATGGGATCCGCCTAGATTCGCGAATAACCCTGCAGTTTCCCAGAAATTATCCATAGAGCTTGCGTTCCCATGCAAATAAAAAATGATGGTATCCGTGGTAATTTGAGCAAGATCACCAACATACAGGGCATAGACAGTATCATTATCGGATTGGAAATCCATTAAATGAATCTTAGTTTCGTCTACATGGTATTGTGGATCCAACAATTCATTTTTGAAGTCGTAGGTCCCATCGCCGCCGGCTAACAGGGCTGCACTTACGTCCATACAAGATTGAAGTAGGATGCTGGTGATTAAAAGTGTAAATAATAGTCTCATGTCTAGAAATTTATGGCAATTCCCCAATATATTCCTCTACCTCCAAGACCGGAGGTACTAGGGATATAATTTTGTGGAATTTGTAGTTCACGCGTTGGATTTAATATTTTATATTCTAACTGGGCTTCGAACCATTTATAACGTAAACGGTAGCCTGCACTGACGGAAGGTGCTAATAGTTGCCCGCGGCCGAAATCGGACAAAAACCAAGTAGGATCTAACCATGTATTGACGGATGCATTTAAAATGTGTGGTCCATTTTCAAAATAGGCATTCACGCCTGCTTCTGGATAAAATCGAAAGGCATAGTCGCGCGTACTGAGAAAAGATTGTGCACCGTAGCTGTACGAAATCCCTGGCCTAAATCCTTCCTGGGGAAGAAGTGCCGCCACGCTTCCGCCTTCAAGTTGGACTGCTCCTAAAAAAAGGCTTGAAAATTGAATACCTCCGTAATTCGTTTTCGTAGCGGATACCCCTTTTGCCGCATAGGCACCAAGCATCGGTAAATACCCATCATTTATCTGTGGGCGACCTTGTGTCACACCTATTTGCCACTGCCCTTCCTCTAAGGGAACAACCACTTTAGTTGGCGTACAACTCGCAGCTAAAACTAGGGTGCCCAGCACTGCGAAAAATTTGATTTTCATCATCGTTTATAACTCATTAAAAAACTCTATCCGTGGATAGGGTCATGTGATAAAAAATTGGACCAATTCACCCTACATTTGGGATTCTAAACAAAGAGATAATGGAACAACACGATTGTATCATCATTGGTTCAGGGCCTGCTGGATATACGGCCGCAATATACGCCGCTCGTGCAGATTTAAGTCCCATCATGTACATGGGCCTCCAACCGGGTGGGCAACTGACTACAACCACGGAAGTAGATAACTTTCCTGGCTATCCTCAAGGTACTGACGGTAACGCGATGATGGAAGATTTAAAAAACCAGGCAGAGCGATTTGGAACGGAGGTGCGCTTCGGGTTGGTTTCTAAAACTGAATTAGCAAAGGAAACAGGTGGATACCATACTTTGACTATTGACAATAGTATTCAAGTTCAAGCAAGAACAATCATTATATCAACAGGAGCTTCAGCCAAATACCTGGGCCTTCCTGCAGAGGAAAAATACATGGGCTTTGGCGTCAGTGCCTGCGCAGTCTGTGATGGATTCTTCTATAAAGGACAAGAGGTCGTTGTGGTAGGTGCTGGAGATACAGCAGCAGAGGAAGCAACTTACTTAGCTAAACTATGTCCAAAAGTTACTATGCTTGTCCGTAAGGATAGTATGCGCGCCTCAAAAGCCATGCAGAATCGTGTAATGGCTACCCAAAATATCGAAGTACTTTGGAACACGGAAACACTCGATCTTGAAGGAGATGATAAAGGACTTACGGGTGTTCGAGTGAAAAACAACAAAACGGGCAAAGAGCAAAGCATTGCTGCAACAGGTTTCTTTGTTGCTATCGGTCACAAACCCAATACAGACATTTTCAAAGGTCAGATAGACATGGATGAGACCGGATATATTCATACTAAGCCGGACTCAACTGAGACGAATCTACCAGGCGTATTCTGTTCAGGAGATGCTCAGGATAAGATATACCGTCAAGCAATTACCGCTGCAGGTACAGGGTGTATGGCTGCGTTAGAAAGTGAGCGATATCTCAGTGCTTTAGGTCACTAAATCCTTAGACTAATTCAAAAAAAACCGGCCTTGGAAGGCCGGTTTTTTTTATGCTTACAATCCAAAATACCCTTTTGCTATAAAGTATGGCAACAAGAGATATAGGAATCCGTCTCTGATTAAATAAAATATGAAAATGGCAATTACAGCACGCCATCCTAGCATTTTCAATCCGGCTTTAAAACCATTTTCTTTAAAAACCTGCACCCATTTTTGAATAAATCCAGGAGTAATCTTTTGTCTAAATCCCAAAGCCGTTTTACTAAAGTTCTCTTTATAACGTGCAACTTTACTTCAAGTTCAAACCTTAGACGATATAAGCCGGATTCTGTCCCCTTGCGGGTCCTTATCATTTATCTAGGCGTATCCTCACGAATACGCTCCATCTGCCTACCCCTCGTGCAGTAAACTCCAAGCGGGTCGCCTGGTCCATAAGGAACACGATATACATGACATTTCAGCGTATGAGGTTTACCGTGCCAATCCAGTCACCTGAATTGCGGTGGGCTCTTACCCCACCCTTTCACCCTTACCCGAAGGCGGTTTACTCTCTGTTGCACTTGCTGTCCACGCAAAGCATGGCCTTCCTGTTAGGAAGCATACTACCCTATACTGTCCGGACTTTCCTCTTCTTGCGAAGCGATAAGGCTCGTCTAATGTTTAAACTTAAAATGTAAAGAACGGGTGCAAAGTTACTGCAGACGATTCACAATACGAACTTCAGTTGCACCATATCCACCTTCACTGAAATCTGCGAAATAAAACTCGCAGCCTCCCATCTTTCTGAGCAGTTCGTGAACCTCTCCTTGTAAACGACCGGAGCCTTTTCCGTGAATAATCAACACTTTAGCAATACCACGTCTGCGCGCTTCGCGAACAGTGGCACTTGCCTTGTCTAATTGATAGTTTAAAATTTCATATCGAGTCATTCCGTTTGTTGACCCCAATAGTTCGTGAGAGTGCAAGTCCACAGATAGACGGTCTATTTGTTGTGCCGCCGGCGCTGATTTTTCTCTTCGCTTATCCTTATGCTCAACTGCTCCCACTTGCCACTGTACTATTGGTAAAAGTTCATGAGCTTGATGCGCATTTTCGAATCCAAAGTCATCGATCACATATATGGTGTCTCCATCTATTCGACTCACTTTTGCAGTTCCTCCAGCGTCTTTAAACTTTACAATCTGATCTTTTTCAAACATACTCCAAATAAAAAAACCCCGGCCTAAAGGCCAGGGTTTAAAGGTATTGCTAAAAGCTATGAAAACTACTCTACCGTGATACGTTCTGTAAGAACTCCTTCGTCAGTTGTAAACTTGATGAAGTACACACCAGCCGACTCATCGCTGAGATCGAATTGGTTGTTGTATAGTCCGTTAACAGTAACTACCTCATTAGAGATCACCTGTCCTACCATATTCACGATGCTGATTTCAACATTCGTAGCTGTTGCAGTTGCAAATTCTACGTTGAACAGACCGCGCGTTGGATTCGGGTAAATACTCAATGTTCCGTTCAGGAAGTCTTCATCTACACTGATCTGGTTCACATCGAATGTGAAGGTCGCAGTATCAGAAGAACACGGTCCGAACGCGATAACAGTAACTGTTTCGCCAGCGTTGTTTGCAGTGAAGGTCACTGTACCTGAAGTATCGTTTGAAGACGTTCCGTTAGAGAACTCAACGTAAATACTATCAGCACCAGTTGTACCTGCAGTACTCCAGTTCGCCATCCAATCCGTAGCACCGATCGTAGCATTCGCTGTATCTACAGAGATTGCCGCGACTGCATCAGGATGAATGCTTACAGTGAATGTAGAATCTTCACGCTCACATCCTCCTACAGTTACTTGCCAATCGTAGAAGAAGTAGTGGTAGTTGTTCAATGAACCTTGCGTAACACTTACTTCACCACCTGATGTTGAGTAAGGATAGCCGCTCACACCAAACTCACGGTATAATCCACCTGTAGTCGATGATACACCAATCATACGGTAAGATCCAGGCGTTACAGTTGCACCCAAGTACACTTGTTCCGCTGTATTACCCGTAGCTGTAGTGTTTGCTGTTCCTGACCAAACTGTTGCTCCTGTAGCTACATCTTGAATCGCAATGTTCGTTGAACCTGCAGCGTTCGGGTAAAGTGTAACATAATCAATAGTTGCCGATTTCGTTACAGAGAATAGTACCCCTGTAGTTCCAAAGAAATTATAGTTACCACCACCAGTACCAATACCGCGAACGTTACCTGTTGTATCAGAATAAGATACAGCACTAACTGTTATAGTAGTATCAGAAGTAATGTTCGTTAAGGTTAACGATGAATCCGCGGCAATAACGCCTAGGGTATCGTTACCAGTCGACCACATCACATTTCCTTGTGTTGGAATAGTAACACTCAAAGTAATATCGTCACCTGCACAGATCATGTCTGGGTAAACCGGAGATACCTGCTGTGCGTCACCAACTTCGATAGATGTTGACAATGTATCGTTGTTCGAACGACCATCATTGGTTAACACAGTATACGCTGTAACAGCATATACACCACCTACATAATTACTGATGTAACCTAATTCAACAGTGTCTTTTCCACCGAACGGAATGGACAAACCTGTTGGGGTAGCAGTCATAGTAGAACCGAAGATATCAACGCTTACTGTCAATGATGTTAAAGTGTTTTGTCCGTAGTTCGCAATTTCAACGCTCACTAACAAACTATCACTACCACAAATGCCATCTGCGGGTCCTAAGAGTGCCGTCAATGCAGCATCGTCTGCAACAACATCATACTCATCAGCACCTATATCAACTGTAGTTGAACCTGACATTGGACGAGCATCGCCATCGATATCGTCAGAGACACCAACAGTATTATCACCAGCATCATTAGCTAAAGGACCGAAAACATGAAGGTCACCTGGGCCTGCGAATATTGGATCTCCTTCTATTGAACTCATGTGCATGGTCGTATCTAAACTCTGTAGTTCACCTACAGAATCAACATACGTTAGCGCATAAGGACTACTTACATAATGGTAACCTAAGTAGGTACCTGTGCTGTAGTATAGGTTATAGTCACCAAAGGCATCAGAATTATATGCATAGAATGCATAAAGACTTCCTTCGAAAATGTTATTACGCATGTTTACGCTCTCATCATTATAATAGTCGCGTAAACCGTAAGATCCACGTGCTGTATTATGGAAGACATTAACACTGTCACCGTAATAGACCGTTAACCCGTAGTTACCTGCATCTAACATGTTGTTAGAAATTTCAGAAGTAAACGAGGCCGCAGCGGTAGTAGACGTATAATATGCCCAGATACCGTAATTAACATCCGTTACGTGATTTTTAGTAATCTTCAAACCATCGACCTGATACGGGTAAATACCGTATGCAAAGTTATTTCTGAAGTTTGAAAGATCATTTTCACTGATTTCAATATCAGTACCGTAATAAGCATAGATACCGTAGTAATATTGCTCAGTTAATGTATTTCCAGAGATGACTACATTTTCATTTCTTGCTGCTGAAGAGCCGTAGAAACGTATACCGTAGTAACCACCTGTTATATCATTATCAGTAATGGTAATGTTCTTCTCTCCTATAGTGGTTGAGAATATCGATGTCGAGCTATTTGACGCTACAATACCGTTATACAACGATGAAGTTGACGTCGTTGAACTCATTATCGTATTACCTGAGATCGTAATGTCGCTCGCACCGTTTAGGCGGAAACCTTTACTATTTGGAGTGTAGATGAACAGATCTTCAAAGTTCATGTACTTCGCTCCTTCAAGAACAAAGGCGGCGTCAGTTCCGGCAGTGATTGTATCACTTACAGAAGTACTTCCCTTGAAGGTAATGGTATTCGAAGAAGAAGATCCGTTGATCTCTCCTACATAAGACGATGTAGAGAATGAACCGCTCTGTAATTCGAAGGTTACTGCACCGCCGATACCACAAACGTTCAACACACTCATCACACTATCTAGTGTAGCAAAGTCACCAGTAGGTCCAACTGAATATGTACCTGCTGCTAAAGGACCTGTACATTCAGTAGTGAATGTAAATGGACCTTCCCATGTATTGTTACAACAGTTCTGTACATAGAAGTCGTACGTTGTGTTTGGAGACAAACCAGTTAAACTGTAAGGCGCAGTAACGTTCGTATCCACTGTACCTGACAATGCACCAACACCTGTCCCTTGAATAAATCCTGCTGGACCGTATTCAACATTGAAACAGTTGGCTCCCGTGTAATCCCAAGTTAAATCAGCAGATGAACTCGTAACATTACTAGCCATTTGATTGTAGTTGATACATGCCGGGATTGCTTCAATCTCAACACTGTCTAAATAAACGTAGTCATACGTAGACGGTTTGCCGTAGAATCTGAAACCTACTCTCTTATCTCCTGCTTGTACCGCACTTGAATCCAGATAAACTTGGAATTGCTGGTACGACGTGTTACCGTTTAAAGAGATGTTTTGTACTGTACGTGCAGTCTCATAGTTACCCATTGCGTCTGTCATTACAACATCAAAACCACCTGGGTATGAAGGCGAACTGGAGCGCGCCCAGAACTTAACCATTAATCCACCTTGATCGATATCTTCTATCATTGGTGCACTAACCACATTAGTATCTTGGCCACCAGTGTACATGTATGCTCTTAAAGAATAGCTACCAGAATAAGCATAGAAGGAATAACCATATGCCATCGTGTAAGATATACCGCCATCGGTGTCGTATACCCAACAGCTCGGTAAGTTGGGATTTGAAGCATTACCGGAGTAGCCTGGAGCATTTTCAAAACCATCAGCCCAAGGAGCAGTAGTCGGAGAACACGGCACAGTAATAGATAGCGGACCTACCCACGGCGACATAGAACCGTTCGTTGACATACAATTCGACTGAATGTAGAAATCGTAAGTCGTTGCATCGTCAAGCGTATTGATTGACCATGAAGTACCTGTTACAGTATCTGTTGGAGCACCTGTTCCTTGCGTAAAGCCTGATGGCCCCCACTCAATAATATAGTTAGTTGCTAAAGTGCTATCTACCCAAGAAAGGGTTAAAGATGAATCAGAAGTAGCTAAGCCACTAAAGTCAGCAGCAACTGGACAATTAGGGATATCGCGAATCTCAATTTTGTCGAAATAAGCACCATTGTATCCGAAAGTATATCCTGTGTTTGAACCTCCAAAGGCAATAAGCACAACGTGAGCAGCATCAGATGCTACGTTATCTAAATCCAACGAGTAATCTGAATACGTCGTGCTGGTTACTTGAACCGTATCTACAATAGATAAAGAAGCAATGCTCTTGTTAGAGTCAATTGTAGCAATGGCGATATCACTCAAATAAGCAGCGGATGTGCTTACAGAACGTGCATTGAACAAAATTTGCTGCGTTCCATTCTCCAAACCTGCGATACGAGGAAGTATCATCATGTTCGTATCACCCAAAGCAGTCTGTGTGCTAAATTGGCTGTAATAAGTTCTTAAGTAAGCGAAGGCAGAATCTGTAGCCGTATTGCCATAGAAATAGTATTTATCTACATAACAGTAGTTAAATGTATATGCAGACAGGTTTTGGTGTTCCCAACAATCCGGTAAATCTGGATTGGCCGTACTACCTGTGCCGTCAGAATAACCAAAGTCTTCAGAATATGGAGATACAAATGCACCACACTCTGTTTTGAATGTGAATGGACCTACCCAGTTCGACGTACCGTCACCCGTAGATGTACAGTTTGCCATAACGTAAGCATCGTAGTACGTATTTTGGGTTAGACCCGTTGCAGTATACGAAGTTGTGGTCGATGAGTAAGAAGTACCCGTACCTTGCGTAAAGCCCATTGGGCCTACTTCAATATTAAATGCAGATGAGCTAGATGACCAAGAAATAGTTGCCGATGACTTAGTTGAATTAGTCAAAGATAAACCGATAGGCTCTGGACATGGAGGGATGTCAGTAACAGAAACATCATCGATACAGATGTAGTCATAAACACCAATTTCTCTTCTTAACATAAACGCAATACGTGCATCACCCGTTGTAGCGCCGTCTAAATAAATTGTGAATTTATTATAAGCAGTAGCTGTAGCATAAACAGTATCAACAATTGTCAATGAACTTGGTGTACCTGCAGCATCTATTAATCCAACAAGTACTTCACCTGGACGACCTACGGATGTAGTTCTTGCATAAAACTCTAATTGCTTCGTAGCTGAATCAAGACCCTGAATTTCAGGAGTGATAATAAGTGTCGTATCAGCGTAATTGCTAGAAGTACTCGAGCTTGAAGATCTGTATCCGTACAAGAAGTTCGAACCAGAGTTGGCATAGAACGAATAGTTACGGTTGTAGAAATATGGGTAGTAAGAAGAACTCGTTGTATTCACATAAAAATCCCAACAAACCGGTAATGACGGGTTGAAAGCCGAACCAGTTGTTGAATTATCAAAATTCTCTGTATAAGGAGTAGTAACCTGAGCACATGGAGTTAGGAAGGTAATAGGTCCTAACGTATCAGAGAAAGAAGAAGTACCACAGCTCGTAACAGCGTATGCATTATACGTACTTGACGATGCAAGCGACGTAAGAGAGGCTGTACCGCCAGAAACCGTTACTGACGTACCTGCGGATGAAGGATTAAACCCTGCCAATCCATATATAACCGTAGTAGTTGCACTAGAATTACAACCTAAAGAAACAGTTGCCGTTGCCGAACCTCCAGTTACAGTACCAACAGCGATAGCTGTAGGGGCCGCACAGTTAGAGAATCCAGTAGGTAATTCTTGAACTTTAATATCATCAACGATAATATCATTGTAAAAAGATGCAGCGCCATTAAATTTACTTACCGTAAATCTCAGAGCAATGTCATTTGGCGTACTGATACATGAAACATCAACTTGTACTTTGCGCCAGCCTGCTGAATCAGTACTACCAGACCATACTGGATGGTAAGACTGACCGTCAAAAACTTCGACAGTTAAAGTATTGTTTCCGACATAAGAAGCGCTCGTATTGTTCTTAAACCAGTAAAACTCTAGAGAAGGATTCGTCAATGTACTTACATCGATTGAATCTGTCGTGATGCTAACGTCACAAGGATATGGAGATGAGCCATCAACCCACATCGCGTATGAACCTGTTACACCTGTATTATCGGTGTACCCAGATGCGCCATAACCAGGGTTAGATGTAGTTAACTTCCAAGAGGCATTTGTTGAAGTACTGCTGCAGGAATTGGCTTGAACCCAAGTAGATGGAATACTACTGAATGTTTGAGTCATTACCTGCGCGGAAAGCGAGCCAAAGGAAAATAGCGCCGCTACCAGCAAGGAATAGATTTTCTTCATTGTGATTTTTTTTGTTCCCTACGATAATAAACAATATCGGATGACTGCACAAGAATTGACGGGGACATTTAAATACTACGGTTCAATTTGTAACGAATAAGACAACTTCTTGAATGTTTTAAACAAAAAAAGCCCCGACCGATGGTCGGGGCTTGAAGTATGAAAATAGAATGTGTTACTCTACTGTGATACGTTCTGTAAGAACTCCTTCGTCAGTTGTAAACTTGATGAAGTACACACCAGCCGACTCATCGCTGAGATCGAATTGGTTGTTGTATAGTCCATTAACAGTAACCACCTCATTAG
>CAJQHZ010000039.1 GCA_905478295.1 uncultured Flavobacteriales bacterium | reverse complement strand
ACACATTTCGTCGTTACACACCATAAATTCTAATTCGCCCGCAATGGAAAAATCTTCTTCATGCGGTTGCAGTTTGATTGTAAAGTCAGCCGATTCCGAGAAATAGGCCAAATCCATATCAAAATTAGGGTCAAATTCCACATGTGGCTCGCCCTCTTCCCAAACACCTACCGCAGTAAATGAGGATGACGTATCCAACAAAAAAGAAGTAGGAATAGGGCCCCCATCTGCGAGATTTTGGCTGTATAAATGCCAACCCGGCTCAATATCTGCATGGACCGTGAGCAAAGTGAATTCCTCCGTATGTTCAATGCTGGTAGACCAGGTGACGGCCTTAGGTTGTGCAGTGGCTACAACGGTGATTAAAGTGAAAATTGCGAATAAAAAACGCTTCATGTAATCTAGGTTATTTAAGAGTTGCAAGATAGGCGAAGTTATCCCCTTCACCAACTCTAGCCGATTCAGCAATACGGTGGCCTAAAACCCATATGATCGTCTCATTTTTAAGGACGACGTAGGTCTGTTCCTTACGGTGGCGCGGTAGTCTGAGGTTATTTAAAAAATCGGACACTTTCTTTGAACCATTCATGCCTAGAGGGCGAAAAATATCTCCAGGACGCCAGAGACGGACCGTCCATGGAAACTGCACGGCAGATTCGCCAAGGTATTCATGTTGTTCATCAAATATACAGGCAGATTTTGGCACCTTTTCAAGCTGAAGTTGAAAAGGCAATTCATCCAATGATTTGAAAGTACTGACGATATACTCCCTCGTGTCTTTTTCGTAGGATGGAACCAGATAAAACAGTTCTCGATCCTTAATCAATATATAATTTCTCCCACGGGTCATTTGCCCCACCTCGCCTCTGAGTGCATGACCGACTTCCTCAAAGTTGAAACCGGAATCAATCTGTTGGGCCAATTTATACAATAGGTTCTGCCCCACGTCGCTTTGTACCCAAGGTCCCATTTTCACCAGAACCTCCTCGCCCGAAGTTTCGGTCCATTCACTTTTCCATTGTGACATGAAGCCAAGCAACAGATCGCGGTCGCGCTCTAGGTTTTCAATCGTTTTTTTCAACCCTCCCATCCAACGGGGTTCTACCTCGTACAAAATGGGTGCAAGCTGGTTCCTAAACTTATTTCGGGTGTACTTTAAGGATTGATTCGATGCATCTTCACACCAAGGCAGGTCGTGCGCTTTCGCATAGTCTAAAATGTCCGCTTTATCCATATGAGCAAGCGGACGAATAATTTCGATACTATTCATGCCTGTGATACCTATCAATCCCGACCCACGAAGCGCATTCATTAGAAACGTTTCTCTGCGATCGTCCATATGATGGGCTGTGAACACGTATTCTGCACCTAAGGCCTCCGCGCGTTCTTTGAACCAATTGTACCTAATTTTACGGGCCCAATTCTGTACATTTTCGCCCGATCGTTTCGATGGATCTGCGCTTAAAATTTCAATTTCGAATCTGTATTCTTCAGCATACCACTGACACCAACGCGCATCCTCGTCCGATTCCTCACGCAAGCCATAATTTACATGCAACAAATAGGGTCGGATGTGGTAACGGTCCAGCAGAAATTGGCTCAAGACTACAGAGTCAACGCCACCACTGAATCCTAAGACCGCTTTAGATCCAGGCTTTAACTCTAACATAGAAAATGGAGCTTTGCGTGCATGCCTTAAAATTACAACTATTGGTTCGAACCGGAACCGGCCGCACTTTGAAGAAGGGATTCCGCTTTCAGCAAACATTCCTCGTATTCGCGCTCGGGAATACTCAGCAGCGTAATTGCGCCGCCTACATGCGCGGAAGCGACACCCTGTTTTGCATCGAGTGCGATACTGCGAATCACCACATTGAAATCAAAATCACCGTTGGGCATGATATACCCTAAAGCACCCGAATAAATGCCTCGCTCCGTCTTTTCATAGCGTTCCGCCAATTCCATTGCGCTGATCTTCGGAGCACCTGTCATTGAACCCATAGGGAATGTAGCCTTAATAATGTCCCAATTCGACGTTTCCGCTCGAGTCTTGCAGGTCACGGTGGATATCATTTGGTTCACGTTTTTAAACGGATAAACGCCAAAAAGCTCTTCAACTTGAACAGTTCCCTTCGCTGCCACGCGGCTTAGATCGTTTCGAACGAGATCGACAATCATCACATTTTCTGCGCGCTCTTTTTCATCAGCCACCAGCAGGCGTTCTTGCACATGATTGTTTTCAGCTAACCTTCTGTTGGTGCCTTTAATGGGTTGTGACCACAATTGGTCTCCTTTTTTCAGGATGTAACGCTCCGGTGAAGTGCAGAGCAGTTCCAATTGGTCCATTTTTACAAAGGCACTGAAAGGCGCCTTCGTTGCCTGCGCCATTTGTCGAAACAACTGCGCAGTGTCCAGAGATTCATATTCAGCCTTAAATGCAGTACAATAATTCACCTCATATATATCACCACGCTTAATGTGCTCTTGAAGCTTGCGAACTGCATCAAGATAAGACTCACACGTCTCCACAGGATGAAAATCCAAAGTTGTGTTGCCCACTTTCCTTGATTTTTCCGGAGCCAAAACGAGCGCCAAAGCCTCCCCAGGTTCATCCGCATAAACCATTAAGTTTCCCTCTCTATCAAGGGTCCCGACCACTTCCGGCTCAAAAAATTGTGCTTCGGGCCATTGTCCTATCGCGGGATTGCCTTTTGAGAGACGCTCAAACTCGTGACGCAATTCGTAACCTAAAAACCCAAAACGCCAGCCGCTTTCTAAGGCACCATTTTTAACAGCTGTAGTATCGAAAACAGCCTTCGCTCCCCATGCAAAAAGAAGTTCGTATTCACCCCACTTACTTGCATATCCCTGTGAGGTGTATAGGGCAAAAAAAGATCGACTGCTGGATAACTCCAACAGCCGATTTTCTAAAAGAATCGGATCGACTTTATGCGCCGATGCAGTACTCATTAACTGTGAATGGCGCGGTTTGCTGTTGCAGCCAGTGCCGCCTCTTTCAACGCCTCAGTGTATGTAGGGTGACCGTGACAAATGCGCGCAATATCTTCAGCAGAGGCGCGGAACTCCATTGCTGTTACCGCTTCCATTATAATATCTGCGGCACGGGCTGCAACTATGTGCACGCCCAACACTTCGTCGGTGGTTTGATCCGCCAATACTTTAACTACACCATCGATATCTCCGGAAGCACGCGAACGACCTAAAGCTCGCATGGGGAAAGAACCGCTTTTATACGCAACCCCAGCTTCTTTCAATTCCTCTTCCGTTTTTCCTACTGCAGCCACTTCTGGCCACGTGTAAACAATACCTGGAATGAGATTATAGTTGATGTGCGGTTTCTCTCCTGCGATTGACTCCGCTACGAATACTCCTTCTTCTTCCGCCTTGTGAGCCAACATCGCTCCTCGAACGACATCGCCAATGGCGTAAATGTTAGGCACTGCAGTCTGTAAGTGATCGTTCACAGCGATGCGTCCACGCTCATCCGTTTCAATACCGACGTTTTCAAGACCCAATTTAGCCGTGTATGCACCGCGACCTACAGCCACCAAACAATAATCGCCTTCAAAGGTCACTTCTTCGCCTTTTTTATTCGTGGCAGTAACAGTGACTACATCGCCATCGCGCGTTACATTGCTCACCTTTGTGGATAAGCTGAATTTCATGCCAATTTTCTTCAAACTACGCATCAATTCCTTACCCATTGCTCCGTCCATGGTAGGAATAATGCCTTTCGCATATTCAACGATGGTAACCTCAGCACCGAGGCGTTTGTAAACTGAGCCTAATTCCAAACCGATGACACCACCGCCAATGACGATCATGTGTTTTGGAACCTCTTTTAGGCTCAAAGCTTCTGTTGAAGAAATTACGCGCTCCTTATCGAACTTCGCGAACGGCAGTTCGATTGGCTTCGAGCCTGTTGCTAAAATGATGTGCTTGGCGCTTACTTCGGTGGTTTCATCTCCAGCGACAACTACCGTGTTCTTGTCTTTTAAAGAACCAAATCCACGCAGTACGTCAATGTTATTTTTATTCATCAGATAATCGATGCCATCACAGGTAGTACTTACTACCCCTGCCTTGCGCTCGATCATTTTTGCAAAGTCAATTTTTGGAGGATTGATCTGGATACCGTGCGATTCAAACGAATGTACTGCGGCGTGGTAGTGCTCCGAAGAATCTAGTAACGCTTTTGACGGTATACACCCCACGTTAAGACACGTTCCCCCGAGAGTCGCATATTTTTCAACCAGTGCAGTTTTCATACCCAATTGGGCACAACGGATGGCACTCACATATCCTCCAGGTCCAGAACCTATTACAACTACGTCGTAAGAACTCATTGAATTTTGTTTTTAGGAATAACAAAGTTACACACGCGGATTGCTTAGCGTGGTTTTAATCGGAAAAATCTGCTAAAAAGTATTACCAAAACCAACAAAGCAAAAAGTACCACGGCAACTTTGCCTATCCAATTGCCCGTCCGCACATACAAGGTCTTACTTTCCAGCAGCGGTACGTCGCTCAAAATAATGCCTTCCGTATCCCAATCCAATCGGCGCAGCACGCGACCTTTTTCATCAATAATACTCGAGACGCCAGTATTTGCACTGCGCACCACATATTTACCTTGTTCGATAGCGCGAAGGCCCGAGAACCGAAGGTGCTGCAAATGTCCCACTGTATTGCCCCACCAGCCGTCGTTCGTAATGACTGCAATGAGATTGGCACCAGATCGGGCATATTCAGTAGCATAATCTGAGAATTCATTCTCCCAGCAAATAACCGGCGCAAGCTTGAGACCTGTTCGTTCATCTTCAAAGACGGTTCGGCGCTGAGAAACACCTAAAGTTCCAGAAGTGCCGCCCAGCTCAATAGCCCAATCACCGAGGTAAGGCTTTAGTAATTGGACAAATGGCATAGTCTCGCCCCCCACAACTAATTTTCCCTTGTGGTATAGTGCTGTTTCTGTCGCGCTGTTTCTAAATAAGGCTGTATTGTAGAGCGTGTAGTATTTATCGCCATAGGGACGATTAAACACATCCGGCGTTTGCTGAAAGTCGTAGGTCGTTGCCCCAAAGATGGCCGACGTGCTATAGGTGTCTAGTAATTCATGAAGCAGCCTGTCGTTGGGACGGTTGCCGTAGTTGCTTTCCTCTCGTGCTTCCGGCAGGAATGTTTCTGGCAGAGCGATCAAATCTACTTGCTTTTCACCTAGATGGGTTTGAAGTAATCGGTCCACTTTTTGAATTTGAGCCGCTTCCGGTACCTCCCATTTCTCAGTATATGCATCGATGTTAGGCTGAATGACAGCCACCCGAATGCGTCTCGCATCTTCATTTTGAGGAACGTACCAAAGCACTAAACTCAACAATGCAGGTGTAATAAACAGCCAGAGGGCTCTTTTGGAAGTTGTTCCTCGCATGTGCAGCGTATAGGCGACTAATAGGACCCATAAAGTGCCACCAGTAGTACCTAAGAATTGGTACCACTGTACTAGGTAGGGCATGCCATTAAATGTATTGCCTAGGTGCAACCAAGGAAAGGCTAAACCCCAATTTTCATGCAATTGCTCAAAGGATATCCAGCAGGCGACCAACGGCAAAACGTGCAGCCAGCGTTGTGATCGAAAGGACGGGAATCGCCACAATAATTCTTCTGCGCGTGCACTAAACCATATCGCAAAAGCCATAAGGGCTCCATTAATACCTACGGTCGCAATGACCCCTAAAGGATGGGCATTGGCAATCCAGTAGGTCGTAGTCGCATTCCACAGGGCAGTTACGAGATACAAACGCCAAAACCGCGGCCCAGAGCGTTTTGAAATATCTAATAGCAACACAAAGGCGGGAATTATCAATACCCCGAGGTGCGGAAAAGTCCAGGCCAAAGTCAGTAAGACCAAGGCCAGGGCCATTAAAATTGCAATGGGTGTTTTTTTCACTAAAGACATAGCGGCAAATTAGTGCATCTTTGCACTGCATGAAACACATTCCGAATCTTTTAACACTAGCCAATGCCATCTGCGGAATGATGGCCATCTATTTTATCGTCAATTCAAGCTCTACAGGCCTTGTTATTGCGTTGCTTTCAGCAGCAACTTTTGATGCGTTAGATGGCTGGGCTGCACGAAAAGTCGGTGCTTCCTCTGCTTTAGGGAAACAACTAGATTCTCTAGCAGATGCTATTTCCTTTGGCGCAGTGTCTGGCTTTATTTGGAGTTCAATTTTAGCCGACTACGCACGTATGCCGCAACCGTGGGCAATGCTCATAGGCGCTATGGTAACCGCATCAAGTATTTATCGCCTGGGCGTTTTTAACCTCAAAGAAGATGGCGAAAAGGATTTCACGGGAATGCCCACACCAGCAAATGCATTATTTGCATTAGGTCTTTGGAGTTGGATGGGGCAATGGGAAAATTGGGAATGGATCAGGTCTTTTAACGGTACAACCTTATTGCTTTGGCATTTCGGCTTAGTGGCTTTAGCGTTATATACTGTCTTCTGGCAAAACGCAAGATTCAAAGTACTCAGCCTAAAAGGCGGGGGGTCAAAACGTCGGAAATGGGGCCAATACATCCTTGTTGGAATGTTCGTAATAATGATTCCTTTTTTTGGCGCATTGACCTTGTCAATTATCGTATTTTCGTTACCAATTATTAGCGCTTTCGCTTTAAAGAACAGCGCGCAACATCATTAAACAACCAGAAATGAAATTCACTGCTGAAATCAATGTTATGCCTCAAAAGGCGCTTTTGGATCCTCAAGGCAAAACGGTAAGTGCGAATCTTAAAAATATCGGTCTAGATGCGTTAAGTAACGTTCGCATCGGTAAACACTTCACTTTAGATGTTGAAGCTGCTGATCAAAGTACGGCCGAAGCACTGGTCAAAGAAGCTTGTGAAAAGCTCTTGATCAATCCCGTAATGGAAGCCTTCGAATTCGAAGTCAAAAGCGCTTAAACGCAGTCGCATTACAGCGAGCTCTTACACATGAACTTTACTGCACACCTGCACCTCAGCCCTGATATCGCTGAAGTGCGGGTGTTCAATTTTTCAGGAGATGGTTTTAAAGGAAGTGCTTGGCGAATATCCGCTACACCCGCACAACGGTTAGGCATCGATCTCCACCGCTTTATCGACGACTTCACCGACCAACATCCATTGACCAAGGCTGCAAAAGCACGTATCCGACCATTTACGGGTAAATATTCAGCCGTAGCACTTGACCTGCTCGGGGATTATTTCCTTCAACGGAACTGGGATCAGTTCAAACTGCTGCAAGATTCTTCGCAGCATCAAAGTCTAAAGGCCTTTATAGCATCGGTAGAATCAGATATTTCGAATCATAGAATACTTCTTAAAGGAAGAGCTGCTTCAATGGCCCCTCATTTACTCGAACACCATTGGCTCAATAGCTACCGCGAAATAGGCGGCTTGCTCAGCGCAGCACGCGGTATCGCTCACAGGCATCCCGGGGGCGCACCTTTAGTTCATTTTTTTGAAGGGCATGTATACGACTGTTTAGCCGATCTGGAGCAATGGTTCTCAACCCTCTACCCCCTGCTTATGGGTGCTTGTCAGGACTTTGTTCACAACCATAGCGATTGGGAAGAACTTTCAAAAGCATAGAATCGGTATAAAGTATGCCTATCGTATCTTTGACTAAACTTTACTAAGCATGATTTACATCAAGCGAAAAGAACACTTTTGTGCAGCGCACAAACTTTGGAATAACAAATGGGATGCTGCAACGAACAAACGCATTTTCGGGAAGTGTTCTAATGAAAATTACCACGGTCATAATTTTGAATTGGAGGTTACCGTCCGTGGTGAAATTAATCCGGATACCGGCTTCGTGATGAATTTGTTCGATCTCAAACAGATCGTTCGAGAGCACGTGATTGATGTTGTAGATCACAAGAATCTAAACTTAGATATCGACTTCATGGCAGGCAAGCAGCCTACTGCCGAAATCATTGCCTATGAATTTTGGCAGATTTTAGCGCCTAAAGTCGCGGAATACGGAGCCGAATTGCATAAAATTCAATTGGCCGAAACTCATAATAACATCATAGAATACTACGGAGAATGAAAAAAGCCTATGTATTTCCGGGCCAAGGCGCCCAATACCCTGGAATGGGTAAGGATCTTTACGAAAACCACAAAGAAGCTAAAGAGCTCTTTGATACCGCGGACCGTGTGCTAGGATTTGACCTGAGTAAAATCATGTTCGAAGGGGATGCCGATGAACTCAAGCAAACTAAGGTGACCCAACCTGCTATTTTCACGATGAGCGTGATTATGGCCAAACTGTTGGGTAACGACTTCCAACCTAATATGGTTGCAGGTCATAGCCTCGGCGAGTTTTCAGCATTATGTTCGGCAGGCGCCTTAAGTTTTACAGATGCACTTACATTAGTAAGCAAGCGTGCTATGGCCATGCAGAAAGCGTGTGAAGCCAAACCCTCTACCATGGCAGCAATTCTAGGCTTGAGCGATGACGCAGTTGAAGAAATTTGTGATGGTGTCGACGGTATAGTTGTCGCTGCAAATTATAATTGTCCTGGCCAATTAGTGATTTCAGGCGAATTCAACGCCATTGAAACGGCATGCGCGAAAGCAACTGAAGCAGGCGCGAAACGTGCACTAGTGCTGCCCGTGGGTGGTGCTTTTCACAGTCCATTAATGGAACCCGCTCGTGCGGAACTGGCTGCTGCCATTGAAGCAACCGAATTTAACACCCCGGTTTGTCCCGTTTACCAGAATAGCGTTGCAAAGGCAGTGCAAAACCCAGTCGAGATAAAAATGAATTTGATCGATCAGTTAACAGCTCCGGTACGATGGACACAAAGCGTTCAGGAAATGATGACCGATGGCGCCGCCGACTTCGTTGAATGTGGACCCGGCAAAACCCTTCAGGGTCTTATTAAAAAAATTGACCGCGCGAACAATGTGAGCGGCATTTCCTTTGAATAGCGGATGAAAAAAGTTACCTGGAAAAGCCCGTCAAATATTGCTCTAGTGAAGTACTGGGGGAAATACCCTGTCCAATTACCCGCCAACCCGTCAATCAGCTTCACGCTAAGCGCAGCGGCGACCACAACCACACTTAAGTACAAACAAGGTACGGGTCAGGTAGTGGTTTTTCTCGAGGGTGAAGAAGCGCCGAGTTTTCTTCCTAAAATCCATACTTTTTTAGAGCGCACTCAGGAGTTGTTTCCATTTACCCGTGAATGGGATTTTGAAATACATACTAGTAACAGCTTTCCCCACAGTTCCGGAATCGCTTCAAGCGCGTCAGGCATGAGTGCCTTATCACTTTGTTTGATGAGTGTAAAAGAGGCGTTAGGGATCACCATCACTGACTTCTTTGAAGAGGCGAGTGAAGCAGCTCGACTGGGCTCTGGAAGTGGATCAAGATCCCTCTATGGCCCAATGGCAGCTTGGGGAACACATGAGAACACACCTGGAAGTAACGATCGGTTTGCTGTTGCTTACAACCATATTGACCCCCTATTTAAATCGTTTCAAGACACCATTTTACTGGTGGATAAGGGAACGAAAAAAGTAAGTTCTACGGTGGGTCACCAGCTCATGGAGGGTCACCCTTATGCAGCGGCAAGATTTCAGCAAGCGCACACCAACCAGACGGCACTGTTAACAGCGCTGCGTGATGGCGACTTAGAGGCATTCGGGGCACTCGTCGAAAGCGAAGCGCTCACCTTGCACGCCATGATGATGGCATCTACACCGTATTTCATTCTAATGCATCCGAACACTTTAAAGGTGATTGAAGCGGTATGGGCTTTTCGAAAGGAAACCGGAACGCCGCTGTACTTCACTTTGGACGCAGGAGCCAACGTTCACCTGTTATACCCCGCATCACATAAAGACGTAACTTTGTCGTTCATAGAAGAACACCTGAAAACATTTTGTAAGGACGGGAGTTATCTATGTGACGCCGTAGGCGCCGGCCCAGAAAAAATAGGTTAATGGAACATAAAAACCCACTCTTCTTCTACGGAAAAGTACTACTCTTCGGAGAATATGGTATCATAAAAGATAGCATGGGGCTTTCTATTCCACATACCTACTACAAAGGCGCCTTCCAGTTCAACACCACTCCCGACGCGGAGCAACTAAAAAGCAACGAAAACCTTCAAGCGTATTTAGCGTACTTAAAGAGCCCTGAAGCCCCTTGTCGGTTCGATTTTGCTGCTTTTGAGAACGACCTCTCGAATGGGTTATTCTTTGATTCGAGCATACCTCAAGGCTTCGGTGTTGGTTCTTCTGGTGCTCTAGTCGCGGCCATTTACGACCGTTACTGTCCAAATAAAATTCCTGCCAGCCCAGATCAACCTTCAGATATCAAAGCATTGAAGCAATTGTTCAGCTGGATGGAGAGCTATTTCCACGGTAAAAGCAGCGGTATCGACCCAACCATTTGTTATCTAAGATTGCCTTTATTGATACAGAGTAAAGATGAACTGGGCACCGTGAACTTACCAGCGAATGCCGGTAAAGGCGCTGTATTTTTATTAAACAGCGGCGCCCCAGGAGAAACTCAGCCTATGGTTGCCATCTTCATGGAAAAACTCAAAGAAGAAGGCTTCCGTAAAATGCTGAAAAATCAATTTGTAAAATACAACGACGCATGTATACAAGCGTTCGTCAAGGGAGATCGTGGACCATTGTTTACAAATCTCAAGAAGCTCAGCGCCTTAGTTTTAGATAATTTCGATCCAATGATACCTAACGGTTTTCACAAACTTTGGAAAGAAGGTCTAGAAACCGAAGATTACTTTTTAAAGCTCTGCGGCTCTGGCGGTGGAGGTTTTGTCATGGGATTCACTCGTGATTACCAAAGTATTAAAGATAAATTCCAGGGTTATGCCCCTGAAGTGGTTTACCGCTTTTGAAACCCATGAGTAAAAGACGCTTAAATGCGTTAAAAGTATTGGCTCTTTTGAGTCAGATTCGTTGGTACAATATTCTATTACTTCTTCTAGGACAATATTTAGCAGCACTTTATGTGTTTGCAGATAAATATGCGCGAGTTCCACTTTTAACAGATGCTGGAACGCACCTCAGCATTTGGGCATCCACTTTTTTATTGGCCAGTGGATTCCTAATCAATACGTTTTATGACCTTGAAGCAGATAGCATCAATAGACCACGGCAAACTTCTTTTGAACGATTGGTTCGGAAAAGCACGTCACTTCGTGTGGCAGGGATTTTACTGTTCTCAGGGTTGCTTATGGCATTTTCCGTGAGCTGGCGCGCTTTAGGCTACTACGGCATCTATGCTTTTTTATTGTGGCTGTATTCCCATCGACTTAGGAACATTCCTTTTGTCGGACATGCTAGTGCTGCCATCCTTGGTCTAATGCCATTTTTCGGCATCAGCGTCTATCACGATTTTATAAGCTTACCTACCCTAGCGTATGGCATGCTGCTGGGACTGGCGTTGTTTTCGCGAGAATTGGTCAAGGATTTACTGGGATTCAAAGGCGATATTATAGCGGGTAAGGTGAATGTCGCGGCAGTTTACGGTACACGTAAGGTCCGATTGGTTCTTGTCATTAACACCATACTTGCTTGGATTCCTGCCTATTTTACGCGGCCACTCTTCAATGAGTATGCCTCTTACGGTATTGTGACCTTATTATTCTTGTTGACCGTATCGAATCTAATTACTTTACGTTCCATCAATCTGCGCAATCTAAGATGGGCGCATTTGGGATATAAATTAGTGCTGGTCATTGGCGTTTTGACCATTCCCTTTTTGTAATTATCGAATGATGTTTAGAATGCCTTCTTTGATTGAAATTTCATCAAATGGGAGGTCTACCAGCAACCTCCAGCTGTAAGCGCCCATCGGCAAGGGCTTTCCTTTGTAGGTCCCGTCCCAACAATCCATCTCATCGTTAGTTGAATAGACCACATTGCCCCAACGGTTAAAAATCTCGAATTGAATACTCTCAAAACCTACTCCTTTGATACTAAAGCAGTCGTTTATTCCATCATTATTGGGAGAAAAAGCTGTGGGGATATACAGATAGAAGTCTGTTTCGACGGCCACTAGTAGGGTAATACTATCGATACATCCAAAATCACTCATGACCACTTGGGTCACCTCGAAATCACCAGGGCGTGCAAAATCGTATTCAAATTCCTCTCCTGTAATTACCGTAGAATCCAAATACCACGTCCAGCTTACTTCATTCTGCGCTTTTTCACTGAATGCAACACGAAGAGGAACATATGGATCATTTAGATACTGAAAACCTGCAGATGGCTTCGGCATATTAATGGCTAATGCGCTATCTATGAGCAGTACATCACAGCCATCCGATACGCTAAAGGATACAAAGGTGGTATCGTTCCATGGTAGAATAACGCGTGGATTGTTTTGTGTTAGGTTATCGAGCCAATAAAAAGTGAGCGGATTCTCACCGCCTAGATAAACAGGTGCGAGATATGCACTATCGCCTGGGCATACACGAACCGTATCACGCTCATACCCCATGGGTTCATAAGGCTTTAGATAAATGTCTTGTGTGAAGACAACGGTGTCTCCACATTCATCAAACAATAGATAGGTAAATGACGTATCACCATCGATTTGAAAGTAGCGTGACGGAACATAAGTGCTATCTGCTAGCCATAATCCATCGTAGGACCCCTCAAAGGCAGTTGCCACAACAGAGAGCTCCACACTATCTCCGGGGCAATTCACCGTATCCGAAGTAGCATTTAAGGTCAATGTACCTTCTAAAGAATCTTTATCGCGAATGAGGTAACTCATTCGTCGTACGGGATAGTTGTAACAATCCGTGTAGACATAGTCTTGAACGATAGTCAAGCTTTCGTTTGTCTCGGGTGAATTATCATCGTATACCCAAAACGTAAGTGTATCCGCAGTTTGATAGGGGGCTAAATAAAGCGTATCCGGTAAAACGGAAAAATCAACACCCTCAACTGCCGTGCTTAGCACCGTATCCACATAGATCGGAATCTTCATGTTTACGCTAAGGTTTGCATTCCGTGCAAAGATGATTTCATTCTTATTACACCCCTCAACAAGCATGGTGTCATTGAAACTGTTACCAACGTTTGTGGAATCCATAATCGTCAGTTCAGGACCTTTTAACGATTGCTTTTCAAGGAATACAGCACTGGATAATGCTGCATCAGACACATTGGCCAATTTTAGACGAATGGTATACCAACCGCCACATTGTACCTCGGCTCTTGCAGTGAATTTATCTGTATATCCATCCAATGTAGTGATGGAACCGTTTGATGCGTTGTAATAGCCACTATGTGCTACAAAATTTGGATTTGCCGACGAACAGTTTGATGCTGGATAACTTCCAGAAGGCGACCCAGAATTGATGGTATTTACGGCAATGGGAACGTTAGTTCCTGGAATAGTGGCAATATTTCGTACCACAGTACCATTCGTTGGTGCACTCACACCGTTGATGTATGGACCCTCCAAAAAGAATCCGAAGACATCATTGAAATTACTACACGTATAGCCGTCGTATTCGTGAGAACCAAAACAATAATTAAATTTTATAGAATCCGATTGTGCGATGAAACTAAATTCGATTTCAACCATATCCTTGATGGCGTATCCAGAAGAGCCCAATTGGGTTAATACGGAAGAAAGCTCTGAATCTGTAAAGGTCACATTGTTGCCGTTTCCGTTGGTGGCTGCGATAACATCAGAGGCATTCTGTGCAGCTACCATTACAATACCTGATTGCACGGGAAAAGCCGTGTCATTCGCCTCGAAATAACCGATTTGGGTCGTATTCGCTTGTGTAAGTGGAAGTGCGTTTTGACCCATGTTATATATGGACAAAGTAGAATCTACAAGAATGTTCGCCGCCATCCAATAGGGCTTCTTGTAGTTACCTGTACTATTCACAGTCATACTGGGCTGAGCACTTACTAACGTGCAAAGCATGACGATAAATATTAAAAGCATTTTCCGCATGTTCGAATATAGAAAATTTAAATGTTGCAAGGCACTTCAATAGTTAGCGGTTAACTTTGAGAACAGAAATAAAATAGGTTCACCATGACAGACCCCAAGACATTTATCGAGGCAAACAAAGAACGATTGTTAGACGAGCTCTTTAGCCTTTTACGTATTCCATCCATTTCAGCCGATCCGGCCTACAATTCTGACGTTGCAAAATGTGCAGAGCATATCGCTGAGCACATGAATTCTTTGGGGATAGATTCGGTAGAGATATTCCCAACGGCCGGTCACCCTATCGTCTATGGCGAGTGTTTAGTGGAACCTGATTTACCCACTGTTTTGGTTTATGGTCATTATGATGTGCAGCCTGCGGATCCAATTGACCTATGGGATAATGATCCGTTCGAACCCATTATTAAAACCACAAAAATCCACCCTGAAGGGGCTATTTTTGCACGCGGCGCGTGTGATGACAAAGGTCAAATGTTCATGCACCTTAAGGCTTTCGAAATCATGAAAAGCAATGGCGAGATTCCATGCAATATCAAATTCATGATTGAAGGTGAGGAAGAAGTAGGAAGCAGCAACCTTGAGCCCTTTGTAGCCAGTCATAAAGAGAAATTGGCCTGCGATACAATTCTCATCTCTGATACTGGAATGATCAGTAACACGACTCCTTCAATAACTACTGGACTGCGTGGTTTAAGTTACGTTGAGGTTGAGGTCACTGGACCAAACAGAGATTTACACTCTGGACTCTATGGTGGCGCAGTTGCAAATCCATTGAACGTCCTTGCTAAAATGGTGGCTTCTTTACACGATGATAATGGACAAATCACGGTCGAAGGATTCTATGATGGGGTTGAAATCGTAAGTACTGAAGAACGTGCGCTTATGGCAAAAGCCCCGTTTAGTCAAGAAGAGTTTAAAGAGAGTATCGGTATCGGGGATGTTTGGGGCGAAGAAGGCTACAGCACACCGGAACGCACTTCCATACGACCGACTTTGGATGTTAATGGCATGTGGGGCGGCTACACTGGTGAAGGTGCTAAAACCGTAATTCCATCGAAGGCATATGCTAAAATTTCTATGCGTTTGGTTCCCGGTCAAAACCCGGAAGCGATTACTGAGAAGTTTATCAAGCATTTTAAAGCCATTGCCCCGGACTCGGTTGCTATTAATGTTACACCACATCACGGAGGACTGCCGTATGTCACGCATACGACAAACCCTGCATATCAAGCCGCATCAAAGGCCTATCAAAAAACATTTGGTAAAGCGGCCTTGCCTGTACGCAGTGGTGGCTCCATACCTATCGTTGCCTTGTTTGAACAACAATTAGGTGCAAAAAGTATTCTTATGGGCTTCGGTTTAGACAGTGACGCCATCCATAGTCCTAACGAACACTATGGCGTTTTCAATTATTTTAAAGGCATTGAAACCATCCCCTATTTTTACGAAAACTACGCCAAGCAGAAGTAATGAAAAATGAACTGCACCAGAGCGGGAGTCTTTATCTAAAGCAACATGCCAATAACCCTGTATATTGGCAGCTCTGGTCGGAAGACGCGTTGGCACAAGCAGTTCAAGACCAGCGTCTATTAGTGCTTTCCATAGGGTATTCTAGTTGCCATTGGTGCCATGTGATGGAGGAGGAAAGTTTTGAAGACGAAGAAGTAGCGGCTCTAATGAATGCTCATTTTACGTCGATCAAAATTGACCGTGAGGAGCGGCCAGATCTGGACGCTCGATACATGAACGCAGTCCAATTAATGACCGGTCAAGGCGGATGGCCATTGAATTGCATTGCCCTACCTGATGGAACACCGGTTTGGGGCGGCACCTATTTTTCAAAAGCCGACTGGATGGCCGCCTTATCACAAATCGCCCAAATGTGGCAAGAATCACCGCAGACCATAGAAGAATATGCCAAGCAAATGCGCGAAGGGTTAATCGATATGCTTAAAGTAAGTAAAAGTGGTACTCCAGGAACCTTCGAAGCGGCAGATTTTGAAGATGTTTTAGTGCCTTGGATGCGCGGGTGGGACGAACGGAACGGTGGATTAACGCACGCTCCGAAATTTCCAATGCCCAGCAACTACAGCTATCTTTTACAACATGGAATTTTGTCCAGGAACGAGAGAACGCTGTCTTTTGTGCACACTACTTTAGAGAAAATGGCACTGGGTGGAATCTATGATTTTGTGCACGGCGGCTTCACGCGTTATGCAACTGACCGATTTTGGAAAGTGCCTCACTTTGAGAAAATGTTGTATGATAATGCTCAATTAATTGGGCTATATGCAAAAGCATACCGCAACAATTCTTCGCCATTATACGCCCAAACCATAGCAGATACTGTGGCTTGGTTGCAAAAGGAAATGCAACTCGATAATGGCCTCTATGCCGCCGCAGTAGATGCCGACAGTGCAACTCCAGAAAACTCTAGAGAAGAAGGCGGTTACTATACGTGGCGTATTGAAGAATTAGAAGGTATGGACCTGCCCTCTTTTGATGCATTTAAATGGTATTTCGATATCAC
>CAJQHZ010000038.1 GCA_905478295.1 uncultured Flavobacteriales bacterium | reverse complement strand
CTTTTCCTTATTGAGTCAATGATGAAAGGCAATTCTGAAGCCTTCTTGATTTATGGAGCTTATACCGCATTAGTTTATGCAGCGCCTATCCTCGGAGGTCGTCTCGCCGATAAATTCTTAGGCTACCAATACGCCATTATGCTTGGTGCCGTCCTTATGTCTATTGGGGAATTCCTTATTGTCGCTAGCACAGATCTATTAGATTTAGACCGTGCCTTACGCGATTCATTAATGCTCATTGGTATGGGTGGATTAATCGTTGGTAACGGTTACTTTAAAGCAAATATCTCAACGATTGTAGGAAAGTTATACGAGGATGGTGATCCACGTCGCGATTCTGGTTTTACTATTTTCTACATCGGAATTAATATCGGTGCCCTACTTGCAACCACGGTTGTAGCTGTTGTAGGTAAACAATACGGATTTGAATACGGGTTTGGCTTGGCAGGATTAGGCATGCTCGCAGGTCTTTTCATTTTCTGGAGCGGGCGCAAGAAATATGCACATGTGCCAAACATTAACATTACAGAAGCCGGGCGTGAAAAATGGTTAGGAATGGAACGCTGGAAGAGCATTACTATTCTATCGCTACTCCTTATTCCGTTGTGTTATGTGCTCATATCTCAAAACACCTGGTTGATTTATTTACTCATCGGTATTTTCGTTTTGGTCGTATTCCAATTAATATCAGCTGGAGTTAAAGAAGGCGGCGTTTGGAGAGACCGTATGATTGCATTGACTATCATGATGGTCATCAACATCATTTTCTGGGCGGCCTTCGAGCAAGCAGGGACGTCTTTAACACTATTCGCGAAAGAAAATGTAAACCGTATGGTGGGTAGTTGGGAAATGCCAGCAACCATGACCCAATTCTTTAACCCATTCTTCATCATCACCTTTGGTTCATTGTTCTCATGGATGTGGATCAAGCTCGATGCTATAGGAAAGAACCCTTCGATACCGATGAAGTTTAGCTACGGTATCCTTCAGTTAGGTGCTGGTTTCCTAGTTACATTGATCGCATTAAATTTTGCGAATGATGCATTCCAAGTTCCTCTATTAACGCTAGTATTCTTGTACATGCTCCACACTACTGGTGAGTTGTTCTTGAGCCCTATTGGTCTTTCTATGGTGACCAAACTAGCACCTAAAAACATCGCAGGTACTGCAATGGGGGGCTGGTTCTTGTCATTTGCAATGGCGAACTACCTCGCAGGTGCTATTGCCACATTAACTGGTGGCGAGGGACACGGAGGCGAAGAAGTTTTGCTCACTGCAGAACAAGGCTTACATACGTACGTGGATACTTTCTCGACGCTGGGATTTGTATTGATCGGATTCGCAGTTCTCATTGCATTATTGAGTAAGCCATTAAACAAATTAATGCATGGCGTAGTCTAGTTTTAGCATAATTTTATAGGTAAAACCCCGCGCTGTGGCGCGGGGTTTTCTATTTTAGAGGAATGAGAAAATTTGCCCTACTCCTACTGCTGAGTCTTACTGCTATTTCAAATGCGCAAGAGAAAATTCAATGGATGTCCATAGAAGAAGCCTATGCCTTAACATTAACAGAGGCATCGCCAAAGAAAATATTCATCGACGTCTATACGGATTGGTGCGGTTGGTGTAAGCGTATGGATAAAGCAACCTTCCAAAACCCTGAGGTTGCAGCGTATATGAACGAGCACTATTACAACGTAAAATTTGATGCTGAGCAAAAGGAAAGCATAGAAATGTTGGGCAATACTTTTAAATTCATACCGCAAGGCAATAGGGGCTACCATGAATTAGCCGCTGCACTGCTCAATGGAAAGATGAGCTATCCTACCGTGGTCTTTATGAACCCTAAATTCGAAATGCTCAGTCCGGTTCCTGGTTATCAAGAAGCAGGACCGTTTATGAATATCGCAAAGTATTTCGGTGACAATATTTACACGGAGAAATCTTGGCAAGATTATTCTCAGCAGTAATATTTAATCTAACGTCAAAGTTAAGCCAAGTCCAGCTACTGATTTCAACTGCCAACCCTCAAAAGCATCATAATCCTGGACAAACTGATAGTTTATGTTTACTGTAAACCACTTATCTAATTTGTAATATGAAATTAATTCCCCTCGGACATCTAATTTTGGATTCTCATCGAAATAATTATAGAAGAAATCAGTTCTTAATAGGATCTTGAAAGTTCTCCAATAGATTTTATTAAAGGTGAGGGTTGCATTAGCGCCCCCTTCAAAAAGTGAGCTACTTGTACTATCCACACCAAATGCTCCTAATTCTCGTATGTTAGAATCTAGAACTATAGTTGTCTTAGTTCCTAAAGGTGCGAAATATAAAGACCAGCTTTTGTATCTATTACTCAAAGCACCAAGAGAGAATTGAGCATATACTGGAGAACCTATATTACTTATCATATTCAACTTCGCCGTATCCTCAACTGTATATCCAGGCATAGCCTGGGTATTGAGCTCAATTTGAGTTGAGAGTCTAACAAATTTTTTATCATCTATTCCACCTCGTGAAAAGTTACCTACATATTGAAGGTTATCGATTGTTTTAGTCGTTCTGCCAGCCTGATTATTTAAACCATAGTTCAATTGCATAAGATGACGACCCGTTGCTTTTTTCGACTGAATTTTAAGCTGTTCACGAATCATTAAAGATCCATTAGTGTTACTCTCTCCGCCTTGCGTCCAGTCTTTTAAATCAGTTCGCATGAAATTAATGTTATACATGCCTTGATGCTCTACAATTCGTTTCTTGGTGCTATCACTTTGACCGGATAGACTGAAAGAGAATAATATTGGCAGTAAAAATAAAAAATTGAATAACTTGATTTTCATATCGGTTTTTTGTTAATTTTATACGAAACTAAGTAATTTTTTATGAAAAATTTTATTACAACACTCCTTGTGTTTGGGGCAATGACAACTTTCGCACAAGTAAACCCTTCGAGCTCAACTCAAGGGGCGGTAACTGGCGGAGCAGCGGCACAGACTAAAGCGCCATTAGCTAAAGTAGTCGGTGTCTCCATGAAAGACATGAATAGGCTTCACGGCAGTTACATTAATGGGAATGTAGATGCACAAGGTGGGGACAAGATTTTGATAGTTTTAACCGATCAAGTGCCTAGTCCTTTAGATTTTACAGGAACAGTCGTATTTGCAACTGATTTGGTTTTAGAGCTAGATGGATATGAAAACATTACTGGCACATCAATGCAGATTCAAATTTCCGCTGCGCCTGCGAATAACTCGAATCCAAAAGAGTTATACTTAATAACGCGATCGGGAAGCACAGATGAATGGATGCTCAAAGAAGATCCATTCAATCCAAAATAAGCTAATTGATATCTTACTACATAAAAGCCCCGCTCTGCGGGGCTTTTTTATTAGAATTTAAAATCGTAACCCTTCAAGGTTAACTTATCGTATTTCTGCTGATTGAATTCATACAATCGACTCGGCTTCTTGTTACCAGGCGCCTCAAATATGGTTTCTTCTGTATCAATCAGAAGCTCACTACGCATGAATTTCTTTCGGAAATTTCGCTTGTCAAGATCCTTACGCAAACATTGCTCGTAAAGGGAATGGATCATATTGAATGTGAATTGCTTCGGCAGCATCACAAACCCAATAGGACGGCGCTTTACACGGCGCTTGAGGCGCTCATACGCCATCTCTAATATCTCATTGTGGTCAAATATCATTTCGGGCGAAGTTTCTAATGAAACCCACTTGTAGCCGGGAGTCTTCACTTCTTTTACCACGTCCCAGTTCAATAAAGCGAAGTACGCAATATTCACTACACGTCCCATAGGATTACGGTACACTTTCGCGAAAGCATTTAGCTGCTCTAGATATATTTTTTCAACGCCCAAAATACGATTCATCATTCGTTTTGCCACTTCTTCAACACTTACGCCTGCCGATACCCAATTACTAGGCAACATCGGAGCACCTTTATAAGGCTCTTGCGATTTCTCACCAATCAAGGCGACTAATCTTTCTCCATCGAAAGCCATCACCACTACAGAAGTACCTAAGGCAACATCAAATTTCATACAACTTTATTTTAGGTAAAAATATAAAATGTCATTTTGGGACCAACATTTCAATGTTAAATTATAGTAAAATCAATGGTTTTTGAAACCTATGTGCCAAAACGAACCTATATAACACAAGTGGATTTTATTTTGTTCGCGCCTCTTTAGAAGTTACCAGGAGCCGTAAACTTCTATTAGAACGCTTCGCCAATAAAGAAATAAACACCACTACCCTCGCGCGTGAAAGCAATATCAATACGTGTGTAAATGTCTTTTTCTGGAAAAATCAAGTAACGGATGCCTGCGCCTGCAGTAGGCAGCATAGCGTTCCATTCAAAAGTCGTTTGTGTTCCATAGACTTGACCGGTAGCAAGAAATACACTGGCACCCCACTTTTTAGAGAACGAAAACGGTAAAATGCGATATTCTAACTGAGCGGCAACTAAATTTTGATCGCGGTACCTGCCTAAATAATACCCGCGCATTAAACTCTCACCGCCCATCAGCGCCAACATATTAAAAGGTGCTTCTCCTGCGGTAAACTGACCGTAGACCTGCGCGGCAAGGACACGATTTTTATCCAAGGGCTGATAAAGGCGATTGTCTGTGATATATGAGGTAAAAGAAAAATCGCTGCCAAAGGCTTCAGCATAATTCAGAAATGCCCACTCGCTATACACTCCTTTACGCGGATTCATTGCATTATGAATATTGTCATAAAGGATCCCTAAACCCAATCCTAAATTCGTTGAGCCGTTGGCACCTAATTCCGGAGCCTGAAAATTTGTCGAAGTATTTTGATAGGAGACATTACCAAGACGCTGGTAGTCCAGTTCCAAACCAACATACAACGAAGGAAGTACTGCACGCAAAAAGCGTTCTTTCACTAACGTGTAATTACCGTCTATCAGGGCGGTGTATTCTTTTGGCGAATCTGGCCCCACCCCATAATAAAACAAGGGAAAACTCTGATACCTCACCTTCCCATAGAAAAACCATAAATTTTCGTCCGTGTATACCGCGTGATCTAGCCAAAGACCGTATTGATTCTCTAACGTATAAAAGGTGAATGCTTTTAATTCGCTCAGTCGATTCGACAAATCATTCTTCGCAGAATAGATATACAAACTTGAAACACCCAATTCCCAGAGCGTCTCAGGAGAATAGGCAATGGTTGGGTAATTAATCAATTTAGGTCTGGCAGGATCGCGTAGGGTATCGTTGAGTAATCGGTCAAAATAGGTATACAGTGAAAGTCCAGTTTTAGACCCAGACTCCTGTGCATTTAACGGAAGAAAGGCCGCAAGGACAAATACGATGATCAATGCTCTCATTCAAAGATTCTTAAATTCAATATTAAAGATACCCTATACTAGTATGAAGCAAGCCAATTGTAATAAAAAAGCCCCGTCATAAGACAGGGCTTTTTAAAGGGTGAAAGACGGGGTTCGAACCCGCGACCTCCGGAACCACAATCCGGCGCTCTAACCAGCTGAGCTACAATCACCATGTTTAGGGCCGCAAATATAATCGGAAACCGAGAATATGTGCAACCAATATTTACTTTTTTAAAAGACCACCCATAAGGTTAATACGCATAATACCAACAGGAAAGTCAAAGCCCTTGTGGTACTGCTCATCGGCACAACATTAGCCTTATTCCAAACCAACGTCTCGTCGTCGTAACTTTCCGCATCCGAACGAAGAAGGCTTATACCTACAAGAATCACTGAACAAATAGCAAAGAGCAATAATGCATAGTGAAGAAAGTTCATATGTACCATCCAACCAACGAAACCGGTATACTCACCTCCTGCTATTTCTAAAGTTAATCGACTTACGCCAAGCACAGCACCTGAAAGTAACGCCCATTTCGCGCCAGCAGCATTGATCTTTTTAAAGAAAATACCTAATAAAAATACAGCCGCTATAGGAGGTGAAATATACGCTTGAATAGATTGGAGCTGCTGGAATAAGCCGCCTTGAATGGCTTGCATCAATGGAATCCATCCGATACCAAGAGCAACTAGGACTACCGTAGAAATGCGACCCGCATTCACTAATTCCTTATCCGTCGCTTGAGGACGGTACTTTTTGTAGACATCAAAGGTAATGAGTGTAGAACAGCTGTTGAACACAGAACTTAGAGAGGACATTAAAGCCGCCAATAAACCTGCAACCACCAAACCACGAAGGCCTGCTGGCAAAACGGTTTTCACCATTAAAGGCAATGCCGCATCGTATTGTGTTTCGCCGTCCACAACGAAGGTGAGTAGTTCTGGATTTTTTTGCGCCAACGCATATGCAATAACTCCTGGCAACATAAAGATGAAAATGGGTAACAATTTCATGTATCCCCCAAACAATGCACCTTTTCGAGCCGTATCAATATCTTTTGCCGCAAGGACACGCTGTACAATGAATTGGTCAGTACACCAGTACCAAACCCCTAAAATGGGCGCACCGAACATAATACCCGTCCATGGATAGCTGGTATCGCTCGCTGGACGCCATAAACTCCAATGCTCTGGAGTTGTATGAGCAACCAATTCTTCTACACCGCCTAATTCTCTCAATCCAAAAACGGTCAACACGATCGACCCACCTACAAGGACAAACATTTGCATTAAGTCGGTATACACTACCGCCTTGAATCCGCCGAAAACGGTGTAAATACCAGTGGCTACAACTATGACTATGGCGCCAGTCCAGAAGTTGATACCCAGCAGTGCTGTAAAAACAATGGCTCCTGCGAAAATGGTAACTGATATTTTAGTGAGCACATAGGCAACGATGCTTACATACGACAAATACGTTCGGGCCCAACCATTGTAGCGTTTTTCCAGAAATTCAGGCATTGTAAAAACTCCGGAGCGGAGATAAAACGGAACAAAAACCCATCCTAATAGTATGAGAATGAGGGCGGCCAAAAGTTCAAATTGACCGGCGACCAATTCTCCTGCAGCACCCTGTCCTGCCAAACCTACAAGGTGTTCAGAGCCGATATTAGAGGCGAATAACGATGCTCCTATCACAAACCACCCTAAGTTTCTTCCTCCCAAAAAATAATCGGCAGCCGCACCGTTTTCGCTCTTTTTAGAGCCGCTATAAAAGGCGATTATGAAAACCAGGACAAAATAGAGTCCGACGACAATGTAATCCGTTCCGTTCAACATGTTCAGCGTGTTTAGTATTCAATCCACCAATTTAGTGTACTTCGGACAATTAGCCACAATTAATTCCCGACCCGACCCTCGCTTTCAATTGATCTGACTTATGGCGTAACTTGGCCCAAGTGAAGACACCTCGAGTATTACATATTGTCAAATGGTTCCCGAATGCCTTAGATCCTCAAAACGGCGTGTTCGTCAAGAAGCACATCCAGGCAGTACGCCCAGATTCTGCTATTCTCGGGTTCCTAAATCATTCTGGACCGACAGTGCAAGACGGTGCGCACACCCTTTACGGTAGCAAAAACATGAGTACTGCAGCAAAATGGGGTGCTTATTTCGCAAAAGTAAAAGCCGTGAAGCCAGACATCATTCACTTTCATTGTTATGCACCAGATCTAGCGCCTTTACTTTGGTTCGCAAAGCGTGCAGGCCTTAAGACTATACATTCTGAGCATTGGTCCGGTTTTTTACCCCAGCACCCTCACCCACTAAAGGGTTGGCGTAAGGCAGTAGCGCAATGGTACATGCACAAGTGTGACATTGTATTGCCCGTTAGTGAGATACTGGCTCAGGGCATAACTGAGTTTGCGCCGCAAACAAAAACTCAAGTCGTACCCAATATTATTGAAAAGCGGAGTTCTCAAGCGGCGGAAAAACGCCCGGCGACTAGTATTTGTGTCGTAGCGGATATTGTGTTTTCCGTTAAACAACAAGATAAGATTTTAGAAGTCTTTTCAGATCTGCCACAAATGCAATTCGAACTGCATTTCTATGGAGGCGGGCCCGATGAATCGGCTTTAGCGCAAATGATAAAAGGCCGATCTAATGTGTTTTTCCACGGTCGAAAGTCGAACGCTGAAATTCTAGAAATTCTACCGCAACATGATGCCTTGTTGCTTTTTAGCGTATATGAAACATTTGGAATAACAGTTTTTGAGGCGCGTCAAGCGGGCTTGTGGACCATTTCAAAGAAGGATTTTGGCGGCTTCTCTCACTACGATGATGGATGCCTCGTGGTTGATTCGTACGACGACCTATCATCCGCCATACACAGTATTGCTTCCTTGGCTCCTGCTACACAAGGGACTTTTACTGATTTAACGCCAAATCGTGTTGGCGAAAAATTGTCAATACTTTATTCAAAACTTCTCTTTACTCAAGAGTGAGTCGTTTGCAGAATTCCCATTATATTTAACGTATCTATTAAAAACAGGTTTATGAAGAAATTATTACTCGCTGTTGCTGGTCTTACTGTTATCGGAGCCACTGCACAAGAAGTGCGCACCGATTTAGGCCGCAGCTCAGAAATGTATACTGCATCGCATGCAGACGGCATTCCTTACAAAACATCTGCGAATAAGCAGAGTTCAGCAGTTGCCATTGGTACTGCTCCGAACGTTTATGGTGCCGGATTTGGGCCTAAAACAAATATTTGGGCCAATGAAGATCTAAATACAATCGCTTTCGTTCACCGTTCAGATTATTCGAGCAATGGTGATAATAGTTCAGGTAGTTTGCGTTTTGACTATTCGACCAACGGAGGCGCTACATGGACTGCAAATGCGGGACCTGTATGGAATCCCACGACAAGTGGTTACGCATATCCTGGGGCCGCGCGTTACCCGCGAATAGGTATCTTAAATGAAACGGGCAACACTAACCCGCTAAATGCAAGTATCGCTGTTTGGGCACCAACACTCGTTGGAACAAATGGTGGAGCATGGGGCGGCGCTTTAATGGGTACCCACAAAATGGACAACACGACGACGAATGTGTCAGTTGATACTACCGGTGGTCACTTAACAATGGACAACTCTTACGTTGACGGTGGAAATTTCTGGGGGCTAAGCTTCCATCAGCCGGATTATGACGTCGAAGAGTATACAGATACCGTTCTGGTCTGGAAAGGAACTATGGATTGGAATACGGACTCTATGACCTATATGGAGCACAGAGCTTATATGCCAGTTACCAATGATCTTACCAATGGAAAAATTGTGGGTGATGCCAATATTTTCTTTGCTTCGAACGGCTCAACAGGATACATCAGTCTTGAAGCATACGATAGTACTATCGCGCCTGCTAAAGTTATTCATCCATACTTAATCAAAACAACCAACGGAGGTTCGTCTTGGGGTGCTATTATGGGACCGAATCTTGATGAATTGGTTGACAATGGTACAGGCGATAGCTTAGTTACCATCTTCGACCAAATCACTGGCGGTACATGGAGTATTGGTCACTTAACGTCTTCTACGCGTGGCCATGATTTGGCTGTAGATGCGAACGGAAACCCTCACATGTTCGTACACGTATTCCCTGGTACAGGAACGGCTGCTTCTGGAGGTACACCTGCTGCAGACTTTAACTACTTCCCTGGCGTAAACCTCCTCGTTGATATCTTTACAACAGACGGCGGTCTTTCTTGGGATTGTAACATCGTTAGTCAAGTATTTACGTTTGACTTTGACTTTGATCCAACGAATGGTCCAGTGCCAGAGGCAAACCGTCCATACATTTCAATGAATAGCGACAGAGACATGATGTTCTTCTCTTGGTTTGAAACAGATACGGCATACGCAAGCGGTACAACGGATAACCAATTCCCGGATTGGAGATGTCAAGGATATAATGTTATCGGAGACTCTTTAGAAGGTCCACAGACGGTAATGGGCACTTTCGGAGATGCAACTTGGGGTAACGTAGCCGATTGGGCATTTGATAACGGAGATGGTTCACACCAAATACACATGACGTATGCGCCTATTGAAGATTTCGGAACCTTCAGTGTTTTAAACTCTATCGACTTCTATTACCTAGGTCAGCCCTATCCGAACAATATCGGTTTAGAAGAGCTAGAGCGCAACAACTTTGCCGTGAGCCAAAACTTCCCTAACCCTGCTTCAGGTGTTACAAAAGTGGCCATTGAATCTGCAGAAGCTGCAAATTACAGCATGGTAGTTGTAGACATGACAGGCCGCCTTATTGAAATGAAAGATTTAGGACGTTTAGATGCAGGTCGTCACATCCAAACCGTTGATGTAACCAACTACGCCGCTGGTGTATACTTCTACACTATTGAGAGCGCAGGAAGTAAAATCACTAAGAAATTGATCGTGGAATAAGCACGGATTTTTTGAAAGTAATACACCCCCGAGGCTTGCGCCTCGGGGGTGTTTTTTTATAGCCCTATGCAGCGGCCGCGCAATGTGCGTTGCCTACAATAATATCTTTAGTAACTCAGTAATTTTTGAACCGCGTCTTTCAACTTCGACTTCGCTAAGAACCCCTCTTCTAGCGCGGCATGAAAAGGCACTGGAGTAGCATCCGAACTGACTGTAATCACAGGTCCATCCAATGCTTCCCAGCATTCCTGCGCAATGCGAGATGCAATGTGTTCAGCGTAACCACCCACAGCAATATCCTCTTGGAGAACAATGACTTTGCCTGTGCGCTCTACACTAGAGCGTATGGCGTTGAAATCTAGTGGAACTAAGGTGCGAAGGTTGATCAATTCTAATTGACCCGCTAAATCCTCATCATCGATCAAATCTAAAGTCCAATGAACGCCCATTCCATACGTAACCACTGTTACATCTGTTCCGGAACGGACGACATCTGCCTTACCTAATTCCATGAATTGTGGGCCCTCTTCAACTTCCTCACGAACGGTGCGGTACATCGCCTTGTGTTCGAAAAATAAGACTGGATTGGGCTCGTTGAAACTGGACATCAATAGGGCTTTCGCCTCTGCTGGAAAAGCCGGGTAAACGACTTTCAAACCCGGGACGTGCGTAAACCAAGCCTCTGTGCTTTGGGAATGGAATGGACCAGCTGCAACGCCAGCCCCTGTAGGCATTCTTATCAAGACATCTACAGATTGTCCCCAACGCCAATGCAATTTCGCTAGGTTATTGACGATCTGATTAAATCCTGTGGTGACAAAATCCGAAAACTGCATCTCCATCATGGCTTTACCGCCTGCAATGCTCCATCCTAAAGATGCACCCACAATGGCACTCTCGCAGAGCGGAGTGTTTCGCACTCTATTTGAGCCAAACAAGTCAGCCAAGCCTTCAGTCGCTTTAAAAACCCCGCCGTAGGGACCAATATCCTGTCCCATGTAGATCAATTCTGGCCACAAAGCTAAACTCTCTTTTAATCCATCGTGCAATGCATCAATGAGTCGCATCTCGCGCGAGCTACCGCTCGCGCTTTCAGGAAGCGCAGGCACTTCTGCGAATAAATCACTTGAGCTCTCCTCGGCATCATAGCTCGGGCCATCTAAGGCCAATGCAGCGTGGAATGCCTCATCCACACGCGCTTTAGCTTTTTCCATTTCTAGTTGCAAGGACTTTTCGTCCATAGCATAACGATCAGGCTCCCGAAGAATCTTAGCCATGGGCTCGTCAGACATCGCTGTGTCTATCATGCCTTCGGGGTAATATTTAGTTCCACTCGCTTCTTCGTGTCCTCGAATTCTAAATGTGTTAGCTTCTAATAAAATTGGCTTACACTGCGTTCGAGAAAAGTCTGCTGCTTTCGTTAGTTCTGCGTAGCACTCTGCTAAATTATTCCCGTCAAAACTTCGGGCTTCCATTCCATAGGCAGGCCCTTTATCTACGAAGCTTTTAAATTTAAATTGTTCTTCTTCCGGCGTACTTAATCCCCAGTAATTGCGCTCCACAATAAAGACCACAGGTAGAGACCACACGGCGGCAACATTGAGCGCTTCGTGAAAATCACCTTGAGATGTAGCGCCATCGCCCGTGAATGCAACGACACATTTACCTGAACCCAACTGCTGTTCGCGCAAGGCCAAGCCACAAGCCAATCCTAATTGTGCACCCAAATGGGAGATCATACCAACGATGTGGTGCGCTTTACTTCCAAAATGAAAGCTGCGATCGCGTCCCTTTGTAAAACCTTCTGGTTTTCCTTGAAACTGTGCGAATAATTGTTTTAATGCTACCTCACGCGCTACAAAAACACCAAGATTGCGGTGCATAGAACAGATGTATTCTTCCTTTTTTAAGGCGTGCACGGCGGCCACAGAAATAGCCTCTTGTCCAAAGGAGCTGAACCACTTTGAAATTTTACCTTGTCGCAGGTAAATGAGCATTTTCTCTTCAATGGCGCGGGTTTGCAAGAAGTCCTGAAGGAGTTCAGGCGGTAAAGGGTGGTTCATAACTTCTGTAGCTGTCTTTAAGTTCCATTCGAACGACTGCGAAAAGGTAGTTATTTTTGTTAGATATAACCTATTTACAAACCGTATGTCACTCATTCCAAATTTAGATTTATCCCATTGGACGAGCGGATCAACTGCCGATAAAAAAGCTTTTGCCGCAGATTTAGGAAAAGCCTATACCGATATCGGATTCGTAACCATTAAGAATCACGGTTTTAGTGATGCGATGCAAACGCAATTGTACAACGAAGTGGCTGCGTTTTTTACATTAGATACGGATACAAAAAAGAAGTACGAGCTAGAAAAATTAGCCGGTCAGCGCGGTTATACCAGTTTTGGGAGAGAACATGCAAAAGGGATTGAAGCAGCGGATCTCAAAGAATTTTGGCAAGTGGGCCAGCCAGCACCGGCCTACAATGGCCCCGAATACCACAACAATATATCAGTTAGCGAACGCCCTGAGCTCGCTCCCACATTTGTTAATGCCTACCAGCAATTAGAGCGCATAGGAATGGAGTTGCTCAGCGCAATTGCAACGTATTTAGAATTGAATGCCGACTATTTTGAACCTTGGGTGAAAGGTGGAAACAGTATCATTCGCGCCATTCATTATCCTCCCATTACTTCTGACCCAGGAGACAGTGTACGGGCTGGACAGCATGAAGACATTAATCTCATTACACTACTCATGGGCGCCAGTGCAGAGGGGCTGGAAGTGCTCAACAAACAAGACCAATGGGTCGGGATTACGGCCATCCCCGGGTCTTTGGTCGTAAATGTTGGAGACATGCTTCAACGTTTGACGAACGGCTATTTAAAGTCTACTACCCACCGTGTGGTAAATCCGCCTGAAGAAAAGTGGAGTGAACCTAGATACAGCATCCCCTTCTTCTTGCATCCCGTTGGGAAAATGCCACTGAATGCTTTGGCACAATGTATAAGCGATACCCGACCTAGAGCATTTGATGACATTACGGCAGGTGATTATTTAGACGAGCGTTTGGTCGAAATTGGTCTTAAAAAGAACTAAGGTGCGTATTGACATCATCACCGTCTTACCGGAACTATTAGAAGGTCCTTTCGCGCACAGCATTTTGAAGCGCGCAAAAGATAAAGGCCTTGCGGAAGTCCACGTGCACCAGCTGCGTGATTTTGGAGGCGGTAAACACCAACAGGTCGATGATTATCAATACGGTGGCGGCGCAGGTATGGTCATGCAATGTGAACCTCTTGTGGACTGCATTGAGGCGTTGCAGAAAGAACGCAACTACGATGCGGTGCTTTATATGACACCCGACGGAAAGCGATTCAATCAGCAAGATGCAAACGCATTGAGCTTGATCGGCGATATACTCATCATTTGTGGCCATTATAAAGGCATTGATCAGCGGGTTCGCGACCATTGGATCACACACGAATACAGCATCGGAGACTATGTCTTAAGTGGCGGTGAGCTTGCTGCAGCAGTAATTTCAGATGCCGTCATACGCCTGCTGCCTGGCGTTCTTAATGACGAAACTTCAGCACTTACAGATAGTTTTCAAGATGATCTTTTGGCACCGCCTGTATACACGAGACCAGAGGACTTCCGTGGCCATAAAGTACCCGAAGTACTGCTCAGTGGAAATACAAAAGCCATCGAATTGTGGCGGGAGGAACAGGCGTATCAACGCACCAAAACGCGCCGTCCAGATTTGTTAGAGGACTAATACAGGTGCACGTCTTTAATGGCTTCGCGGCCAAGATGTTCGTTGATACTACTTACGATTTTAGACTTCACCATGAGCAGCTCTTTGCGCACAACCGCACTTTCTAACTGAACGTATAGAATTTGATTCTGCACTTTTTTCGTCGTCGTTTGACGCACGACAGACGGCCCCATCAACTCATCCCAGGCTTGCAATACGCGCGTTTCATCCGTTCCTCTGCGAAGACGGTAGCGGTCCAGCCAGAGCGATAATGCCTCGCCCATGGATTGTTCGTTAGAGACTTTGTATTTCGCCATCATCAGTTATTTCAAAGGTGGTGTGGTTCAGTTTTAGATTTTCACTCAATTTAAGCATTCGCTCTGGATGCGTATCGGTAATAAAAATTTGACCAAATTCTTCGGTATGAACTAAGCTCAGTAGATTGGCCACCCGCCCTTCGTCCAATTTATCGAAAATATCATCGAGCAATAATAACGGAGGCATCCCTAGATGACGTTTGGTAATTTCAAATTGGGCCAGTTTCAAAGCAATCAAAAAACTCTTCTGCTGTCCTTGAGAGCCCACGCGCTTTATAGGATGTTCTCCCAAATGGAAAACGAGATCATCGCGGTGCGTGCCACCAGAGGTGTATTGCAATACGCGGTCTTTAGCTTCATTTTCGGTCAATAACTCATCCATGGAAGAATCGTGGAGCGCGCTTTTATAGCGCACACCTACGGCTTCTTTACCTCCAGAAAGCAATTGATAATAATGTGTTAGCAGAGGCAGTAATTCAGAAGCAAATGCCTTCCGCGCCTCAAATATGATGGTTGCATTGAGAGCCAATTGCTCATTGTACAATCCGATCATCTCCGCATCATAGGTGCGGTTTGAAGCAAAATACTTCAGCGTAGTATTGCGTTGGGTAAGCGCCCTGTTGTACGCCATTAACGCGTTTAAATAGTGTTTGTCGTTTTGGGAAACCGTCGTATCCATCAATTTCCGTCGCGTTTCAGCTGCGTCTATGATCAAATCGCGGTCCATTGGTGTAATCATGACCACGGGCATGTAACCGACATGATCTGCTAATCTTTCAATCTCCTTACCGTCAAGTCTAACTTTCTTTTTCTGACCCTTTTTAAGTCCTAGATCAAGAACGTGTTCACTACTCTTACGTTCTAACTTCGCTTTGAGCAGCGACATACTTTCGCCATGGGTGATGTTCTGACCATCGCTTGTGTTCAGGTAGCTTTTAGTCAACGATAAATAATGCAGTGCATCTAAGACATTGGTCTTACCATTACCATTATTTCCGGAGATGATATTCACTTTGGGATTAAACTGCCACGACGAACTACGATGGTTCTTGAAGTGGGTCAATTCTAAAGCGTGCACAAGCAGGTTTTCCATAGGAACAAAAATAGGGCTCAAAGCATGAAAATTTATACTATTTTTGGCGGACTCAATTTAAACTAGCTATGGCTAAGAAGAACGCGCCTGTAGAACAGGATAACCTTGGATTTGATAACGTAGAACAAACGCTAACTAAGACGGAACAGTTCCTTGAGAACAATGCACGTCAGGTCGGTATAGCAGTTGCAGCAGTAGTTGCAGTGGTATTAGCCTACTTCGCATATAACACGTACATCGTGGAACCGAAAGCGAAAGAAGGAGCTACAGAGATCGCGAAAGCAATCAAATGGTTTGAGACAGATTCTATGGAATTGGCCTTAAATGGGAACGGTGCTTATTACGGCCTGCTCGATATAATTGACGAATTCAGCGGTACTGAAGCAGGAAACAGTGCACACTATTATGCTGGAGTTGCTTATTACACTTTGGGCGATTACGAAAATGCCATCGCATACATGGACGATTACGACAAATCGGATGCCGCCACTTCAGCAACGGCCTTCGGTGTTATTGGTGATGCATTTGTTGAATTGGGTCAAATGGAGGATGCCGTAGATTTCTACAATAAAGCAGCCAATGCAACAGAAAACGACTTCACTACACCACTCTTCTTGTGGAAAGCTGGGCTGACTTATGAAGCCTTAGGTGAAAACGCGAGAGCGGTAAAACTATACGAACGCATAGCTTCAGACTATCCTAAGAGCCGTCAAGCTTCTGGAATTACTGGTGTTATTGCTGCGTTAAAATAATCTCATGGCTACTGCCCACCAGCACCTCAACAGCTCAGATAACGAAACTGTCCCTTCTGGAGCAGGTAAAGTAGTTGCGATTGTTCGGGCAGAATGGAATCATGAAATTACGAACGGACTTGCTCAAGGTGCTCACGATACTCTCGTGGCGCACGGCGTAGATCCAGAGCATATCCTTCGGATGGATGTGCCTGGTGCTGTGGAACTTACCTATGGTGCAAAACGCCTTCACGAGAATGAAGAACCTGATGCGGTTATTGTCGTAGGTTGTGTCATTCAAGGTGAAACGAAACACTTCGACTATGTATGTCAGAGCGTGACGTACGGCATTACCGAACTTAACCTCAGCTACGACGCACCAACCATTTTCTGCGTGCTTACGGACAATACTATGGAACAGAGTCGTGCACGTTCAGGCGGTATTCACGGTAACAAAGGGGTTGAAGCTGCCGTTGCCGCGCTAAAAATGATGGCACTCTAACAACCAACCATCACTTTTCTTGTTACTTTTAGGCAAACCCTAAAAAATTACAAATGAAAAATTGGATTCTCGGACTTGCCGCATTGGTATTGACTTTGCCTGTAAATGCGCAAGAACTTCCGCAACCCTCACCTACTTCTACTGTTGATCAAAGAATTGGTCTTACTGATTTTAGCATTACTTATTCTCGTCCCGCGACACGCGGCCGTACCATTTTCGGTGATCTAGTT
>CAJQHZ010000037.1 GCA_905478295.1 uncultured Flavobacteriales bacterium | reverse complement strand
TAGCGAACGTATTTAAACGAATCCAATCGCCGAGAACAACATAGTTACTTTCAATTTTGGTGCCATCTTCCGACTCGTGCGTTTGGAGGACCAATTCTTTCTCATGATGCCGATGCCCATAAATAAAATAGTCAAACCACTCTTTTTCAAGGAGGGCTTTACTGTGGACCAATTGCCTTTCTTTTTCTCCTTTGAATGCATGATCGTCATCGCTTTGGCTGTTGCGCGATCTCCGTGACATGCGCGCGGCAAAGCCTACCCCAAAATTAGGATGTAGGCGCTTGTAGGCCCAAATCGCAATAGGGTTTGTAAAGAGCTTTTTTAACGCTTTGTATTTGCGGTCGCCAGGACCTAAACCGTCCCCATGGGCGAGGTAGAAAGTGGTCTTACCGTCGTTTGGCGACCACTTCAGCGGTTTGTGATGAACAGTTGCGCCCAGCTCTTCCGTCAGATAGTTTCCGATCCATAGGTCGTGATTCCCGACGAAAATATCGAGCTTGAGACCGGCATCAACCATGAGCGCCAACTGCCCTAAAACACGGGTATGACCCTTTGGAACAACGTGTTTGTATTCGAACCAGTAGTCAAAAAGATCGCCAACGATAAAGAGTTGTTTGCAGCCCTTTTCAATGTGTTTTAAAAAGGACACTAGGGCGCGCTCACGCTCCTGACTTTCGCGAACCGAAGGCGCTCCTAAATGGACATCTGATATGAAATAAGTGTGGGTTCTCACGGTCGCTAAGGTAAGTTATTTATAGTATTCTCACGTTTGTGATAGTTGGTGTTTAAATAATTTTTAGCTTTGCCTAAAATAAAAGATAGCCAAAGTGAAAACCCACACTGAAAGCGAAGAAAACTATATAAAAGCACTCTACCATCTAGGCGGAGATCAGCCCGTCAGCAATGGAGATCTTGCACAGCGTATAGGTGCGAAAGGTTCTTCTGTAACCCAAGCGGTGAAGCGGCTGGGGCAAAAAGACTTAGTTAACGTTGTTCCGTATAAGGGGGTGCAACTCACTCAGCAAGGCATACGTTTGGCAAAATCCATTTTACGCAAACACCGTTTATGGGAGACTTTTTTAGTGGATAAATTGGGATTTGGTTGGGACGAAGTGCATCCGCTCGCAGAGCAATTAGAGCACATTCAGAGTGAGGAACTGGTTGATCGACTCTTCAAATTTCTCGGTAGTCCTAAACACGATCCACATGGTGATCCGATTCCGGAACGCGACGGTCAAATGCCCCCGGTTTTAGGACAGCCCATCGGTGCGTTTACCACAGGAGCCGAGATTCGAATTGTTCGGGTAGAAGATGCGGGAACAGAGTTCTTTGACCAATTGGAAACCATGAACATCAATCTAGGCAATACATACGAAATCCGTGCAATCTCGGCGTTTGACTCCAGTGTCGAGTTGGGCTCATCTACAGGCTCTTTTTGGCTTAGTCAGAGCATGTGCGCAAACATTTACGCCATACAATCATGAGAAAAATTTTAGCATTTGCAGTAGCAGCATTGACCTTTGGATGTACGCCAGAGCCTTCCATAGATGTCTTGTGTACAACCTCAGTTGTAGCAGATGCTGCACGCATTTTACTTCCGGAGGAAATTTCGGTCCAAGCACTAATGCAATCGAACATTGACCCCCACAGTTACAAACCGGTAGAAAGTGATGTAGCGAAGCTCAGTAACGCAAGAATCATTCTGCACAACGGTCTTCATTTGGAAGGGAAAATGACCGATATACTTGAAAAACTAGGTCAACAAAAGCCCGTCCATGCGATGAGCAGCGCGCTTCAATTTCACGACCTTATTGAAGTAGGCCCCAACACGTATGACCCGCACATTTGGTTCGATCTGCAACTATGGGACCGCTGTGTAGGTGAACTCGCCAAGTTTTTAATAGAACAATTTCCCGAGCACCGCCAAGCCATCGAGCAAAATGCTACGGACTATTATTCAGAGCTAGCCCTTGCCCACAACGAAATGATCCTAGCAATCAACGAAGTACCCGACTCGCTTCGTGCCATGGTTACGGCACATGACGCATTCTCTTATTTCGGCCGTGCCTACGGCATAGAAGTACACGGTCTTCAGGGCATAAGTACAGCGGCGGAATTTGGTATAAAAGACATGAGCACCTCTGCCCAATTCATCTTAGACCGCGGACTTTCTACAGTTTTTATCGAGACATCAGTAAATTCTAAAAGTATTGAAGCGCTTCAGGAAGCTGTGGCGCAAAAAGGCGGAAAGGTAAAAATCGGAGCACCGTTATACAGCGATGCGCTGGGCGAGCAAGGAACGGCAGAGGCTTCTTTACTAGGAGCGTTTAGACACAATACTACACAGATTTTAAAATCATTCAATTAATGGAAAAGAGCATTGAAGTACACAACCTCACGGTCAGCTACCACAGCAAACCCGTGCTTTGGGATGTTGATTTTGAATTGCCAAAGGGCAAAATTATCGGTGTCGTAGGACCGAACGGTTCAGGGAAAACCACCATGCTCAAAACCGTTATGGGCTTAATGAAACCTGACAGTGGTTACACTGAAATATTTGGCCAATCCCTGGATAAAGTGCGCGAGCGCGTGAGTTATGTGCCTCAGCGTGAAAGTGTGGATTGGGACTTCCCGGCCGATGTCATGGACGTGGTGTTAATGGGACGCTACCGCAAAAACAACCTCTTTAAGCGCATCACTAAAGAAGACCGTCGTATTGCTACTGAGGCGCTCGAAAAAGTGAACCTTTTGGAATTTGCTGACCGCCAGATTTCTCAGCTTTCTGGTGGACAACAACAACGCGTTTTCATAGCGCGTTCACTTGCGCAACAAGCAGATATATACTTAATGGACGAGCCGTTCGTTGGGGTTGATGCGGCGACAGAGGATGCCATTTTAAAGCTGCTACGCGACATGAAAAACGAGGGCAAAACAGTAGTCATTGTCCACCACGATTTACAAACCGCAAATGAATATTTTGATTGGATTGTACTGCTCAATACGCGCTTAGTTGCAGCAGGTCCTAAAGAAGAAGTATTTACAAAAGAACTGTTGCAAGAGGCTTACGGAGGTAGATTAACAGTCCTCTCAAAACTCGGGGATCTTATTTCAGATACGGAATTCCCGCTTCGTGAACCGGACTTTAAGGAAGACCAACCGAAGGATTAATGCTTGACCCGATTTTCATAAAAGTGCTTATAGGTACCCTGCTGTTGGCGGCTTCGTCTTCTGTAGTGGGGGCGTTTAGCTTTTTGAAAGGTGAAAGTTTAGTGGGCGATGCCATCGCGCACGCGCTGCTTCCGGGAGTGGTTCTTGCATTTATACTGGGCGACGGCCGAAACCCACTGTTTCTCATTTTTGGCGCCTTGGCGGCAGGGCTTATTGCCCACTATGGAATTAGTTTTTTAGAACAGCGCACGAAGTTGAAAGGAGATACCGCCATCAGTTTAGTGTTGTCTACTTTTTTCGGGTTTGGCATTATGTTGCTTTCTGCAGTGCAACGCACGGGGCTGAGTCAACAGGCCGGTTTGGAACGTTTCCTACTGGGAAAGGCCGCTGCCATTACACTATCCGATTTGTACGTTTTTGTCGCTCTGGCTTTGGTGCTACTCGTGAGCGTCGCCGTTTTCTTTAAAGGGTTTCAGTTGATGACGTTTAACGAAGACTTTGCCGCGGCCATAGGCCTTCCCGTTCAAGCAATTCGTTTCGTCTTTACCATACTTACGGTTTTAGCGGTAACGGTTGGGATTCAATCCGTAGGTATCGTTTTGATGGCGGCCTTATTAATTACACCTGCGGCTGCAGCGCGCTCATGGACTTCTTCATTGCGTTTAATGCTTGTATTATCTGCTGTTTTTGCAGCAACCGCAGCGTTAATTGGAACAGTGGTTAGCGCGAGCCTTCCAAAAATGCCAACGGGACCATGGATTGTACTCGCTTTAGGCGGAATTGCGTTTATTTCGCTGCTTTTTGCACCTGAAAAGGGATGGATTGCCCGCAGGAAAAGAGCAAAAGGAAACCAATTAAAGACGCAACGCGAAAATCTTTTGAAGCTCCTCTATGGCGCTGAAGAAAGAGAAGGTGAGACGGTTGCAATGACATCCGACATGATTGTTGCAATGAGACGCCAGCACCTTGACGGTTTGCGTAAAACACTACGTGCACTTAAAAAAGAATATCTACTAGTAGAACGACCCGACGGTTTTGCATTGACAGACAAAGGCCGTTCTGAGGGCCGTCGCGTGGTCCGATTGCACCGCTTGTGGGAGCTTTACCTCACTGAGCGTCTAGGCATGGCCGCAGATCACATTCACCCGCAGGCTGAAACTATGGAGCATATCATTACCCCGGAAATAGAAGCATTAATAGTTAAAGAATTGGGGAACCCAGAAGTGGATCCTCACCAAAGTCCTATACCCTATGAAGAAGATTAGTATTGCAATTTTAATGGCCTCATCGTTTTGGGGCATGGCGCAGGAGCGTCCGGAATTAGAAGAGATTGTCGATCCGGTAGGTCCTCACACGCCAGTTATTTTAATGCCCTCAATCGCGACCGATCGTCCCGACATTACCGAAAGTGCTCAGATTACCCCAGTAGGTTGGTTTCAGTACGAAGGTGGGTACCAGTATTCGCACGGTGAAGAGTCTTTACCAGGCGGCTCTATCACTGATAGGCATCAATTTGAAAAGGTCCTTAGATTTGGAATTAATCAGCGCTTTGAGGTGAGAGCGGTTATTAATGCGAATACTGAACGTATAGATCAACCGTCAACCTGGAACGACCCCATGCGAAGAACGGGTATAAGCCCGGTAACGTTTGGTTTTAAGTACAATCTGATCAAAGAATCCGATGTGTTGCCTCAGACGACCTGGCTCAGTCATATCTCAAATTCATGGGTCTCAGCAGGTGATTATGCCAGCGTTTATCCCGAACAAATCTTCCATGAACAGCGTCTCATGTTGGAAAAAGAATTGACGCCCCGTCTTGGAATTGCAAGCAACATTGGCATTTCTGGAGGGATGAACGGGACGAACGGCTTTGTGGATGGAGGAATGTTCTCATTGGCTTTGGGCTATGATTTAGGAAATAATTTTGGGGTATACGCTGAATATTTTAGCGACTGGCAGGTCCAAGGCACGCAGTTGTTTGGCACGCCCTATTTGGACGGTGGGTTTACGAGGTTGTTGTCGAACGACCTTCAACTAGATGTATACGCAGGATTTGACCTCAGCCCATATGTAAACACACGGCTCAATACAAGCGGTCTTTTCTTTGGAGCAGGTGTTAGTTACAGACTTCCTCTAGCCCAACATTTGCGTTAATGACTCCAACCCTTGCCATAGCATTAACCGCGGTTTTTACTGCAGTATCCTGCGCGTTATTGGGCGCTTTTCTTGTACTGCGTAAAATGACCATGGTGGGTGATGCCATCTCGCATGCTGTGCTTCCGGGCATTGCTGTGGCTTATTGGTTAAGCCAGAGCCGCGCATCGCTTTGGATGTTCCTAGGAGCGGCTGCGGTGGGCGTTTTTGCGACAGTGGTTATAGAGGTATTACGCAAGAAATTGAAGGTTCAAAGCGACGCGAGCATTGGAATGACGTTTACCACTTTGTTTGCACTAGGGGTCATACTCATTACTTTCTGGAGCGACAGCGTAGATTTAGATCAGGAGTGCGTCTTGTACGGGGAGATTGCCTATGTCCCTTTCAATACCTGGAGCGCAGGCGGCTTTAGCATGGGACCAATTGCGCTTTGGTCTTCTGGGCTGCTCCTGCTCGCAGTCTTAGGCTACATTTTTGTCGGTTATAAAGGGCTGAAGATGTCTAGTTTTAATGAAGATTATGCTGCCGTTTTAGGCATCAGTGTGGCCGCTTGGAACCTCAGTTTAATGGCCATGGTGAGTTTTGCCACCGTGGTGAGTTTTGAAAGCGTCGGCGCTATTTTAGTCGTGGCTTTACTCGTAGTTCCTGCCGCAACCGCCTATCTTTTGGTGGAGAAGCTTCACCATCTACTCATGGGCGCTGCGTTCATTGCCCTTGTTGCTGCCTTGGGAGGCTATGCTTGCAGCCGGTGGATGGACACTTCGATAGCCGGCACCATAGCAACCTTACTCGGGGTCCAATTTTTAATGGTCTTACTTTACCAACAACTCATTTTAAAACGAAACCATCATGCAGTGGCATAGACATTCCTTTGAAACCCTTCCTAAAAAGGATCTTTACGATATACTCCGCTTGCGTTCAGATATATTCGTCGTTGAACAGGACTGCGTGTATCTAGATTTAGACAATCAGGACCAATCGAGCTTTCACCTCTACGCCAAAAACAACGAAGAGGCTGTGGTAGCATATGTGCGCGTTTTACCACCAGGAACCGCTTACCCCCAGGTGAGTATCGGCCGGGTGGTGGTTGAGAAATCGTCGCGCGGAAAGGAATTGGGTATCGAACTCATGGTCCGCGCAGAAGAATGGGCATGGGATTTATTCCAGGACGAGCGTGACGTGGTGATAATGGCACAATCGTACCTTCTTAAATGGTACGAACGCTTGGGTTATGTAGCTCAAGGCGAAGAGTTTTTAGAAGACGGTATTCCACACCGAATAATGGTCAAGCCCACTAAATATTGATGCTAACGCGTGTCGTGATATGTATCACAGGGCGAAAATGCAATAGGTTGTAGATTAAGAAAGAATGTGGCGTCGTCCATATATTGATGTGTTAGTTGAATGCCTTGAGTGGAAACGCTCGGGGCTTTTTTATGCTTAAATTCGTGAATATGAATACACCTCAAAACGTCGGGGCAGTAAGCCTCAAAGATTCGATTTTAGAACTCGAGGGCTGGACGGATGCCGTATACCAGCAGAACTTCATGGACTTTTTAGAACAGCAGCCGTACATTATGGGCACCTTGATGGAGGCCGACGAAGGCATGGATGACGGCACGCACAGTTGGATGTTGAAATCCGTACTATTATTAAAATGGTCCTTCCAAAAAATGGGTTGGCGCTTGACCATGCTTAGTAATGAGAAATGGCAAGGCGTGATCGAAGAGAAACTGGAAACCTATGAATCGCATCAAGAGGAGAATGGTCTGGAGATTTCTGCGCTTATTAAACTGAGTAGTTCCCCAAACACCTTGAGTGAATTGTTCCTCTACGTGGTTGAGAATAACGCGGCCATTGAGGAGGCGAAAGGCAATGTGCTTTTCTTGCTCGATTGTGCTATCGAGGCGATGGAAATGGCAGTCCTTCAAGACAAAACAGAAAGTAATACGTAGCATGGATCAAGCGAAGGAGATAGTAGGTCACATGATGAAAAACGATGCCTTTAGCCAATGGCTAGGTATAACTGTGGTATCGAACGCTCCTGGGGAAGCGGTACTAAAAATGACCGTACGTGATGAAATGACCAACGGTTTTCACATTGCCCATGGTGGTATTTCCTACGCCTTAGCAGATTCTGCACTGGCCTTTGCTGCAAATGGCGGCGGACGACAAAGTCTTTCCATTGAAACCAGTATACACCACCTACTGGCAGTTCGCGCAGGGGAAGAACTTACTGCATCTGCATCCCTGATGAGTGAAACGCACAAAACAGGATTGTATCAAATAGACATCACAAACCGCAAGGGGGAGCGAGTGGCATGGTTCAAAGGAACCGTATACCGCACCTCGAAAGAATGGAACCTATGAAACAGACCTATATCGTAGATGGCGTGCGCACGCCCATCGGAAAATTTAAAGGAACGCTTGCAGCCGTTCGGCCGGACGATCTTGCAGCGATGACCATTGCTAAACTTATGGAGAAAAATCTGGGTTTAGACCCATCGGCTATTGATGACGTCATTTTAGGCTGTGCGAATCAGGCGGGAGAGGATAACCGAAATGTGGCCCGTATGGCGGCGCTGCTTGCCGGTTTGCCTTGGTCGGTTCCAGGCGAGACCGTGAATCGTTTATGCGCTTCAGGAATGAGCGCGGCCATCCATGCACATCGAGCAATCATGGCGGGTGATGGTGATTTATTTATATCAGGCGGCGTAGAGAACATGAGTCGCGGACCTTATGTAATGAGCAAGCCCTCAAGCGCTTACGGCACAGATAGTAAGATGTACGACAGCTCTTTTGGTTGGCGCTTCATCAATCCCAGAATGAAGGAGTTGTACGGAACGCATGCCATGGGGGAAACGGCTGAAAATTTAGTTGAAAAGTATGGCATCAGTCGTGAAGACCAGGATGCGTTTGCTGCATGGTCGCAACAAAAAGCAGCTCATGCTGATGAGCGCGGAAGGTTTAGACTAGAGAAGTTTGCTGTGGAGATTCCTCAGCGCAAGAAAGATCCTATCGTTTTTGTAGCGGACGAATTTATGAAGCCAAGCACGACGAAGGAGGGGCTCTCAGGTTTGCGTGCAGCCTTCAAAAAAGACGGTTCGGTCACCGCGGGAAATAGTTCTGGATTGAATGACGGGGCGGTGGCTTTGTTGATGGCCAGCGGTGAAGCAGTTGCTCAACACGGACTGAAGCCGCTTGCTCGTATTGTGAGTTCAGCGGTGGCTGGAGTAGAACCCAGAATTATGGGAATTGGGCCCGTTGAGGCGTCGAAAAAGGCACTTGACAAGGCAGGATTAACGCTCGACGACATGGACATTATTGAGATGAATGAGGCTTTTGCAGCTCAAGTTTTAGCATGCACGCGAGAACTTGGACTGGCGGATAATGATCCAAGAATTAATCCAAACGGCGGTGCGATTGCTTTAGGGCATCCTTTAGGCGTGACGGGCGGACGTATTCTTCATTCGGCAGCGATTGAACTGCAAGAAACAGGAAATAAATATGCTTTAGTGAGCATGTGTATTGGCGTTGGCCAAGGCTACGCAACCATTCTAGAACGCGCTTAAGATGGCAGTTTACCAATTCCTTGACTTCATTCCGGTAATCCATCCAACCGCTTTCGTACATCCTCAAGCTAATGTTACGGGCGATGTGATTATAGGCCCACACTGTTACATTGGTCCAGGGGCCGTTTTGCGTGGCGATTGGGGACGAATTGTCCTTGAAGAAGGCGTGAACGTTCAAGAAAACTGTGTGGTGCACATGTTCCCGAAAACGGAGACTCGCTTGAAGAAGATGGCGCACGTGGGACATGGAGCGATTATTCACGGCGGCACCTTAGGCGAAAATGTCCTGATCGGCATGAATGCAGTTGTGATGGACAATGTTGAAGTGGGCGACGGATGCATCGTAGGCGCATTGGCTTTTGTTCCACAGAATACGGTACTACCCGCGCGAAGCATTTTTGTGGGGAACCCAGGTAAGGTGGTGAAAGCTGTGAGCGATGAGATGCTGGCTTGGAAGACGGAAGGAACGGAGTTGTATATGAAATTGGCCGAACAATGCCATTCGACATTGAAAGAAGTGACGCCATTAGAGGCCGTTGAGCCGAATCGGCCCAATCATGAAGGAACCTATCAAACGCACAAATAAATGAATACAGTTAAGAACTACATCCTGGGAAACTGGGAAACAGGAACTGGAGTAGAATATACTGCTCGCCACGCTATAACCGGTGAGGATTACGCGCAGGTGAGCTCAGAAGGGCTAGATTATAAAGCCATTTTAGAGTACGGTCGTTCAGTCGGTGGACCGGCTTTGAGAAAAATGACCTTTCAAGAGCGTGGTCGCATGCTTAAGGCATTGGCGCTCCATTTGACCGGTATTAAACGTCAATTTTATGATGTGAGCTGGGCTACTGGCGCCACGAAAGTTGATAGCTGGATAGATATTGAAGGTGGAATTGGAAATCTGTTTGCGAATGCATCGCTCAGACGCCAATTTCCAGATCTGCCCTATTATGTGGATGGCGATCTTGCCCGATTATCAAAAGAAGGCACGTTCATAGGCCACCACATTATGGTGCCACGCCATGGTGTAGTCGTCCACATTAACGCATTTAATTTTCCTATTTGGGGAATGCTTGAGAAAATTGCGGTCAATTTGATGGCGGGGGTCCCCTGTGTTGTGAAGCCTTCGGAATACACATCCTATTTGACGGAGGTGATGGTAAAGGCGATCATTGACAGTGGAATTTTACCCGAAGGGGCATTGCAATTGGTCAGTGGAAAGGGACGTGGTATTTTAGACCATGTGGACTTTCAAGACGTCGTGACTTTTACAGGTTCAGCGTCAACGGGTCAGGTGTTGCGCGGTTTACCACACATCAACGAACGTTCGGTTCCGTTTAATCTCGAAGCGGACAGTTTAAACGCTTCGGTATTGGGATTGGATGTCAAGCCTGAAGATCCTGAATTCGCGTTGTTTGTTCGAGAATTGGCAAATGAAATGACCGTAAAAGCGGGTCAAAAATGTACCGCTATTCGCCGCGCCATGGTTCCAGAACACCTGTTGCCCAGCGTTCAGGACGCGGTAATCGCCCGACTTCAAAAGACAACCATGGGTGATCCTCAGGCGGAAGGTGTGCGCATGGGGGCACTCGCAACGCATGACCAGATCGGTCGTGTAGAAGCGGAGATGAACAAGCTGTTGGCGCAGCAGGAATTGGTTTATAATCCTTCATTAGAGCTGATTGGAGCGACAAACGCAGGGGCATTTTATTCACCGAAGCTTTTTGTCAATGCGGATCCGTTCAATAAAACGGCGGTTCACGAAGTGGAGCCTTTTGGCCCTGTGAGTACGTTGATGCCGTATAAAACTATTGATGAAGCGGTCCAATTAACGGCGCTAGGCCGTGGTTCCCTCGTCACCTCATTTACGAGTAAAAACACGAGTGATATCGTTGCCTTCACTACGGAAGCTGCCGCGTACAACGGCCGTATTCACATAATCAACGAGAAGATGGCTAAGGAAAGCACCGGTCACGGTTCGCCGATGCCATTGATGAAGCACGGCGGTCCAGGACGTGCTGGAGGCGGTGAAGAGATGGGAGGCAAGCGCGGTGTATTGCACTATTTGCACCGTACGGCGATCCAAGGTCACCCCGATGACATCACGGCCATTACGCAGCAGTACCAGCCAGGGGCATCACGCCCAGAGGCTATGCCGCATGTATTTCGTCAGCACTTTGAGGAGCTTGAAGTGGGCGCGACAGTCTACACAGCGAAGCATACGGTGACAGAAACAGACATTACGAATTTTGCCAACGTGAGCGGCGATAATTTCTACGCCCACATGGATGCGAACTCTTTGGAAGGTACCATCTTCGAGGGAAGAGTAGCGCACGGATATTTCATTTTGAGTAAGGCGGCAGGATTGTTCGTCGAGGCGAAGAAAGGTCCAGTATTGTTGAATTACGGTATCGACGAATGCCGATTCACCAAGCCTGTCTACCCGGGGACAACCATCGGGGTGAAATTGACTGTGAAAGAAAAGATTGATCAAGAAAAGCGCAGTGAAGAAGATGTGGCAAAGGGCATCGTGAAGTACTACGTGGAAGTCTACGACGATACCGAGGAGGTAGTGGCTGTAACGACCATCTTGACCATGGTAAAGAAATTAGACCAGAGCTCATAAATTTCGATCTGTACGATTGTAAATATTCAGCAGAACACAATACCCAAATACTATAGCCTATGAACAAAGCAGTGAACCAAGGCGGCGTAAACGTGAATATCGACGATCGCGGTTTAGCGACGGTTGAATTTTTTCACCCGTTGTCCAATTCTTTGCCGGGGAAGGTCCTTGCGAAATTGGCCAATACCATTACGGAATTGGGGGAAAACGACGCCGTAAAACTCATCCTTGTAAAGAGTGCGGGCGAGCGTGCCTTTTGTGCCGGTGCCAGCTTTGACGAATTGATTTCTATTGAAGATTTAGATACTGGAAAGGTCTTTTTTAGCGGCTTTGCCAACGTCATTAATGCCATGCGTAAGTGTCCGAAGCTCATTATCGGCCGAGTTCAAGGGAAAGCTGTCGGCGGTGGTGTAGGTCTCGCTTCTTCTGTGGATTATTGTTACGCCACCAAGCAGGCCGCGGTCAAGCTGAGCGAACTGGCCGTTGGCATAGGACCGTTTGTGGTGGGTCCTGCATGTGAACGCAAATTAGGTTTGGCAGGCATGTCAGATTTGGCAATCAATGCTACAGAATGGCGCTCTGCGGACTGGGCCTTCCAGCGTGGTTTGTATAACGATATTTTCGAAGATGCAGCGGCGATGGATGAGGCCATAGAAGCTCTAGTGGGCCGATTGGTTACGAAATCTGTTCCAGCCATGCGAGGCTTAAAGCACGTTTTCTGGCAGGGAACTGAACACTGGGATGAGTTACTCGCGGAGCGTGCTGCTATCAGTGGAGAACTGATTCTGAGCAAGGAAGCAAAGGACGCCATTAACGCTTTTAAGAGTAGGTAATTGATTACGTTTTTAAAGCGTTATTCAACCTTCGCTCTCTTCTCCAAAGGATAAAAAAGAGGAGTATCAGCCCTGGCTGGAGCACGACAAATACAAGGATGTTAGCGAGGTAATAGCCGTAGCCGTATTCACCCGGTGTGCCACCCATCACTTGGAGGATGTAAACGCATTTCATAAAGAGGTGGGTGATAAATGCTTCCATAAATAGGAAACGCTTATCCAGAATGTATCGTATAAAAAAAGCCACCCGGCTGGATGGCTTTGGTAGTCTATATAGTCTGAAACTTACTTCACAAACACCTTAATTGAGGCGCTCATATCGCGGCCGTAAGAAGCATGTACGCCGTTGGCGAACTGCATACCCAAACGAACTTCGCCCATAGGAAGTGTTACGGTATCTGAAGTTTGACCGCCGCCGTAGTGGATATTTACGCTATCGGCAGGTACTACCTCGCCTTTTGCGAGGAATGCATTGCCAATCAACAAGTGATGGTGCCCCGTGCCTTCTACGATCTCACCGGCTGGGCGAACATCCATGCCTTCAACGCCGTACTCTATGTAAATAGGGTTGCTTAAGGTATCGCCGTTTTCAAGGTTTGCAAAGAATACGCGACCAGTAGCTTCGTCCATTTCCTTTGGAGCCATGCTCTCGTGTTTATGGTCGTGGCCTTCTTGGTTTTCTGCTGGTGTATCCGCTGTAGGGTTACAGGCGACGATCAATGCACCAAATGCAGTTAGGAGTAATGCCTTTTTCATGTTATTCAAATTCTATTAGTACGTTATTCTTCTCAACAGCATCACCTACCGAAACGTTCACGGATTTTACAATTCCGTCCTGTTCGGATTTCAGCATGTTCTCCATTTTCATCGCTTCTAAGATGAGTAAACCTTCTCCTTTAGCAATCTCTTGACCCGTTTCAACCATAATCTCTAAGACTTTACCAGGCATTGGGGCTTTTAGTTTAGTGGCTTTCGAAGAAGCTCCCCCGGCAATTCCCATCTTTTCAAGCAATAGATCGTATTGGTCTTTCGCCTCTAAGACCATCGTCTGTCCGTTTATTTTCAGAGTAAACGTTTTCGAGTCTTCTGCGCGCTCTACCCATTGTACGTAATAGGATTTATACTCTTTTAGGATATGCCAAGTTCTCGAGTCAATCTTTTCGACGTCCAGTTTATAGTAGGTTCCGTCGAGCAATCCCTCTGCGGCATTGGCTTCAGGTGAAACCTCAAATGAATTTTTACCTGCGATCTTGTACATGCGGTGGTTCTTTGAGAGACTAAAGGTACAAAAGGATTAGTCCAATTTTGAAGCCCAAATTTGTGCGCCTTTTACTTCAATAACAAGATCAAAATTTTCCGGTGCCTCGAAATCGCCAGGAACTTCGCTGAATTCGAAGATGGCAATCACTTCATCCGTCTCGCCCTCTTCGCCTCGCCAGATACGCATACTGTTCGTTGCAGTATCTATTTCTAACGCCATGTCATAACCGAGCTCACCATTGAATAATGCCTGATGCTCGTGTTTTAACGCCAACATTTGCGCAAAGAAATCTGATTGTGCATGTGACTTTGACCAATCCAAACCGACGGTGTCTTTACTAAAGAAAGGGTAACGATGATTCAGACCTGCTTCCTGACCGGAATAGATTAACGGGAAGCTGCGCTTCATCATAGACGCGAGTATATACATAGCATTGCCTAGATCACCCATACGCTCTTCAACGGTGCCGTTCCAACTGTTTTCATCGTGGTTGGTGTTGAAGTACATTTTCATGGTTTCAGTAGGCCAAACGGTATCGCATTTCGCTGCATATTCAGCGATAGCGCTTACGCTTTTATGTCCTTTTGCTACTTCATTCATAATGTGGTGGAATTCCCAACCATAAACAGCATTAAAACCAGCTTCGATAAGCGCTGGGTCTTCCCATTCGGCCAACATGAAGAGAGGGCCGTTATTAGCGCGTAAAGTGGTAATTGCAGTATTCCAGAAATCGATAGGAACAAATCCCGCCACATCGCAACGGAACCCGTCAATACCTGCGTTTGCAATCCACCAATCCATTTCAGCAATCATAGCCTCACGCATACCGGGTGCTTCGTAATTCAGATCGGCAACATCGGTCCAATCTGTAGGATTACCATCATTATCAATGGCAACAATAGGGAAGTTGCCTTCATCATCTTTGGTATAGAACTCGGGACGCTCTGTTACCCAAACATGGTCAAATGAAGTATGATTTGCCACCCAATCAAGGATAACTTTCATACCTAGTTCATGAGCCTGGTTTACGATGGATTGAAAGTCTTCTAAGGTTCCAAAATTCGGATTTACTGCGGTATAGTCTGAGATACTGTAGTAAGAGCCTAGCTCGCCTTTGCGGTTTTCTACACCGATGGGTTGAATGGGCATGAACCACAAAATATCTACGCCCATCTCAGCTAATCGTGGAAGGTGTGATTGGAAGGCTTTCAATGTGCCTTCCTCCGTGTATTGTCTGACGTTTACTTCATAAACATTGTCGCTAGCTGCCCATTCTGGGCGCTTAGGGCCATCGTATTCAGGCAAAGAGGCGACAGGCGCAGCAGGCTGGCAAGCCAACAATGCTGTTGCGGCAGCGAAGGCAATAAGAAGTGTTCTTTTCATGGTAAGTGAATTAGTCTTGGTTGAATTGGCCGCAATTGCGGGTTTGGTAGATTTCGCCGTCTGCAGGAACACTGATGTCCCAGTCTTTGAGGTAGCGGTCTTCGTTACTGTTGTTAAAGAAGAAGCGTACCTCCTGTTCCATATACTTGCGCACAATGATGAGCAGGTGCGGTTCAGGTTGATGAATGGTCGTTGAACCATAGTTCAAGGCCATGATGTTGGTCCGATTTTCGTTTAGGCGCGCAATGCGATCAAAGAGCTGCTGCTGACGCGGCGAAAAGTCGAACGACATCATCTTTCTGTTGTCCGGATCGTTCCCGCCGTGAAGGGCAATCTCGTCGCCGTAGTAAAGAATAGGAATACCAGGAACGGCAATATTGAAGGCGTGCATCGCCGCCATTTTTCTATATCCACGCTCTGTAGGTTCTGGGATTTCACGTGTCCACCCAGCAAGCTTGCTGTCTTCACTCATGCTCAGGTGTCCCGAGGCCATAGAGGAGAAGCGCGGCTTGTCCTGATTGCCCGAAATATTCCCCATCAAATGGTGGTGGCCGTAGTAGGTAAGGCTACTTTCCAAAGCCTTGCGCAAGCGGTCAAACGTTGCTCCTTCTTGTGTGAAGGCTTCGAACGCTGCATCATAGAGGTTGAAGTTGAATTGGGCATCGACCTTTCCACTGCCGACATAGCTGGCAATAAGCTCGTCCGAGCCGTAGGTTTCCCCAATCTGATATATGTGGTTATCGCTCGCAGTACGAATTTTCTGTGTGAGCAAACGCGTGAAATTCATCGGGATGTGCTTGGTCGCATCGTGGCGGAAGCCGTCGAAGTCGTATTCTGTGATCCATACCAGCGCGCTATCACTCATTAGGTCGGCTACGGTGTCGTTGCGAAGTTCGAGGGTCGGCATAAAGGTGTCAAACCACGTCGTCAAGCGTTCCTCATCCCAAAGTTGGGTATTGAGTCGTCCGTCTGCGGTGTATTTGTTGGTGGCCCAATTCGGGTGTTTCTGGAACACCGGGTGCAATTCATGGACGTGGTTGGCCACATAATCGAGCAGTACGTTTTGCTCATTCGCATGGGCATCTTCGAGGAACAAACGCAGCTCTTCAGGAGAAGCAAAACGGTGGTCCGGTTTGATGTTGCTAATGGGCCAATACCCGTGGTATCCAGAGAATGTACTTACGGGCCCTCCTTGGTTCCAAAGGCCCCAAGCATCTTCAGGATTTTGTGTGATTGGGCTGATCCAAAGGGTGTTTGTATGGAGCGCATCAAAATATCCATCGGCCAATTTTAGGCGTATTCCCTCAATATCGCCGCCTTGGTAGTTGGCACGAGGATGCACGGTGGAGTCTTGAACGGGCTTATCGTTTCTAGGGTTGCCGTTGAAGAATCGGTCCACCATAGCGAAATACATGATGGAAGTGTGCCAATCTTTTCGGTCTAATTGCTTCGTATCAATGACCACCTCACCAAACTTCAATGGGATCAGCCAATCCCCGCCGTGTTGGCCATTCCTTGCGGTATACAATCTGATCCAAGCGCGTTCCCAATCTTTTGCTTCATCTGGAATCCAGACGGATAGGCCGTCTTCATCTCGTACAACGTCAACAGCGCGGTTGTTGTAGAAGGCCAAAACCTCTTGGTCTTCCGGGATACTAGAAAATCGCAACGAGCCTTCTTGCACGAACTGGAAATCAATAGCCACAGGCGCTTCGCCACCGCCGCCTTCCACGGTCAAGACATTGTTGAAACTTCCAAATCCATTGGGGACGGTAACCGCATTCGAAGGATCCAATACTTCTTTGCCGTTCACGACGAGTTTGTATGCATATTCACCAGGCGCAAGCACCAATGGCGCTTCCCAAGCGTTGCCGTTCCATTCCAAGAATGTGGCATTGCTATTCCATGCGTTGAATACACCTTTGACCTTTACCTCTTCTCCTTCGAAACCGGGAATGCTCATGGTGATGGCACGTTTAGCACCTCTAAAGAAGGGCACAAATAGGTCTTCGCCATCACCGTCAATATGTGCTACGTTCAGTTCATGTTCGAGGGAGCCAGTGATTACTTCGCCGTCGAAGTCTAGGCCACTTGGTAATTCGAGTAGGCCATTTACATAGTCGTTTACAATGAAACTACTCTGCATACCGTGATGAACGTGCGGTGAAGCCAGACCTGAGGCCTGCATGCGAAGGGCAGCAGAGGGCGCAACCTCACAAGCTGCGAGTGCTACGCCGATGGAGAATACCGTTAAAAATTTCTTCATGTTCTGTGGGCTAAAAAAAGGCGCACGTGGCGCCTTTCTAAGATAGTATCAATTCATTATGCCATTGCAGCAGCTGCCGTGGATGCTTTTTCACCTGCCGCTACTTCAAACCATTGGCCGTCGATCGCGAATTTAGCAGGAGCGCCACTCACGTTCTCGATGGTCATGCTTTGGGCTGTGAGGTTCGCTTTAAGCGTAGCGCCTCTCCAAAGGATGGAGAAGGTAAGGCCCTTCCACTGTGTTGGGAGCTTTGGTGTGAAATGCAATTCTTCGTCACGAATCTTCATACCGCCGAATCCTTGAACTACGGACATCCAAGTTCCCGCCATCGAGGTGATATGCAACCCTTCGTGAACTTCGCGGTTGTAATCGTCGATGTCCAAACGAGAGGTACGCAAATACATTTCGTAGGCTTTCTCTGGGTAGTCAATCTGAGCAGCAAGGATGGCGTGCACACACGGGCTCAGGGAGCTTTCGTGCACGGTCTTTGGCTCGTAGAAATCAAAGTTACGCGTTACTTCCTCTTGGTCGTAAAGGTGGTTCAAGAAGTAGTAGCCTTGCATCACATCCGCTTGCTTGATGAAGATCGAACGCAGGATCCGGTCCCAGCTCCAATGCTGGTTGATCGGACGCTCGTCCAGGCGGAGGTCGTCCACAGTAAGCTGCTCCTTATCAAGGAACCCGTCCTGCTGCAATACCACGCCCAATTTCTCACTCTTCGGGTAGTACATCTTCGCGATGATGTCGTTCCACTTCGCGAATTCTGTGTCTGCGTTCAGGGTAGTTTTGCTCGCGATAGCGTTTAGCACGTCCGCAGCATTTTCTGCGAGCCAATTGTAGGCTTCAAGCGTCCACTCCAAGGTCCACGCCGCCATGCGGTTGGTGTACCAGTTGTTGTTGATGTTGTTCTCGTACTCGTTCGGCCCAGTCACACCTAACATTACGTACGCTTCTTTTTCCTGGGACCAATTCACACGCCCGGACCAGAATCGGCTAATACCTAGCAATACTTCAAATCCTCCTTCGGCCAAATAGCCCCAATCTTGTGTGTGACGTATGTAGTCGAACACGCCATATGCGATGGCTGCATTGCGGTGGATTTCCTCAAAAGTGATTTCCCACTCGTTGTGGCATTCCTCGCCGTTCATTGTGACCATCGGGTACAAGGCTGCACCGTCTTTGAACCCGAGTTTGCCTGCGTTTTCGATCGCCTTATCGAGCTGCTTGTAACGGTACAAACACAAGTTCTTCGCGACCTCCGGCTGTGCCGTAGCGAGGTAGAATGGCAAACAATAGGCTTCTGTATCCCAGTAGGTCGAACCGCCGTATTTTTCGCCGGTAAATCCTTTCGGACCGATGTTCAATCTATTGTCAACACCCGTGAAGGTCTGGTTCATGTGGAAGATGTTGAAGCGGATGCCTTGCTGTGCTTCTGCATCACCTTCTATTTCGATATCTGAGGTTTCCCATTTGTTGTGCCAAGCTGCAGCATGTTCATTGCGCAATTGGGTATAGCCTGCGTGCGCCGCTGACGCGGCGCTAGTGGCTGCGTTTACATCTAAAACTGCAGCGGAATGATTCATGCTTGACAGCACGGCAGCGAATTTATTCACTTGCAGGGTTTGCCCTTGTTGAACCTTGAATGACGCGCATTCACAAACGCACATATGAGTTGCTTCAGTGGTGGGATCCCATGCCACAGAGGCCCCGTCAATAGCCGAGTAATTATGCATGGCTACGCTAACCTCATAGCTGGTTTTCTTTGTTCTTGCGTGTACATAACTGCTCCCGTTCTCTTGTCCGCAGCTGACCGATTCCCAGAATTTTTCATTGTAATTACTGTCCTCGTTTTCCACATCAAAGTCCAGGTAAGAACATATTTCAATGGAACCGGAGAAGTTGATAGGTACAATGCTGTAGGACAGTGCTCCGATTTCGTCCTTTACGATACTTACAAATCTTTCAGTCTTGATCGCGAGCATTTTTCCTGAAGGAAGGGTGGCTTGAAAGGAGCGCTTCAAAAGCCCACTCTGCATATCCAGTTCACGGTAAAAATCATTTACTGCGACAGCGGTGTTTAGATCTAAAGTCTCACCATCCACTTTAACATTTAAACCGATCCAGTTACAGGAGTTAAGTACTTTGGCGAAGTATTCAGGATAACCATTTTTCCACCAACCTACACGTGTTTTATCAGGATAGTATACCCCCGCGATGTAGGAACCTTGTAGGCTTTGTCCAGTATAAGTTTCCTCAAAATTGGCCCGTTGGCCCATTCGACCATTTCCGATAGAAAATAGACTTTCACTCTTCGGGTGGTTGGAAGGACTCCAACCTTTTTCAATGATTTTCCAGGGATGAACCTCTGTGTATTTATTGAACATTGTATTTTCTTTGCGCTGTTATAGTGCGCGCAGAAGCTCTTCAGGAGTCGTTTCGCCCAATGCGTTAAAATAAAGGTCCGCCCCACCTAATATATCTGGTGTTCCGATTCCCACGCACGACATTCCACCTGTTTTTGCAGCCTGCACACCGGCAATAGAATCCTCAAAGACGATACATTCTGCCGGCGTAAGACCCAGTGCTTCTGCGCCTTTCAAAAATACCTCAGGATGCGGTTTGCCATTTACCACATTATTCCCATCAATTATCGCATCGAAAAGGGGTAGTACGTTCATTTTATCCAAAATGAGTGGGGCATTTTTTGATGCTGAACCTAGTGCAATACCAATTCCATGTGCCTTTGCTTCCTCCAAAAATTCCACAGCGCCAGGTAGTCCATCATTAGCGCTGAGTTGGCTCACCAATTCCAGGTACCACTCGTTTTTTAACTCCATCAGCGCTTGGAACTCTTCGTCGGAAATCGTCGCCCCAGTCCACTTCATAATCGTCTTAAGCGAATCTACACGACTTACTCCTTTGAGTTGTTCGTTTTGTACTTCAGTAAAATCACCGCCCAATTTTTGCGCAATACGGCGCCACGCTTGAAAATGAAAAACGGCGGTATCTACAATAACGCCGTCCAAATCAAAGAGAAATCCTTTAATCATTAGTTAGACCTGATAGGCATTTAAGATGTTTAGGTACTTTAAATGGTATTTGATTAAACCGTCTACTGGTTTGCGCATGATTTGGCCCAAGCGGAAACCACGCTCTTCTAAAACCTCTTTGAGAATTTCGTGGAAAATGGCGCCAACAGAACCAACAAAATGCACGGGTACTTCTGTTGCGTTGGCGAAACAGCCAATATGAATGTCAGCGAATTTAACGAAGCCCTCACGCACAATCGTTTTAACATACGGATGTTCCATATGCTTACCAGCGAAACGGCTGAAAGAGGCCAAATAAACATTGGCATTCGGTTTGTTGTAAACGCTGGTGACGATTTCATCTTTATCTAATCCGTAGGTATCAAAAAAGTCAACAGCCATTTCTTCTGGAAGACGTTTGTAAAGAAAATCGGAAACGAGGCGTTTTCCAATAAAACTGGCTGATCCTTCGTCTCCTAATATGTAGGCCAATGCAGGCACTTCATCACTCACAGTCTCACCATCGAAATAGCAGCTGTTCGAGCCAGTACCCAAAATGCACGTTATGGCGGGTTCACCTGTGTAGGTCGAATAGGCACTTGCAACTAAATCGTGGTCAACATTGATCGTGGCATTTTTGAAAACGCGCTTTAAACCGTCGTGGATGATGTCTTTTAAGCTTTCGCTAGAAGCACCAGCACCATAAAAATAGACGAAATCTACACTGCCGTGGATGGTAGAAACGACGCCATTACCGCTAAGCTCTTCATGCATGAAGGGCGCAGAGTGGAAATAGGGATTGAACCCCATTGTAGAGAATCGTTTGAACTCGGAACCATCTGGGTTCAGAGCCACCCAATCACATTTTGTAGAACCACTTTCGGCGATTAGTATCATACGGTTTAAATAGCGGACCGCACCTTTTAAAAGGCGCGGTCCAGTATTAAATGTTTAGGCGAGACGCTCTACTAGGTTTGCTAAACGCGCAGAATAGCCTGCTTCGTTGTCGTACCATCCTAGAACTTTCACAAGGTTTCCTTTAGCGCTGGTAACCCCTGCGTCGAAGATACAGCTGTGCTTATCGCCAACGATATCAGAGCTAACGATAGGGTCTTCTGTGTACATAAGAATGCCTTTCAACGGGCCTTCAGCAGCTTCTTTCATGGCTGCATTGATTTCTTCTGCAGTCACTTCTCTGCTTAATTGAACCGTAAGGTCAGTTGCAGAACCAGTGATGGTAGGAACGCGCATTGCATACCCGTCTAATTTTCCTTTCAACTGTGGCAATACTAAAGCGACTGCTTTAGCGGCACCAGTAGAAGTTGGAATCATGTTTACTGCAGCAGCACGAGCACGGCGCTTGTCTGAATGTGGTGCATCTTGAATGCGTTGATCAGAAGTATACGCGTGAATGGTGCACATGAAACCGCTATCGATACCGAATTTTTCATCCAATACTTTCGCCATTGGAGATAAACAGTTCGTAGTACATGAAGCATTACTTACCATAGTATCTGCATCGGTTAGTTGGTCGTCATTGACGCCTAAAACGATGGTCTTAATATCCCCTTTTGCTGGTGCGGAAAGAACTACTTTTTTAGCACCAGCGGTAATGTGCTTACCCATGCCTTCTGCGTTGGTGAAGAACCCTGTAGATTCTACTACCACTTCAACACCGATCTCACCCCAAGGAAGGGTTTCAGGATCACGCTGCGCGTAAACGGTAATTTCTTTACCATTGACGATCAAGCTGTTTTCAGTATGCGTAACAGTTCCATTGAAACGACCGTGTGCACTGTCGTACTTCAAAAGGTGGGCAAGCATATCTACTGCAGTGAGGTCATTGATAGCAACTACCTCAACTTTATCACTTTCGATAAGGTTGCGAAATGTTAAACGACCGATGCGGCCAAAGCCGTTGATTGCGATTTTTGTACTCATAGTTTGATGTGTTATGTGGCTAGAATTTTAGCAATAGTTAGCATTTCGTCGTCCAATTCCGTGGTTTTTGTGATCGCATCTTCCAACGGAGTAAAAACTACTTTTTGATTGATCATTCCCGACATGACCTTTTCTTGTCCCTCGATTAGACCTTTGATCGCATAATGTCCTAAAACAGAAGCTAAAATTCGGTCGTTAGTGGAGGGAGAACCACCACGTTGTGTGTGTCCTAGGGTGGTCACTTTTACGTCGATGGACGGAAATTCACTTCGAACGGCGGATGCAATTTCGAAGATGTCACCTAAATGATTGCCTTCAGCAACCATGATAATGTTCGAAGTCTTTTTATTTGCCTGAGCACTGCGCAAGTCCGCAAACAACTCATCGTAAGTGTTTTTCTTTTCCGGTAGGATAATGCTCAAGGCACCCGTTGCAAGACCGGTTGAAGCGGCAATGTACCCAGTGTCTCTTCCCATCACCTCTACTAAGAATAGGCGGTTATGAGAAGAAGCCGTATCACGAATCTTATCAACACTTTCAATGACTGTGTTGGTCGCCGTATCGTAACCTATGGTATAATCCGTACCGAACAAATCATTATCAATAGTTCCAGGAACCCCAATGACTTTTACACCGTGTTCTTCTGCGAGTTTTACGGCGCCGGTAAACGAACCGTCACCTCCAATGACAATGAGTGCATCTATGTTTCTATCGCGAAGGTTTTTTGCTGCTTTTGCTCGGCCCTCAGGTGTTCGGAATTCTTGCGAACGAGCACTTTTCAGGAATGTTCCGCCAAGCGCAAGAATATGCTTTACACTTGAAGACGAGAGTTCGATAATGTCGTTTTCAATCATGCCTTCATATCCTCTGTAGACGCCAAAGACCCTTTTACCGTGGTATAAAGCGGTCCTGACAACGGCGCGAATTGCGGCGTTCATTCCAGGTGCATCGCCCCCGGAAGTAAGAACTGCGATGTTGTTAATTTCTGTAGACATAGGTGCAAAGGTAATAACTAAGTGTAAATGTTACACTTATTAATTTTTTGTCGTTATCTTTAAAAGCAGCATATTTTACCAAAACACACGCAAACACGGCTATGCCACAGCAATTTGAACTCAATTCGAACATCAGTGTAGACTGCGTCATCTTCGGTTTTGATGGCGAAAAACTCAAGGTATTACTGATTGAAGAGAAAGATATTGGACAGGGGATGCTAAGGAAACGTATTCCTGGAGATCTTATCTTAAAAAATGAAAGCTTAGACGCCGCCGCAGATAGAGTGCTCTATGAGCTGGCTACCCTAAGGAATGTAATTTTAAAGCAGTTTCACACATTTGGGGATCCTGGCCGAGTAAATGATCCAAAGGATAGAAAATGGTTGGAACTGTACCGTAATAATCCCTCTGAACGCGTTATTACTGCCGCCTACTACGCCTTAGTGAAAATGGATGATTTTCTTCCCAACCCTGCAAGTTTTGCGGGTGAGGCGCTGTGGTGTGATATAGAAGAAGTTCCAGAATTGGCCTTTGACCATAATGAGATTGTGGAGGTCGCATTGTGGAAACTACAGCGACACTTTGAGTTAAATAAGAGTGGGTATGAGCTCCTTCCACAGCGATTTACTTTAAATCAATTGCAGCAGTTGCACGAAGCAATTACTCAAGAAGAATTGGACAAAAGGAATTTCCGTAAAAAGGTGGTTCGCGAAAAGCTCGTTGAGGCAACGGACGAAAAGCAAGACAATGTGTTGCACAAACCGGCTCGATTGTACCGCATCAAAGTTTAATTTCCCGCTTTTCTCTAAAATCGTCTCCGTTTAGGATAAATAGTGGGATAATTCTGCTAATGGGACCACGCTATGGATTTTACTTGAAGGCGCTTAAAGTGTACATTTGACTCTATAACTTAACAAGCGTAAGCAGATGAAAAGCACTTCTCGTTTTTTACTTTTCTGTTTTAGTTTCTTCTTCGCCCAGTCAATTGTAGCACAGACAGTTACTGGAACCGTAGTCGACGAATACAATGAAGCGTTGCCTTCAGTCGTCATTACCGTAGAGAACCAAAGCGGAACCATGACCGATTATAATGGTCAATACACCCTTAATCTTCCGAAAGGAACAAACAATATTACCTACAGTTTTATCGGTTACGAGCCCGTCACAAAAACGGTTGTCGTTCAAGGCAATAAGGTAGTAAATGTGGTCATGAAACCATCGCAAACGCAGCTTGATGAAGTGGTCGTAGTGGGTTATGGCGTTGCCCGTCGACGCGATCTCACCGGTTCTGTAGTGAGTTTGAAGTCAAAAGAGCTTACGGACATTCCTACGCCTTCATTTGAAAACGCCATTCAAGGTAAGGCAGCGGGCGTTCAGGTTATCACAGGTTCTGGGATCGCCGGTTCCGGGTCCATGGTTCGTGTTCGGGGGGTAGCCTCCATTTCTGCTGGTGGTGATCCACTTTATGTCGTAGACGGTATACCAATTACACAAGATTACTTTTTGAACGGAAATCGTGGGGGATTCAATACGAACCCACTAGCGACGATCAATCCAAACGATATTGAATCGGTTGAAATATTAAAAGATGCTGCCGCAACAGGTATCTACGGTTCACGCGGATCCAACGGGGTAGTTCTGATTACCACGAAAAGGGGAAAGTCAAAGAAGTTGACCTATAATTTCTCAGCGCGTACGGGAATCAGTGCACCGACAGCATTACCGAATATGGCGTCTAAAGAAGAATACCTCCAATTGTATGAAGAGGCCTGGGTAAATGACGGAAACGTTGGTGTTCCGGAATTGCCAGGAAACAGAATGAGCTGGGCCGAGGCGCAAGCCATTGAAGGAACCGATTGGATACAAGAAACTATTCGCACAGGCGTGAAACAGGGTTATGATTTCTCTGCGTCTAAAGGATTTAAAGGCGGTAACTTCTATGCGGGCTTATCGTATAATGACAATCACAGTTATTTAGCCGGGAACTCGTATGAAAGAATCTCGGGCCGATTTAACGTGGATTACAATTTGGCCTCAAATTTAAAATTGGGAATCAGCACCTCTATTTCTCGAGGCATCAACAATAGGATTGATGCGGCTTGGTCCGGTGGTTTTGGTGAGGCCATGTCAAGAGCGCTTCCCATCTATCCGGTACGCTATTCCGAGGATGAATACGATGCGGATGGCAACGTTATTGCTTCAGCTGGCGACTATTGGTTGAAAGGCGGCGTAAGTTTAAACCCAGTTGCACAGCGTGCATTAAAAGATTGGACGGCTATTGAAGACCGTACCATCAACAATTTTACATTAGACTATAAACTAAGTGATGCATGGACACTTCGCGGACAAGGTGCTGTTGATTACATGCATTTTGAAGATCACATCTGGGAAAAACCAGGATACGACCCTACCTATAAAGATTCAGATGGAAATTTGCTCGGTCGTGCGAATATGTATACCTACAGTGTATGGAACACCTCTGGTAACGCTACGGCGAATTACATCAAGGATATTGGAGAAAACCACCACATTAACTGGTTGGTGGGTTCTGAATACCAATACAACCGAATCCTTCGCTGGGATGGGTATTACGACAGTGAGGCCACAGGTCAGATTCGCGAGACAGGACAATATGTGAACGATCCGCTTAGTTACTTAGAGGAATATGCCTTTGCATCGGCCTTCACACGTTTGAACTACAACTTCGCTGGCAAGTATTACGCTGAAGCGTTGATACGCCGTGACGGATCTTCAAAATTTGGTCCCAACAATAAATACGGAAACTTTCCTGCAGCGTCTTTAGGCTGGATCATTACGGAAGAAGATTTCATGGCGGGACTACCAAATATTAACTTTTTGAAGCTGAAGACCTCCGTAGGTAAAAACGGAAACTCCGCCATTCCTTCGTACCAGTGGTTCGGTTACTATAACGTTGCCAACAATGGTTACGGGGGTCAGACGTATCGTTACCCAGTAATTCGCGAAAATGCAGATTTGCGTTGGGAGACATCGACCACGTATGACATCGGTTTGGAGTATGGATTTTTCAACGACCGTGTAACTGGGGAATTGGCTTGGTACCACAAAGAGACCAACGACATGTTACTCAACGTAACCCTGCAGGGCTCAACAGGATTTGGCTCTTGGTGGGATAACGTAGGTAGCGTTTACAATACTGGGGTTGAATTCGCTATCAAGTCACGGAACATCGTAACGGATAACTTTACGTGGACCACAGATTTCAATATTGCGCGTAACACCAATGAGATTACTTCGATAGGTCAGTATTCCCCGGATGCGGTGAGTGGTGGAACGAATGATACGCGTGTAGTGGTGGGAATGCCTATTGGTACGAATTACCTCGTTCAATTCTCGCATGTAGACCCAACCAACGGGTTGCCGGTGTACCTCACTAAAGACGGTGAAGAGACGTACACTTGGGACCTTCAGGATCGCGTTGCAGTGGGTAATGTCATGCCGGATGCCATTGGAGGTTTGACGAATACATTTAATTACAAGAATTTAGAATTCAGTTTCTTATGGGTGTTCACTATCGGCGGCGACATCTACGACAGTTCTTCGAAGCGTCAGATGGGCGTTGTGACCGATTGGAACATGCGTACCGATCTATTCGACCGCTGGCAGCAGCCGGGTGATGCAGCAACGTACCCAAGATTAAGCCGTGATTACCGGACTTATGGTGCGAATACAGAATGGATCAATACCAACCTATGGCTGCATGACGGAACGTACGCGCGTCTTCGCAACGTGAAGTTGAGTTACCGCGTGCCCCAGAGCAAACTGAAAAATATTAAAGGCATGACCGTTAATGTGACAGGAACAAACCTCATCACCTTGACCAACTTTATCGGTTTAGATCCAGAGATCGCTCGCGATTTCGAGAACGCCACGGATAGAAACATGTCTCCGAACATTACCTACCTCACGCCGCCGCAAGAAAAGACGGTGAACTTAGGTGTAAATATTAACTTTTAATCAGCGCGAATTATGAAAAATTTGAGAGTATTTATAGCGCTAATCGCCATCGCAGTAGGAAGTTCTTCGTGCGAGCGAATTTTAGATTTCCAGGCGAATAGTAATAATCAAATTCCGGCAGATTCAGCCATTCTGAACATTCAAGATGCGCAAGAGCTATTAGTAAGTGTATATGATGTAGCTGCAAACGCCTTTAACGGAAGCTTTCAGAACATCCCTGAAGTCATGTCTGATCACATCGCAGATCCATTAGGTCTGAATGGGGAGTATGCCCAGATTTGGCGTTGGACTTCGTCGTTCTTTAATGGATCTTTTGGCGGCGAATACCGCAATGCATACATCGCTATTTATCGTGCGAATACCTTAATTGAAGAAGTAGCGGATCTTGAAGGTGCTACTGTCGATGCAGTTACTCGTATCACAGCGGAAGCAAAGTTTATTCGTGCATTGAGTCATTACCACGTGGTTCGTATTTGGGCATTGCCTTATGGATATACTTCTGATAACAGCCATTTAGGGATTCCATTAAAGGTGAGCGCGGATCAGACGCCACAGATGCGCGCGACGGTTGCAGATGTCTATGCACAGATTGAGCAAGATCTTTTGGATGCAGAGGCGGATTTACCAGCATCAAACGGAATTTTTGCAAACCAAATGGCGGCGAAAGCACTTTTGGCGAAAGTGTATTTAGAAATGGGCGATTTCGCTAATGCGAAAGCAAAAGCGGCTGAGGTAATGAACGCAGGAACGTACTCACTGGACCCTGTTTTAACCAATCGTTTTGCGGATCATGCCAATGGCAACCTACCTGCAGAATTCATCTTTACTTTGGTAAGTACCAACGAAAGTTCAGCCACGGATACGATCGTAGATGAGCGCGGTATGAGCTTTACATGGAACTACCGTTCCGATGATCCGAACGCGAATCCAGCGCTTAAAGCAAGTCAAGCATTGTACGTCGAGGCCACGGCGGACACGAACGATCTGCGCGGCCAATTGTGGTATGAGGCTCGCAACGCGGGTACGCCGGATGAATTCTATGTAGTGAGTAAATTCGACGGGAGTTTCCTCGATGTGCCTCTATTGCATTTATCAGATTTGTATCTCATTTATGCCGAATGTAATGTGCGCTTAAATGGCGATAGCGATGGAAGCGGATTGGCAAAAATCAATGCATTGCGTCAACGCGCGGGTTTGACAGATTTAACCAGTCTTACACTCACTGATGTAATGTCTGAGCGTCGTTTGGAATTGGCCTTTGAAGGTGACCGATTATTCCAACTCAAGCGCCAAGGTATATTGGGAGAAATCCAAACCATTCGTGGTGTGGATTGGGATTGTCCAGGTATGGTGCTGCAATTCCCTAATTTTGAGGGGACAGCACAAGGATTTGTATATAACGAAGAAGGAGGCTGCAACTAAGCAGAGAAGCATATGAAAGCAAGAATTATAACAATTGTAGCGGCGGCATTTTTGGCCCTTGGCGCATGTAAGCCTGAAGTGGGTCCAATAGGTCCTAGCTATGAGGCTGGTGCAGGGATTCTAGGAACTTGGGAGCTCACCATGGTCGAGCAGACCGACGTAACACTTCCGGTACCAGAAACGCGTGATGTCAGTGATCTATACCTAGATGCTCAGAATAAATGGGTAGTTGCTTTTAATAGCGACAGCACCTATTCTGTGAACCAGCAAGGTCCGGGCTTTGATGTGTTTGGCAATGGTGGAACTTGGCGTTACAATACGCCGGGATACCCGTCAGAACTTCATTTGACACAGGATTCATCAGTTGTGATTTTACCTCTAGGAAATATGCCAAGGAGTATTGATCAGAATGTAAGTTTCATTTTCGCTCGTGAGCGCTGTGATAAGCCGAGCGTTTCTTACCAATTAACGTTTACTCGTAAATAAGCTTCATTATGAAAAGAATAAACACACTTTTACTCTTGACTTTGGGCCTTTCAGCAAGTGCCCAAATCACGACGGTTCCAGATGAAAATATAGACCCAGCAGATTCGTTAGAGATCATCTTTGATCCGGCGGCTCTAGATTTGGCTGTAGGTCATCAAGATTTGTTGAAGCAAGCGGTCGATGCAGGCGAAGACATGTACATATGGACATGGAAGCCGGCTACACATCCGGATGGTCATCCTTTTGTCAATGGCACGGGGTCTGCACCTTGGAAGAATTCAAACGAAGCCATGAAAATGACGAAGAATGCTGACGGGACGTTCTCTTGGAAAATTGTTCCTACCCTTTTCTACGAGGTGGATGCGACCACCGTGTATGCAGAGGACATTCACTTTTTAGTAAAAGCTAAAGACGGCGGCGGTTATGGTGATCCCGATGTTAAAACAGACGATCAAAGTATAGCTATCGACCCTCCTGCTACAGAGCGCAACCCATTCTACCATTTTCCAACGAAGGTTATGGCAGATGATGTGCTGACCTTGCGTTATGAAAATTGGCGTGAACAGAAGTCGAGCATGCAAAATTTGGCTTCGGACGATTGTTACATGTACGCTAAAGTCACCTATACAGACGGGACTTTTGATCAAATTGAGAATACCTTCAACGTAGGAAGTAATCCGGACTTACAGATGGATTATTTAGACAACGGAAATTTCCAATTGCGTCTTATTCCCGAGGAATTCTTTAATGTTCCTGCGACTAAAACCATTGATTATTTGGAGTTTATTGCCATGAAAAAAGTGTTCGCTACAGGAGCGGATCGCGTAACAGAGGCTGTAAATGTTCAAATCGAATGTCAGTAGAACCTTAATGCATTAACTCTTAAAACCCGGCCTTGGTCGGGTTTTTTCTCTTTAGTGGACTAATTCATTGAAACGTATGCAACAGAAACCTAAACTTAGTTTTTGGCAGATTTGGAACATGAGCTTTGGCTTTTTGGGAATCCAATTCGGTTATGCCTTACAAGGCGGTTTTATGAGTCGGATCTTTGAAACCCTAGGTGCCGATGAGCACAGTCTTCCGCTCTTATGGATTGCTGCGCCACTCACAGGGTTGATCGTTCAGCCGATTATTGGGCAAATGAGCGACAATACTTGGCACCCACGCTTTGGTCGTCGTCGTCCGTATTTTTTAATTGGTGCCATTCTGGCTTCTATAACCTTACTCTTTGTACCCCACAGTTCCGCGCTGTGGATTGCTGCAGGTGGACTTTGGATTTTAGATGCGACTATGAACATATCTATGGAGCCCTTCCGTGCCTTGGTAGCTGATAAGTTACCGGACAGTCAGCGAAGTTTTGGTTTCGTAGTGCAAACCTTGATTATTGGGGTGAGCACATGGGTGGCCTCAAACTTACCCCTTTTAGTCAGTTCCCTAGGCGTGAGTAATGAGGCGGATCCAGGAGTTGTTCCCATGTCCGTAAAGGTTGCCTTTGGCATCGGCGCTGTGATTTTCTTGCTGGCCATTCTCTATACCGTATTTACGACGGATGAATATCCTCCTGAAGATATGGAGGTATTTCGCGCCGAGCAGAAGGAAAATTCGGGCTTAGTAAATACTTTACGTGAGGTTGGGAAAAATATTGGGAACATGCCTTTAACCATGAAGAAATTGGGCGTGGTCCAATTCTTTTCTTGGTTCGCGTTTTTTTGCATGTGGTCCATGGCGAATCCCGCTCTGACCGACCACGTTTATGGCGCTGCGAAACCTGAGGCTATTGAATACGCTGTATCATCGGCTGCCCAGATAGAAGCGTACCAATTGGAGGATAGAGCATTCAATGACGCTTCCAATCAAGTGGGCTCTTATATGGGGAATTATGGTTTGAGTTCTATGTTGTTCGCATTGCTTTTAACGCTGTGGACAGCGAAGCGTCGTATCAACCGAAAGTACGTTCACATGTTCAGTCTTTTTGCTGGGGCATATGGTTTCATAAGTATGTACTTCATAACAGAACCGTCAATGTTAACGTTATCGTTTGTCTGTATTGGTTTTTCTTGGGGGTCCATACTTTCCATGCCGTACGCCATGTTAAGTTCAACCTTAGACCCAAATAAAATGGGGGTGTACATGGGCATCTTCAACATGTTCATAGTCATCCCGCAGATAGTAGCGGCAACCTCTTTGACTGTAATTTATAAGAATTTGTTTGGAGCAGAGCCGATCAATGCAATGTTACTTGCAGGCACATCCCTTGTAATTGCGGGCTTGGCAAATCTCTTGATAACAAACAGGCATGCGGTGACTTATACGCCGTTAGAGTAAAGGCATAAGTTTATCTCTGTTCATTGAAATGAATAGCAAAGAAAAAAGGCCCCGATTTCGAGGCCTTTTTTATAGGGTTATATTTTTTTCTTCTTCCTAAATTCTCGTGGAGAGCAACCTTTTATTTTGAGGAAAGCGCGGTTGAAAGAGGAACTGGAGTTAAAACCGCTCTCTGAAGCTACCTCTGTCATCGCTTTATTTGTATTGATAAGCAGGTTACTCGCGACCGTGGTTCGCAGCTGCATGAGGTAGTCTACGAATGTCAGGCCAGAGGTTTGGCGGAACCATCGGCTGAAGCTTTGTTCGGTCATGCTAGCGATGTCGGAGATTTCGCTTAGGGTAATGGTGTTTTGGTAGTGGTCTTGGATGTGTTTCGAGACGCGTTCCATTCGTTGACTGAGCTTTTGGCTCATAACGTTAGAGTAGGCGTTGTTGGTGGAGACGGTCAGGAAATCTGCCCGGTCGGCGATCATGGCCATGAGGTTGAAAAACGCGCCAATACTACGGAGGGGGTCTTTGCCGACGATGGTGGTGAAGGCTTGGTGTTCGGCGTTGTTGAATTGACCCAAATTAATGCCGTAGCTCATGGCCCGGAACAGGCGCTGAAGAGAGGCACTTTCCTTAAAGCTGTTAAGCCACTCTTGTGTGAACTGGAGTCCCCAGCATTCCTTCTCCATTTGAACTTCTTCTTCCTCAGTACTGACAAAGTTATGCGGTAGATAAGGGCCCAGGAGGAACGCTTGCCCTGGCTCAAACTCTATCGTTTTATTTCCGATGAAGGCAAGGCCTTTGCCTTTGACTATGTAGGTGATTTCAATTTCCGGGTGGTAATGCCAATAATCGGTAAAAATGGACGGAAAATTTTGCCCAGCCTTTTGCGCCAAGACATAGCTATTGTAGCTACGGTCCTGTTCGGCAATGCGGATATTTTCAATAGTGGCCTTCATTCTAATCGTTCTCGTTTAACCAAGCGTGCTTTATCAAATGCGTTATTGCGGCGATACAAATAACAAGTAGCTAATTGGCTTAGACCGTCGAATGACTAATAACGCATTTCTTGACTGTAAGGTATCAAAAAAATGGATGATTAGGGTATAATTAGGGAGATATAGTCTCCTCTGTTTTGTACCTACTAAAAATAGAATTCCATGCGAATTCATGGTTTGTTGTATTAATCTGCAAGAATGTGGTTAAAAAACGGCTAAACACCAGTATCTGTTTGGCTTAACTTTGAAGAGTACTAAGTACATTTAATAATAATCTATCATAATTATGAAAAAATTCTACGCTTTAGCAGTCGCACTCTTTTTGGGTGTAACTGCATTTGCTCAAACGCACAGCGTTACCTTCCAAGTGGATTTAGGATCTACTTCTGCGAATTCGAACGGTGTACATGTAGCAGGATCTTTCCAGAGCTGGTCGCCGTCAACGACCGGTTTAACGCAAGTCGGCACGTCTTCAATTTATTCCACTACAGTGAGTGTATCTCCCGGTCAATTGGAATATAAATTTCTTAACGGTAATGCTTGGGGCGACGACGAAAGTGTTCCTACTGCAGTAAACGTTGGAACGAACGGTAACGGTAACCGTTGGGCGGTCATCTCTTCCGACACGACCCTTCCTGCGGTTATGTTCGCTGGTGCTGCACCAGCTGGACAGAAAGCCATTCAATTTAAAGTGGATTATGCTTTACAAACGATAAGCGCGGACTCTGCGCATGTTGCTGGAAACTTTCAAGGTTGGGACCCAGCCAAAACTCAGATGGTAAACTTTGACGGTGTATACCGTTACATCGCTTATGTCGGCAAAACGGATTCTACCTATTTTAAGTTTCTAAACGGTAATTCTTGGAGTGATGTTGAGTCAGTGCCATCTACATGTCAAGCATCTACTGCAGGTATAAGTCAAGGCGATAACCGTTTCTATACCGATACAGTCAGCGGTATGTACGAGGTGTGTTACAATATGTGTGGCCCTTGTATGGTAGTATCTACTTATGATATCACAGTAAATGTTGATGTGAGTTCTATCGCAGCATGTGGTACTGTAGACTCCGTTACACTTGCCGGCCCAATAAATGGCTGGGGTGGTGAATTGATGACGGATCCAGACGGTGACGGTGTTTATTCGATTTCTTACACTGATGTAGATTCAGGCGATTTCCAGTTCAAGGCACGTTTCCACGAAAACGGCAATACCAACTGGGAAGGCGGTGGTAACAAAATCGTTACTGTGAGCTCTGATTCTACAGTTGCAACCCGTTGTTTCGGTAACGATACGTATGGTCCTTGTGCGGCTGTTCCAGCTACGGCGGATGTTACATTCATCGTTGACTTTACACAAGCAGCATTTACTCCTGCAGATACCATTTATTTAATGGGCGCCTTCACTCAGTGGGATGCAAATGCCGTTCCTATGGTTCCTCATTCTGTTGCAGGTCAGTACATTGCTACGGAAGTAAACTTCTGTCCAGGTACTATGGAATACCGTTTCTCAAATGGTGACCCAAGCAATAGTTCAAACCACGAGCCGGTTCCTATGGATTGTGGTGTTGATAATGGCGTAGGTGGATACAACCGTTTCTTCGCGCGTTCAGGTAGCGCAGATACTGTACAGCACATCTTTGGTCAGTGTTCATTCATCTCTGTTGAAGAAGACGCGCTTATAGGTGTCAGTGTTCGTCCTAACCCAATGAACGAAAACGCAACCATCGCTTTAGGCGCAGGACGTTATTCAGTTCGTGTATTCGATATCACTGGTCGTGTGGTTGCAGGTTTCGATAACGTACAAGGTGATATCACTTTGGAGCGCAATAATATGGTGAGCGGTATGTATTATGTGAACATCGCTAACGCGAAGGGCGCAACGAAAACACTAAAGATAATTGTTGAATAAACGATACCGATCTACTTAAATAAGAGATCCCCCGGGCGCATCGCGCCCGGGGGATTTTTTTAGCCTTTACCCCAAAAAAAAGCGCGCCCATCGGGCGCGCTTTTTTTATTGTAGCTGAGGAGAAGCTTAGTGAAGCAATCCGTTTTCTACTGCGAAGCGCACTAGACCGGCGGTGTTGTTCATTCCTAATTTATTTAAAATGTTTTGTCGATGGTTGTCGATGGTACGTTTGGATAAGAAGAGTTTTTTAGAAATTTCTTCATTGGTCAATTGATCCGCAATGTATTTGAGAATTTCTATCTCTCGTTTGCTCAATCGTGCAACTGCCGGGTTATTACTGTGAAATTCAGCGAATGTCTTGCCTAAAATCCTGCGTTCAATGAGCGAATTGGCAATATCGAGCGCATAATACAGGTGTCCTTCTAGAATGGCTGTGATGGCTTTTATCAGCTCACCGGTATCGACACTCTTTTTAATAAATCCCTTAGCTCCAGCTTTCAGCATGTGCTCTACGACATTCATGTCGTCCGATTCTGAAAATCCTAAGACCGACTGTTCGGGCGATAAGCGCAACAACGATTTCGTGAGTTCTGCACCTGAATGCTTTCCCAATTGCGAATCCGTGACGATTAAATGAAAAGCATATTGATCGGCTAATTTTAGGGCGTCTAGAATGTTTCCGGCCTCTTTAACTTGGAACGAATACGACTCAAACTTGCCCATTTCCAGCATGGTTTTAATGCCTCCTCGTACGATAGGGTGATCGTCCACTACGAGAATACTAATGGTTTTGTTCATAATTGACATGTAAGCGAACGCCTAATGTAGTGAAAATGCTTAAAGTGAATCGATTGAGAGCGTATTAATCACTTAAAAACGTAAAATCGTAAGTATTTAGGCTTGTGGTTATTCACAGTGCGCTGTCAATAAAATAAATGTCTATATTTGTCAAAACTTTTTGACGTACAAAAGGGGGACCTCGAGTCCCCTCTTTTATTGGCGGTAATTTATGGAATACGACAAAGTATCAAAAGCGTTAACGACGGCGGTAGATGAAAACGACGCCTTTTTGGTCGATCTCGAAATCAAGCCCAATAACGTTATTGTTGCTTACGTAGACGCGGATGCCGGATTGACCATTGAGCAAATCAAAATGATCAATCGCAAGGTAGAATCCTTACTAGACCGAGATGATGAAGATTTTAATCTAACGGTAAGTAGCCCAGATTTAACGCGCCCCCTTAAAATTTGGCGTCAGTACAAAAAGAATGAAGGTCGCTTTTTGAAAGTGAAATACGATGATAGAGCGGACGAAGGTCAACTCATCGAGGTAGCAGAGGAGTACATCGTGCTCAGCGTACCACAGAAAAAGAAGAGTGACCCCAATAAAGAATTAAAAATTGAATTCACGGCGCTTACTGAAGCAAAAGTGGCAATTAAGTTTAAATAGGATTATTCAGATATAAACAATGGAAAATCAGGCGATTATTGAAAGCTTCCTCGCGTTTAAGGAGGAGAAAAATATCGACAGAATTACGCTCATGGCATTCATCGAAGAGGCCTTTCGCAATCAATTGCGTAAGAAGTACGAAGACGATGAGAACTTTGATGTGATTGTTAACCCAGATAAGGGTGATTTGGAGATTTGGCGCAACCGTACGGTAGTTGAAGACGGTGCAGTGGAGGACGATAATATGGAAATCGAACTTAGCGCAGCATTGAAAATCGAGCCAGATTACGAAGTAGGTGAAGAAGTTTCTGAAGAGGTTAAATTAATCGATTTAGGACGCAGATTTATTTTGGCATTCCGTCAAAACCTAGTGAGTCGTATTCAAGAGCATGATAGCTCTGAACTGTTCAAGCGTTACAAAGATTTAGAAGGTGAAATCATTACAGGTGAAGTGCACCACGTGCGTCACCGAGAAGTCATCGTTTACGACGACGAAGGAAATGAGCTGATTCTTCCGAAAGATCAAATGATTGGTGAGCGCGAGTTCTTCCGTAAAGGCGATCCTATCCGTGCCGTTGTTAAAGAAGTGGTATTCCGTGGAACAAAACCAGTGGTGATCATGTCTCGTACGGATGAGCGTTTCTTGGCGAAATTATTTGAGCAAGAAATACCTGAGGTATACGACGGTTTAATCACTATCAAGGGTGTAGTTCGTATCCCAGGAGAAAAGGCGAAAGTTGCAGTAGAATCGTACGACGATAGAATAGACCCTGTAGGTGCCTGTGTAGGTATGAAGGGATCCCGTATTCATTCAATCGTTCGCGAGTTACGCAATGAGAACATTGATGTCATCAACTACACTACGAACTTGCAATTGTACATCCAGCGTGCATTAAGCCCTGCAAAAGTGACCAGCCTTAACATTGATGAGGAAGCGGGTCGCGTAGAGGCTTTTTTAGCGCCGGATCAGGTGAGTTTAGCCATCGGTCGTGGGGGTACCAACATTCGCCTTGCTAGTAAATTGGTAAGCATGGAGATTGATGTATACCGCGATGATATCGAAATCGAAGACGATATTGAATTGGATCAATTCTCTGATGAGATTGAAGCATGGGTTATCGCAGAATTGAAAAAGATTGGATGTGATACTGCGAAGAGCGTGTTGAAATTGACCAAAGAGGAATTGGTTTCACGTGCGGATTTGGAAGTAGAAACTGCAGAGCACATCCTAAACGTACTTCAGAAAGAATTCGAAGACGAAGAATAAGAAAACACCTAAAGACACTCTATGAGTAGCGTCAGATTAAGTAAAGCGACAAAAGAGCTTAACATTTCCTTAGACCGTGCGGTGGAGGAATTGGCTAAACATGGCCATGAAATTCCAAACAATCGCAACTATAAAATCACGAACGATCAGTACGAGGTTTTGATGACGGCGTTTGCCGATGACCTTGCGCGTAAAAAACGCTCAGAAGAGGTAAGTCAGCAAGTGAAGGAGGAAAAAGAAATTCTAAGGGGGACGCAGGATACGGTTGAAGTACCCGCTGTAGCGGCCGCCCCTGCACCTGTCGAGGAAGCCTCTTTGGTAGAAGCTCCAAAAGAAGTCGCTCCTGAAAAGCCTGAACCTGTTGCAGAAGAGGTTCCAGTATCCTCGAAAGCAGCCGAAGCAGCGACAGAGGTAGAGGCACCAAATGAGCCGAGCGAAGAAGTTACTCCAGAGGACAATGGTGGTCTAAAGGTGATGGGTAAGATCGATTTAGATACCCAGAAGCCGAAGAAGAAGGAAGCGCCAGCGAAACCTAAAAAGGTAGCGCCAACAAAAAAATCTTCAGGCGCTGGTGCGCAAAACGTACCTAAGCCGATTGAGCCAACACCTGCGAAAGAAGAGGCTCCGAAAACGCCTCAGGATCAAGAGATCACAACGAAATACGTTAAGATTGACGGACCAAAATTCACAGGTCAGAAAATCGTGCTCCCGGTAGAAAAGCCAAAGGAGAACAAGAAGAAGCGTACGCGCATAAAGAAGCAGGGTCCAGGTGGAGCGACACCCGCACAAAATGATCCGAAAAACCGCAACAATACGCGCGGTCCTCAGAAGAGAAGTCCAGCTGGTGGACGCGGACGCAAGCAGCCTGTTGTTGCGAAGCAAGAGTTAACAGACGAGCAAATCCAAAAGCAGATCAAGGAAACTCTTGAAAAGCTTACCTCTGGAAAGAAAAATAAAGGCGCTAAAATTCGTCGTGATAAGCGTGCTGAACGCCGTGAAAGAGAAGAACTCGCGGACATTCAAGCAGCGGAAGAAAGCAAAGTATTGCAGGTAACGGAATTCGTTACTGTTACTGAGCTTGCGAACATGATGGATGTGTCAGTGAACGAAGTCATTGGTTCATTGATGGGAGTAGGTGTGATGGTAACGATGAACCAGCGTTTGGATGCAGAGATGCTCGAGATGGTGGCAGAGGAGTTCGGCTTTAGTGTCAACTTCGTTGATGAAGAGGTTACTGAAACCTTCCTTGAAGAAGAAGATAAAGAAGAAGACCTAAAGCCGCGTTCTCCGATTGTAACGGTAATGGGACACGTTGATCACGGTAAAACTTCTTTATTAGATTATGTACGTAAAGCAAACGTGATTGCCGGTGAAGCAGGTGGTATTACCCAGCACATTGGAGCATATAGCGTAAAAGTACATACGGGACAGACCATTACGTTCTTAGATACGCCAGGTCACGAGGCTTTTACCGCGATGCGTGCACGTGGTGCGCAAGTCACGGATATCGCGATTATCGTAGTAGCTGCAGATGATGCAGTTATGCCACAAACGAAAGAAGCCATTTCACACGCGCAAGCAGCAGGTGTACCTATCGTTATTGCGATAAACAAAGTTGACCGTGATGTGGCAAATCCGAGCAAGATTAAAGAGCAATTGTCGCAAGAGAATGTTCTAGTTGAAGATTGGGGCGGTAGCGTGCAGTGTCAAGAGATTTCGGCTAAAACAGGTCTGAACATTGAAGAGCTACTGGATAAGGTAATCTTAGAAGCAGAAATGCTTGATTTGAAAGCCAATCCTACTAAGAATGCAAGCGGTACTATTGTCGAAGCCTCGTTAGATAAAGGGCGCGGATATATGTGTACTGCATTGATTCAGTCGGGAACCATGAAGGTGGGGGATTACGTACTCGCCGGTCAACATAGTGGTAAAGTAAAAGCCATGCTGGATGAACGTGGCAATCGCATTAAAGTAGCCGGTCCTTCAACCCCAGTGAATCTATTAGGTTTGGACGGAGCGCCAACTTCTGGAGATCGTTTCATCATCATGGACGACGAAAGAGAGGCGAAGCAAATTGCACAAAAACGTCTGCAGTTGCAGCGTGAGCAAAGTGTTCGTTCCCAGAAACAGATGACGCTAGAAGAAATCGGACGCCGTTTGAAGGTAGGAGACTTCCAAGAGCTCAATATTATCCTTAAGGGTGATGTGGACGGTTCGGTTGAAGCGCTTTCGGATTCGCTACAAAAATTAACTACTGAAGAAATACAGGTAAACATCATTCACAAGGGTGTGGGTCAGATTTCTGAAAGTGACGTATTGTTAGCGACAGCTTCACAAGCCATATTAGTTGGTTTCCAGGTTCGCCCTTCTGCACAAGCACGCAAGCTTGCAGAGAAGGAAGAAGTAGAAATCCGCATGTATTCCATCATCTATGATGCCATCAATGAAATTCGCGATGCCATGGAAGGCATGCTTTCTGCTGAGGTCAAAGAAGAGATTAAGGGTACGGCTGAGATTCGTGAAACGTTTAAGATTTCTAAAGTTGGAACCATCGCAGGATGTATGGTTACTGATGGTGTGATTGAGCGTAGTAATGATGTCCGTATCATTCGTGATGGTGTAGTTGTTTACACCGGAAAACTGGGCTCACTCAAGCGTTTCAAGGACGATGCAAAAGAAGTTCGTCAAGGCTTTGAATGTGGTTTAAATATTGAAAAGTTTAATGACATTAAGGTTGGAGATGTCGTGGAAGCCTTTGGATTCACAGAGGTCAAGCGTACACTCTAAGTCGCAATTTTTTAGGATATACAATCCCCCGGGCGCAACGCGCCCGGGGGATTTTTTTTGCTTTCACTTTTGACTAAAGCACGATGCTACCATTTAAAGAGTAACGCTCCTACTAAGAATAACGCGCCATAAACGGCTGCGATACCCACTAGCCAGTATAGCATTAGCAGCGGTGTTGCGGGGCCGTCCTTAATCTCAGGATCATCTGCAACTTTCCAAGCAACGGGCTTCCAGGCTCCACCGGGTCGAACTTTGGCGTAAAACTCTACGAGTGTACTGCTAGATTCTGGAGCGGTTATGTACATCGTTAACAACCATGCGATGGTAGTAAAGCCAACGGTGAAGAAAAAGCTATTGGGAAACGCCCAAGCTAATCCGTAATGGGCAATGGCGTAAGCGATAAATGGCGCTACCGTCGCAGTAATTTCCGCCCACGCATTGATGCGCCACCAATACCAACGTAAAATCAGCACTAAGCCCAATCCTGCCCCACATTCCATGATAAACTGCCAAACACCAGCGATGCTGTTCATTTGCGAGGTAATCAGGAGACCTAAAAACGCCAGTAAAAGAGTGGTCGCTCTCGAAATGCTTAGACTTAAGCGACGTGGCGCGTTGGGTCTAAGAAAGCGCAAATAGAAGTCATTGATTAAATAGGATGCTCCCCAATTTAATTGAGTAGACATCGTGGACATATAAGCAGCGAAGAAAGAGGCAAGCAGCATTCCTAAAATTCCTTTAGGGAGGTAATCGCGCATGATGAAGATGTACCCAAATCTATAGTCTTGCTGGTACTTCAATGCTTCTGGAAGCCGGTCTCCATAAACGGGTTGCCAAGTCTCGAGCCATTGCGCGTATTCAGTTTGTTGTTGGCTAGTAAGCGGTTCACATTCATAGACGCCTGTGAGGCATTCATAGTTAATAAAATCTGGAGTTTGTTCTGCAAGATTGTTTTGACCACCATACAATGCAATGGCACTTAATGCGACGATAATCCATGGCCAAGGGCGCACTGCGTAGTGGCCAATTTGAAAAAGTGCGCTCGCTAAAAAGGAACTGCGTTCGTCCTTAGTAGAGAGCATACGTTGCGCGCTGTAACCTCCGCCACCTGGTTCTGCTCCTGGGTACCAAGAGGTCCACCACACCATTCCGAAGAAGGCAAGGAAGGAGGCCAACGAGATCTGGTAGCGCCCTCCAGCACCTCCCTCACCTACAGAAGGGAGAAAAGAGAACGTCTCCTCAGGGAGTGCGGCGCGTAGGCCTGCAAGGCCACCAATTTCCGGGGCTTTTAATACGTAATAGGCTAAGGCGATAGAGCCGGACATGGCTAATACGAATTGGAATACATCGGTATATACTACTCCCTTGAGTCCCGAAAAACTGACATAAAAGACTACAATAAGCAGAGCAACGCCTGTCCACACAAATGCTGATTCATGAGTCATTCCAAAGAAACCTTCGAGAAGCGTAATCATTGCAACATTAACCCAGCCCATGATGAGCACGTTCATAATGCCTCCGAGATAAATGGCTTTAAATCCACGAAGCAAAGCGGCTGGACGCCCGGAGTATCTAAATTCAATAAACTCAACTTCAGTAGTGAGTCCAGAGCGACGCCACAATCGGGCAAAAAACACGGTGGTCAACATGCCGCCTGCTAGTAAGTTCCACCAAAGCCAGTTCCCGCTAATACCATACTGGCCTACGAGTTCAGTTACCGCTAAAGGGGTATCTGCGGCAAAGGTGGTAGCGACCATAGAAATCCCTGCGATGTACCAAGGAAGGGAGCGGCCTCCTAAGAAGTATTCACTGAGCGTTTTCTTTTTACTTCGACCAAAATATAGACCAATTAAAACAGTCGATAAAAGAAGAAGGACGAGAACAATGATGTCCGTTGTGCTAAGAATCATGGCGCGGTTTAGTTTCGTTTGCTTGCGAAGAAATCGGTGAGTAATTGGGCACATTCCTCTGCCATTACGCCACTGGTTATTTTAGTTTTTGGATGCATAGGACCGCCGTGTTTTTGGTATCCACGTTTAGCATCGCTAGCTCCGTAAACCACATGTTCCATTTGTGACCAAAACAGGGCTCCGGCACACATGGGACAGGGCTCGAGCGTGACGTACAGGGTACATTTTTGAAGGTATTTATTGCCGAGATAATTGCTTGCAGCAGTAATTGCTTGAATTTCAGCATGTGCCGTCACGTCTGTAAGTAATTCCGTTAGGTTGTGGCTGCGTGCTATGATGCGTCCACCAGCTACGATTACCGCTCCAACTGGGACTTCTCCTGCCGCTCCCGCAACCCGAGCTTCAGCCAAAGCAGCCCGCATATATATGTTGTGATCGTTTAGGTCTATCATCTTCTGCGCAAAATAGGGAATTGGCCCACAAGTTTGGCTATTTTTGCGGTTCAAACACCATCAAAGATGTACAGATCTCATACTTGCGGCGAATTGCGCGCATCACACATAGGACAAACAGTAACGCTCGCCGGTTGGGTTCAGCGCTCGCGCGAATTAGGCGGCATGACCTTCTTAGATTTACGTGACCGATATGGTATTACGCAAATTGCGTTTAACGAGGAATGGGATGCGGAGCTATTGAAAGCAGCACGTAGTTTGGGCCGTGAGTGGGTCGTACAAATCGAAGGCGAGGTAATTGAGCGCCACAGCAAGAATGCCAAAATTCCTACAGGAGACGTGGAGATTAAGAGTATAAAGCTCGTAGTATTAAACGCAGCGAATACCCCGCCGTTCACTATTGAAGAGGAAAGTGATGGTGGCGAGGAGCTTCGTATGAAGTACCGCTATTTAGACTTGCGCCGTGGGCCGCTACAAAGAAACTTGACTCTTCGAAACCGTGTGAATATCGAGGTACGCAAGTATCTAGACGCACAAGGCTTCATGGATATCGAGACACCATTCTTGATTAAGTCTACGCCAGAGGGCGCGCGCGATTTTGTAGTGCCTTCGCGTATGCAGGAAGGCAAATTCTACGCATTGCCGCAGAGCCCACAGACGTTCAAGCAGCTCCTGATGGTAAGTGGTTACGACAAATACTACCAGATTACGCGTTGTTTTCGTGATGAAGATTTACGTGCGGACCGTCAGCCAGAATTTACACAGATTGACTGTGAGATGGCTTTCGTGGAGCAGGAAGATATTTTGAACACTTTTGAAGGATTATTGCTTCACCTGTTGAAGGACGTGAAGGGTGTTGAAATTGATAGCGTGCCGCGCATGACCTATGCAGAGGCTATGGAACGCTATGGAAATGATAAACCGGACATTCGCTTCGGGATGGAATTGGCCAACCTAAATGCTTTGACGCAAAACCTTGGTTTCATGGTCTTCGATCAGGCAGAGACTGTGTTGGGTATTGCGGTTCCCGGCGCGGCATCTTGGACGCGCAAGCAGATTGATAAATTGACCGATTGGGTGAAGCGCCCAGACATCGGCATGAAGGGTATGGTGTACTGTAAGATCAATGAGGACGGCACCTACAAGAGCTCTGTAGATAAATTCTACACACAAGAACAACAAGCCGAATGGGCGAAAGCTGCTGATGCGAAGCTGGGTGACTTGATTTTAATTTTAGCCGGTGAAGAGCGCTTAACGCGTAAAGCCACATCAGAACTACGCCTTCACATCGCAGAGGAAATGGGCTTACGCAACCCAGAGGTCTTCGCACCACTATGGGTAATGGACTTCCCACTTTTAGAATGGGACGACGAAACGGAGCGTTATCATGCGATGCACCACCCTTTTACTTCCCCTAAACCTGAAGACATTGACCTTATCGATACGGATCCAGGCAATGTGCGTGCAAATGCATACGATCTCGTGTTAAACGGGAATGAAATAGGAGGTGGATCTATACGTATTCACGATCGTGCGCTTCAAAGCCGCATGTTTGATTTGTTAGGATTTAGCAAGGAAGAAGCAGAGAAGCAGTTCGGTTTCTTGATGAGTGCTTTTGAATACGGAGCGCCTCCGCACGGTGGTTTAGCTTTCGGTTTTGACCGATTGGTAGCAATCCTCGGCGGTGCTGAGGTTATTCGCGATTTCATTGCTTTTCCAAAAAACAATGCGGGTCGTGACGTAATGATTGATGCTCCGGCTACTATAGACAGCATCCAATTAAATGAGTTAAAGCTTATAACTACTGCGAAAACGGAAGAATAGAGTATAGCTTTTTGTTTAGATTAGGGTCTTTAAAACCCTATTATGCTACGCAGCCTTTTACTTTCTGTAGCCTTTACCGCCGCTTTTTTACCAGCCACATCTCAAAACCGTGAGACTTCTGCTCTTAGTGCATCTGACATCGCGTCGATGACATGGGTAGAAGCTATGCAAGATTACCGCGTGAATTTTCATACGGTAGTGGATAAATTCAATGCTGAATTTGATGGTAAGCCCTATGAAAAAGGGCACGGCTGGAAGCAATTCAAGCGCTGGGAATACATGATGGAAGAGCGTGTTGGTGAATCTGGTGTTCGCCCACATCCATCCGTTTTGTACCGAGCCATTCAGCAGCAACAGGCATCTACTACAACAGAATATGGCGAGTGGTCAGTCATGGGGCCGGTGAATGCTCCCTCAGGTGGAGGAATTGGTCGCATCAACGGAGTAGCCTTTCACCCTAATCATCACGATACCATTTATGCCGGCGCCCCAGCAGGCGGCCTTTGGGTAAGTTACGATGACGGTCAAAGCTGGACCACGTTTACAGACGAGCTCACCAACCTAGGTGTTAGTGATCTAGCCATTGATCCTCTACACCCGGATACCATGTACCTCGCAACAGGTGATCGTGATGCTGCTGACACGTATAGCTTCGGTCTATTAAAGTCTACTGATGGTGGAATCACATGGAACACGACTTCTTTGTCATGGTCTACCTCTCAGAACTATAGAATAGCACGTATTGTCGTGCATCCAGACAGTACACATATAGTTATGGCGGCTACGAACGCAGGAGTTTATCGCAGTACCAACTACGGTCAGAACTTCACGTTAGAACAGAGCGGTTCTTTTTATGGAATGCGCATGGGCCACGGAGACACTGTTTTTGCTACGACAAACGGTTCTAGTCCAAAACTATACCGTTCACTTGACGCTGGAGAAACCTGGTCACAGATGTCCAACGGCCTTCCAACAAGTGGTAAGTACCGCTGTGAGGTTGCGGTAAGCTCAGCTCCAGGTAAGGTATACCTTGTTTACGGCGATTCAAATTACGGTTTTGGTGGTCTCTATCGCTCTACAAATGGTGGGTCAAACTGGACTCTGATGAGTTCTACGCCCAATATTATGGGTTGGTCAAATAGCGGTTCAGGCTCTGGTGGTCAAGCGTGGTATGATTTAACCATTGCATGTGATCCCAATTCTGAAAACACCATTTACGTGGGCGGTGTGAACATATGGAAGTCAACCAACGGCGGTACCAACTGGACTTGCGTGGGACACTGGTACGGTGCAGGATCAACGCCCTACGTTCATGCGGATCACCACCATGCGGATTTTAGACCGGGTACCTCTGAATTGTACGTAGGAACCGATGGCGGTGTTTATAAAACTACAAACAGTGGAAGTTCTTGGAGTGATTTGAACGACGGGATGAACATCACGCAATACTATAAAATTAGTCAGAGCACTTCTGATACCGCGGTTATTTTAGCAGGCGCTCAAGACAACGGGTCCCATTTGCGCAGTACGACCGTGAATTGGTCTGAAGTCACAGGTGGTGACGGAATGGACAATGGTGTAGATGCGGTGAACGATAACCTCATGTATACTTCAGTTTACTATGGAGATTTTTATAAGAGCACAAATGGCGGTGGCTTTTTCAGTTCTATAAATACATTATCTGTTTCGGGCTCAGGAAACTGGGTAACGCCTTTTAATACAGATCCAGTAACTACGAACACCGTTTACGCAGGTTTCAAGAAAATATGGAAATCCACGAATGCGGGAGGTTCCTGGTCAGCTACCTCCTCAAATAATATTAGCGGTAATTCTAACATAGACGAATTTGAGGTAGCCCCGTCGAATACGAATTATATTTATACGCTCATAAACAGTAATATCTACGTCTCTACAAATGGTGGAAGTAGTTGGTCTAGCATTACTCCTTCCGGCTCGATGAGCCCATCTCCTAATAATATTTCAGGCGTAGCTATTGATCCTAACGATGAAGAGCATATCGTGATTTCTATTAGCGGTTATGCAGGTAATAGAAAGGTGATGGAATCCTTTAATGCAGGTTCAACATGGTCTAACCTAAGTTCAGGTTTGCCTAATGTTCCGGCTACGGCAGTAGCTTTTGAAGGGGGCTCTAGTGATGGTATTTATGTAGGTACAGATATAGGTATGTACTATACGAGCTCTAATTTTTCGAATTGGATCAGTTTTAATAAAGACTTGCCGAACGTCATTGTTTCGGACATTGAGATTTATGCTGACGATGCCCTTATTCGTATCGGCACATTTGGACGTGGTGTTTGGCAAAGCCCATTAATGAGTGGATTTACGAATGCGCCGGTAGCATCCTTTACAGCTGATCCCCTTGCTACCTGTTCTTTAGGCGATACTATTTCGCTTACGGACCTATCTAGTGGACTTCCTACTTCTTGGTATTGGCAGATTACGCCCTCAACCTACAGCTTTGCAGGAGGGACCAGCGATAGTTCCCAATTCCCGAAAGTGGTCTTTAATGCAACAGGTGCATATACGGTGACCTTGACGGCAAGCAATAATTACGGAACAGACGATACAACAGCATTTCAGATTCTAGGAGTGGGTGGTGCACCATTACCTTTTATTGAAGATTTCGAGTCAGGACTTTCTGGTTGGGAGATTGCTAATCCTGACGCGGGCATCACTTGGGCTGCAGCTACAGTAAATGGAACCAGCCCGGGAAGTACAGCGATGACGATCAACCACTATTCTTACAGTACAACAGGTGCTTTAGATGAATTGATCAGTCCCGCGCTTGACTTTACGAACGATACTTTAATTAATCTGGAATTTGAATATGCCTCAGCGTATTATTCGAGCGGTTATAAGGATAGTTTGAAAGTTTATGTGAGTGACGATTGCGGATCAACTTGGGATTTAGTGGCAGCTTACGACGTTTCCGACACCAGTTTCACGACAGCTGGGGCAGTGACTTCTGCTTTTGCACCTGCAGATTCTACCTATTGGTGTCATGGTTCTTCTTCCGTAACCTGCCCGACTATTGATTTAGACGCGTACAGCGGTAATGCTGGGGTCCGGGTTAAATTCGTCGCAGTGAATGGCTATGGCAATAATATCTATCTAGATAATATTAATATTTCTGGCCAAGCTCTATTCCCTCCAGTGGCCGCTTTCACGGGTGATACTGCCGGTTGTACAGGGAAGACATTACAATTCTATGACTATACTGCACCGTCTGCAGCATCGCGCATGTGGTCATTCCAAGGCGGAACCCCGAGCATCAGCACTTCTGCGAATCCATCAGTGACCTATGCGACTTCGGGTACTTACGATGTTAAACTTGTAGTTGCTAATGCTGCGGGAGTTGACTCTGTAGTATTGTCTAACTATGTAACCATCATCAATGCTCCTTCAGCGGGTATTGCACTTACGAGTTCAGTATCTGCTGCACTCTGTAATGGCGATAGCGCAACATTTACGGCAACACCAACCAATGGTGGATTGAATCCAACAATAAATTGGATCCTGAACGGTTCAGTGGTCGCAAGCAATACATTCATGTATGGAGGTACTTTCGCAAATAACGACGTACTTAAAGTAGAAATGATAAGCGCAGACGATTGTGTCGCTAATCCGGTAGTAGCTGACTCTACCATCTTATCAGTGAACAGCCTTCCTGCTGTTACACTTGGTTCGCAAGGTTATGTTTGTGAATTGGATGGGCCTAAACTTCTTTCAGGCGGCCAGCCTGCTGGCGGTGTGTATAGCGGTTCTGGTATAGTCAATGATAGCATTTACCCAGCAACGGCGGGAGTTGGCTCTCATTGGGTTTATTACACATACACGGATGTTACTACAGGTTGCTCGCGGACAAAACAACGTGCAATTAGTGTACAACCGGCACCCGGTAAACCAACGGTTTCTCAGAACACTGCTGGTGAGCTCGAGGCAGCAACGCCTGCGGGAACCTTTACGTATGAATGGTTGGACGCAAACATGAATCCAATTAGTGGGGCAAACGGAGCGACTTTCTTGCCGCAATCGAATGGAGATTATTACGTTCGAATAGTCTCAAATATTCAGTGCTCAAACGTTTCAGATGCCTACAGCGTGATGAACATAGGTCTAGGTGAAGCTTTGACTTCAGGTTGGAGTGTATATCCAAACCCGGCACAAAAAGTATTGACTCTTCGTGTTGAAGGAGCTGCAGATGTACGCTTGTTAGACGCTTCGGGAAGATTGGTATACTCTGGCAGAGTAAGCGGAGAGGCACAGTTAGACGTGCAAGATTGGGCACGCGGTACCTACGTGCTTCAGATTATAACCGATGCCGGTGTAGCGAATGAAGCGATTGTTTTGCAATAAGTTTAAACTTTGATAAAAGAAAAAGCCCCGAAGCATACGCTTCGGGGCTTTTTTTATGTAAAAAAGGCTAGAGCGATTATGCAACAGCCATATGTGCAATCATGCTTTTGAATAATTCCAATCCGTCTTCATTCCTAAGCTCTGCATCTGCTGCGCGCTCCGGGTGTGGCATCATGCCAAAAACGTTTTTAGTTGCATTAGAAACCCCTGCAATGTTCTCTAGCGCTCCGTTAGGATTAACGGCAGCACCAACTTCTCCTTCAGCGGTGCTGTATTGGAAAAGGATTTGATCGTTGGCTTTTAATTCTGCCAATGTTTCCTCTGAGCAGTAGTAGTTTCCTTCACCGTGTGCGATAGGAATTTTATAGCCGCGCGCGTGGTCTAGATCTGCGCTAATACCCGCCGATTTAGAAACGGGTTTGATGTATACGTTTTTACAAATGAACTTATGGCTGTTGTTGTGACGAAGCGCCCCAGGCAACAATCCACTTTCCGTAAGAATTTGAAACCCATTGCATACACCTAAAACATAACCGCCATTGTTTGCAAACTCAATCACACTACCCATGATAGGGCTCATCTTTGCGATTGCTCCTGAACGCAGGTAATCTCCATAAGAGAAACCGCCAGGCAATACTACACAATCCACTCCTTGAAGATCCGTGTCTTTGTGCCATAAATTGACTGTTTCGTGTCCCATAATGGTTCCGAGTACATACATCATGTCGTGGTCACAGTTAGACCCTGGGAAGGTGATTACACCGAATTTCATAGCAACTAGCTTAAAATAATTTCAACAAAGGTACGTGCTTTTGGTAGAATATGCGACTGGTAACGCCGATGGGATCTATCCAGTTGTTGCCGTTTTATTTACGGGGATATTGTGCATCGGAAAAACTTGCCGGTACGTCTTTTTTTGCTCTTTACTGAGAGCTCAGTTTATGGGTTATAGATTGATAGGGGTAGATTTTTTATTTGTAGCGATGAAGCATTTTTTAGTCGGATTTGAACGGAATAAATTCCAGTAGATAAATCCTTTTCACCCCACAAATACGGCCCTATTCCGATAGGATTATCTCCTGCAATACCCTCAAAAGAATGCCACTGGGTGATGGGGCGGCCGCTGCGATCTAAAAGCCGAAGGGAGAGGATGTCTCCGGCCGCCATGGACACCCACAGATCGGTCGAAGGCAGGTAATAATTAGGGTCAAAGCTGAGGTGGGAGCGTTTAAGATGCGCGCTGACTTCGACGCCACCCATGGAGGAGGCGCAGCTGTTGATGGCGTTCGGTGAGGCTTCTGAAGGGCAGCACCAGCGTGCATGGTGGGGTGCCCAATTCGAGGGAGCGCGACTAGGACTGTCTAGGGAAATGCGTTCCCAACTTCTGTGTTCGAGCGGCGCTTCCCACGGGCTATAGGTCATTTCGTCAAAGGTTTGTGCGCCGGTTCCTTGCAGGAGCAGCGTGGTTGTATCGTTTGGCAAAGCGGTAGGGCTTGGAAAGGCACGAATTTGATGTGGAGCGAGTAACGGGAAGAGGGGTAGTTGTAGCGCACAAAATGTAGGTGGGGTATCGTAAAATCGGTATGCTGAAGTTCTAGAAGCGGTAGTTTTTAGAAGGCGCAGAGGGTCAAGACGAATGGGCCTGTGACTGGTGGAGGCCAGTTCTATGAACTCTTCTAATTGGTCCGGAGCGGCGTGGACTTCATTGATGAACACGGTTCCTGAATCCGGGAATTCAGCAGGTAAAAGCTGGAGGCTAGAATCTCCCAGTATTGGTGGGAGTGCCGTTTGCACCACGGGCAGTAAGAAAGGCGCATCGGAGGTCCATTGTGCTTGCAGTTGTGGTGAAAGCAGGTGAAGGTAGGAATAGAGCGAATGGGAAAATTGAACAAAGTTGGTACCGTTTTGATCCCCAAAAAGACCATTGGGTGGGTTTTTAGGAAGGTTTTTAGACGGAATTGGTCCATTAATGGGGGTTGCAGTGGGAACGACGCGCCATTGAGTAGTGGTATAGGATATGGAATCGGCGAGTAATAAGAAATCACCAAAGGATTGATGCGGGGCATACGGAAAATTGTAGGGTTGAACAGCAACAGAGATGCCTTCGTTTTTCAGAATGAGTACGCCTTCATCGGGCAGAGAAAACCCTGTAAGGTTTTGTGTGTTTTGACCGTATCCGTAGCGGATTGTTCCAGAATCTAGGGGGCAAGCAATGGTTTTTTTTGTTCCACTCTCCGTGATGAGGTCCAACACTGCTTCGGGCATGGGAACTTGACTGTAGGCAATAAAATAATCGCCCTGGCTTCCTTCAATCTGGTGGATGCCGATAACTTGTACGCTTTGACGGTCCGGATAGTTCAGTAGCACGGAGTCTACAGCGAAAAAGGTGAGATTACCCGCTGTGTCGACGGCTAGGGGAACTTCTATAGCCCACCGACCCAGAGGAACGGGCCGATCGAAGAACACGTCCCAATGCGAAGGCCCCAGATAGGGATAAAATGCGGTATCAAGAGCTGTTCCGTCCTGCGCGCGGGCAATGACGCCGTTTAAACTTCCAGGCGCAGGTAAGGCAGGTTCTGACCAATTAAGCCTGAGGTGCCGTGGCGATAAAACATCAATGGCTCGCAATTTCGGCGCGACGGTATCACGAAAAGCATAGCCTTCGGCCTTCAATGTTGAAAATAAAAATTTATCCACACGGCTTGAGGTAAAGGTGCAGTGCAGACTGAGACTTTTTGAGGAGCGAAGCGTGCTGTCGGTCGTGCTGAATAAGAGTGTGTCCGTATCATACACGTGAAAAGTGTAGTTGCTATCGCGTTCAACCCGAAGTGCAACGGCTACTGCATTCCGGTTCACGTAGCCTGAAATTGCAGCGAGAACGCTGTCTTTTTCAGGGGTATGCAGCATCAAGGAAAGATCATCGCCACTGGATCCGGAGAGTTGAATGGCGTAATAACCCCAGTCCGATTCGATGAACTTAAAACTGCAAAAATTAGCTGTGGACGGATTAAAATCCATCTGCATTTTGAGGCTCCAATTTCCGTGGAGCGCAGCGCGACTTTCGCGACGCCATTCCAAAGAACCCGCAGCAGGCGCTGCGCTCCGCAACCCATCTGCTGAAAATTGCATCCACGCGGTATCGCCCTCCCAGTCTACATGTGGAGCAGTTAAGGAGTCGAGAAGTTGGTAAAATTGGCCTGTGGCCGCGTTAAAAATGAGGCAGAAACAGAGTGTTAGTGCACTACGAAATAAGTCGGTGAACATAAGGCAGTTTAGAAGTAGCTTTGCGGGGTACTATATAAGTTAAGTCAATTTTTATGAGAATTGCAGTTGTCGGCGCCACGGGAATGGTTGGCCAGATTATTTTGAAAGTATTGGCGGAACGCAGCTTTCCTGTCACGGAACTTATTCCTGTGGCATCCCAGCGTAGCGTGGGAAAATCGGTCGCTTTTGGCGGACGGGATTGGACCATTCAAAGCCTGGACTCGGCCGTTGCTGCGGTACCTGATCTCGCACTTTTCTCCGCGGGAGGCGAAACCTCATTAGAATGGGCGCCAAAATTTGCCGCGGCTGGTACGCGTGTTGTCGATAATTCGAGCGCATGGCGCATGGATGCCGACAAAAAATTAGTAGTACCAGAAATCAACGCGGATGCATTAACTGCTCAAGACTTCATCATTGCAAATCCCAATTGCTCGACCATCCAATTGGTCATGGCACTGCATCCGCTGCACCAAGCTTTTGGAGCGAAGCGCGTCATCGTAAGCACCTACCAAAGCGTTACTGGAACTGGTAAAGCAGCTGTTGATCAGCTCGAGGGAGAGCGTATTGGCGAAGATCCACAAATGGTTTACCCGTATAAAATTGACCGCAATTGTATTCCGCATTGCGATATTTTCCTCGAGAACGATTACACCAAAGAGGAAATGAAGATGACCCAGGAAACCGTAAAAATCATTGGCGATACCGGGATAAAGCTGTCCGCTACCGCCGTTCGCGTTCCCGTGCAGGGCGGACACAGTGAGAGCGTGAACGTAGAATTTGAGCGCGAATTCACTTTGGATGCGGTGCGAAAGATCTTAAATGACACTCCGGGCATCACCCTTCAGGATCGCCCTGAATTCAATACCTATCCCATGCCGCTTATGGCGGAGGGAAAAGACGATGTATTTGTGGGCCGATTGCGCCGCGACTTCACCGCCGATCGCGCCCTGAACCTATGGATTGTTAGCGATAACCTTCGTAAGGGGGCTGCTACAAATACCGTTCAAATTGCTGAGGTCTTGTTGAAGAAAGGATTCATCGGATAATTTTTAATTCGATCGTACTTCAGCCGAACCACCTTTGTCGTTTTTGCGTTACTTAGGTATGAGAATTAAAGCAATAGCAATGGCTATGTTCGCCTTTCTGGCGAGCTGTACGGCCCAAACCAACAAAAAGATGAGCGACGCATATGCGATGGCCACCATACCGGCACCCGAAGAAGGACAAGAAGTAGCGGTCTTAGCATCGGGATGTTTTTGGGGCACAGAATTTTATTTGCAAAAAATACCAGGTGTGCTTGCAACGACTTGCGGATATACAGGTGGAATGGTCAAGAACCCGACCTATCGTGAGGTCTGCAGTAAGCGTACGGGTCACTACGAAGCCGTACATGTAGTTTTTGATCCGGAGCAGGTTTCGTTTGAAGAGATCGCACGCGTATTTTTTGAAACGCACGACCCCACCCAACGGAATGGTCAGGGCCCTGATATAGGGCCGCAGTACCGTAGTGCGGTATTTTTCCAGAATCAGGTACAACGTGAGGTTACTGAAAAACTCATTGGTTTGCTTGAAACCAAGGGCTACGATGTGGCCACTGAGGTTTTACCGGCAGCAACCTTCTATTCAGCTGAAAATTATCACCAAGATTATTACGACAATAAAGGAGGTACTCCGTATTGTCACGCCCCAAGGAAACTGTTTTAACCACCAATTAAAATTGGGGAGAACAAAAAAGCCCGGCGCAACGCGCCGGGCTTTTTAATACAATCTTGTCTTGAACGCTTATTTAACCAATTCGAAATCTTCCATAAATTTCGTAGTGTAAACACCTCTGCGGAAGTCTTCATTTTGTAACAATTGCTGGTGGAATTGAATAGTCGTTTTTACACCTTCAATAACAAATTCACCTAAAGCACGCTCAAGCTTATCAATAGCTTCATCACGCGTGCGTGCAGTGACAATCAATTTAGCAATCATTGAATCGTAAAACGGTGGAATCATATATCCGCTGTAACAATGTGTATCCAAACGTACTCCATGGCCTCCTGGCGCATGGAACGAAGCAATCATTCCTGGCGATGGACGGAAGTCGTTAAAAGCGTCTTCAGCATTAATACGAACTTCTATACTGTGCATTTCTGGGAAATAGTTTTTACCTGATATTTTTTCTCCGGCAGCAACTTTGATCTGCTCACGAATCAAATCGAAGCCAACAACTTGTTCTGTGATTGGGTGTTCCACTTGAATACGTGTATTCATTTCCATGAAGTAGAAGTTTCGGTCTTTATCAACTAAAAACTCAACTGTTCCAGCTCCTTCGTAGGCTATGAATTCTGCAGCCTTGACAGCAGCATCCCCCATTTTCTTACGGAGCTTATCAGTCATGAACGGCGAAGGCGTCTCCTCTACCAATTTTTGGTGACGACGTTGTACCGAACAATCGCGCTCAGATAAATGACAGGCTTTACCATAACTATCACCGATCACTTGGATTTCGATGTGTCGCGGCTCTAGAATGAGTTTCTCCATATACATGCCGTCGTTACCAAAGGCAGCAGCAGATTCTCTTCGTGCACTTTTCCAAGCACCCTCCAGTTCACTTTCTGCAAAAATTGCGCGCATACCCTTACCACCACCGCCTGCGGTAGCCTTCATCATCACTGGGTAGCCTATTTTCTTTGCAGTTTTTCGTGCATGCTCAAGGGAATCAAGAATACCCTCAGAACCCGGTACACACGGTACACCTGCTTCTTTCATGGTTTCCTTCGCCGTCGCTTTATCTCCCATCTTATCGATCTGATCTCCAGTAGCACCAATAAACTTAATACCGTGCTCTGCACAAATCCTTGAGAATTTCGCGTTTTCACTTAAGAATCCATAGCCTGGGTGAATGGCATCCGCATTCGTAATTTCTGCAGCGGCAATAATGTTAGGAATGCTTAAGTAGCTTTCAGATGACGCAGCAGGTCCGATACAAACTGCTTCGTCGGCAAAGCGAACGTGCAGGGATTCAGCATCTGCTTTTGAATAAACAGCAACCGTTTTGATACCCATTTCTTTACACGTACGAATGACGCGAAGGGCAATCTCACCACGGTTGGCAATGAGTACTTTCTTAAACATAACCTTGTAGGTTTAAACTGAATTAAGAAGGATCAACCAAAAACAATGGCTGGTCGTATTCTATTGGAGTTTGATCGTCTGCAAGAATCTTAACAATCTTACCGCTTATTTCACTTTCGATTTCATTGAAAAGCTTCATGGCTTCGACGATACAAAGCACATCGCCCGGCTTGATCGAATCACCCACTTTTACGAACGCATCTTGATCTGGTGATGGCGTACGGTAGAATGTCCCGATCATTGGAGAATTGATAGTGATGTAGTTTGCATTTTCGTCAGCTTCTGCTGGGGTAGGCGCCGCTGCTGCTCCTTCTGCTGAGGCAGGTGCTCCTCCTCCTGCTAAAGCAGGCATTTGTTGCGGTGCAACGGCCTGGATAATCGTAGGCTGTTCACTAGCATCAGGGCCAGTTTTAATATTAATCTTGAAATCTTCTGTTTCTAAGCTCACTTCTTGAGCACCACTTTTGGCGACAAATTTGATGAGCGCCTGGATTTCTTTCAAGTCCATTTTTAAATGTATTTAGGAATATGAAGTTACGAGTTATTTTTTATCAATGGCCCATTTAACCCACATGGCGCCCCAGGTAAATCCACCACCAAATGCAGCGAAGAAGATGTTATCTCCTTTCTTGAATTTGTCCCTGTAATCCCAAAGTCCTAGCGGGATAGTAGCCGATGTGGTATTGCCGTAATTTTGAATGTTGATGACTACTTTTTCTTTAGTCAATTCCATACGACGCGCAGTAGCATCGATAATTCTTAGATTCGCTTGATGTGGAATTAAGTAGGCGACATCTTCACCTGTAAGATTATTTTTTTCGAGTAGTTCAGCCGAGGTGTCTGCCATACGGCTCACGGCAAAACGGAAAACGCTCTGTCCTTCTTGACGAATGGCATGTTGTTTCTTATCGATAGTCTCGTGCGAAGGAGGAAGGAACGAACCGCCGGCCTCAATGCGGAGGAAATCGCGTCCTGTTGCATCGGTTCTAAGAATTTCGTCTTGAACCCCTAGGTCTTCGTGGTTAGGCTCCATGAGTACTACCCCACAACCGTCACCAAAAAGAATACAAGTGGTACGGTCAGTATAGTCAACAATGGAAGACATTACATCCGATCCTACGACTAGAACTTTCTTGTATTTACCACTTTCAATGTAAGCAGCAGCGTTACTAACGGCATAAAGAAAAGAAGAACAAGCTGCTTGCAGGTCGAATGCGTAGGCGTTTGTAGCACCAATTTCTTGTGCGATGTACGCCGAGGTAATAGCTACTGGCATATCCGGTGTGACTGAAGCGAGAATAACGAGATCTACATCGTCGACGGTAACACCATATTCGTTTTTCATGACCTCAACAGCCTTGATCGCGAGGTACGATGCGCCCATTCCTTCTTCAGGCTTTAGGATGCGACGTTCCTTGATGCCTGTGCGTGAAGTAATCCACTCGTCATTGGTTTCGACCATTGTTGCCAATTCTTCGTTGGTCAACACATATTCTGGAACGTATCCGCCGATAGCGGTGATTGCTGCTTTCATGGTTTCTTCAGTTGTAGGGGGCTAAAATAGCCTGTGTGGAACACTTAAAGGGTTATAAAAAAGAAAAAGTAGCCCAAAATGGAGCTACTTTTTTAACAATCAATGTTTTTATAGAATGGCTTAAGCCTTTTCCATGACTACCTTACCCTTGTAGTACAACTTACCTTCGTGCCAATGCGCGCGATGGTACAGGTGGGCTTCACCAGTGGTTGGGCAGATAGCCAATTGCTGATCAGCTGCCTTGTAGTGTGTTCTACGCTTGTCTCTTCTAGTGCTCGACTGTCTGCGTTTAGGATGTGCCATCTCTACTTAATTATTTATTCAACAAGTTTTTTAGTTGATCCCATCTAGGATCTGTCTTTTCTTCTGTTTCGTCTTCTTCCTCCTCGATTAAATCTTCAAGACCATTACCGGCATTCGGGCCTAAGAGCTTCGATGGAATACTGAGTACCACCAATTCATAGAGCATTTGAGCTGCGTTAAACTGGTAGTTGCCGTGCGGCAAAATGAGGAGTTCCTCATTTTCATCATTGTATTCATCTCCGAACTTAATTTGCATTACAAAGCTATTTTTTAGCGCTTGTGTATACATCTCATTCGTAATGTCACAAGGAACTTCTATGCTTCCAGCAAAATGTAATTCTAAATCTAGAACCGTTTCACTTTTCAACATTTTTAGCTCAGTTGTGCCACGTAAGCCGCGGTAATCTGAATATTCAAAGAGCGTAAAGAACGTATCATCCAAATCATACTGGAACTCGTGTTGTCCTAACGCTAAGCCTCTAAAGGCAATATCAAAATCGCGTTTTTTCACAGGTCAAGTATCACTGAATGAGCGGGCAAAGATATTGAAATTGTTGAAAACTTCTAGCTCTTCTCTCTTTGTTTTTTTAGTGGATCTTTTGTCATTTCATCGTAACCCTTTCTCGCATGATAAACATCGATCGCCGTATATAACGCATTTCTCATTGAAGTGGCATCAGCCTTGCCTTTACCGGCAAGGTGCATAGCTGTCCCATGATCAGGAGAGGTACGAACTATTTCTAGACCTGCAGTATAATTTGTTCCACTTCCCATGGCTAAGGATTTGAAAGGAACCAAAACCTGGTCATGGTACATCCCCAAAACGGCGTCAAATTTTGATTCAAAGCCTTGCCCAAAGAATCCGTCAGCTGGGAAAGGGCCTTTGACTATCGTATTTTTATGTTCTGCATTTTCTATTGCCGGTCGAATGATGTCTTTTTCTTCACTTCCAATAGTTCCCATTTCACCAGCATGCGGGTTTAGGCCCAGTACAGCGATCCTAGGTTTTACCACGCCAAAGTCTCGTTTAAGGCTTTGTGCAAGCAGTACTATAGCTTTATTGATAGAAGCTTCAGTAATGCCTTCCGCTACTTTGGAAATGGGCACATGACCTGTTACCGTAGCCACTTTTAAAACATCCGAAGCTAGAATCATGAGCACATCATTGCTAAATTCTTTAGCTAGGTAGCCCGTATGGCCTGAGAAGCCTTCAACGCTTGCAGCGATATTGTGTTTATTGATGGGTGCTGTAAGCAAGGCGTGAATTTTGCCGTTTTTAGCAGCATCAATGGCAGCGTCAATACTTTTTAACGCATATGCACCACTCACGTCAGTGGGTAAACCAAGTGTGATTTCTACATTGTCGTCCCAGCTCAGCACGAGATTGTTAGCACCTTCTTTGATGTCCCCAATGGTATCGCACAAACGGAATTGAAAATTGCGTTTATCGATGGCATTTCTATGGTAAGAGGCCAATTTACTCGAGGCAAAAACCACCGGCGTACACAACTCAGTGAGTCGGGTATCTTCCAGCATTGTAATGATGACCTCCATTCCTATGCCGTTAAGATCACCACAAGTGATTCCAATTACAGGCTTTTCAAGTACAGTTTCTTCATAAACTGCGGCAGTCGATGAACTAGAGAAATCAATATCGTAGAGGTCATTTTGTAAGTCGTATTCCGACTGGATTTCTTCACTTACCGGAGTTGCTTTTACATCTTTTCCTTCACTGCGTTTATTCCGATTGTTTCGATTCCGGCCACGGTTGTTTCGATTTCCGCCGTTACCCTCTTCTTTTGGGCCATTTTCTGAAGCCTTTACTGGTTTAGACTGAGTGTCTGCCCCATCTTTAGCTTCAACCTCTTTTTTACCCCGGTTTCTATTTCTACCGCCTCGACTTCGTCGCCTTGCATTACCCTCTCTACTCTGGCCTTCTGGTGCATTCGATTTATTCGGCGTATTTTCTCTAGCGTCACTCATAGTGTTACTTCAGGTTGTTTATGAAGTCAAAAAGTAATCGGACCCCGATACCGGTTCCACCCTCGACTTGGTAGCCGGCGCGCGATTTTAAAAATGCGGGGCCAGCGATATCTAAGTGAATGTAAGGATAATCAGTGAAGTGCTCGAGGAATTTACCCGCAGTAATGGCTCCCGCTTCAGCGCCTCCTATGTTTTTCATATCTGCAATGGGGCTTTTTAGCAAGTCTTTGTATTCATCCCAGAACGGAAATTCTACGACGCGTTCGTGCGTGCGGTACCCACTTTCTTGAAGTGCGATCATACGTTCTTTCGGCGCATTACCCATACCAACAATTGCATAGCGACCTATAGATCTTGCCGCTGCTCCAGTCAATGTAGCGAGATCGATTACTAATTCAGGATTGTAGCGTTTTGCATACACCAAGGCGTCAGATAAAATTAATCGGCCTTCAGCATCTGTATTCATGACCTCCACGCTGGTGCCGTCTGAAATGGTAATGACATCACCTGGTGTAACGGCATTGCCTCCGGGGCGGTTATCCGTTGCAGGGACGAGACCGATAATGTGCACTGGAAGATTAGCTTCTGCCGCAGCGCTCATTGCTCCAATAACTGCGGCAGCACCTCCCATATCAGATTTCATATCGTCCATGAAGTTAGATGGCTTGAGGCTCAAACCACCAGTATCGTAGACCACTCCTTTACCGACTAATACTAGCGGTTTTTCATTGGTTGCATTTTTCGGCTTGTGTTCCATGATGATGAACACGGGAGGTTCAGGAGAACCGTAATTCACGGCCAATAATCCACCCATCTTGAGGCTTTCGATCTGTTTTTTCTCTAAGACTTCTATCGAAAAACCGTGACGTTTGCTCGCTTCTTTAGCTTGGTTTGCGAGGTCCGTAGCTGTTAAGTCAATAACGGGAGTATTCACTAATTCACGCGCAAAGAGTGCACCCATAGTTGCAATAGCAATGGGAGCAAGGGTCTGTTCATCTTCTTTTGAAACGAACAATTGGGCCATGGAATTTTTACGCTTATGACTGTCCGAGAAGTAGCGAAGGAACTGGTAATTGCCCAGAATGGCTCCTTCGGACACATGTGGTACGTGTACGCCTAAAATCGCAATGCGGTCAAGGTATGCAGCATTCGCCTTAAGGACCAACGTATTACCTGCTTGACGCATTTTTTCTGCACGTGCATCAGCATCTATAGCGTTTCCAATTTTATACACCCAAGCAGTATCTGTGCCCGCTTGAACCTCCAACCATTTTTCTTCAAACTTTTCGCCCAGTGCACGAACGCGATCGAGTTGCGCCGGGTTTAAGTGTTGAGAAAGTTCTTTGGTTTCGGTATAAACAATAGCTATGCTGCCATTGTAATCAGGAGTGTATGTTGTGATTTTCATTGCGTCATTCATTTAGTGTCAAATGTACTATTTTAACCAACCACAAAGAACCCTTCATGTTTACTGGAATTATTGAAAAATTAGGCAAGGTTGCTAAGGTCGAAAAGAGCGGCGGAAACCTTGAATTATATGTTACTTCAGATCTCGCAAGCGATTTAAAAATTGATCAAAGCGTTGCCCATAACGGCATCTGCTTGACCGTAGTAGAAATTTTTGGTGACCGAACGTACCGTGTAACGGCTATTGAGGAGACTATTGCAAAAACTGCTATCGGTGATTTAAAGGAAGACGACCCTATTAACCTAGAGCGTTGTATGACGATGGGCGCACGTTTAGACGGCCATATTGTTCAGGGGCATGTGGATCAAATTGGCCATTGTACTTCCATTACCGAAGAAGATGGATCATGGATTTTTTCCTTTGCTTATGATCCCTCATTAGGCAATGTTACGGTAGAAAAAGGGTCCATTACAGTGAATGGAACATCGCTTACTGTAGTCGACTCCATAGAGGGCGGTTTCAGTGTTGCCATTATCCCTTACACTTATGAGTATACGGTATTCCATCATTTAAAGGTGGGCGATAGAATCAATTTAGAATTTGACATCATAGGAAAGTATGTCGCTCGTATGCTTAGCGGCTATCAAAAGTGAAAACCGTACGCCACATAGGAGTTTTAGACGATGAAATTATCGCTGTACGGGGAATGGTTTTTCAATTGGAAAAATTGTTGCCACAAGCAGAGGTGAAAGGGTTTACCCAGTACCGAGAATTTGAATTGTGGTGCGAAAACAACGCTCCAGAATTGGTTTTTTTGGATATGGAGATGCCGCATGCCATGGGGCTTGATGTAGCGAAAAGAATACAGCCGGATGTGGGAAATATAGTGTTCGTTACGGCGCATTCTCATTACAGTTTAGAGGCGTTTGAAACAGCGGTAGATTACATTTTAAAGCCCATTACTCCAAAGCGTTTAGAACAAGCCCTGGCAAAAGTGGAATCACTTGTTCCGGTAAAGGTGAGTCAGGAACAAAAGATAAAACTGCTGTTAAAAGGGACGTTTCGTGAACTGCCTGAGGCCGATATTGCCTTTTTACGCGGCCAGCGGAATTATACAGAGGTAGTTTTGATAAACGGTGAACACCACTTGATGGCGCGAACGTTGAAAAGTTTCACTGATGTACTGAGCGATGGATTTGTTCGTATTCATAAAAGCATAGTAGTACAACGCGCTTTGATTGCCTCAATCCAACCCGGTAATCCACCCCATATTGTTCTTACTGACGGAACACAACTGGATGCCGCGAAGGCCCGTTTAAAAGCCTTGGGTAGTGATGTATAAATCTCTTTTCATTACAACGTTCTCTATTCTATGGTTAGGGTGTTCACAGACTGAATATTCAGAGGTGCCAACATCGGTTCGTGCCGTTTTCGAAGTGCATCACGAATCTGACGCTATCGATGCATTGGTTACCGATTTGTTAGCGAGTAATGATAAGATAGAGGAAGCTTGGGGAGCGTATTTATTATCACGTGAGATCGTACGAAAAGGAGTGAATTTTGAAGCTTTGACCTATTTAGAACGCGCAGAAGTTCTTTTTCGCTCTGCAGATAATAAAGAGGGAATCAAACGAATTTTATTGCTCAAGGCACACGCCTATTGGTCGTTAGGCGCCGGGGAAGAAATATTAGCGATTTCAGAAGAGACCATGCGTCTTCGTGAAGGAAATTTAAAAGGATGGGCTACAGCTGCAGGAAATTATACTACCTATCTACTGGATTACGGACGGTACGAAGAAGTCTTGACCTACAGCGACTCTGTTTTGGCTATATGTCGTCAAGTTGATGGAGGGATTAATCCCAGTGAAGCATATGCAGTTCGTGCAGAGGCATTGCAGAATCTAGGTCGCGATTCTACGGCTGTTGACACCCTAATCACACTAGCCCTAGAACTGATTGACAGAACGATTCCTGATGTAGATAAAAAGAACATCTACTTCAGAGCGTTGAATTTAAATGCCTTGGATCAACCCGCTTTGGCCCGCTGTATTCGTTTTGCACAGGACAAAGAATTTTGGTCCTTAGAGGCGAAATCAAGGGAGAAATTTACGGATTACGAATTGCTAGGTGAGACGAAGGAAATGGCACTTAAAGCCGAGGTAGAGGCGAATAAAAGGGCCCTTGCCGAGGTGGATGAAGGTCAGAGCAAGTTTTTAGCTTTTGAGCTGGCCCGTGGACAGACTGAAATATATGGATACCAGCGTGAGGTAAGGTTGCGGAAAATAGCCTTGAGTGTAACCGTGATCTTATTTGTGGTGTTATTGATAGGAATAGTTTTAAACTACCGCAGTCGAATCATGACGGCTCGAGCAAAATTGAGTCAGCAAGAAGCGGAATTGGCTTTAGAGAATTACAAGAATACCATTCGCCCTCATTTTCTCTTTAACCAATTAAACAATGTTAGTGCTTTTCTTAATCAGGAGCTTATTGAGCAGGCTCAGGAATATTTATCTGATTTGGGTCAATTTTTACGCTCCCTCCTTGAAGAACAGGACGATCAGACCATAGAATTGGCTTCCGTTATAAAGCAATTGCATGCCTATATCGCGCTACAGAAAAAGGGATCCTATGCGCACGTCGCAGTGACTATTAACATCCCTAAAGAACTGCTCAAAGTGCGTATTCCCACGGGTTTACTTCAGCCGCTCGTTGAAAACAGTTTTAAATACGCCGGTCATGAAGGAGGAGTATCACCAAGTATTCATATCCAAGCGATTTCTTCCGAAGAACTATTAACCTTGACAGTTGAAGATTCCGGATACGGGGAATACACTACACAAGGAGGGACTGGACATGGACTGCAGCTGATCAAAGACCGAATGGCGTTCAATAAATCTCGGAGTAAAATGCCAGAGTCTTGGACAGTAACAACCTTGTTCAAAAAAGAAAAAGGCACCGTCGTTTTGACGATGCCTCTTTAGGAGTAACTCTTAGGTTTGTTGCTTAGCAATACAAACGTACAGGAATTGCTCAGCGTATCGCAAATAGACTTATCCTAGTGGCTCTAAACTTATCGTAGTGCCCATTTTTGGGTGTCCATATTGCCTCCACAAAGTATAATTCCCGTTTTTCCTCGAGCCGATTTCTTAAGACATGCTGCCACTCCGGTTGCTGCGCTAGGCTCAATGAATTGTTTCAACCGCGCTAAAACGAAGTGCCAAGCTTCCGTAATTTCCTCTTCAGTAACGAGCGAAATTTCATCGACATGGGATTGAATAATGGGGAAATTTCGCTTCCCTAAGGAGGTCTTTAACCCGTCGGCAATGGTATCGGCATTTGTCACAGGAACCCACTGCCCACTGTAAAAACTCTCGTGTGCGTCGGAAGCATTTGTGGGCTCACATCCTATAAGCTTCGCTGAGCCAAAGTAGGCATTTGCAAGAGCCGCCCCGGACAGTAACCCGCCGCCGCCAACAGGCACAAAGAGGTATTCTAGATCGGGATGTTCATCGAGCAATTCCATTGTTGCTGTTGCCTGTCCAGCGATAATATCATAGTTGTCGTAGGGGTGTATGAAAAAAGCGCCCTCTTTTTCTTGCACCGCTTTCGCTGTTTGCTCACGTGCAGCTAAAGTAGGGGCACAGAATTCGATGATTCCACCATAGCTCCGCACAGCTTCAATTTTCGCCTTCGGGGCATTGCTGGGCATAATGATGTATGCTTGCTCACCAATATTTGCTGCAGCCCAAGCCAAGGCGGCCCCGTGATTGCCGGAGCTGTGCGTTACAAATCCGCTTCCCTTTGCACGTTCTTTATGAACCAGTACAGCATTCATGGCGCCTCGAGCTTTGAATGCACCGGTTTTTTGTAGGTGTTCGCCTTTGAATACGCAGTCGCTTTCAACACGGTCGTTAAATTTCTGAGATTGAAAAACAGGGGTTCTATGAACATAAGGAGCGATTCGATCCTGTGCGGCCTTTAAATCTTCTGCAGTGGGTATTCGTTGTAGTGGAGTCATGGTCGCTGATTAATTGAATTCATACCTTGGTATCTCCACGAAGGGCAACCCATTGCTGTGTACCTCCGAGAGGTAATCACATAGGGCCTGCTCGAAGTCGAAGAGCAGCGCTTCCGTAATATCATTGGATTTACCCAGTGCCGCACCGCGAAGCAGGTGTTCCGGTTGCCCACTTTGTAGCTTAAACATACCTGAATGCCAAGGGAAGGGATGCGTTACCAGTTCTTTTTTCCAGAGCAACCACGCGTACAGAAGGATCTGTAAAGGCTTTCCCTTACTGCCCTTCCAGAGATCGCCTAGTCCGGATAGGCTGAGGTCACTCTGCCCAATTGCACCACTTTTGTAATCCCAAATGATGAAGGCATTGTCATACACTTCTAGTCGGTCAACCACACCGGTAAACTTCATCGGGAGTTTTAGGGTAGGGTGCTGCATTTCAAAGTCCAATTTCGTTTCTACTCCCTTTAAGATGAGTGTACCTTGTGCTGCACGGCGTGCGTCGTATTGTAAGAATTGGCGGATCATTTTTTTACAAATCTCAAGGGTCAGTAAATTTCGACCCTGGGTCAATGCGTTTTTTGAGTACCGTTCCACTTCGATCAAATAGTTAAAACCGGCCTTATACGCCTGCTCTGTCCACAGCTCTGCGTCAATTTGCTTAAGGGATTTACCGACATGGGGTTCGTATACTTTTTCTAGGCCTTTATGTATAAGATTACCCATAACCATGGCACTGACCTGTTCCTCAACCTCATCTTCTTCTTTGACGCGGATCAATCGTTTTTGATAGAATCGGTCGGGCATGCTTGTTAGTTCATTGAGTGAAGAGGCACTGATTCCGCGCGCCATCCATGCTTCAAAAGCTTGAACAACAGACAGCGTTTTTTCCGCTGAGAACAGTTGTTCCATAGAGTTTGGTGCGACGGGTCCTTGAAGGAAGGTACGCGGATGTACGGTGCATGCGGTGTTTTGGAGCTCGTTTTCTAATTGGACCAAAAAACGACTGGGTTCACCGCCCCCCATGGCTTCACTGTCCGTATTGAATGTAATGGTCGATGAAAGACAGCGCTGCTGAATTCTATAGAAATGGTAGGCATAAACGGCATCTTTCTCTTCATAGGTAGGCAGGCCATAATTTCGCTTAATATCGTACGGAAGAAGTGAATTAAATCTGCGCCCTGCCGGCAGAATACCTTCGTTTACACCAGCCAGAATGACGTTTTTGAAATCTAAGGTTCTGCTTTCGAGGATTCCCATGATTTGCAGTCCTTCAAGGGGTTCACCCACAAAATCAACCGTTCCACTTCGAAGCTGCTGCTTGATGAGTTTTAAAAGCACTAGCGGCTCTACTTCAATGGTAAGCGTTCGTGTTAATTGCGCTAATAGCGTATGTATATGGTAGGCGGTGTTTTGAATAATAGGATCTTGTGTCTCTGCACGGCCGACGTGCTTCAGCCAGTTCTGTAAAGCGGTAATCCAGCCTTTAGGATCTTGCGCTTCAAAGAGACCTGCATAGCTTTCAGAACCTTCAGAACTCCGGCGGACCCATTCGGATGCACTCGTGAATACTCGGTTGGCCTTCACAATCTCTGTATTCCATTCAAGCGGACTTTCTCCTACCGGTCCGCTCCAGTATTTGTTGAATAGCGGGTCGGTAAATAAAGCGCACAAGGAGCGGTAGTAAAAGGTCCATTTTCCCGCTTTGCGTTGATTTTTCAAGGCATATTCTATGACCGAAATCCATAACCGTACCGTACCGGCTAAAGCCGTTTGATCCAGTGGATACCCCATGGTAATGTTTACTTTATCGTAGGCCTCCGGTAAGAAACTGAGCACAGGATTCAAGAGCGATTCGTCGGCAAGAATAACGGCGATATCCTTGGGTGCAATGCCCGATTTTCTGAGGTCTTCTAGCGCCCTAGCGACCGCTTTAGCTTGACCCGTATATTGACTGGCCCCGACGGGATGGATGTGCTTGGAAATCGTTTTCCATTCACTCGCTACTCCCTTCGTAGTAGGTACATCTTTTCCAAATGTTTTCTGGCGTTGAACGTGTCCGCGAAGAAAATGACCTGCTTCGTGCAACGGATCGTTAAAGTAATGGGAGTCTAAATCCCAAAGCGTCCGCGTAGGGCACTCCTCGCGAACAGATTGAATAATGCTCAATTCTGCTGTATTCAGTGCGTTTAGCCCCGCAATGAGCACGTGCTTAACACCATTCTTGCTGAGATAAGCAGCCGTACTCTCCGGATGTGACGCGAGGTGACGCGCGGCCAATCCGCTGTAGGCCTCGCCATCTTCGAGCAAGGAGGAAGTAAAGTTCTCATACGTTGCAGGAAGCAGTGCGATGAAATCGGAATACCGACGCATTAAGGCGGTTTCTTCACCCGGTTCTAAATCCCATTCGGCCAATTTTTGAACGTTGTATAAATCGCCCAATACATGCGCTGGATTCAGGAGGTAGCGATCAATTTCGCCGAAATCGGACAAGAGTGTTTGTCCCCAGTTTAAAAAACCACCTAAGCCTTCGCTTGTACCTTGCGGTAAAGCTTGTGCACGAGTACGTTCATAGCAATCAAACAGACGTACCATTAGGGCCAAAGGCTCGACCACCACGAGATTCGCCGCTTGCGCAATGAACTGATCAACCGTAGTGAACATGGGCAAGAGGGCCGTATCTGAAATGTGTTCCTTTAGTGCTTCACGTAAGAAAAGTTCTGCACGCTGGTTGGGTAAAAGCACGAGTTTTTCATGCAAAATACCCGGCCCATTGATTAATTCCAGAGCGATACGTGAGATAAAAGTGGCCATGAATTATTGGAAGAGATTACTTCCTTCAATGTACTCAAAAACTGCTTTCGGAAGCAAGTTGCGGAGTGGTTTTCCCTCTTTACAACTCTTCCTAATCAGCGTTGCACTGATTTCCATTCGCGGCGCTTGAACAAAAGTCACTTTAGGGTGCTTTTCAAAATGCGGATTTTCGGGGACTACTTCATTTGCATGACGAGGGTACACGAAGATGTCATGCGCCTCAACGATACTCTCGACATTTTTCCATTTGTGTAATCCGCGGAGATTGTCTTCGCCCATGATGAGCGAGAATTGGGCTTCCGGATGTTGTTCGCGCAAATAGGCCAACGTTTGTGCTGTATAATTTGGCTGAGGCAGCGAAAATTCTATGGAGCTTACCGTCATCCCTTCTTGATCTTCTAAAGCCAAATGAACCAGATGCAATCGCTCACGATCTGGCAATAAATTCGATTTCTTCTTGAAGGGATTATGGGGTGTGACCACAAAGCAAATTTGGTCCAATTCCGTATAACGGTAGAGGAACTCTGCCAGCGCAAGGTGCCCGATATGTATGGGGTTAAACGTACCAAAGAATAAGCCTATTTTACCCTTCATCTTACTTTGCTAAAAATTCAATCAGTAATTTTTTGGCTTCTGCTTTCGCTCGGTCTAGGTCGTCGTTGATGATGCAGTGGTCAAAGAATGCAGCTTGGTCCATTTCCCAAGAAGCTTTTTCAATACGTTGTTTGATCTTATCGTTGCTGTCGGTTCCACGGGCAATAAGCCGACGCTCTAATTCTTCTATGCTCGGCGCTTGAATAAACAGGGCAAGCGCTTGCTCGCCATAAAGCGCCTTTAAATTTTTCCCGCCAACTACATCAATATCAAAGCCAACTGCGTTCCCGGTATCCCAGTTTTTTTTAACCTCACTTTTTAGTGTTCCGTAGGACATCCCAGGGTAGACTTCTTCCCATTCGAGAAAGGCCTCTTCAGCGACACGCTGCTGAAACGCTTCGTTAGAAAGGAAGTAGTAATCCACTCCATCTTTTTCTGTACCGCGAGGAGCACGTGAAGTGGCACTGATGCTAAAAGCGAACCCTGGAACTTCATTTATTAGATGCTGCACCAACGTAGACTTCCCGCTACCAGAGGGTGCAGAAAAGATGATCAGTTTACCTTGTGAAGAATTCATATGCAGTGGTCGCGGATTAGAGTGTATTCCCGATTTGTTCTTTGATTTTTTCCAATTCGTCTTTCATTTGAACGACGTACTGTTGCATCGGCGCATAGTTACTTTTCGAACCTACAGTATTTATTTCCCGACCAATCTCTTGAGCGATAAAGCCCAATTTTTTCCCAGTATTTTCCTTCTGCATGGTTTCACGGAAGTATTTAATGTGATTCGCTAAGCGTACTTTCTCTTCGTTGATGTCTAGTTTTTCAATGTAGAATACCACCTCTTGTTCGAATCGGTTCGAATCCACCTCAACACCCTCAAGGCCCTTCATCAGTCGTTCGCGAACTGCATCTAGACGTGCGCCTTCATGGGGCTCGATTCCTTTCATGGCATCTTCAATGGATGCCAGTCGTTCCTCGTAATCTACAGCAATAGATGCTCCTTCTTGAGTTCTAAATTCTACTAAGGCAGCTATAGCTTCATGGAGTAAGCCTTTTAAAAACGTCCATTCTTCATCACTCATTTCCGTTTTCCCGCTACTCATGACATCAGGCATTCGCATTACCGCAGCGATCAAATCACCTTTGGTAGCCGCTTCTCGTTCTAAAACGGTCAGTTGTTCGAGATACGCTTTCGCTAGTTCCATATTGATGCTCGAAGCACTTTCAATACCGGTTACCTCTGCGTATATGTTGATATCGACTTTACCGCGGTTTAATGCGGCACCCACAATCTTGCGGATGTCCAATTCTTTTTCACGGAATAGGGATGCAATACGCGCGTTTAAATCCAGCCCTTTACTGTTTAAACTGCGGATTTCAACGGTGATTTTTTTGCCAGCAAATTGGCCAATGGCTTTACCGAAACCGGTCATGCTTTGAATCATGGAAACAAAATTTTCGCTAAGGTAGGAAACTCAAGCCACCTTAGGCATTGCGTTTTCGACCATAAAAGCTCACGAAATAAACGCCAAGGAAAATTGCTGCACCGCCAAAAAGCATATGAATGCTCCACTGCTCGCCTCCAAAGAAGAAGCTCAGTATACTGGCAACGAGCGGCTGTAGGTAGATGTAGGCCCCTACCGTAGCGGGATGTAGGGTTTTAAGGGCAATGATGTTTCCTAAATACGTGAGGAAAGTGGTGCCGAGAACAACAAACACCACGGAACCAATTATGGGCCCGGTCCATAGCTCCCACGGTATTTCGGGAATTTGCGGTCCGCCAAAGGGCAGTACGAGAAATACTCCGAAAGTGAAGACCCACCGAATGACAAAGAGTGCATTATACTTTGACATAAGCGGTTTTACAAGGACGAGATACGTAGCATAGCATGTGGCATTGATAAGTACGAATACATTTCCGCGCGAAACATCATTGCCAAAGAGGCCGCTAAGGTCAAATTGGTTCCCGGAATAGATGAGCCAAAAAGCCCCAAAGGCACCTAATAAAATACCAATGAGTTTTTCAGTGGTAATGCGTTCTTTTACTAAAAGCGCACCCACGATGAGCACCGCTATGGGACCGCTCACCATCATGATGGAGGCATTAACGGGCGTCGTGATCTTTAATCCTTCGAAGAAAAATAATTGGTTTGCGGTAACCCCGAATGCAGCACAGATGAGTAGCCTCAGCACATCTTTTCGAGGGATACGGCCTATGCGGTCACTTCCTGAAACGGGAAGGAGTATCCAAAACAGAAGGGCAGCACCCGTTACACGAAATTGAATAAATGCTCTGGGCGGAACGGCTCCTTGCATGGCGCTTTTTGCGATAAGAAAGGAGGCTCCGTAGATGAGCGCAACTCCGAGCAAAGCAAGGTGTGCAATGAGTATTGTTTTTCTTGTGGCCGTCTCCATACTTTATACCAGTGCCGCCGCTGCAGCAGCGACAACCTTAGGACTGTTACCAATGAAAATAGCACTGTCGTGGATCAGCACGGGACGCTTCAAGAAGGTGTATTCTTCGAGAATAAGCGCCCGAATATCGCCATCGTTCAGTGTTTTGTCTTTAAGACCTAATTCCTTGTATTTCCTCGCACGTTTTGAAAAGAGCGCTTCGGCAGAACCCACCAAAGCAATCATTTCATCTACCTGTTCTTCAGTGATGGATTCGTGCTTGATATCTTGTAATTGCACACCGTCAAGATTCCATTGATTCATAATTCGTTTACAAGTGTCGCACGTGCTGAGGTAGTAAATTTTTGACATTGGTTTCTATTTTGCGAGCCAGGGATTAGGATCTTGAATGTTGGCATCTTTCCAGATTCCTAATTGGACCATAGTCTTCCCTTCTTCATCTGTAAAGGCCGTCCCAATGGGCTCTTTTAGACTGACCATATCGCCGGCTTTCACCTTGACATTAATGAGATTGCTGTAAACGGTGAAATAATTACCGTGACGTACAAGGACCATTACATTGGCCCCAGGAATAGGTACGACCGAACTGACTTCACCTTCGAATACCGAGCGAACAGTGGCGTTTTCTTCTGTCGTAATCTCGATATGTGGGTTATCCACAATCACACCTTTAACAATCGGGTGTGGATGTTTACCAAACTTCCCAGTGATAATGCCACGTTCTACAGGCCAAGGAAGTGCACCTTTGTTTGAGACAAAACTATTTGCCAGGGCCCTGGCTTCTGGGGTCATAGCAAAAGACGGCCCATCATCTCGGACATCTAACCCTTTTTCCGCACGGGTTTTATCAATAAGTTTTTTCAAGGCCTTATTTGAGGTGCGTCTTGAATAATCTTTACCTGAAACAAGCCCTAATTCTTTAGCTTCATTTTCTAAACTACTTCGTTCTGCCCGTTCTTTTGCTTTGCGCATTTCCTCTGCGATGATGCGTTTTATTTGTTGCTCTAATTGCTGGGCTTCGCGCTGCTTTTTATCAATATCTTTCTTTAGGGTCGATTCTTTTGACTGTAGATTTTGCACCGTCGACTCTTGGATCTGAGCATCCGCTTGTAGTGCTAGTTTTTCACCTTCTTGGGCTGTTTGGGTATGAATTTTTTCAGCCTTTTTAGCGATGAGCGTTTCTCGCTCTCGTGCTAAAGCCTCCTGAGCAACAGCAATCTGTTGTACCTGTCGCTCTCGGTAAGCGGCCATATCCTTGAAGTATTGCATGCGCTTTGCGGCTTGGGCGAAACTGCTTGAACTTAGAATAAAGAGTATTTGATCGCGTGGTTTTTGCTGACGTTGTGCAAGCTTGATGAGATCCGCATAATCACTCTTCAAAGAATCGACACGTATTTCGAGTTTCTTAATCTCTTTGGCTTTACGCGTTACTTCACGGTCAATCGAACGAATTTGACGGTCCATTGTTCTGATGAGCTTATTGCGCGCCTCAATTTTTTGATTCAAAGTTTGAAGTTCCGAAAGGCTTGCTTCTTTGGTACTTTTAGTCTTTAAGAGTAATTCGCTTGCTAGATCAATCTGGTCTTGCAGCAACACTTTCTGTCGCTGCAATTCTTCTTTAGTTTGCGCCTGCAAACCAGTATTTAGAATCATCAGAAACACGAATAAAAGCTTCTTCATCACAGATTAAATGGTGTATTAAAAGGTCCCCCAGTGCGGATTTCTGTAACCTCAATGGTGACTTTGTAGTCCGGTTGGCTTTTAACAGTGATTTCAATTACAGTCGGATATCCGGTCTCCTCATCCACGCTTTTGTATTGAATAAAAACTGATTCCAGGGGATCTTCAATAAGCACGTAACTCATCCGTAAGTCCCTATCTAAAGCCACCGTGACTGAGCGGCCTCTGCTTATAGCGTATTGTGTAACCCAGTGGTCACCGTTGCCGTCGTATCGATACCGCATGGCGTCGTTGGTCCCAATTAATTGGCCGCGCAAGAGCCTGTTGAGATATTGAAAGGGGATCTCAATGCCAGTTACTCCCGCGAGATCATGTGCGGAGCCGGTCCATTCAATACCAAGAAGTGTGGAATAAAAGGCAGCACTATCGTTAATCACAATAGCCTTTCCCACGCGCAATCCAATCATATCGTCGGAAATGGCTGCCCAAAGAATGCTGTCTTGTTTGGAACGCACTTGAACGCGAAAGCGTTGCTCACCGTCTGGCGTTTCAGCAGAAATTCGAGTAAAACTTTGTGTCCATGCAAAGCGATCTTCAACGATAATCTTCCGTGATACACCGTCGCTAATCTTCTCCCTTCGCAGTGGCTTTTCGACAGATAAAGGGCCACCACAGCCTGTGAGCACAGCTAAAGCTACGCCCACAAAAAGGTGTGCTGTTATCCTCAATATATGCCGCGGTCCGTCGTGCATTATAACTGTTTTAAGAGGGCCTCTTTCATTCTATAGACCGTTGCTTTCTCGTTATTGCCAAGAGCTTGTTCGATCTTCGCAGCATGTATATATGTGCCGGCGCGATCGGCCTCTTCGAGCATTTGCAAAGCTAGTTCGATTTTAACCTGCGCTTCTGCATACCGTCCCATTTTATACAATACCCATGCCCAAGTATCTAAAAAAGCAGGTTCAAGCGCAACCGAGGCATTACATTCTGCGGTCAATTGTAATGCGAATTCGAGATTTCGTTCGTTCGTTGCTAAATCCCATGCATAGTTATTTAATGTTGTAGGGCTACGTTCTTGGTCTAAAGCTTTTTTATACGCCACGGTACCTAATTCAAAGGAATCCAACTGGAACCAGGCCGTTCCCGCAAGGGCATATAAATTTCCCGCGACCTCAGGATCCAGTGTCATTTCGGCCTGCGCAGTAGCCAAACGAGCACACGATGCCCAACTCCCTACATTGTAATATTCGAAGACGAGCCCTTCCAGTATATCCTCGTCCGCATTAAAGTTTTCTTCGATGCGTTCAAGCAAAGCAATTTGTCCATCTACATCACCAACTTCTTGGCTCAATGAATATGCCATTTGGTACAACGCGTAGTTTGTTGGATTCATTGAAATAGCCGCCAGATACCCTTCTAAAGCTTCGTGCCAACGTTCGTTTTGTGCGTGAATTTGTGCGGTAAGTAAAAGCAGCTCAATACGACCTGAATAAGTACGTTCGAGAACAGGAAAAACGCGATCAAACAACGCTCGAAAGGATGGACTTTCTCTGTTCTCATAGATGCTGAGTACCACGGGCACCTTGTCTTCAAGAAGGACACCGTCTAACAACAGTCCTTGTTCCATATGATAAAAGGCCACCTCAGTGTTATTCATTTTCTGAGCCATGCGAGCCAATTCCATGTGGAGGGCGCCGTTCTCCGGAAACATTTCAACCGCCGAATTGAGGACTTTGAATGCTTTTTTTGTTTTTCCGTTACCATCATAGAATTGGCTTAACAAGCCTCTGTATTCTGGAATATTTGGCGCCGCTTTAATGGCGGTTTTGAAACAACGTTCTGCAGATTTGGGATCGTTGAGTTGAAGGTACAACCGCGCCCGATCTTGAACCAACTGTGGTGAGGCTCCTTCTAGATTTTCGATTTTAGAGAGGACGTCTAAAGCGCTAAGAAAAAGTCGACCCTCGAGGTACGTACTGTAGGCTTCAAAAAGGTATTCTGGTTGATGCGGGGCTAAGGAATAGAGTACTTCAAAGGAGCGCCCCGCCGTTTTAAAATCGCCTATATTTTTTGCGCTTTGTGCTTTGATTCGCAGTAACCAGAGATTTGCAGGGTAGGAATCGACGCCTTGGGATGCGAGATCGAAGGCCTGGAAAAATTGCTTCTGGTCAAAATGCATACGGGCCAATTGGTACAATGCCGTTTCCCGATATACCGGATCTTTTGCCAACACTTCATACAGCTCCATGGCCAGTTCAGTCCTTCCAGTAATGCGGTAGGTTTCGGCTTTATAGAACGTTCCGCTTAATACAGAAGGCCCCTCTTCCGAAGGGCCTTGCGCATAAAGTGAAGCTGTAAAGAAAAACACCCCAAACAGGGCCAGCGTTTTGTGCATTAGTCCATTCTTGAAAAATCACCTAAAGATAGTGAAGTCCACTTCCCATCGACATGCGCTTTGTTGCCGATCATACTGCCTTTGAGATGAATATTTTTAATCGTCGTTTCCGTCTGAATTAACGAACCTTCTATCGTGGCATCTTCAACCACGCAATCATTGCCTAAACTCACGTTTGGGCCTACCGTTGCATTTTTTAGTACCACGTTAGAACCGATGTAACAGGGTTCGATAATGGTCGCATTTTCTAGGGTAATATTGGCTCCGCGCAGTTCACGCTTACCCTCGAGATAGCCTAACATTTTACTGTTAGTCTCCACTGTAATTTCCTTGTTTCCGCAGTCCATCCAGTCGTTCACGGTTCCGGGCTTGAATACTTTCCCTTGTGCAAGTAAAGAGCTCAATGCATCGGTGAGTTGGTATTCCCCCTTGTCCATGATATTGTTATCGAGAATGTGCTTTAGTTCGCTTCGCAAACCTGGCCCATCTTTGAAATAATAGATACCTATAATGGCTTTATCGGAAACAAACTCTTGCGGTTTTTCAACGAAATTATTGATGGTTCCATCTTCACCAAACTGAACAACGCCATAGGCAGAGGGATTGTCCACTTGCTTCACCCAAATCACAGAATCAGCTTCAGTATCTAGTGTGAAATCTGCGCGGAACAGGGTATCTGCAAAGGCAACTACAATCTCATCGTCCATACTATCTGCGGCACAGTGAATGGCGTGGGCAGTACCGAGCGGTTTGTCTTGGTAATAGATGCTTCCTTTCGCGCCGAGGTCTTCGGCTACTTTGATAAGATTGGCTTCCACTTCAGCTCCGAAGTCCCCAATGATAAAGGCAATTTCGGTCACTTTTTTATCACCACAAACGCTCACAATATCCTCGACCAACCGCTGCACAATAGGCTTTCCTGCGATAGGGATAAGCGGTTTCGGTACGGTTAGCGTATGTGGTCTTAGTCTCGAGCCGCGACCGGCCATTGGGACAATAATTTTCATCTGTTCTTAGGTTTTTTTGGTTGGTTTTTATTGTTTGCCCGTGCTGCCAAATCCTCCGGCGCCACGATCGGTTTCATCTAAATCATTTACCTCAGTCCAATCGAACTGGGTGTATTGTGCGATCACTAGTTGTGCAATACGCATGCCATCTTCAATGACAAAAGGTTGCTTGCCGTGGTTGATCAATAATACACCTACGTCTCCGCGGTAGTCGGCATCAATAGTTCCAGGACTGTTCAATACGGTGACTCCGTGTTTAAAGGCAAGTCCGCTGCGTGGGCGTACCTGTGCTTCGAAGCCGTCTGGAAGGGCCATCTGAATACCTGTGGGAATGAGCGTGTAATCGCCTGGCTGCAGCGTAAGGGGCGCATCGATATTCGCTCGGATATCCATACCTGCACTTTGTGCGGTTTCGAATTGCGGCAGTTCGTGCTTGCCACTGTAGATTACGTTGATCTTCATTTTTTTGTTGCGAATTTAAGGAGTCCGTTTCGTTCCCAAAAAAGCATTATTCCTAGGTAGACCATACCGCCTAATACTTTTAATGGACCGGAGGCCCAATTCGTATAATGTAAGATAAACACCACAAGGCAGGCGAAGCCGACAAAGGCACCTATTTTACTCCAATTATAGGGTACCGGATAGTGTTTTCGGCCCCACAACACACTGGCAATAAACATGGCAAAATAGGCAGCCAATGTGGTACATGCTGCGCCAAGAATGCCTAACACGGGAATGAGAACCACATTACCAACAACGGTAATGACTAAACCCACGAAAGTGATGTAGATGCCGTAAACTGTTTTATCACTCACTTTATACCACACGTTTAGGTTGGTATTGATGCCTAAAATGACATTTGCTAAAAGCAAGATGGGAACCAGATGGAGCCCAGTCCAAAACTTATCATCCACGAAAAACTTGAGGTAATCGAGGCCCGAAATGATCAATACGAATCCAACGCACATGACCCAAGCGAACACATCCATGACAGTACTCATCCTTTCTGGTCCGTCCTTTGTTTTGGCATTTTTAAAGAAAAACGGCTCCGCTGCATAGCGGAAAGCTTGATTGAACAGGATTAAAAAGATAGAGATTTTATATACCGCGCCATAGATTCCAACTCCAGCGTATGCATTTTCCTTGGGAAGGAGGTATTTCAGCAATTGGCGATCGAGCATCTCGTTAGCAATACCCGCCAGCCCTCCAATGAGAAGTGGAATTCCAAAGACTAAAAGGGTTTTAACGTATTTCTTATCTAGATTGAGTTGTAATGGAAATAAGGTGGGTAGGAGCAGCGCGAACATGAGGACTGCTGCCCAAAAGTTGGCAACAAAAATGTAGCCTACCCCGCGCATTTCGTGCGACCAATAACCTACGTTGCCGTGTAATTCCCAATAGGCCGGAAGGAAAATGTAGAGGTTGATCAACACATTGGATAAGATCAAAGCCAATTTTATTCCAGCGAATCGGACCGCTTTATTTGTTCTCCGCAGTCGAGCAAAAGGCAATGCGCTTAAGGCATCTAAGGCTAATATCGCCATAAAAAAGTATAGGTATTCCGGCGTTTCTTCCCACCGAAGGGAATGCAGTAATTCATTTTGAAAAAGCAAAACGAAGAGCCCCAAACTGGCTAAAACCAGCGCAATCATGGCCAGTCCTGCTCCGAAAACTTTGCCTTCGTCAAAGCCTTCTTGTTCAGAATATCTGAAATACGCGGTCTCCATTCCAAAGGTGACGACTACAATAAGGAAGGCTATAAGGGAATAAAAATCAACGTTAATACCATAGGCAGACTGGCTTAAGACCGCAGTCTGCAGGGGGACCAATAAAAAATTGATCATCCTTCCTAAGATGCTGCTTACGCCGTAAATCGCCGTTTGACCAGCAAGTGCTTTCATACCGTTGCTCACACTTCAAATATAGTCTTTGGTCGCTACCTTTGTAGGGAATCAAAAATGAACTCATGAACAAGTTCCTTACCCTAGTTCTACTTTTAACGACCGCCATTCCCGCCAGCGTATACGCCCAAGAAATCCCTATTGATTTGAGCGCTACAAAGCGGATGGAGCAAGACTTGTTTTTCTTGTCGTCAGATGCGCTAAAAGGACGCAAGCCTGGTACACCTGAAGCAGACGTTGCTCGCGATTATATCGCGGGAAAAATGTTGGAATACGGCATTGAACCTATGGGTGAAAACGGCTATTTCCAAAAGTTTCCCGTTCCAGAGTATGCTGAGGTGAACTACGCTTCTACCAAACTATGGATAGGCAAAACGCATTTAGAGGGTCATGAAGATTTCTATCCAGTATCTATCAGTGCCACAGTAGGGCTGGCCGAAGCAAAAACCCTTTACGTAGGCTACGGCATCACCACAGAAGACGGTACATATAATGATTTCGAAGGGCTGGACGTAAATGGTAAAATCGCTGTCATGAATGTCAGTTCCCCAGACGGAATACACCCGCACAGCGCTTACGCGGCATACCACAGTTTGAACGAACGCGTGACCAATCTCGTAGAAAAAGGCGCCGTTGGCGTACTGCTCATCAACCCTGAAGGGACAGCCTCGGATACGCGAGAATTCTTTAAAAGTATCAACGGTTTTGCAGTACCTATATTCTTCGTACGCAACGAAAAATGGGCAGCTAAACTCATGAAGCGTTCACTGAAAACGGTTATGGCGGTTAATATGTCCGAGCGTTTTAGCGATGGCTATAATGTGATTGGGTACATCCACAACAACAAGCGTAAAACGGTGGTACTTGGAGCACATTACGATCACCTTGGAATGGGCGGTGAAAATAGTTTGTACAAAGGACCCGCGGCCATTCACAACGGTGCGGATGATAACGGTTCGGGAACGACGCTTCTGTTGGAAGCTATGCGCTATTACGCCAAACGCCAAGACACGAATTACAATTATTTAGTACAGTTTTACAGCGCTGAGGAATTGGGCTTGATCGGATCAAAATATTGGACAAACCATCCGACCTTTCCTCTAAGGGGGATTGAATACATGATTAATAGTGATATGGTGGGCAGATTACGCGATAACCGTCTTCAACTTTCCGGAACAGGAACTGCTGTGGAATGGAATGAAATTCTAGATACCCGGGTGCATGGACTGGACATTAAGAAAGATCCAGCGGGCGTAGGCCCCTCAGACCAGACCTCTTTTTATTATAAGGATATTCCCGTCTTGCACCTCTTCACGGGAACACACAATGACTACCATAAGCCCACGGATGACGCCGATAAGATCAATTATAAAGGCATGGCAAAACTTGCTTCTTTGGTGTACACCATTACTGCGCGTTCAGCGAACTATGAAGGTTTGAGCTTTCAGCGAACAACATCCTCCGAACAAAAGACTACGCCCAACTTCTCTGTGACTTTGGGAGTAATACCCGACTACCTCTTCGGTGGTCCGGGACTCAGAATAGACGGTGCAACAGAAGGCCGTCCTGGTGCAAATGCAGGCTTGCAGGCGGGCGACATCATCCTTAAGATTGGCGACATTACTATCGACGATATTTATGCCTACATGACAGCATTGGGCGCGTTTAAGAAGGGGGATACGACTTCTCTCAGCTATTCGAGGGATGGCGAGGTTATTGAATCCGAAATTACATTCTAATGAAGACGTTATCTGATATATTTCCAAAAGTAGCCGTTATTGGCGGCGGTTCCTTCGGTACTGCCGTGGTAAAAATGGTGAGCGAGAACACAGGTGTTTGCCGTTGGTGGATGCATAACGAAGAAAGTGCTGCGCATATACGGGAATACCACCACAATCCACGCTACCTCTCTTCGGTAGCTTTTGATGAAGGAAGCGTTGATATATTTACGGATATCAATGAGGCAATCGCAGGTTGTGATATCGTCATCTTTGCCGTTCCAAGTGCCTTTGTGAAAGAGGTCCTGTTAAACATGAATAAAGGTGCGCTTGATGGAAAACTGGTGTGTTCAACCATAAAGGGCATCATTCCAGATGAGAACATGATTGTCGGGGAATACTTGCGTGAAGTAGTGGGCGTTCCTGAAAATCATATCGTTGTCATTACGGGCCCTTGTCATGCGGAAGAAATCGCATTGGAACGATTAAGTTTTCTTACCGTTGCCGCGATAGACGCAAGCGCATCTAAAAAGGTAGCAAGCGTTTTACAAAGCCATTACGTACGGTGTACGTTGAGCACGGATATCTACGGTACAGAGTATGCTGCGGTCATGAAGAACATCTATGCAATAGCGGCAGGGATGTGTCACGGTTTAGGTTACGGGGATAATTTTCAAGCAGTACTTATTTCAAATGCGGCGCGCGAGATGCGCCGCTTCATGAAGAGCACCTGTGAAGGTCGCATCAACATTAAAAAGAGCGCCTATCTAGGTGATTTATTAGTGACCTGTTACAGCCAGTTTTCTAGAAACCGAATGCTTGGGAACATGCTTGGTAAAGGCTACACCATCAAAAGTGCAAAAGCTGAGATGACCATGGTTGCAGAGGGCTATTATGCAGCTGCCTTGGTGGCAAAAATTCGTAAAAAGCAAGAGGTTAGAATGCCTATTGTCAAAGCAGTGTATGAGGTCCTGTACGAAGGAAAATCTGCGAAAAAGACTATGGCAAAATTGGCCCAAAAATTAACCTAAGGCTGCGCAAACTTACCCGTTGACAATGCGTTACTAAGGTAGACTCACAATTATGACGACTAAAGTTTTCAAAACCTTTATCCTGCTGTGTTTTTCTGTAACACTATTTGCGCAGAGCCCCAGTTCCATTCTCCAAAAAGCGGAGGCCAAATTATCCGGTGCAGATCTCGCTGCTGAGGTCAGTATTCGTACCGTCCGCCCTCGTTGGGAACGTACTATGGAAGCTAAAATTTGGAACCAGGGGTTAGACAAAACCATGATTTTAATCACCGGTCCGGCGCGTGAAAAAGGAACTGTGTTTCTTCGCAACGGTGAGGATGTTTGGCATTTTGTGCCAGGCATAAAGAAAATTGTTGCGCTACCCGCGGCGATGGTGCAGAGTTGGATGGGTACAGATTTCACGAACGATGCGTTGATCAACGCCGGTTCATTGGTGGAAGATTACACCCCGACTTTATTAGGTATAACCTCTGTGAATGGTACGAACTGCTTTAAAATTGCGCTTACACCCAAGGCAGATGCAGCAGTAGTATGGGGCGAGGTAATCACCTTTGTATCTGTAGACGAATTTCTTCAACTGCGAACGGAATTTTACGATGAAGACGAATACTTAATCACCACGCTCGAAGCGACTGAAATCAAATCTTTTGGCGGTAGAACATTGCCTTCAGTTTTGCGGATCACCCCAGCTGAGGAAGACGGAAAATTTACCGAAATGACTTACAAGGCGCTCAACTTTAATCCAACTTTTGAAGAGGGGTTTTTCGAGCGCAGTAACATGAAACGGGTCGAATAATGTTCAAATTAGCTTGGCGTAACATTTGGCGTAACAAAGGAAGAAGTATCATCACCATAGCGGCAGTTATGTTTTGTGTGATTTTCGCTGTGGTGCTTCGCAGCTTTCAAGTGGGCGTGTGGGAACACATGGTCGGTGATATAGTCGCAAACAACTTTGGCTATCTACAGGTGCATCAAAAGGGATTTTGGGCCGACCAGAGTCTGGACTTGAGTATGGACGAGACAACGCTGGACTGGGATGCCATGGAAAATGTACCCGGAGTTCGTTCACTCGTTCCCAGGTTGGAGAGTTTTTCTTTAGTGAGCACTGGCGAAAGTAATAGGGGCAGTTTGGTGCTGGGTATTCGTCCGGAGGAGGAATTGTCCGGCTTGCGTTTAACGGACCAATTGATTGACGGTCGCCTCTTCGAACCTGCCTCTAATGAAGTAGTTGTTTCGGAGGGACTTGCAGAATATTTACACGTTGAGGTCGGGGATTCACTTATGTTTTTGGGACAAGGTTATCGCGGGGCAAGCGCCTTCGGTCAGTTCTTGGTCTCGGGGATTGCCAAAATATCGAATCCAGAACTCAATAAACAGCTTGTTGTCCTGCCCCTAGAAACGGCCCAATGGATGTACAATGCCATGGGGTTGTTGACGACAGTGGTGGTAGATCTAGAACCCAATGCGGATTTTGCAGAAGTGAAAGCGTCGCTCGAACCATTATTAGGAGCGGATTTTGAATTGTTAGACTGGGAACAATTGTTTCCAGAATTGGTCCAAACCATTGAAGCAGATATGGCCGGAGGTCAAATTTTTGTAACCATTCTTTACTTCATTATTTCCTTCGTTTTGCTCGGGACAGTCATCATGATGGTCAGTGAGCGCGAGCGCGAGTTTGGAATTTTGGTGAGTATAGGCATGCGTAAAACGACATTGGCTGCGGTTACTGTTTTAGAAAATTTAATGCTCCTCGTCGGTGGCGCCGTAGTGGGAATGGCCGTGGTCAAACCGGTCCAATTTTACTTTAAATACAACCCCATCGATTTAAGTGGGCAGATGAAGGACGCCATTGAACAATTCGATTTTGAACCCAAGCTTTACACGACCACCTCTTTCATTATTAATTTGAATCATGGTGCCATCGTCTTCGTTATCGGTGTGTTAGTAAGCAGCTATGCCGTTTGGAAAATCATGAAGTTGAACCCGGTAAAAAGTATGCGCGCATGATTTTTAAAGTGGCTTGGCGCAACATATGGCGTGCAAAGGTGCGCTCCTTTATCGTAATTGGATCCATTGCGGTAGGAATTTGGGCGGGCTTACTCATCATAGGTTTCTCTTTCGGAATGAATAATGAGCGTACTGCATCCGCTATTGGAACAACCACCGGACATGCGCAGATTCACCACGAAGGTTTTGATGCTGAACCGTTATCCAATGCCGTGGTCGCGGATTCCTCAGCAGTAGTTGCCCTCCGTAAAACCGTAGAAGCTTTGTCGTTTGTAAGTGGCACTGCACAACGCACGGTATTAGGGGGAATGATCAATTCTACCAAAAGTGCTCGGGCAGTCCGGATTATGGGCATTTGGCCAGAAGAAGAGCGCCTTCAAACGACTTTGGCCGACTACATGGTAGAAGGCGATTTCTTTGGAGCTACCGGTCGCAATCGACTAGTGATCGGCGAAAAATTAGCGAGACGATTGGGATTAAAGTTGCGAAGTAAAGTAGTCCTCACTTTTCAAGATTCGGAAGGTAATCTTAACAGAGCATCGTTCCGAATTTCAGGAATCTATAAAACGTTGAATGCCACTTGGGATGAGTTCCACATCTATGTACATCATGAGGATTTGGAAAAAACTTTGGGAACTCCTTTGGTACACGAGGTATTGGTTCGTTTTGAGGAGACTGTGGATACCGATGAAAAAGCGGGTGCGTTGGCAGCGGTGATGCCTGTTGGTTTGGCGGTGAAGTCCTGGAAACAGGTACGTCCAGAATTGGGCTTTGCGGATGATATGATGGCCATCATGCTCGTATTGGTTTTAGGTATTATCATGATGGCACTTCTTTTCGGGATTATTAACAACATGCTTATGGCCATATTAGAACGCCGCAGAGAGCTGGGCATGCTTATGGCTGTAGGAATGAATAAGCGCAAGCTGTTTTTAATGATCCTGGTTGAAACATTGATGTTGGGGTTTGTTGGTGGTCCTATCGGGATCCTTCTAGGCGACCTGAGCACGCGTGCCATGATGCGCATCGGTATAGATTTATCCAGTAAGCAGGACGGCTTGGCAGAATTGGGCGTGCAGAGTATAATTTATCCTGAAATCGTTCCCAGCTATTACCTCATTATTGCTGTAATGGTAATAACAACGGCGTTGATTGCCTCCATTTTACCCGCAATTAAAGCGCTTAAATTGAACCCAGTAGAAGCCATTCGTGGTCATTAAGTTATGAGTAAACCTGTTATCGAAGTAAAAAACCTAGAAAAGGTCTATGAGGGTGCTGTTCCTGTACACGCCGTGAACGGCATTAGCCTTACCATAACGCAAGGCGAATTTACGGCGCTCAAGGGGCCGTCGGGCTGCGGGAAAACCACTTTGCTTAATATGCTCGGAGGGCTCGACCAGCCAACGGCAGGATCCATTGCTATTGGAGGGGCGGACATTACCACGCTGAGTGAAAATGCATTGATCGACTTTAGATTGCGCAATATTGGGTTTGTCTTTCAAGCCTACAACCTTATTCCAGTACTTTCTGCCCAGGAGAATGTAAGTTTTATTATGCTTCTGCAAGACAGGCCAAAGGAGGAACGCGAAGCGCGCGCGCAGCAATTGCTTGAAGCAGTTGGACTGAAAGGCAAGGAAGATAAAAGACCAGGCCAGCTTTCAGGCGGCCAACAGCAGCGCGTTGCCGTTGCCAGGGCCTTGGCTTCGAAGCCTCAATTTGTTTTGGCCGATGAACCTACGGCAAACCTTGATTCGCAGAGTACGGCAAACCTATTAGATATTATGGAGCGGTTGAATAAAGAGGAGGGCATGACCTTTGTTTTCGCAACCCATGACGATCGTGTGATTAAAAAAGCACGTCGAATCATCAGCATCGAAGATGGTAAAGTCCTCAGCGACGACTAAAGCCTTATTTTAGGGTCATGGAACCTAAATTTCGACCATATACACCTTGGCCTTCATCTGATGAGGATGCCCATGCATTGTTTGAAAACTTTGAAACGGCACTTCAGACCAGACGCAGCCTACGTATGTATAGCAAAAAGCAAGTCTCTCGAACGACGGTAGAACGTCTTATCAGTTTAGCAGCTTCCGCGCCTTCAGGGGCAAACAAACAGCCTTGGCATTTTGTCGCAGTGCAAAATCCGGAGGTAAAGAGAAAAATACGTGAGGCTGCGGAAGAGGAAGAAAAAGCTTTTTACGGGGGCCGTGCAACCGAAGAATGGCTCGAGGATCTCAAGCCGTTCGCTACCGATTGGGAAAAGCCATTTTTAGAGGATGCGCCCTGGCTCATCGTGGTTTTCCGAAAGAATTACGATGTGGAATCAAACGGAGCGAAAGCGAAGAATTATTACGTACAAGAGAGCGTAGGCATCGCATGTGGATTTTTAATAGCCGCCGTACATGCTGCGGGATTAGTCACCTTAACACACACACCATCCCCCATGAGGTTTCTCTCGGAAATTCTGGGCCGTCCCTCAAATGAAAAGCCCTTTTTACTTTTACCAGTAGGGTATCCTGCCGATGGCGCAGAAGTGCCGGACATTTCTAAGAAAGGTTTAGACGATATCAGTGATTTTATCTGACCTTTGAAGAAAATTACACCATTATGTTTGAAGGTACGTCTGTACAATTTGTCGTAGATGCGGATGAGGTTCGTCAGGAGCTCAAAGCAGCCCAATTGAATTGGCCTATTGTAAAGATCTTAGGTCAAGAGGAGGATGAAGAAAAAGACCCTGAAGACATGAGCGTCAGTGGTGAGGGTGTTGCCATTTATATTGACAGTATTGAAGTGATTCTCAAAGAACGCATTGAAAAGGCAAAAGATATCGTTGCTACAGTAGCGCGAATGATTCAATATTTCAACGAACGCGACGAAACCGCCGTACTCTTCTTTCATGTCAGCTGGGAGACCTATTTGATCGACGAAAAATAGGAAGCAAGAATGCCTGCTTTTGAGTGACCAACGACCTCTTGCAATTGCTCAGGAGTAGCCGTTTTAATGTTTTTAACGCTTTTAAAAACCTTGATCAGGTCTTTGATGGTTTCCGGACCAATCCCTTTAATCCCATCCAGCTCACTTTTAAAAGCGCCCTTGCTTCGGCGTAAACGGTGGTGCTTTAAACTAAACCTGTGTGCTTCATCCCGAGCTTGCTGAATGATTTTCAAGGTTTCTGAACGTTTGTCTAAATGCAATGGATATGGATCTCCAGGGAAATAGAGTTCTTCCAGCCTTTTTGCAATACCGATGACGGTGATTTTCCCGCGAAGTCCTAGTCGCTCTAAAGCTTTTAGCGCAGCGCTTAACTGACCTTTACCTCCATCAATCACAATCAGCTGCGGCAATGGTTCACCTTCTTCTTGAAGTCGACGGTATCTTCGGTGCACCACTTCTTCCATGGAAGCATAGTCGTCAGGCCCTTCTACTGTTTTGATATTGAATTTTCGGTAGTCCTTTTTTGAAGGTTTACCGTCTTTAAAGACCACACAGGCACTTGCTGGATTGGTCCCTTGAATATTCGAATTATCGAAACACTCAATGTGTCTGGGTTCAACGGGCATGCGCAAGTCTTGCTTCATTTGCGTCATAATGCGTTTCACATGGCGGTCGGGGTCAACAATCTGAATATTCTTCAGTTTTTCTTGACGGAAATACATGGCATTTTTAATACTCAATTCAATGAGTTTACGTTTTTCACCTTTCTGAGGAACGGTGAATGTGCTTCCTTCTATGAGTAGATTAACCGGATGTGAAGTATAGATTAAACGTGAAGTAGAGCCAAAAAGAGAGCGGATTTCAGGAATTGCGATATGCAGAAAATCCTGCGGCTCTTCTTCCAATTTTTTCTTGATTTCAACGGTGTAACTCTGGACAATGGCACCTTCAATAACTTGCAAGTAATTCACGTATCCAAATTCAGCATCCATACTAACGCTATAGACGTCGATATTGGTGAGTTGGTTACTTACGACGGTACTCTTTGCAGCATATTTTTCTAAGGCGTCCAATTTTTCTTTACACAACTGTGCTTGCTCAAATTCGAGAGACTCGGCATGATTCATCATGCGCTCTTTTAAATGCCTTTTGACGGCGCTCAGCTGCCCTTTGATAATATTACGTGCAGCGCTAACATCCGCTTCATATTCCTCTTCCGTTTGCAATGCTTCACAAGGTGCTTTACAATTTCCGATATGATACTCTAGGCAAATTTTGAATTTCCCTTTTTCAATATTTTCTTCACTCAGATTGTATTTGCAGGTGCGGGTCGGATACATCTGGCGGATCAGCTCAAGTACGGCTTTCATGGCCTTTACATTTGGGTAAGGCCCATAGTATTCACTTCCGTCTCTGATAATGTTACGAAGTCCATAAATACGAGGAAATCGTTCTCGACGTATGGTGATATAGGGGTAACTCTTATCGTCTTTAAGGTTGATATTGTAGCGGGGTTGGTGCTCTTTTATGAGGTTGTTTTCTAGCAGCAGTGCATCCCCTTCTGAATCTGTGACGATCACCTTTATATCCGCTACTTTCCGCACCATAACGGCGATACGTGCGCTAGTTACACTTTTCGTGAAGTAAGAGCTCACGCGCTTTTTGAGATCTTTAGCTTTTCCGATGTAGAGAATATTGCCGGCTTTATCCATATGCTGATACACCCCCGGTTTGTTCGGAAGGGTTTTCAGCAAATTCGTTATGTGGATACTGTCAGCCATGCTTCAAAGATAAAAAAGGCCCGGCTCCCTTTGGGGCCGGGCCAGTGTTCTCGTGTTTAACGAGTGGGGACTACGTTGTTAAGAATGCTATTGGGCATCCATAATAGTGACGGTACCATTGACTGAATATTCATAGTCGTCAGAGGCATTCACTAATTCTAAGGTGTACATGTATACACCGTCTGCGAGCTTCGTACCGTTTTGGTTGGTACCGCGCCATGGGTTGGCATTATCGTATAGGTATTCGCTTTGCCATACACGATCGCCCCATCTGTTGTAGATGGTTAACTGGCTTAGGTCTTCATAATCATCAATGTTCTGAATGATGAAGCCATCATTTACGTTATCGCCGTTCGGGGTAATGAAGTTTGGCACTACCACGGTATCTGGGTAAGGAGGCGTGTTGATGATGATCGGTAAACAGTTGGAATATGCAGTATACTGCGTATCTATTGGATCAGTAGTTCTGATACAAACGCGGTATTCCCCAGGAGCTAGCTCTAGGAACATACGGTAGGTTGTATCAGGCGCGAGAACTGGATTCTGAGGTGAAGCTATGTGGTCGTGAATCCATTCGCCCATCCACGTACCTCCTATCTTTTCTTGTAAGAACACAGTGTAGCTGTCAACGGCCCACCCGTTGTATTGATTCCAGATAAGATCTACAGGGATCGTATCAGGATCAATGATTGGTACCATGCCGTTGCTGCGTTCGAGAAGCATACTTTCAATGCTGTTCGTTTCTCCTTGCATGTCATCGTTGAGCTTCATGTCAACGCGGTATTCATAGCTGTCCTGATCTACTTTGATAAAACCAATCTGGTTGTCTTTAAAGTCGTATTTGTATTGATTGAATACAGTACCTACTTTTTGATATTGAGGCTGCCCTGGATCTTTACGGAAGATTTGCCACTCTTGGAAGAGGTAGTCCGGGTAAGACGACGTATCCGCACTCCATTCGATAACAGGATTTTTATCTTCTTCGATGGTTACGTTTTCCATTTCGTAGATGGCATTGAAACATCCTGTCACATTGAGCTGAATAGTATCGAATTCGTTCATCGGGAAACCACATTTGTTCAAGAGGGTGTTTCCGTCATTACCAACTTTCGAGTACAGGAAGTATTTTCCGTTTTTCGATAGCGGCTTGAACAGCTTGATAGTCATCTGCGTTGCTTCGTAGTTGTTATCACAGTTGGCTGTGAACGATTCAATCGCGAGCGGTTGACCATCGGGTTTCGTTAATCGGAAGTCTGTACCATCCGGAGAGATGGATGAACAGTCTAGTTTTACTTTGAATTTCAAGGTTACTGTGGAGTCCAAACAGTTGTAATCTACTGTTGGCAGACCATTATCTGGATCTTGATAGATGCCTGGTGCCTGGTAGTCCAATTGAACACCAGCTTGCGCATTCGGGGTACAAGCGGAGGCGATGGCAATCTGCATATCACGGTTTACTTCACCAATCTTTCGCCACACATAAAGAACAGAGTCGTAACGGTATTCATCTATGGTAACTGCCATTACATCGATTTCAACGGCAGATGGTTTGAATGTAATTAAACCCGAACTAGGGTTCATGGTAAGTGAATTTGCTGGTGACGTGGTGATCGGCTGATCATACGTCCAACCCGCTGCGTAATTAATATTCGTTGGTGTACAGTTTGAACTAGCTCCTGCTTTCACATGAGTTATTCTGTAGTAGATAGAATCACCGTCTGGTTCAACAGAACTCTGCTTCCAGTTAAAAGTACGTCCAGTACAGAAAGCACGTACGGGCTCACTAACGAATTCAGGTGATGTATTCTGACCGATTTGGTTATTTAATTTAGCCTCAATATAGAATCCTTGTGAGGAAGGGTTTACGATATTATCTACTGCTGGATTTCTACAACAAGTCGAGAATGAGAACGTCCAATCCGGTGCGTTGCCAGGTATGGTTATTTCACCTTCGTACATAACAACGTGAATAGTAACACCTGCACTTGCTGAGCTCACACAATCAAACAAGGTCGGCGCCACTACTCCCGAACCGCTCGTTGAGGGGGTCGTCTCTGTCAGCGTAGCACTAACGGTGGCGTAGTTCGCGGAACAAGCATAAATGGTTGCACTCGTAGGCAACGTGATACCGTTATTATCGCGGTAAAGGCGCATGTAAATTTTATACTTGTGGCTGTTACCTGTAGAGCTAACGTATTCGTAGTGAAGATCTCCTCCGGCATTGTGAGATGCTGAGGCATTTTGAACGAAAAAAACTAGGGCTATAGCGGTAAAAAGTGTTCTAAAAAGTGTTTTCATGAACGTCAGTGTTTGTAAGCCTGAATAATTGAACCTTAAATATCTTCAATTCCTTCTTCTTACACAAGCGAAATGAGTAAACGTTTAGCTTTGGTGAGAGAGTAACACGTAAACGACGGAAAATCCAAGTAAACCGCCCGATAGAAGCTCTTGGAGCGTGTGTCTTTTAAGACTAATTCGAGACCAAGCAACCGCACCTAACATAAGCAAAAGCAGTAGTAGGTATTCGGGCTTTCCTACACCGTAGCGTTGATGTAGTCTCAGGAACAGTGCAAAGAATCCAGTTGCTCCTGCCATATGAGCACTACTCTTGAAGTAAGGGATGAGTATGGTGCTTACAATAAGCACGAATGCAGTTCCGTAAACAGTAAGGTAAATTTCCTCCGGCGCCATGGCCTTTTTAAGAAACGCAGCAGTTGCGAATGCGCAAGCTGCACCAGTAATGTAAGGATAGATGCGGTCTTCACGTTCTATGAGGTGTACGCTGGAGATTGTTTTTGTCGCACGAAATAAAACAATTGCGATCAGCGGTGACGCGTATGTGCCTACAAAAACCGTGGATGTTATTTTGAAAATGGTATTCCAGGAATACGTTTCAGGAACGGACCAAAGCACAAATAAAGCGCCAACAGTCGGCATAATTCCGGGATGAAACAGGTAGCTGATGAATTGACTAAAGCCGTGTTTGAAACTTTGCATTTAGAGTTCTTTTCGCATTCTAGCTACTGAAATATCAAGCTGTTCTCTGTATTTCGCAACAGTACGACGGGCAATGGGATAACCTTTTTCTTTTAGAATTTTTGCCAGTGCATCGTCGGTCATGGGTTTTCGTTTGTTCTCCTCAGCGACGGTGTCCTCGAGAATCTTCTTGATTTCCCGAGTGCTGACTTCCTCACCGTCCGCATTGGTCATGGATTCGGAGAAAAATCGTTTGATCAGAAATGTACCGTACGGCGTTTGAATGTATTTGTTCGAAGCCACACGACTGACCGTAGAAATGTCCATACCTATTTCTTCTGCAATATCTTTAAGAATCATGGGGCGAAGCTTGCGCTCGTCGCCGGTAAGAAAATAATCGCGTTGGTAATTTAGAATGGACTGCATCGTGAGCATTAAGGTCTGTTGACGTTGAACAATGGCGTCGATAAACCATTTAGCACTGTCCAATTTTTGCTTTACAAACAAGGCGGCTTCTTTCTCTGCTTTATTTTTCTCCTTACTGGCTTTATAATGCTCAAGCATCTCGCGGTACTGGTTGCTCAAGCTTAGTTCAGGAGCATTACGACCGTTTAGCGTTAGTTCAAGCTCTTCGTCTACAATATGTAAGTTGTAATCGGGTATGACATTTTCTGTAGGCCGACTGAGATTAGAGGAGCCGCCCGGTTTTGGGTTTAGTCTTCCGATCTCCTCGATAGCGTCACGGAGTTCATCCTCATTGACGCCTAATCGGTCCATCAATTTTTGATAGTGGCGCTTTACGAAGCTGTCAAAATAATCTTCTAAAATGCTCAGGGCGAGATTCACCTTGAAAGAAGGGCGTTTACGTTCCAATTGGAGTATCAAACACTCGCGTAAATCGCGGCCGCCGACTCCTGGGGGGTCTAGGTCTTGAATAATTTCGAGGAGTCGTTCAAGCTCCTTTTCTTCGGTAAATACTCCTTGAGAAAAGGCCAAGTCATCCACGATATCTATGAGTTCGCGTCGCAAAAGTCCATCGTCGTCGATCGTACCTACGAGGTAGGTGGCCAATTCCAATTCCTCGGCATTTAAGTCCCGAAGGCGCAATTGCGAAATGAGGCTGTCGTGAAAGCTTTCGTTAACAATGACCGGGGCTTCATACAACTCGTCGTCTGAGCTGTAGTTGTTGGCTTTGGTTTTATAATCGGGTGTATCGTCGTCTCCAAGATAATCGTCCCAATTAATTTCCTCCATGGACTCGCGCACTTCGCGCTCGTCGGAAGCATCGTTTTCAAAGGTATCTTCGGCTTTCTCTTTTCCTTCCTGTAAGGCAGGGTTTTCCTCAATCTCTTGCTTGATTCGTGCCTCTAAACTTTGCGTGGGCAACTGCACAAGCTTCATCAGCTGAATCTGTTGTGGACTCAGCTTCTGTTGAAGTTTTTGTGCAAGAGTTTGCTTTAGCATAGGTTGGGGTTGGGATCAGATTAGAAATTAGCGCTTCCCGGAGTTCTAGGGAATGGAATGACATCACGAATGTTACCCATACCTGTCGAGAATTGGACTAAGCGCTCAAAGCCTAAACCGAAACCGCTGTGTACACAGGTCCCGAACTTTCGGGTTTCGAGGTACCACCAGAGTTCTTCTTCTGGAATTCCTACAGCAGCGACTTTTTCTTTGAGTACATCGTAGCGTTCCTCGCGCTGAGAACCCCCAACAATCTCTCCAATTCCAGGGAAAAGAATATCCATGGCACGTACGGTCTTGCCGTCTTCGTTTAAGCGCATGTAAAACGCTTTAATAGATGCAGGGTAGTCGTACAATACTACAGGTGCCTTAAAGTGTTTTTCTACCAAGAAACGCTCGTGCTCACTCTGAAGATCTGTGCCCCATTCTTCAATACGGTATTTGAATTTCTTCTTTTTGTTCGGCTTGCTGTTCTTCAAGATTTCAATCGCCTCGGTATACGAAAGACGTACGAAATCATTGTTGGCTACAAATTCTAATTTCTCGATCAGACCTTGTTCTGCGCGTTCATTCTGTGGCTTCCCTTTTTGCTCCTCCGCAAAGCGACTGTCCAGGAACGCCAAATCTTCACGGCAGTTATCCAGGATGTAGCGTAGACAGTATTTTAAAAAGTCTTCCGCGAGGTCCATATTCATGTTTAAATCATGAAATGCCATTTCGGGTTCGACCATCCAGAATTCTGCCAAATGTCGCGTCGTGTTTGAGTTTTCAGCACGGAACGTCGGTCCAAAAGTGTAAACTTTACCCAACGCTAAAGCCCCAAGTTCACCCTCTAGTTGACCGCTTACGGTTAAATGGGTTTCCTTGCCGAAAAAATCTTCGGCAGGGTCGCCTCCTGAGGCAGGAAGTGTGCTGACACGGAACATCTCACCCGCGCCTTCGGCATCAGATCCGGTGATGATGGGGCTGTGCCAGTTGACAAAACCTTCTTTGTTAAAGTAGTTGTGTATCGCAAACGAAAGTGCATGGCGGACTCGGAATACAGCGCTGAAGGTGTTCGTACGCGGGCGTAAATGCGCGATATCGCGTAAAAATTCTAAGCTGTGCTTTTTTGGTTGAAGCGGATAATCTTCGACCGGCGCATCGCCTAAAACCTCAAACGAATCCACAATAATTTCTACCTTTTGTCCTTTTCCTTGGCTTTCTACAAGCTGACCGGAAATAGAAAGACACGATCCTGTAGTGATGCGCTTGAGTTCGCTTTCGTCCTCTTTTTCAAAATCGACAACACATTGAAGATTCGCTAGTGTAGAACCGTCATTAATGGCAACGAAACGATTACTGCGAAAAGCGCGAACCCATCCTTTGATGGTGATGTTGGTGCCAATTGGTGGCGATTGTAAGAGGTGTTTAATACTCATGATTCTACTTTGTTTGTAACAAAGATGCTATTTCGGCGTGATATTTCAGTACGATTGTTGTGCGTTTTTCAAAAAAAACATAGGCTTTGGCACGAAAGTTGTTCGAAACGGGAAACATTGGAAACATTTTTTAGAACATTTGTTTCCATAGTGGGTTATCCTCGTGTAAACTCCGAATCTAACTTATACAAATGAATGGAATCTGAATTGTCCCGCATATTGTTCACCAGCATCGAATTGTTTCTACAGTTCGGTATAAAGAGTGTGAACATGGATCAGATTGCAAGCAGTTGTGGAATGTCGAAAAAGACATTGTACAAATACGTAAAAAATAAAGAGGATTTATTAGAGAAAGCTTTCGAGCAAGCAGCTGCCTTTATGAAAGCGGAACTTGAGGATGCCATTTCCAGTGTGGGAGGTAATGCCATTGATCAGCTTTTTGCAATGGAGCGCTTTGCTGAGGTTCATATGCGCGACGACAAGGATCGTTTGTTGCATCAATTGGAACACTATTACCCATCCATCGCCAACGGCATGAAGGCGAAACGTGAGGATATCGTTTTTACGGTAACAAAACGCAATTTAGAGCGTGGTATTAGCGAGGGCTTGTACCGTACAGATCTTCAAGTTGATCACATTTCACTTTTGTACTACGGTCATGTTTTGGCGGTACATGAAGGAGTGATTTCAAACGAGCATATCAAATTGGACCAACTGCGCAAGACCAGTTTGCGCTATCACATTCGCGGTATCGCGACTCCCAATGGACTAGAATATTTGAATCAATTAATAGCAACGTAATAATGAGAAAAACAGTAGTGCTCTTCAGCATGATTTTCAGCGCTTTCATTGGCCAAGCGCAAGAGAAGTTCACTCTTGCCTCGGCGCAAGAGTACGCGCTCGATCACGCCTATGGTGTGCAAATTGCGGAATTAGAAATCCAACGTGCGCGTCAGATTTACCTTCAGAATCTAGCTATTGGTCTGCCACAGGCATCTGCGAGTGGACAGTATATCTATAATGTAGAGCTGGGCGCGTTGGTCACTGATTTTGATGGAGACGGCGTGTTAGATGAATTGGTATTTGGAACAGATTACCAAGCACAAGGCGGATTGGTGGTGAATCAGTTGATTTTTGACGGCTCTTACGTTGTCGCATTAATGGCGGCGAAAGTGTTGAAGGAAAATGCGGAAATAGGCATGGACCAGAGTAAAGCTGAGTTGAAACGTGAAGTAGCTAAAGCTTACCACCTGGCCCTTCTTAGTGAAGAAAGTGTTGCCGTATTAAAGGCGAATAAAGACTATTTAGCAGATCTCGCTTCGGAAATGAAGAAAATGAATGAAGCAGGGTTAGTGAGTAAAGCCGATGCGGATCAAATGATGCTGAACTACAACAATATTGAAAACGCCTTGCGTTACAGCGAAGGTCAAGCGAATGTCGCGAAGATGTTGCTGAAGTTGCAGATGGGATACCCGGTAAAGCAAGTGGTACTTCTGGCTGATAAAATGGAAGATTTAGTCGTTCGCGCTGCTGCGGCAAGTACGCTGACGACCATAGGATTTGATCCTACAAAATCTGTAGACTACCTCGGCATGGCAAATCAAGTGGAGGGCGCGAAGTTGCAAGTATTAAATAAGCAATTAGCCTATTTGCCTTCAATCGGCGTGAGCTACCAGAACAATATTCAATACATGAGTAGTGAGGCCAATATTTTTGGGGATGCTTCAGTTGATATCCCAAGCAGTTTGGTTGCCGGAAGCATTAGTGTGCCATTATTTTCTTCAGGAAATGGACGTGCGCAGGTTCAGGAGGCAAAGATTCAACGAGACCAAGCAAGAATTGGATTGCAGCAATTGGAGGAAGGCCTGATCATGCAACACGGGGCTTTGGTGAACGAATTCCATCAGGGTATTGCCAATTTTTTAGCACAAAAGGAAAACGTGGCGTTAGCGAAACGCATTCGTGATCAGCGACGAAAAGAATACGACGCAGGGTTAGCCTCTTCTATGGAGTTGACACAAACTGAAACCCAATACCAAGATGCGCTACAGGCTATGTTTATGGCTGCACAGAACGCATTGGACAAAAAGTCTGAACTAGAATATTTAATGACAAAACAGCAAAAGCAATAATACCGGAACATGAAAAAATTAGGATTCATATTAGGAAGCGTAGTTCTCGCATCGTGTGGTGCACCAGAACAATCTACAGGTACCATGGAGGAGTTCATGGCAAAGAAAGACAGCCTTGTTGAGGTGCGTGCGACAGTGGATGCAGAAATTGCTGCTGTCGATGAAAAATTGATTGCCTTGGATACAGTCGAACGTTACGACCGCGTAACGTCTATTGAGGTAACCCCATTAACGTTTGTCCATTATTTCGATGTCTTTGGTATCGTGGTGGCGGATAAGAGCATCAATCTGTACCCAACAGCCAGCGGTAAAGTGGAAAAGATCTATGTGCGCAATGGACAGCGCGTTGAAAAGGGCCAATTATTAATGACATTGGATACAGACCTTCTAAAGTCGTCCTTAAAGGAAGTAGAAAATGGATTGGCGCTTGCAAAAACCGTTTTCGAGAAGCAAGAGAAACTGTGGATCAACGAACAAATCGGTTCAGAGATTCAATACTTACAGACAAAGAACAACTACGATGGTTTGGTTCAAAAGATAACCACTCTAAAAGAGCAAATTGAACTTAGTGAAATACGTGCACCTTTTGCAGGAGCAATCGATAACATCTTTGCGAAAGAAGGTGAATTAGCAGGTCCTCAAATGCCATCAATTCGTTTAGTAAACACTTCGGGAGTGTATGTTAAAGCGGACGTTCCTGAGTCGTATTCGAATCGTGTTCGTGTAGGGACGCCAGCAAATGTTGCCTTCTCTTCTATGGACTACGAGGTAGCCGCAGAGGTACTCCAAGTAGGGCAATTCATTCAGGAGGGCAACCGTACCTTCTCTATCAACGTCAGTCTTCCCGTTAGCCAAGGTGCAAAGCCGAACCAAATGGTGCATGTAGCGCTTCAAGATTATAGCAATGCAGCGGCGCTAACCGTACCAGCAAGCCTCGTTCAGCAAGACGTTGAAGGCAATGACTTTATTTATACGCTACAAGCGGTTGATGGCGGAAGCCACCATGAGGTCGTAAAAACTTGGGTTAGTACAGGTTTGACCTTTGAAGGAAAAACAGAAATTTTAACGGGACTCGAAGCAGGAACCGTAGTTGTGGACAAGGGATCGCGTAGCGTTCGTACCGGCCAGAACGTTGTTATAGGATAATCTAAACAGGCTACACTAGCATGGAAGAAAAGAAAAGTCTCATTAAACAGTTCGGTCCCTCTACCTTTTCGGTGAAGAATACGATGACTGTCTTTGTGCTTACCGCGATCATTTTTATCGCAGGTATTAGAAGTTATACATCGATGCCTTCGGAGGCCTTTCCGGAGATCGTAACCCCAGAGATCTATGTAGGGACGCCGTATCCAGGAAACTCTCCGTTGGATATTGAGAAGCTCATCACACGTCCATTAGAGAAGGAAATTAACGGGATTTCAGGGGTAGATAAGATTAATTCAACTTCGGTAGAAGGGTATTCTACCATCCAGGTCAAATTCAATTTTGACGTGACCCCGGATGAAGCGTTGCGTAAAGTAAAAGATAAAGTCGATGCGGCCATGGGCCAGCCAGACTTCCCTACAGATTTACCAGCAGATCCGAACGTTTTTGAATTGAACTTCTCGGAATTAATGCCCATCATGAACATCAATATGTCTGGTGAGTTTTCATTGGACCAATTGAAGGAATACGGCGAATACCTCGAAGAAAAAGTCGAAGATTTGACCGAGATTTCAAAGGTGGACATCCGCGGTATTGATGCGAAAGAAGTACGCGTTTTAGTGGATAGTAAAAAGCTAGAAAGCATGCAGCTGGGCTTCCGCGATATCGCCGGCGCTATTCAAAATGAAAACATGACCATCTCTGGGGGTAACCTTCTTGTAGACGGTTACCGCCGAAACGTACGTGTAGTTGGTGAGATTCGCGATTTGGATGAATTGCGAAATGTGATTATTAAGAGTGAAAAAATGCAATTGGTCCGTTTAGGTGACGTTGCAGAGATTGAATTCGACGAAGTAGAGCGCCAATCTTACGCGCGTCAATACGGTGCTTCAGTGGTTATGCTCGATGTATTCAAGCGTTCTGGTGAAAATCAGATTATCGTTAGCGAAAAAATTGCAGGTTTATTGGCTGAGGCGCAAGACGGCTACTTCCCGGACAATCTGAATATTTCAGTAACAAACGATACTTCGGAGCAAACGAAAACACAGGTGGCGGATCTTGAGAATTCCATCATTTTCGGTATGCTGTTAGTGGTATTGGTATTGATGTTCTTCTTGGGACTCCGCAATGCGATGTTCGTTGGGATTGCAATTCCTATGTCGATGTTGATGAGTTTTGTCATTCTGAATGCGTTGGGCATTTCTCTAAATACCATCGTGCTTTTCGCATTGGTATTGGCATTGGGAATGCTTGTAGATAACGGAATCGTGGTCGTAGAGAACATTTACAGATTCATGGACGAAGGTTACGATCGCATTACAGCGGCGAAACTGGGCGCCGGTGAGGTGGCTTTACCGATCATCGCTTCCACTGCAACGACGCTCGCAGCGTTTTTACCACTGGCATTCTGGCCCGGGCTCTTCGGTGAATTCATGAAGTATTTGCCGCTTACCTTGATCACGGTATTGTCATCTTCACTCTTTGTGGCATTGGTTATTAATCCAGGATTAACTGCCGCATTAATGAAAGTAGAAGAATCGCCCATAAACAAGAGAAAACTCACTATTCGTTCGATCATAGCGATCGTTATCGGTGTAGGGATTGCTTATGGAGCGGGTAAAATGGCATTCGGTAACTTATTTATTTACAGTGGAGGCTTTGCACTTATCTATGCCTATTTCGTGGTTCCGGCTACTAAATGGTTCCAGGGTACTGCTTTGCCTACGATAGAGAATGGGTTTAAAAAGACGTTGGCTTATGCTTTGAGCGGTAAGAAACCAATTTTCTTCTTTAGTGGTACAGTCGTACTCCTCATTTTCTCTGGGGTATTATTAGGTGCATTCCCGCCAAAGACTTTGTTCTTCCCGGAAAACATGCCGAACCAGGCCATGGTTTACATCCAGATGCCCATTGGTACTGATATTGAAGAGACGAACGCAGTGACGTTGGAATTGGAAAAAGAAGTAATGAGCATTGTACAGTCGTATGCATATATGGACGATAACGGTGAAGCTCAGAACTACATGGTTGAATCTGTCATTGCTCAGGTAGGTGAAGGGACTTCTGACCCTAATGCCGGTCCTTCGATGGCGCAGACACCAAACAAAGCGAAAATTACTGTTCAGTTCCACAAATTCGCAGACCGTATAGATCTTGAGGGGAATCGTGTGAATTCCGCGGATGTTTTGAATAAGATTCGTGAGACCTTAAGTGATTACCCTGGAGTGATTGTATCTGTAGATAAAGACAGTAATGGCCCTCCAACGGGCCCACCTGTAAATATCGAGATCAGTGGTGATAATTACTTCGAATTGGTCGAAACGGCCGATGAAATTCGTGCGTTTATCGATGCAAAACGCATCGATGGTATAGAGGAGTTGAAGCTTGATGTTGAGACGGGCAAACCTGAAATGCCTATCGAAGTGGACCGTTTAAAAGCGCGTGCCTTAGGCTTGAGTTCAGCACAGATTGGTGATGTCATGCGTACGTCATTGTTCGGTAAAGAAGTGAGCCGATTCAAAGACGGCGAGGACGATTACCCTATCAATATTCGCATGAGTAATGCGTACAGATATAATGTGGAAGATTTGATGAATCAAAAAATCACATTCCGTGATCAAGCGTCGGGTCGAATTAAGCAAGTGCCTATTTCAGCAGTGGCAAAGGCGAAGAAAACATCGACGTTCTCTTCTGTGAAGCGTAAGAATTTGAAACGTGTAATCTCTATTCAGTCGAATGTACTAGAAGGAGCGAACCCTACGGAAACGGTAGATGCGATTAAAGAAGCTATGGCTAATTACACCTTACCTTCTGGTATGAATGTAGACTTTACCGGTGAACAGGAAGAGCAAGCCAAAGAATTGAGCTTTCTTTCTGGAGCGTTATTGATGGCAGTCTTTTTGATTTTCTTAATCCTGGTAAGCCAATTCAATTCGGCATCTACACCTTTCATTATCCTCGTTACGGTAGTTTTCTCTTTGATCGGAGTATTGCTAGGTTTGGTCATTTTCCGCATGGAATTCGTCATCATGATGACCATGATTGGTATTATATCACTTGCGGGAATTGTGGTGAACAATGCCATCGTATTGATTGACTTTATCAAGCAACTGACTGCGCGTAAGCGAGTAGAATTAGGCTTGGATGAAAAAGCTTTGTTGCCAGTTCCTGAGCTTGTTGATACTATCGTAGAAGCAGGACGTACGCGTTTACGTCCGGTACTGCTTACAGCAATCACAACTATTTTAGGTTTGATACCATTGGCGACGGGTATGAACATCAACTTCTACACCCTGTTCAGTGAAAACAATCCGCACATCTTCTTTGGTGGTGATAACGTAGTCTTCTGGGGCCCAATGTCCTGGACCGTCATCTTCGGTTTGACTTTCGCAACCTTCCTCACCTTAGTAATTGTACCGGTGATGTACTATTTATTTGAACGCATTCAGCGCACAATGGCGCGGTGGTTCGCTTAAATTAATGACCGTAAAAAGCGTTAAAGTGAAAAACCCGCGGCGCGCAGCGCCGCGGGTTTTTATTTGCGCTAATTTTGAGCCATGATCGCAGAACTCCGTGCATTAGAACCAACGCAACTAGAAGACTTTACCAATTCCTTGGTAGATCAGGTCGTCGCTGCGGTCACGGATAAGATTCCACACCTCGAAAGTTCCCTTGCTGTTGCTGAATTGACGGTGGCTTTGCATTACGTTTTGAACACGCCAGAGGACGTTCTGGTATGGGATGTGGGTCACCAAGCTTACTTGCACAAAGCACTTACGGGTCGGATGGACGAATTAGCGAACATGCGCAAACCGGGTGGCATATCAGGTTTTCTAAGCCGCGCCGAAAGTTCATACGACTTCTTTGGAGCAGGTCATGCATCTACTAGTATTTCCGCACTAACGGGCGTTTGTCTTGCCGACCAGATCGCGAAAAGAACGAGACATCGCGTGGCAGTGATAGGAGACGGCTCGCTTACCGGCGGCCAAAGCTTTGAGGCGCTTAACCACCTAGGTACTTTGGGCGCAGATGTATTAGTCATCATTAACGATAATGAGGGTAGTATTGACCCAACGGTCGGTGCGCTACACAACGAACAATCCTACGGTACCTACATGCAATCCTTAGGTTGGCATTACACCTTCCTCGAGCAGGGGAATGATGTGCGGGCCCTGGTGGATGCACTGCAGCAGGTATTGGCACAGCCGGGCCCGCAGACCCTTCACATTAAGACGAAGCGTCCGGATTTGAGTCCGCCGAAGTCTTACAAGCCCGGAACAACTTTTCAGTGGTGGGCCGCTGAAACCGTAGCCGCAATTTTCGAGTCAACTTCGGATATTCAAATACTCAGTCCGGCCATGTTTGCAGGCAGTGGTTTTGCCCCATTGCGCGAACGCTATGCAGACCGACTGATCGATACGGGAATCAACGAAGCACATACTGTAACGACTGCGGCGGGCATCGCTGCTGCCGGGGGTCGACCCTGGGTGCATATCTACAGTACATTTTTACAGCGGGCTTTTGACCAAATCATTCACGACATTGCCTTGCAGCAATTGCCTGTGGTATTCCTGGTTGATCGCGCAGGTTTGGTAGGATCGGACGGTCCCACGCATCATGGTGTATTCGACGCCGATTTTCTAATGAATATTCCTGGAGTAACTGTATGGAGTCCACGAAACGGCAATGAATTACAGGGAATGCTTTTGGAGGTAGCCGCACGTCCTGTGGCTGGGCCGCTTTTTATTCGTTACCCAAAAGCGAGAACAGAAGGAGGAACGCCGACGGATTTTTGCACCCACGAATGGTTGAAAAAATCAGATGGATCCAGCCTTTGGGTGAGTACAGGCGCACTTTCGGATTTAATGAAAAATGGTGTAAATCACCTACATTTGGCGCAAAACTGGCCGTTTTTTGATGGTTTTGGCACGATTTTGTCGGATTTTGAAGAAATACACGTTTTTGAAGAAAGTACAGGATTGGGCGGATTAGCCGGTGCGGTAAAAGCACTTATGGCAGAATTGGACCACCCCGGAAAATGCATCACACACAAACTTCCTATTGAATTTATTGAACATGGACCCCGTCTTCAGTTGTTAAGGGAACATGGTTTTAATAATTTGCTCTAAGATGATTCGTACGTTACTATTCGCATCCCTTTTTCTTTATTCTTGTGTACTGGTTGCGCAACCCGTCGAGAGACAGCTGACCGGAACCGTTACTTTTGAAATAAAGGAGTTTTTGGTAAGCACGGTTAAGGGGAGTTTTTCAGACGTTCAAGGTCAAGCGTTTATGAATTCGGGTATGTTGACTTCTTTCGAAGCATGCCTTCCAGCCAACACCTTTAAAACGCCAATCGCTGCTCGGGATAAAAACGTGAAAGAAAAGCAAGAGTATCTTGATGTAAACCGATTTCCAACTATTTGTTTTACAGCGGATAAAATTGATTTTGTGCGGAAAATTGGTGATGAAACCACCTACGACATGCAAGGAGGCCTTACCTTGCGCAATGAAACACATCCTATAAGTGTTCGCGTCGTTCAACGTACAAACAATGAATGGGTTGCGACCTTTACGATCGACCGCACGCAATGGTCGGTGGGCACTGGCCCTTCGTCCTTAGCCATTTCCAATACTTTGGAACTGGTGGCGTATTTAAGCCTAAACTAATTGAATGAAATTTTCAGAATTTAAATTAAACGAAACCATACTCGATGCCTTGTTCTACATGAACTTTGAAGAGGCGACAGAGATTCAGATAAAAGCTATACCCACCATATTAGATGGAAAAGACCTGATCGGCTGTGCGCAGACAGGAACGGGAAAAACGGCAGCTTTTGTATTACCTACATTAAACCAGATAGCAGATGCGCCGAGCGACGGTGTACAGGTATTGATTTTGTGTCCCACACGTGAATTGGCCATTCAAATTGATCAGCAAATTCAGGGTATTGCCTACTTTACGAATGCATCGTGTTACCCCGTTTACGGGGGAGGCGATGGTGTAAGCTGGGAAGCCGAAGCAGATGCACTCAAAGGCGGTGCAGATATCATTGTAGCAACTCCGGGTCGATTAATGGCCCATATGGCACGCGGCTACGTAAAATTCGATACGGTTAAGCATTTGATTCTAGATGAGGCAGACCGGATGCTGGACATTGGTTTCTATGACGACATCATCAAAATAATTGACGCCTTACCAGCGGAGCGCCAGAGTTTAATGTTCTCTGCAACGATGGCCTCGAAGATTCGCAAATTGGCGAAAGAAATCTTAAGTGAACCCGAAGAAATCAGTGTGGCTATTTCGAAGCCCGCGGATGGTGTAACTCAGAAGGTATACCTCGCTCATGAGGAGCAGAAGGTGGCTTTAGTTCGTCATATATTGGGCGATAAAGACGATTTTCAGGCCATCATCATTTTCTGTTCGACGAAGAAAAAGGTGGAGAAATTGTCTCGAACGTTATTACAGAAGGGCTATGCTTGTCAGGGCATCTCGTCCGATTACGAGCAAGATGCCCGCGAGGAAGCGTTGCGCGATTTCCGTAGCGGAAAGACCCGTATTATGGTTGCGACGGACGTTATGTCTAGAGGGATTGACATCAAAGGAATTGATTTAGTGATCAATTATGATGTACCTGGCGATGCTGAAGATTATGTACACCGTATAGGACGTACAGCGCGAGCAAAAACTGAAGGAATGGCCGTGACGTTGGTGTGTGCTGACGATAGGTTCAAATTCTCAAAAATTGAGCAGCTCATCGACCGTGAATTAGAGAAAGATCAACCTCCTTCGGAATTAGGCGAGGGTCCTTCTTGGAGGGGTCAGAGCCGTGGTAAATCAGGTTCAAAAGGCGGTGGTAGAAATGACCGTGGTCCGAAGCGAGAGAAACCACGTAGTGCGAAAGATGGAAAATCGGACCGTAAACCGCCCCGCAGTAAAGGGGATGGAGATCAACCAAAGCGCGAAAAGAAAAAGCGCGAACCAACGGAGTATCGACTTATTTATGACGCGCTACCCAATCCGAAAAAAGGCAAACCTGCAGGATTGGCGCTACTTGAGGTAAAAGAATAAGCAGCGGACCAAAATCTAAGCCAACTCTAGATTCGAAGGCATCTTTATGATTAATAATGATATTTACAGACGCCTGCGGTATTTGTTTGGCTACCACTACGACCATGTCGTTGCACTTTTCGCTTCTACAGGTTTTGAAGTGAGCGAATCACAGTATAAAGGTTGGGCGGGTACAGAGGAAGAGGACCGATTCATTAGGATGTCCGATCGTGAATTGGCTATTTTTTTAAACGGTATTATCATTGAACGCAGAGGTGCGCAGGAAGGACCACCGCCAGTACCGGAAGACGAAATAAGCAACAATACCATTTTGCGAAAGCTAAAAATCGCGTTCAACATGCGATCAGAAGATATGCTAGAGATTTTCGCTTTGGTAGATCGCAAGTTGAGTCCACACGAGCTGAGTGCGTTTTTTAGAAAACCTTCGCACAAATCTTACCGCTACGTAAAAGGACAGTATTTGCGTAACTTCCTAATGGGACTTCAGTTGAAGTACAAGTCTTCATTGAGCCACCCAAAATAATTGCAGATGAAAGCAGAGCAGCCTAAACGCAAAGAAGTACTTAAAAGCTTCCTTGAAAAATTCGATATTTCCACCTTAAATCCGATGCAGACAGAGGCTAGAAAGGCCATTTATGCAGGGAATGATGTGGCGGTTTTATCACCAACAGGAAGTGGAAAAACATTGGCTTTTTTATTGCCCATCATTGAGCGATTGGATCCAAATATATCGGAAGTTCAGGCACTTGTTTTGGTGCCTTCCCGTGAGCTTGCAATGCAGATTGAGCAAGTTGCACGAAAATTGGGTTCAGGATTCAAAATTAATGCGGTCTACGGCGGCCGTTCAGGTGCGTTGGATAAAGCAGACCTGAAACATCGACCGGCTCTATTGATAGGAACACCGGGGCGAATAGCTGATCGCTTTCGCCGTGACGATATCGATTTAAGCCGTATCAAAACGCTGGTTTTAGATGAATTTGATAAGTCGCTTGAAGTGGGCTTTGAGCGCGAGATGTCTGAGATTGTTCGAAGTTTAGGAGTGGTGGAACAGCGCGTTCTAACGTCAGCAACTGACGCAGTGGCAATACCAAAATTTTTGGGTTTAAACGATCCGTTAACGATCGATTATTTGAACCAGCACCGTCCCCAGTTAACGGTGAAGACCATTGCATCGCCTGTAGGGAAACGATTAGAAACCCTACGCTCAACAGTTGATGCATTAAAAGGACAGCCGGGTATTATTTTTTGCAACTTCAAGGAGTCGCTGCACGAAGTCAGTGATTTCCTTTTTGACCATGCTGTTGAGCACGAATGTTTCTATGGTGGATTAGAACAGATCGATCGCGAACGCGCTTTAGTAAAGTTTCGCAACGGAACATGCCAATTACTTTTAGCCACTGATCTCGCGGCTCGTGGTCTTGATATTCCAGAGATCAAATTCATTATTCACTTTGAGCTTCCGTACCATTCCAACGAATTCACCCACCGAAACGGTCGTACAGCACGCATGAATGCAGAAGGTGCAGCTTATGTGCTCCACACTGAGGGCAAGCGTCTACCTGATTTTATAAAATCCACCAATCCTGAAACCGAATCTTTACAAGCGCTTCGTGCGGCTAAAATTAAAGACACTGAAGCCTGGAGTACTTTGTACATCACCGGGGGACGACAAGATAAAATCTCCAAAGGCGATATCGCCGGAATGTTTTTCAAAACCGGAGGTCTGTCTAAGGATGAATTGGGAATCATAGAACTCCAGCAGAATTGTGCTTTCGTTGCAGTAAAACGGACCATCGCCCACCGGGTGATCGAACGCACAAACAACCAACGTTTGAAGAAGAAGAAGGTTAGGGTGACGTTGGTGCGTTAAGCCAGTTAATCTACCAATACAAACTTACCGGCATACGTTACCGAAGGAGTGGTAATGCGTAGCATATAGAGATCTCGGGCGAAGGTGGAAACGTCGATGGCGGTGTTGAATTGGCCTAGGAAATGGGAATAGGTAGTTTCCCAAACGAGCTGCCCAGCGGTATTGTAAATCCCCAGGGTCATGTTTTCTTGTTGACCCATTAAGAATTGAATATTGAGGGCATTAACTGCGGGATTCGGGAATAAATGAATGCCATAATCGCCTTGATTCACAATAAACGTTTCGGATTGGATTTCACACGAATCAAAACGAATCATGAGCTGGTAATCTCCGTCTAAAGGGTTGTAAATAACACTGTCCGTAGACACTAGCGTTCCATTATAAAGCCATTCGTACGATGGATTAGAGACTGCAATAGATACACCAGCTTTGAGCATTCTTTCAGATTGCTCTATCGTAGCATCGACTACATTTTTACAGGTATCAAAATGAGCAACCAGTGTGGTATTCGCTGAGAGCGCAACTTCTATGGAGTCTTGAGGTGCATTATTGTAGGGGGTGGCTGTAGAATACCAATGTGAGAATAGAAAACCGCGGCTTGGTATGGCCTGAGCCGCGACGGGACAGGCACCATGGTATACACCATCCCAAGGTAATTCAGGCATGATGCTATTTAGTTTGACGTGACCCGCAGTGCTTGGAAAGACATCCAGATCCACAGTAAGCTGACCTTGAAGCGAGAGGCTTTGGTTTAAATGTTGACGTGCGGTAGCAATACGGGAACTGTTATAGGTTTTTATTCCGTTTACCGCGTTGAGCCAATTGGTATAAGAATAGGGTCCCATTTGACTGCTCCAAGCTGCGATATGATCTGGTATGGCCGGCACCAATTCGGATTTAAGTTCGTCAGTTACTGCATTAAAATGATCCGTCTGGAAAGTAGTGTTGATGAGGTCGTCGTAACGGTTCGTGAATCGGCATTTAAAATCCGCGTTATCCAGGATATGATCGAATATTTCAGAATGCGTATTGGGGTAATTGGGATTACGAGCCCGGTCGATATAGTTTTGGTAGATGTTACCGCCGTACAATCCAAAAGCAAAGTCTGTGTCGTACATCATATAGCGCCAGGTTGCGCCGGTGGTATCTCGACGCCACAGCTTTACATTATTAATGCCCCAGTCGATTCCCATCCAATCTCGATTTTGGATATAGGTTTCAAAGACGAAATAGTCGATGTAGTTGTCTAAATCAAATCGAGAATTAAAGACAGAAACAAAATTGGGCGCCGAGGCATTCATGCCCGTAATGATTTGATGCGATTCCAAGAAGTGGCTATCATCACCAACGAGTGCGCCTTCTCGATTTAATAATTGGACCGCATCTTTATCGACGCCATGATTGCTTTCTATGTAGTGCTCGTCAAACTTCTCACGAATACCATATAAACCCCAATAAGCACCGTTTAGATATACGATGCATGCTTGATACCCCATACGGTCAATGTTTGTGCCTTCCGATAGTCGGCTCATGACGGCATCTTGAATGCGATCAAATAGGCTGTGCTGACCACCGTTGCGAAGGTTGAAGTTATTGAAGCTGGTGATGTGTGACTTGCGTTCAATCAAAGGGTATTCTACATCCCCGGTATACTTCGATTTCGCATCAATTCTAAAAGACTTTTGCGGTTCGGCCCTGGACCAACCGCCATGAATTTCTAGATCGAAAACGGCTTCAAATTGTTTCGTTTTAGAACTGTCAAAGAATTCCATCCGTGATTTCCTAGACCACGGCTCCCAAAAATTACTTCCAAAATAGGGGTAGTTAGCGCTTGCGTTTGGACCCATAACATAGATCCCGCTATTCCAATCCCACAAATGATTTTCCGCAGTAATAATAGAAACGACTGGAAGGCCGTGATTCTCTTCATCAATGATGTAGGTTCGGTCAACAACTGCGCTGGGTAGCTTTTGACCTACATCACTGAACGTTCGCACGCTCAATACACTGGTACCATATATGTAGATAGGGCCATTGACTTCAGTATCGTTTCTATCGGGTACATCACCATTTGTGGTGTAGTAGGATGTTGTATTAACTGGCGAAGTAATAGCAACCTGTTGCGCTGCAGAATACCAGCCAGAAGCGAGATCGAGCGCAGGTATTTCTGTAATTCCTGAGTAACAGGTGTTTTGACTGTTGGACTGGTTTGGAGAAGGGGCATTGAAATAGCACCAATTCCCAGTTCCGTCAGGCAAGCGACCCTTGCTTATGGAGCGAGAGATATCGTAGGGGATGTAAACGCTATCCAGTAGCGCTTCGTTGGAATCGCTGATGCAAATGGTTTCGCCGTGTGATAGTTTGAAATCCGCATGGGGTAAAATCAATGGCGTTTGTATCCAGCTGGGAATGTTTTGGTAGCTGAAATTTGTCGATGCGATTCCGGCGGATAGATAAAAATTACTGCTCATGTCAGAGGAATTAGCACTTGCGTTGTGAACGCGCACGGCCAGAACATTTGTCCCAGATAGAAGTAAATCTTGGACCGCTTCAGTATCAAATAATTGACTTTCGGGAATTCCACCGCTGTATAAAACAGCTTCTTTATCGACTGTAGTGAATTCATTATAAGCAGGAGTAGCGCTGGCGAAATTATCCGAACGCATGATTTCTACTCCGTTCAAATAAGCGATGAATCCATCATCGTAATCTGCATGAAACAAGAGGTGCGTAATGTCTTGAATATCGACGATCTGAAATTCTTTACGCATGAGGATGGACGGCGTAGCTGCAATAGTAGTATTATCGTCATTATCGCCGTAACCAATACCCCCTTGTCCTGAATTCCAACTTTGATCGTTATAACCCAGTTGGTTCCAATCATTGTAGTTGGTAGGAGGGCTCGATCCATTCCAATACTTCCAGATTTGATCAGCTAAGACAAGCGCCTCCCAATGATTGGGAAATTTCACGTATTCCCTACCCGATGCACAAATAGTAATGAGCTCTTGGCTACCTAAATAGGTGTTTGGGAATTGCCATTTATCGAGATTATCCGGGTTATCGCTGAGAAAATAGTCTGCGAGAAACACTGAATCACTGGAGTAGTTGAATACCTCAATCCAATCCACATCATCACCATTCTCGTCAGTAAAACCGCGCTTGCTGTTGAATTCATTCACAGCCAATTGGGCATGAACTGAAACAGAAAACAGTACCATCCCCCAAAGGGCCGGTCGTATTTTTTTCCTTGCCAACGAAAAACGAATATTTAACACCGCCGTAAGTTAAGATGATTTGATGTATTACAACACCTACTACTATTTGCTTTTTTGTAAGTTGTATCTTTCGCTAAAATCGAATCTTTATGAAAAGATCACTATACCTAGTAATACTTGTGGCAGCAATATTTACCTGCTGTACAAAGCCCGCGCCAAACTATACAATGGAAGGTAAATGGACCTATCCAGGAAATAGCCAAAATACAATGTATATCTATGAAAATGGCATACGATATACATACTATTGTATAGGCTCTGACTGTGACTCACTTTACAACACTTTCCAAGCAGGCGACACAAACTCCATACCTTCGCAACTGAACTATACTTTTATAAATGATACACTCAGGGTTGATCTGAACTTTGGAAATGAATTAGTTACGCCAATCACTTTTGAATGTGATGGGGGTAAGGCTAACTTCACAACACCAGGTTATAGTTTAGTTAGATTAAACTCTGGCTGCAATTAAGTTATTTGCGCCCAAATTTAGATCCCAGATTCCACCGATACCCTACTGTTGCTAACCTGTATGAGTAGGCGCTCCAGCCGTCCCAATCATAGTTTTTAGCAATCCTATAAGCGGATTCCTCAAACGAAAAGATAAATGAATGACTCTTATTGTTTGGTAACCACTGCAATTGAATGTAAGCGTGCGAAGGAAACGGTCTTATTCCCGCGGTAATAATGGTGTTTTTGGCCTTTAAACCAACTCCAAGTTTACCCGTTATGAGGGTTGGAAAGGCTAATCCAATCTGCGCGTCTAAAACTAGATTACTTTTCGTGATGTAAGTGCTACCTATAAGGTATGAGCAACCTGGAAAATAGGCATCCAAATCTATGTGGCTGACGCCAGTATTCCAAAGATGTGAATTGCTCTTGTGCTTCGCACTCAATCCCAATAAAAATTAGGATAGACAGTATAATCGCTTTCATAACTTTTATTTTAATAAAAGTATTGCAGTATTGTCTTAAAAACAGTTATAAAAAGTGATAATTGCGAGACTATTCCTGTAAAATAGACGCTAAATGAAAATTCAAGACACGATATGTTCCACAATTGAGAAGAGTGCCGATTCCATTTTATGTTGAGGACTTACCCGAGTTCTAAACGAAAAAACCCCCACCGAAGTGAGGGCTTTTAACTAAAATGACAACCTAATTATTTAGGCGGCAGCCTTTTCTCCTCTTGAGAAAGCCCAAGCTATTACCCCTCCGGAAATTGCTGTAAATCCAATGTAAATAAGGACATTAGTAAATGCCGCATCAGTCGCATTGAACACAGAATAAGTTGAAGCTTCGTTTAAGTTCTGAATACCAGCTAAAATGGCGCCAAGCCAAATTCCGTTTAAAGCTCCGTCCTTAAATGTTCTGAATCCCATTTTGTCCCATACTATAACCTGTAACAAGGTCTGCAGTAATCCAGCAGAAAATCCAGCCCAAAGTAAGGGTTCAGCATAATATGCTTCTGGAAAAGCTTCGTGTAATGAAGCTGTGGTAGGGTTGAACCATAGAGGCACAACCACAACAAATGCGATTGCAGCAACGGATACATATCCCGCTACCAATGGTAAGATGTACTTGTTCATTTGAGAGTGTTTTAATAGTTATTCCGTTAATATACAGATAAATAGGGATTTAAGGATTAGGTATACATTAAGCTATCGTGAAAAGTCCTAGTAATGGGACATGGCGATATGAAAGTATCCCTTACTTATTTGAGGGATTTAGAAGTGAAGCAGTTGGATGTTGAGGACTTGCCAGAGTTGTGAAGTCAAATGGATTGAGCATAGCAACTCATCAAAAAAATTCAAGGTAATTTATCATTATGACCTATATGAAGGGGAGCCAAAAGCCTCACCTTTTCCTGTTTGACAATACTGTCTTAAGCTTTCAAGGTATTTTGCAGAACTATAGTTCATATTGGCATATGAATCATCCATTACACCGAAGCCTTCATAAGTGTAACGAACTCGTGTCTTTCCGTCATTTTCGTCCAACTCATACTTCATTGTATGCCCAATATTATCAAATGCAGATTCTATTATTTCAAGATGAACGGATTCATCTTTAGTGAACGAGACTACTCTAAATTTAAACTCTGCGAAATTCACGAACTCAAAGGTGATAATCTCATCTAACTTAAAAACACCTTTAACAATTGTAGTGTACCATTTTGAAAGTTTATCCGTTTCAGTTATAGCCTGAAACACCTCATTCTTCGGTGAATTAATGTGCATCAGCAGTTTTATTGGAACCATATAATTGGATTTATCTTTATTCAAGATACAAACTATTCTAAATATTAAGTTATCGGTTTATAGGATTAGAAGCGAAGCAGTTGGATGTTGAGGACTTGACCGAGTAGATAAAGTCGAAATGAAACAGTCAACCACTCTAGATTCATTAGGTTTACCGCAAATTAACAACTTAAACCATATATCCTTGATGAAGACAATTAAAACTTTACTGCTATCCTGTATTCTTGCCTTAGCATCTTGTACAACTGACCCTTGTGTAGACGTTACTTGTTATAATGATGGTGTTTGTGACGATGGCACTTGTTTATGTGCAGACTGGTACGAAGGTGCAGATTGTAGCACTGAAGAAAGAGCTAAGTATTATGGTGATTATATAGGTACAGCAACCTATTTTAATAAGGATGGAGATGCAATTGATAGTTTTACTGATACAATACCTGTAGTTGCGAATGGTTCAGTTATAAGTGGATTAGTTGCAGACGGAATTCCATTGCTTTTAACCGTGTCAGGAACAGGAGGTTTCGCAATTCCCTCTACGGAAACAACTGACCCAAGTGGGACTTTGCTCACTGTTTCAGGTGATGGCTCATTTGACAGTAACCTCTTAACCATAAACACTACAATGGGGTTTGCACAAGATACTCTTACCTACACTTTTTCTGGAAGCAAATAATTATATACTACTTAACTACGAGCCTCTTCTTCGGAAGGGGCTTTCTTATTTCCAAACAGCAAGTAGATGAAAGTATCTCTTACTTCGGTGAGGGATTTAGAAGTGAAGCAGTTGGATGTTGAGGACTTGCCAGAGTTGTAGACAAAAACCCTCACCGAAGTGAGGGCTCATATATTCTAAAGTCTATTTATCCTTAAGGACAAGTACCCTCTTGAGGGCGGGAATTAGAAATTATTCCACTGATTTATTTTCATTTGCGCCTCCCCACAATCTGCTGCTAAAACCTCAAGTTTATGTTCTGAAATAGTTGAAATACATACCATTCCGTTTTCTGCAACGGACATAAACGCGTACAAGGTAGTTCCGTCAAAATCAATGGTTTTAGTCCTCATTAAAGTTTGTCCAATATTATCACATTGGTTTTGCATAAAAGCCTGTGCCTGTGACAATGTTACCTTTTCTACAATCTTGGTTTCTATGTTCTTCGGTTCTGGTGAGCAACTCACAAAGACAAGACAAATTGATAAAATTGATAATAGTTTTTTCATCGGTTGATATTTTGGTTTAACTAAAGAATTATAAAAAGCCACTCCGAAATGGAAGAGCTTCTTTTATGTTATTCTATAGTTGCTTTGGAGAACAGTATGGATAAACCCGATGATATTAGCATTACATATGCGCCTATTCCGATTAGAGAAAAGAGGTTTATTTCTACACCATAAGCCCCTGCGCCTGCCTGTGCGTCATAAACCTTAAAAATAGCATACAGCATTATTAACAACACTCCAGAAGAGCAAATTCTTGCAATTATACCTCTATTCAAGTATGCGGAAATTATACTTATAATTGATAGTAACGGCAACAGAGTAGCCTCTGTAGCTATGTCATTTGACACGACATCAAAAATAGAAATCTGAAATACGCCCATTTTAACATATGGTAAAAAGCAGGAAATCAACATAGCTATTCCTGAGATGAGGGATAAAGTTTTAAAATCTTTCATATTGGAATGGTTTTGAGTTGTTTACCTTGTTAAGGTATAAAATTTTATTTTGTAAGATTACTATAATTCAAACTTGTTGTGTGGAACAAGACATTATGGTCAAGGTATAAGAGGCAGAGTCATCTCTTGGAAAGAGACCAAACCCTCTACAGCTTTAGACATACAGGAGCTATTAAAGTCTTTGAGAAAACAGGTTCTCTCCTTAAGCTACAGCAGGTGATGGGACATAGCGATATGAAAGTATCGCTTACCTATTTAAGAGGATTAGAAGTAAAGCAGTTGGATGTGGAGGACTTACCAGCCATTTGAGTAATTTTTAAGTCTAAATCATTATTTTTAAATCAACTTAAATCCAAAAAAATGTTTAACGGAATCTACACTCATACTTTCAAGAACAAACCGACTAATGCGCTTGTGGTTAACAAACTGAATAAAGTTGGTCTTTGTAATGAAGTAAACGGAAACATTAGCTTAACCCCATTTGATAGCAACTTTTCTTTTGAGTCAAAAGCGCTTGTATCTTTTACAGAGTATGAGAACAATTACACGCTTCAAATTCAGTACTCCTTCAATCCAACAATTGTAGCATGGCTATTGGGCATATGTTTTTTCCCTCTCGGATTTTTGTTATTCTATTTCCCTTACAAGGCTAAAGAAGATTTTTCAGATCAGTTATTCGTTATGAAATGGGAAGAATAAATCCCATAGTTTGGCTGGGGCTTATGGCAGCTTCAATTTATTTTTTCTTTAAAACAGGATCTTCTAGTCTGCCACATTTTTGCTTATTTGAAGAGACTATAGGTCTACATTGCCCGTTTTGTGGTCTAACATTAGCATTTGAAACTCTTATTCAAGGAGGCATTAAAAAGGCAATAATTATTAATCCATTGTGTGTCTTACTACCACTCTATTTCTGTCTTGATACTTACTTCAAACAAATACGCAAATACCATTTTCAAAAAAAAATAAACTCCATGTTTATCGTATTTGCGATTTTTAATCTAATTTACTTGAACTATTAATAACAAAACCACTTGTATATGGCTATGATTTCGTGCCCTAAATGCGACTCACACACTAAAAAGGGGGGATATAAAACTTGGCAGATTTTAGTTGCCATTTGCTTTTTCCCCATTGGATTGCTTGCTCTTTTCATGGATAAAGAGCCTTCTAAATGTGGTAATTGCAATCATATTTGGCAAGCTTAAAACTAAATTAGGAAACCCGCAAATCGCGGGTTTTTTTATGAGATAGATAAAGCAACTACACAGCCGCCCCTGCTTGGAATGCTCTTAGAGAGAGTTAGAATTGAAGCAGCTGGATGTTGAGGACTTACCAGAGTTGTAAATACATCCCAGCAATGAAACTTATAAGCGGAAATGAGTTAACCTTATAGGGATACAAGAATAAATGTGTCTGTACGTGAGATTATATCTTATGACGGAGGAATTACAAATTGTTACCTTCCTACAACACAAAACCACTTACACCTATGAAACTACTTACTACAATTGCAGCAGTACTGATATCAATCTCTGCTTTCAGTCAGAGCTATGTTAAATATGAAAATCAGTCTTTTTTTCTTAACGAAGAAATAATTGAAATGAGGGATATGAAAAGACTAACAAGACAATATCGCACTGGAGGAAACAATTTAAAAAACGGTATAGCTTCTTTAAATACAGTGAAATATCCTATTTCAAGAGTCCCGCTATTTTTAGGTGGCGCTTCTGCCGCATTAGTTGGTCCTATAATAGCGGTTCTAGGTAGTTATGACCCATCTGGTCCTGTATCTGCTTCTAACCAATTTTTTGCACTAGCAACAGGTGGTTATTGTATTGTTGCAGGGGGGGTGATAATGTCAAGGTCGTTTTTAAGTAATGAAAAATTTATGAGACGAGCCGACAAGCAATTTCAAAAGGTAGCGGATAAATTAAATGAGGCTATCAAGGCTGCAAACCAATAAACAGGTTCTCTACTCAAGCTACAGCAGGTAATGGGCCATAGCGATATGAAAGTGTCCTTGACTTATTTAAGAGGTTTAGAAGTGAAGCAGTTGGATGTTGAGGACTTGCCCTAGTTCTGGATTAATACATTAAATGAACTTTCTCCTTATTCCGCCAACCCGTTCTTGACTCGTATTTGACAAAGTAGATTTTTAAGTCGGCTTGTGATTCGTATTTGACAAAGTAGATACTCTTATCTGCCTGTGATTGGTAATCCACGAAAAACCAATTCCCTTCATTCCCCTTAGCACGAGATGAATAGTCCTCTTTGAAGACCAGTAGGTCGGCTTGGGACTCATACTCTACCACATAGACCTTAACATCTGCCTGTGATTCATACTTAACAGAATATACAGTTTGGGCATTAAGCCCCAACCCTAACAGGAATAGAAAGGTTGCTAATAGAAGTCGCTTATTCATTAGGTATAATTTGAAAGCTAATATAAGAATACTAGGATGTTGTTAGATAATAATCTCCTACTCTTAACCTATATTTGCGCCTCGTTGGGGATGTAGCTCAGTTGGCTAGAGCGTTTGACTGGCAGTCAAGAGGTCGTGGGTTCGAATCCCATCTTCTCCACTTAAAAAGCACTTCCAGATGGGGGTGCTTTTTAATTTTAAGACGAACCGTGCATCACTTTATATTGTTGGATAAAGTATGATGAAAAAAACACTACTATTTGCAGGGTTGCTGCTTTCCCAAAGCATATTTGGCCAGGTGACCCATTTCCAAAAGGAATTCAACTCCATCAACGAACATCTAATGCTCGGCCTAGGTTCCTATGCCGCGGCAAACTTCGCGATCAGCGGTGTGGCTTATTTTACTAGTGAGGATGAATCTTCAAAGCGGTTTCACGAAATGAATGTGATGTGGAATACAGTGAATATTGGACTAGCATTGCCCGGTTACATAAAGGCGCGTCGCGGTGGACAGCCGTTGACCAGAGAAGAAATGTTGAAGGCGCAGAAAAAGACAGAATCCATTTTTTTAATCAATGACGTTTTAGACGTAGGATACATCGCAGCAGGAATTTGGATGCGAGAAGTGGCCCCAAACCAATTGGATCAAGAAGATCTTTTCAAAGGCTACGGCAATAGTCTAATACTTCAAGGTTCGTTTTTACTGGCGTTTGATGCAGCAGCGTATTACATCCACCACAATCATGGCAAGAAACTTCTAGCGTTCGAAAAAGTTTCTTTAAGCTCTACACAGTTGGGCATAGGACTTCGTATTGCGCTTGATTAGAAATATTAAGGCCAGCCCCTAGGGGCTGGCCGCAATACTTAACATAGGTTCTTGAGGGTTTTCTAAAATTGGTAGACTGCAGCTATTAAGAAAGATGTAAGCTGGTTAGAGGTCAATTCATTGAACTGGGGTGCCGAACTCTGGTCTAATCGGCATTCAACAATCAAACGAAGCTCGTCAGTTTCATACGATCCAGTTAAGGTAAAATCATAGGTCGTAGTGCCCGCTCCATAAGCTGGCCCACCGGTCTCTAATTCGTGAAATAGCTCTGCGCGTAGTCCAAGAGCGAATTGGTCTTTTATCGTTTTCGATGGATATAATGCAAAGCCATAAAACCCGCCGGTAAGAGGAGTTTCATTATAAGAAGCATTCACCCCAAGACTGGTTGTATTTGTAAGTTCGTAACTCCCCGTCAAGTCAATTTGAAAAGTAGACGAAGCATCAATACTTTGCTTGCCGTAAAGTAGGTTTAAATAGGTATCTGCATATCCATATTGTAGACCATAAGTATAGAGATCCACATCGTTCATTTCAGTAAAGTCTGTTGGATTCATAATAGCAAACATTAACGTTTGCTTTTCAGTTAACGCATAATCTACTTTAAGACCAGTATGAGAAAAAGGTCCATACGAAAAGAGATAAGAGGTTGAATAATGAAAATTATCCACTGGCGAAATAACCTCATAGCCTAAGAAGGTATTAAAGTTTCCTAGGGTTAGGGTGAGCTTTTCTGAGGCATTCCAATAAGCATATAATTGGTTTACAATGTTTCCAGTTGCACTGTAATAAGGAGAGGCAAATACTGCGTCAGTGCCGCGAGGACCAAAAACTAAATCTGCAACGAAACCACCTTTGTTTGTGCTTTTCTCTGCTTTGATATTTATCATACCTAGTGCAAAACCATTTAGGTTCGCGAAACTTGAGGCGGGTGCGTCAAATTTTCCGGCATTTAAATTGTTTCGGAAATAGGTGTCTACCGAACCTGAAAAAGCAATGCTTTCTTCTGTTTCCTGAGCGTTGGTTGAAATTACAGCACCAATTAATGCTGCAAACAGCCAAATTTTTTGGACTTTTGATGTAACGATTTTCATTTGAGGGAAATTGTTTTTAGAGCCCGGAGTGTTACAGCACTTCGGGCTCGCTTTTTATAAAAAGAAATAGAATTAATGTTGATTCATTCGGAAGTCTGCATAAGCAGTCATTCCTCCGTGCTCCGCTTGGTCGAGTCCGTCCAGCTCTTCTTCACGAACTACACGAAGTCCCCAGATTTTTTCAATCAAGGTTAATACTACCCAACTGAATGTGATGCAGAATGCAGCTACGATCCCAACACCAGTTAGTTGTATTAAGAATTGGTCTGTACTCGCAGAACTACCAAATAGTCCTACAGCAAGTGTACCCCAAATACCTGTGCCCAAATGAACAGCAACTGCGCCTACCGGATCGTCAAGTTTTAATTTATCGAGCAAAGAAACAGCAAGCACAACGATTACGCCGCCTGAAGCTCCGATGAGAATTGCATCTGTGATCCCCATTAAATCTGCTCCTGCGGTAATACTCACGAGACCACCTAAAATGCCATTCATAAACATTGTAAGATCGAAGTTTTTGTAGACGATGTGCACGAATCCAGCAGCAGCAAGACCACCAGCCGCTGCGGCAATGGAGGTCGTGGTGAGCACTAAAGAGGTCAATCCCGGATCTGCACTAAGCACGGACCCTCCATTAAATCCAAACCAGCCTAGCCAAAGAATAAGCACTCCTGCTGCCGCAAAAGGTAAGTTGTGACCTGGAATTGCACGGGCTTTTCCGTCTTTATCAAATTTACCTATACGTGCACCTAATTTCATTATGTACAACAGTGCTGCCCATCCCCCTACAGAATGAACAAGCGTTGAGCCTGCAAAGTCATAAAATCCCCATTCGTCTAGGAAGCCACCTCCCCATTTCCATGAGCCGACTAAAGGGTAAGCGAGACCTATTAGGAGTATTGAAAAAACGAAGAAGGATCCCAATTTCGCGCGTTCTGCAACAGCCCCGGATACTATTGTTGCTGCCGTAGCAGCAAACATACCCTGGAACAAGAAATCTGTCCAATAAGTATAACCCTCATTGTATGCTAAATCTAGTCCTTCTTTCCCTATCGGACTCTCAAGACCAAACAGCCCTACGAAGTAATCTGGTAAAATCCCGTTCCAAAATGATGCAGGATACATTAGATTGAATCCAATAAGCGCATAGAGGACAAGACCAGCACTTATAATAAAAAAGTTTTTAAATAGTATGTTGATGGTGTTCTTCTGGCGAGTAAGACCTATTTCTAAGAAGCTGAAACCAAGATGCATGAAAAACACAAGTGCTGTACAAAGCATCATCCATAGGTTGTTTATTGTAAGTGTAAGTGTCGTTTCCATTTGAATGTGTATGAATTTGATTATTTCAGTGTAAGGTTACCGCTCTCGCCAGTTCGGATGCGGTACGCGTCTTCTACCGGTGTTACGAATATTTTCCCGTCGCCGACCTCTCCGGTCTTTGCAGCTTCAAGAATGGCATGGACTGTTTTTTCTACGAAATCGTTGTTCACAACAATGCTTAGATAACGTCTTTGAATATCGGATGAACTGTAGGCGACACCGCGATATAGATGTTCCTTCTTTTCGTGACCTACTCCGGTCACATCCCAGTAACTGAAGAAATACACGTTAACATCATGCAGTGCCTGACGGACCTCATGAAATTTTGATTTCCTAATGATTGCATCTATTTTTTTCATTCTGATGATTGTTTGAGGCAAATCTATGTCATTTATACAATAACCCCCTAAAAAAACAGGGTAAATGATAATAAATTGTAAAATATAAGGAGACAACCCCTAAAAATATTAGGGTAAAAGATTCAAAATAAGAATTTATAGACACACAACCCCCCCCCCAAATCAAAAGAGGGGGTAGTTTTATTGGTTGAAAAGGTGAGAATTGAAACGGATGGGTAAAAAAAAACCCGATCCAGCTCATGGATCGGGTTGACTAAAGGTTTATTGGTTCGGCTTCTTTTAATTGACTTATTAAGTCTCCTGTATTCATTGGTTGACTCAAATATGAGGTGAAACTTGAAGTTCTATGTTATATTTGTGTTTAAACATATGTGTAACATGTATATAAAACGCATTTCACTTAAGATTATTATAGCTCTTGTAATTAGCTTAATCTACTGTAAACCAGTGTATTCAAATGGATTTGTTTCTTGGAAATTGGCTGGCAAGAATGCCATTCAAAGAGTTTCGGTTGTTACAGGTGAAAATATTGTGTTTTACGAGAATCACATAGATACTCTTCCACAATATAGGCTTGATTACGAGATGTATCAGAGAGAACTGAACATAAATGGTCACTTATTCTCAACGCAAGGAGGTTTAAAAGCGGTTTTTCCAGGAACTGGAAAAGTTTTTCAGTTAGATACCATTGCCGGCGTAGTAACGAGAGTTGATCAGACGAACCATCATGGGTATAATTTTGACAGTTATCAATTCGTTCGAAAAGACACGGTTTATTCATTTGGCGGATATGGGTTCTGGATGGAGAATAATCTTTTGACTTTCTTTAGTGATGTGCGTAAGGAGTGGAGCTTATATACTAGAGCGCCCTTTCCCATCACGACGCCTGATTTTGGCTTAAAACGTTTTCAGATCGCGAGTTATGACAAAGGGAGCGAAGTGCTCTATATTATATGGGTAGGAAATGTTTATGGGTTCCACTTTGAAAACCGAACATGGAAGGATTATGGTCCAGTAAATGGAGAATTTAATGGTGAGGTGCGGTATATAGTACATTCGTTATCTGACAGTACGTGTATGCTGATGACAGCATCAAAGTCATATTGGCTTTATCCGGCTGGGAATGAAGTTGCGGATATAACGATGGAGAACGGCGCAAATCTTTCTAGAATCAATACCCCGCTAGGATTTGCATGCGCTTATAGAGCTCAAAACGGTTTGTTGATCCCGAAACATTCAGACAAAGTAAAATTGGGCTATTACTTCGAATATGTGGAGCCGCGAATGCCGGCGGCTAAATCTATTCAGCCGCTGTACATCGAAGATAACGGCGGCTATCAAAATTTACTTTTTGCATCGTTCGGGTTGTTTTCGCTTCTAGGAATACTAGCAACAGTATTTTTAAGAAGGCGCTATTTAAAAGGGCGGAGTGCGATTTTCGATACGATGCAATGGGAAGTCTTAGAACGTAGTTCGAATGCAGTATTAAGTACAGAGGACTTCAATGATCTTTTAGACTTACAAGAGGCTTCTTGGGAAGTTCAGAGAAGAAAAAGAAGTGAATTTATTAAGGAGTTGAATGCCACAGCGATAAGGCAGCTAGGTCAAGAGGTATTGCTTCGTGAGCGATCGGAAGAAGATAAAAGGCAAGTACTGTATATTTTGAATCCCCGACTCGAAAGTGCCTTGGCACGATTGCTGTAACTCTACTACTCAAAAGATCTAGTGATGAAAACAAAGTATCTATTAGCACTGACTCTGGCATTCTTTGTGATGAGTACTGACGCTCAAAGCCGTTGGGGTTTACGCACGGGATTGAATTTTGATATGGCCGGTATTGGGCTGAATGAGGCACTTTCTGCAACTCAATCCATTTTTGAAGGTGCCGCAACTGATGATGGGTACCATTTAGGGTTTTTCGGTCGTCAGTTTATTGGGGACCAATTTTACATCGGGGCCAGTGCACTCTATGTTAAGAATTCAAAGTTTCTTTCGGGTACGAATGACGGTGTTTTGATGTATGAAAGTTTTGATCATAATCTTGTACAGCTTGAAACTAGTGCTGGATTACGTCTGTTAAAGTTTGCACGTGCAGAGGCTGGGGTGCACTATCAGCACTATCTCGCAGACAATGCATTCACATCCACATTCGAGCCTTCGTCGGCCGGATACAATGTAGGTATCGGGGTTGACCTTTGGAAATTGGGGATTGATTTGGTGTACTATAATAACTTCAAGAATCATACTGGTGATTGGAACGGGATTCCCTTAAGCTATAACCGTTCACAGTTGTTGCTGAGTCTTTCAGCTAAACTTTAATCCAGCGGATTAAAGTTTTGGCACAGCTTTTGTAATACATTAAGTCGCATCGCTATTGAGTGTAAGCGAGTAATTCATTAAGATGCGACATGGTTTTGTTCAGCGAGCCACTCCGTACCCCGGTGTGGCTCGTTTCTTTTTACACCACCTCGAAGTTTGCTGACCCTAATCCATCGACTGTGACTTCTACATTTTCGGATGCACCTATAAAATGAGCCGCTGTTGCGGCACCGGCCAAAACGATCATGCCTTTTTTCAACGGCAAACCGTATTGGTGTGCTAAACGTGTTGCTGCTGCTAGTGCTTCAAAAGGGTTGTCTAGAATTGCATCACTTGTTCCTTCTGCCACTATCGTATGATTAAAAGTTTGGACCATGTCTAAACCGTTAAGACCCAACGGGACTTGACACCAAGGACCTAGTGCGAATCCGCAGGAGCTGCAATTATCTGCGACTACATCTTCTAGGGAAAATTTGAAGTTTTCGTAACGTGAATCGATGACTTCAATGGCTGAGGCAACCCCGTCTACGACAGATGAAACTTCATTAACGCTCAGTGGGGACGTAATATCTTGTGAAAGACGAAACGCGATTTCAGGCTCTGCACGCGGGTGGATGCATTTTGAACGTACTAAAGGCGCTTTACTGGTGATTCGCATATCCTCCGTTAATTGGCCAATAATCATGTCCTCGACCCCCATTTGCTTCATTTTAGCGACGGAAGTGAACCCCATTTTTATGCCTATGATCGTATGGCCCTCCTGGACCCGCTCCTGAATAAGGGCGTGCTGAACCGTATAGGCGTCGTCTAGCGTGTAGGTATGTTGAGTAGAAAATTGGTCGCGGGGTTTTTGTGTACGCGCACTTTGGTGTAGGGCTTTTGCCCACTGGCTATGAGGAATCATAATTTGATGCAAATGTTTTTAGGTTCAGTAAAGAATCGGAGTGCCTCAAAACCGCCTTCGCGGCCAACACCACTTTGCTTCACACCTCCGAAAGGTGTGCGAAGATCGCGCAGTAACCAACAGTTCACCCAAATGATGCCGGCGTGCAGGTGAGCGGCCATTCGGTGGGCCACTTGAAGGTTGCTCGTCCAAACTGTGGCTGCCAAACCGTAAGCCGTGCCGTTGGCCATAGCAAGCGCTTCCTCTTCAGTATCGAAAGGAGTGAGCGTAACGACCGGTCCAAAGATTTCCTCTTGATTGGTTCGGCAAGTAGCGTCTAGGTTTTCGAAAACAGTCGGTTCTATGAAGTAGCCGTTTTTACAACGACCGGTTAATTGGACCGGGTTTCCGCCGGTGAGTAGCGTGCCGCCCTCTTCTACAGCGACTGCAATGTGTGAAAGTACTTTTTCAAAATGCGCTTTACTCACAACCGCGCCCGTTCTGGTACCTTCTTCGAGGGGGTCGCCAACAGTAAGACCTTTGACACGAGCGACAAAAGCTTCTTTGAATTTTTCGTAGATGCTGCGTTGTACATAGATACGTGAACCGCACAGACAGATCTGACCCTGATTAGCGAATGCAGCGCGAACGCTGGTTTTAACCGCTTCGTCGAATTCGCAATCTTCGAAAACAATATTCGCGTTTTTCCCGCCAAGCTCAAGACTTAGTTTTTTAAACATTGGAGCCGCAACAGCACTAATGGCTTTACCGGTTTGTGTGCCGCCTGTAAAGGAAATGATAGGAATGTCTTGATGGGCGACAATGGCTGCGCCAACTTCTGGACCTAATCCATGGACGATATTTAAAACACCCGCTGGAAAGTCGATATCGTCTAAAATCTTACATAATAAAAAGGCGGTGGCTGGGGTCACTTCTGAGGGTTTTGCAACAACCGTATTACCGGCCGCAAGGGCTGGAGCAATTTTCCACGTAAATAAATAGAGCGGTAAATTCCATGGCGAAATACATCCGGCGACACCCACAGGTTGGCGTAGCGTATAGTTGAAACCATGGGTTCCCATGTCGTGAGTTTCATAGGCATCATGGAGGATCGCGGTGGCATAAAATTTAAAATTGTCCCGAGCGCGAGGAATGTCAACAGCAGTGGCAAGCGAAAGCGGTTTCCCATTATCAATAGATTCCGCAAGAGCTAATTCTGGCGAGCGTCGTTCAATCTCATCCGCAACCTTTAACATCCATGCACTTCGCTCAGAGGCAGGCAGTGCGCTCCAGTGAGGAAATGCTTCGCGCGCCGCTTCTGTGGCGCGCATTACATCTTTTTCGCCGGACCTGGGTATGCGTCCATAGGCTTCTCCCGTAGCAGGATTAGTATTAGTAAGGTATTGTTTGTGAAGGGGTTCAAGGAACTTTCCTCCAATGTAATTCTGTAAATCCATAGCTGTGATCTGTCCGTACGAATATAAGGAAGGGTGAGGCAGGATGAAATCGGTTTTGAATTTCATAAATTGAAGTCCCAAAGCGAACTCAAATGGCTGTACCAAAACCCTTCAATTTTCAGCAGTGGCTGGATGAAAACAGAGACCTTCTTAAGCCCCCGGTGGCGAATAAGAATTTAACCCCAGAATCGGACGACTACATCGTTATGGTTGTAGCAGGGCCAAATGCTCGAAAAGATTACCATTACAATGAAACGGAAGAGTTTTTCTACCAGTTAGAAGGCAATATCACGGTTAAAGTACAAGTCGATGGTCAGGCGCATGAACTGCATTTGGGTCCCGGCGACATGATGACCGTCCCGGCGAAAATGCCGCACAGTCCCGTTCGTCACGAAGGCAGTATCGGTCTTGTGATTGAGCGCATTCGCGAGGGTCGTGGATTCACGGATGGTCTAATGTGGTTTTGTGACGATTGCAACGGTAAATTACACGAAACCTTTTTCGAGTTAAAAGATGTTGAGAAAGACTTTCTTCCGCATTTCCGCGACTATTATGGCAACGAATCTAACCGTACCTGCAAGGATTGTGGGCACGTGATGGAGGTTGATCCCAGATTCGTTTAGGGTATGTGTCAGATTACATCAAGAAATTTTACGGTTGATATCCATACACACATTCTACCCGAGCACATCCCGAATTTTAGGGAGAAGTTCGGCTATGGAGGATTTATAACGCTCGATCATCACAAGAGCTGCAGCGCTCGAATGATGAAAGATGGCGAGTTTTTTCGCGAGGTTGAGGACAATTGTTGGAGCCCTGAGGCGCGCATGAAAGAATGCGGTCACCACCATGTGGATGTGCAGGTATTGTCTACAGTTCCCGTAATGTTTAGTTATTGGGCGAAGCCGCAAGACACGCTTGAAGTAGCCCAATTTTTAAACGACCACATTGCGGAAATTTGTAACCGTTACCCCACCCGATTCGTTGGTCTAGGAACAGTGCCAATGCAAGCACCAGATCTAGCTATACAGGAGTTACGACGGTGCAAAGAAATTGGGCTAAAGGGGATTCAGATCGGAACACACATCAACGACTGGAATCTCGACGCACCAGAGTTATTCCCCATTTTTGAGGCGTGTCAAGATTTAGATATGGCCATTTTCGTTCACCCGTGGGATATGATGGCAAAGGAGAAAATGACAAAGTATTGGTTGCCCTGGTTGGTTGGAATGCCGGCTGAAAGTTCGCTGGCCATTTGTTCGATGATTTTCGGCGGCGTTTTTGAGCGCCTTCCAAAGCTGCGTGTTGCTTTTGCGCACGGCGGTGGATCGTTCCCTGCAACGCTCGCTCGTGTACAACACGGATTTGACGTGCGCCCAGACCTTTGCGCCGTAGATAACCCCATTGCCCCAAAAGAGTACATGGGTAAATTTTGGCTCGATTCGTTAGTGCATGATCCCCAGATGCTCGAATATATAGTGGGTTTGGTGGGAGAAAATAGAGTCGCATTAGGGACCGATTATCCTTTCCCGCTCGGCGAATTACAACCCGGTAAACTCATCAACGGAATGCCATGGAGCGAGGAGCGTAAAGGAAAGCTACTGCATGGCGCTGCACTGGAATGGCTGGGAATGGATTTATCTCACTTACTCCCTTAGAAAATCCTTGGTACACCTGCGAGAATTTCGGTAATTTTGAACCACATTAACACTTCCTATGAGTGATCCCATCAAACACGAATGTGGTATAGCGTTCGTTCGCCTGAGAAAGCCTCTCGAATACTACGTTGAAAAATACGGAACGGCATTTTACGGCCTAAACAAGATGTACCTCCTCATGGAGAAGCAACGCAACCGTGGACAAGACGGTGCGGGTCTTGCGAACATTAAGTTGAATATGGCACCGGGCACACGGTACATCTCGCGTTACCGTTCGGTTGACACCAATAGCATTGGTGACATCTTCGGTAAAGCACAGAAGCGTATTGCCGAGGGTATTGCGGGTGATGCATCGCGCCTTTCTGATGTGCCGTGGTTGAAAGAAAACCTGCCCTTTACAGGGGAAGTCTTTTTGGGTCACTTGCGTTATGGAACTTATGGAGGGAACACCATTGAGGCATGCCACCCGTTCTTGAGACAGAACAACTGGCCGACCCGGAATTTGATTGTTGCGGGAAACTTCAACATGACGAATGTTGACGAACTCTTTAACGAATTGGTCGAATTGGGCCAGCATCCTAAAGAGAAAGCGGATACGGTCACAATCATGGAAAAAATTGGTCACTTCCTTGATGAGGCCAATGACGAATTATACTACGAGCTCAAGGCGGAGGGCTACTCTAAAAAAGAGGCCACTGCAGAAATTGCCAACCGATTAGACCTTGCAGATATCCTACGCCGCGCCTCTAAAAAATGGGACGGCGGATACGCAATGGCTGGTATGACCGGACACGGTGATTCTTTTGTATTGCGCGATCCGGCTGGAATTCGACCGGCCTACTATTATTACGATGACGAAATAGTTGTTGTGGCATCAGAACGCCCTGTGATACAAACGGCCCTGAATTTAAAATCTGAGCAAATCACAGAATTGCCCCCGGGAAATGCACTTATTGTGAAGCATCATGGGGAGGTCTCGATTGATGAAATCAAAACACCAACGGAATTTAAAGCGTGTTCTTTTGAGCGCATTTACTTCTCTCGCGGGAATGATAAAGACATTTACAAAGAACGCATTGAATTGGGCCGTAGACTAATCCCAAGGATTGTAGACCTTGTCGACGGTGAAGTAGAGGATACGGTATTTTCTTTTATTCCAAACACCGCTGAGGTGAGCTTTTACGGGATGGTGAAGGGAATGGAAGATCATTTTAATGGCATGAAATATGACCGTATTACTGCATTAGAAAATCCAACAAACGACCAGTTGAAAGCGATTTTAGACTTGCGTCCACGGGTTGAAAAAGTGGCTTGGAAGGATGTGAAACTACGTACGTTTATTACAGAAGATAGTTCAAGAGATGAATTGGTTAGCCACGTCTACGACATTACTCACGGTTCGGTAAAACCGACGGATCACTTGGTAGCGATTGATGATAGTATTGTGCGTGGAACGACGTTGAAGCAAAGCATTCTCCGCATTTTTGACCGACTAAGCCCGAAGCACATCGTCATTGCTTCTTCTGCCCCTCAAATCCGTTACCCGGATTGCTACGGTATAGATATGGCGCGTATGGGAGATTTTGTGGCCTTCAGAGCTGCAATTGCCCTACTAAAAGAACGCGGTCAAGAAGACGTGATTCAAACGGTCTATGAAAAATGTAAGGCCCAATCCCATCTGGCCGACCACGAAGTACAGAATTTCGTTAAAGACATCTATGAGCCGTTCGAAGCGCAAGAGATCAGTGATAAGATTGCGGAATTATTGACACCACCTGAGGTCAGAGCAAAGGTTACTGTGCTGTATCAAACCATTGAAGATTTACACTTGAGCTGTCCCGATCATCCTGGAGATTGGTACTTTACTGGCGATTACCCGACTCCGGGCGGAAATCGTGTCGTGAACAAGAGCTTCATGTATTACGTTGAAGGACGTACAGAACGAGCCTACTAAAACATGAAAATTTACACTAAAACCGGCGATCATGGTCAGACATCGCTGTTGAGCGGAAGCCGCGTTTCGAAAGCAGAATTGCGGTTAGAAGCATACGGTACATTTGATGAGTTGAACAGTCATTTAGGTGTATTGGCAGCAACGCTCCCGTCCGATCAGTTCCCTTATGCCCAAGCCATTCAAAGCGAACTTTTCGCAATGGGATCCCATCTCGCAGTAGAAGGAACCCCTGATTTCCCCCTGCCAAAGTTCAACGAGGACTTAGTAGGGCAGTTGGAACGTCAAATAGATCAATGGAATGAAATCCTACCGGAACTAAAGAGTTTCATTTTACCGGGTGCAGACCCGCAAAGTGCCCATTGTCATGTAGCGCGCACCGTTTGTCGCCGCGCAGAACGCAAGGTAGTGGCATTAAATGATGAAGCGAAGGTGGCGGTAGAAATCATTACAACCATAAATCGACTTTCAGATTTCTTATTTGTCATGGCACGTTGGATTGATTTTTCCAATGGCGCGCCGGACAGAATTTGGACTCCTAAGTATTAAGCACTTACATTTTTTCTAAAGGTGTTGCACAAGTCAGCAGAAAAACTACTTTTGCACGACTGATAATACATTAAAAGTTGTTGAAGACTTATGTACTGGACCTTAGAACTAGCATCTTATTTGAGTGACGCGCCATGGCCGGCAACTCGCGATGAGCTTATTGACTACGCCATCCGCACGGGAGCACCGTTGGAGGTGGTGGAGAACCTACAAGCCATCGAGGAGGAAGAGGAAGAAACGTACGAGGGTATCGAAGAAATCTGGCCAGACTATCCGTCTGAAGAAGATTTCCTTTGGAACGAAGAAGAATATTGATTTAAGGCCCCTTTTTAAGGGGCTTTTTTTTGCACCGATTGTTTACGTGCTGCAGAATAGTTAAAGCCGTTGGGAATATTGCAAAATTCCAATCTATAGACGGCGTTTTGTGTTGTACTTTTGATTGTAAATCCAACACATATAAATGGATAGATTTTCATTTTTAGGAAGCATTCACGCCCAATTGATCGACGATCAATACGAGCACTACCTTAAAAATCCGGACGGTATCGAGCCGAGCTGGCGAGCGTTTTTCCAAGGATATGATTTTGCGAAAGAAATCTATTCTGAAGAAGACCTTGAAGGCGCGGGTGTGCCTGAAGAGGTAATTAAAGAGTTTCACGTTTTGAATTTGATTCAAGGCTACCGTTCGCGTGGGCATTTGTTTACAAAGACAAACCCGGTTCGCATGCGTCGCAGTTACGAGCCAACGTTAGACATCGAAAACTTCGGATTAAGCAAAGACGATCTTGATACGCCATTTAATGCAGCCACAGAATTGGGGCTGCCTGGGGCTACGAAGTTGCGTGAAATCATCTCGCATTTAGAAGCAATCTACTGCCAAAGCACAGGGGTAGAATACAACTATATTCGAGATCCGGAGCGCCGCACATGGATTAAAAATTGGATCCATAAAGACGACAACCAGCCTAAACTCTCCATTGAAGAGAAAAAGCAAATTCTACATAAACTTAACCAGGCCGTTAGCTTCGAGTCCTTCTTGAATACAAAATTTGTAGGGCAAAAGCGCTTCTCGATAGAAGGTGCGGAAGCATTGATTCCAGGCTTGGATGAAGCTGTTAACCATGGTGCTCGTTACGGTGTAAAAGAATTTGTTTTGGGCATGGCACACCGCGGCCGATTAAACGTTTTGACGAATGTTTTCGGAAAACCACGTAAGCAGATATTTTCAGAATTTGAAGGAAAGGCTTTTGACGATGTGACTATAGATGGTGATGTAAAGTACCATCTAGGCCATACGACTGTGCACAAAACAGTAGACGGAAACGAAGTAGTGATGAATATCGCGCCTAACCCGTCGCATCTTGAGGCCGTTGATCCAGTTGTAGAAGGTATTGCTCGTGCCAAAATCAACAACGACTACGGCATGGAATCGGGAAAGGTATTGCCTATTCTTATTCACGGAGATGCCGCAGTTGCCGCGCAAGGCGTGGTGTATGAAACGCTTCAGATGGAAAAATTGGCCGGTTACAGCACTGGCGGAACCTTGCATATTGTCATCAATAATCAGGTAGGTTTTACTACAAATTATCTTGACGCACGTTCTTCTACCTATTGTACGGATATAGCAAAAGTGATTTTAGCACCTGTGCTGCATGTGAATGGGGACGATCCTGAAGCATTAGTGCACGCGATGCGTTTGGCCATAGAATACCGTCAACGTTTTCAGCGTGATATTTTTATTGACTTGTTGTGTTACCGGAAATACGGACATAACGAAGGCGATGAACCTAGATTTACGCAGCCATTATTGTACAAGGCTATTTCCAAGCACCCAAACCCACGCGAAATTTATGCGCAACGTTTGATGAGTGATGGCGTTGCCACACAGATTATGGTCAAGGAGATGCAGGAAGAGTTTAAATCTATGCTCGAGCTTGACTTTGATGAGGCTAAAAAAATCAAACACAATGTGATTACTCCTTTCATGGAGAAGGAGTGGGTAGATTATCCGAGCGCAGAGCCTGGTGAAATGCTACATCCGGTGGATACAACCTTCGATTTAGATAAGCTAAAGGACATCGCGAAGCATATTACGACCTTACCTGAGGGCAAGAAGTTTTTAAAGAAAACAGTTCGATTGATGGGGGATCGTGCCGCACAAGTTTTTGAACGTAACTCCATAGATTGGGGTATGGGTGAATTGCTCGCCTACGGCTCCCTTCTCGCAGAGGATTATAATATTCGAATTTCAGGAGAAGATGTGGAGCGTGGAACGTTCTCGCACCGTCATGCCATCTTAAAAGTAGAGGACAGTGGCGAAGAGGTCAACCTTCTCAACGAATATCCTGGAAAAGAAGGCCGTTTCGCCATCTATAATTCATTGTTGAGTGAATACGCAGTGATGGGATTTGACTACGGATATGCCATGGCATCCCCGGATACCTTGACCATTTGGGAGGCCCAATTCGGTGATTTTGCCAACGGCGCCCAAATCATGATTGACCAATTCCTCACCGCTGCCGAGGACAAATGGAAAGTTCAGAATGGATTGGTTTTACTTCTTCCTCACGGTTACGAAGGACAAGGTGCTGAACACAGTTCTGCTCGACTGGAGCGATTCTTACAGATGTGCGCGCAGGAAAATATGACGGTGGCAAACTGTACCACCCCAGCGAATTTCTATCATTTGCTGCGACGTCAACACAAGCGTAACTTTAGACGTCCGCTAGTAGTAATGTCGCCAAAGAGTTTGTTGCGTTTGCCAAAAGCGCAAAGCAGTATGGAAGAATTGGCCCACGGTACATTCCAACCCATATTGTCGGACACTACAGTAGCCCCGGAAAAAGTCACGAAAGTGGTCTTCTGTTCAGGGAAACTGTATTACGAACTTGCGAACGAGCGTGAAGCACAAGGTGCGGATCACGTGGCCATTATTAGAATTGAACAATTATACCCGCTCGATGATCTTGCCATCAAGCAGGAAGTAGCAAAATATCCGAACGCTGCGATGCACGTTTGGGCGCAAGAAGAACCGGCGAACATGGGGGCATGGACCTACATGTTGTGGCAAATGCACCAGCCTTTAACGCTTGTTAGTCCTGCGCCGAGCGCAGCGACAGCGAGTGGATCAAATAAAGTGGCTTTGCAGCGCCAAAGAGAAACTATAGAACGAGTATTTAGCATTTAAGTCTATCAGATATGTTAGAAATGAAAGTGCCTTCACCAGGCGAATCCATTACTGAAGTTGAAATCGCAACCTGGTTGGTAAGCGACGGCGACTATGTAGAAAAAGATCAAGCCATTGCTGAGGTCGATTCCGACAAGGCAACGCTTGAATTACCTGCAGAAGAAGGCGGGATTATCACCTTAAAGGCAGAGGAAGGCGACACGGTTGAGGTGGGTCAAGTCGTTTGTTTGATCGATACCAGCGCCGCACGCCCTGAAGGCAGTGCAGCACCGGCAGAAGCAGCCCCAAATCCTGAGCCTGTGGCAGCTCCAGCAGCTCCAACAGCAACGACCTATGCTACAGGCACTGCTTCCCCTGCTGCTAAGAAAATGATGGCCGAAACGGGCGCATCTGTAGCGAAAGGAACCGGTAAAGATGGGCGAATTACGAAGGCAGATGTGATTGATGCAGTAGCCTCTATGGGTTCATCTGACCACGGTGAACGTGCGCAGACACGTAAGAAGATGAGTAGTCTTCGTCGCAAATTGGCCAGTAGATTAGTTACTGTGAAGAACGAAACCGCGATGCTAACCACCTTTAACGAGGTAGATATGAAGCCGATTTTCGACTTGCGTAACGAATACAAAAACGAGTTCTTTGAGAAGCACGGGGTGAAATTAGGCTTTATGAGCTTCTTTACGCTTGCTACGACACGTGCACTTAAAATGTACCCATCTACTAATAGTATGATTGACGGTAACGAGCTGGTAAGCTTTGATTATGTGGATGTGAGTGTCGCTGTAAGCGGTCCTAAGGGATTGATGGTTCCTGTCGTTCGCAACGCAGAAACGTTAGATTTCGCTGGGGTAGAAAGTGAAATTGGTCGCCTAGCATCAAAGGTACGTGACGGTAAAATCACCGTGGATGAGATGACAGGAGGAACCTTCACCATCACCAACGGTGGCGTTTTTGGTTCCATGCTTTCTACACCAATCATCAATCCCCCGCAAAGTGCCATTTTAGGCATGCACAACATCATTCAGCGCCCAGTTGCTGTGGATGGTGAGGTAGTGATTCGTCCCATGATGTACGTTGCATTGAGCTACGACCACCGCGTGATAGACGGTCGCGAAAGTGTGGGTACTTTAGTTGCAATCAAAGAAGCGCTCGAAAATCCAGCAGAAGTACTGATGGAAGGGAATGTTCGTAAAGCCTTAGGCTTATAACGAGGCCTTAAATTCTTATATTTGGGAGCGCTGCCTGAAAGGGCAGCGCTCCTTTTGATTTACAAACAGAAATAACAACGCATGAAAAGATTTATTTCGGGCCTACTAACCCTAGCCTTGGTCCTGAGTTCTGTAGTTTCTACGGCACACGAAGGGATGTGGTTGCCTATGCTGATCAAGCGCCTCAATATGGCGGAGATGCAAGCAAACGGGTTGAATTTGACCGCAGAAGAATTGTACGATATTAATAACGCATCTGTTAAAGACGCCATCGTTTCTTTGGGTGGTTTTTGTACGGGCGAGATCATCTCTGACCAGGGATTGATGCTGACCAATCACCACTGTGGTTACGATGCCATTCGTTCGCATTCAACCGTTGAGAACGACTACCTAACGGACGGTTTCTGGGCGATGACTCGTGAAGAGGAGCGCACGAATCCAGGACTTACTGCGGCTATTTTAGTCCGTATGGAGGACGTAACAGATAAAGTTATGGCCGAACTCACAGATGATATGTCTGAAGCGCAGCGCGCTGCAAAAGCGAAGGAAGTGGGTGATGCATTGGCTAAAGAAGCAACGGAAGGTACCGTTCATAATGGGTATGTACGCGGCTTCTTTCACAATAACGAATACTACCTCTTCGTCTACAACACGTATAAAGATGTACGTCTGGTAGGTGCACCGCCGAGCAGCGTTGGGAAATACGGTGGCGATACAGACAACTGGATGTGGCCCCGTCATACGGGTGATTTTTCAATGTTCCGCATTTATGCAGATGCTAAAGGAAATCCAGCCGATGCAAGTGCAGATAATGTAGCCTTGACTCCGAAACATCACTTGCCCGTGAGTTTAAATGGAGTGAAAGAAGGAGACTTCAGTATGGTATTTGGTTTTCCTGGTTCTACGGATCGATTCCTTACTTCTACAGGTATTGAACAAGCGATCAATCTTTACAACCCAACAGTAGTTGAGATTCGTGCGCAGAAATTAGCCATCATGAAAAAGGCTATGGACGCAGACGACGCGGTGCGTATCGCGTTGGCCTCTAACTATGCTTCAACAGCGAACTACTGGAAGTACTTCATCGGTCAAACAGAGCAGCTCAAGAAAAACGGTGTAAAAGAGAAGAAAGAAGCCATCGAGGCACGTTACATGGAGTGGGCTCAAGCAGACCCATCGCGTGCCGAATATACAGGGGCGTTGGATTTATTGAATGAAGCGTATGCTGCAACGGACGCCACTGTAAAAGGCGGTGTTTATCTAATGGAAGCCGGAATACGTGGTGCTTCTTTGCCGCTGTATGCGTTCCGTTTAGGACGCATGTTGAGCGCACTTTCGAGCTCAGAAGATCTTGAAGCAGACAAAGCAGCCGCGTTGGCTTATGCTGAAGACCACTTCGGGGAATACCAAGCGGATGTTGACCGTGCTTTAGCCTCGAAAGTGTGGGGCATGTGGATGGAAAACGTGCCAGCTGATCAACAGCCGAGCATCTTCACTGAAGTTCGCGATAGCATGGGTGGTGACGTTACAGTACTTGCTACTGAGGTTTACGATAACTCCATTTATGCATCAATCGATGCGCTAAAATCCTGGATGGAAACTATGGACGCTGATGCACTGAAAGCAGATATGGGTGGTAAAGTCGCTTCAAGTTTCATCATGACGTACTTCGGTAACCAACAAGGCAATGCTGAGGTAAGCGAAAAAATGGAAAAGGGCTACCGTCTATTTACGGATGGGTTGCGTCAAGCCATGCCTGAGAAAACTTTTGCACCGGATGCCAATTCTACGCCCCGTATGACTTGGGGTGTTGTGGGTTCTTACGACCCGCAGGACGCCGTTCACTACGACTATATAACTACGTTGGATGGTGTGATGCAGAAAGAAGATCCGAGCAATGACGAATTCATCGTGCCTGCACGTTTGAAGGAGTTGTACAACGCTAAAGATTACGGTCGTTATGCAGACGAGAATGGGGATTTAGTGGTGAACTTCATCTCGAATAACGACATCACTGGTGGTAATTCAGGTTCTCCTGTAATTAACGGCGACGGTGAATTGATCGGAACAGCGTTCGATGGAAACTGGGAGGCGATGTCAGGTGACATCTTCTTCGAGGATCAGCTGCAACGTTGTATTTCTGTTGATATCCGCTACACCTTGTTTATCATTGATAAATATGCAGGTGCCGGTCATTTGGTCGATGAAATGACTGTGGTACAAGGAAAGAAGAAACGTAAAAATCGTCGTCGTAATAAGTAAACGGTACTCTTATAAATTATAGAGAAGTCCACGGACCAGAGGTCCGTGGACTTTTTTATGGCACAGAATTTGGCTTATTAGATGTGTTAATTTAATCGTTGGAATGATGAAACGAATTCTTACATTGACAGTGATTGTCCTTGGATTAAGTGGGTGCTCAAGTTGGCAATCCGTAGAAAATGTAACGCCCTCAAATCCCAACTGCATTTGCACGATGGAATACGACCCCGTTTGTATACAAGGTAATGGTAAGATTTTGCGTTACTCCAATGCTTGTCAGGCGATGTGTGACGGCTTTGGCCAGAATGATTTCATCAACTGCCCGCCGTACTGATGTTACGTAAGCTGTCTCTAATATTTTTGCTGACAAGTTGTGGAGTTTCTAAGGAAACACCCACAGAAGTGGCCTGTCTCTGTACACGAGAATATCGTCCCACATGCGTTATTGTTCAAAGCGATACCTTGGTTTTTGCTAATCCCTGCATTGCACGATGCAATGGCTATGATGAACTGGACTTTATATCGTGCAACGATCAAATTATTCGCTAACCCACCGCACTCATCTTGTCTAAAAGTGCCGTCCACCATTGAAGGATAATAATGATCATGAGTTAAAGTCCTACCAGAGCAAAAATACCATTGATGATTCTGTTCAATCTCAAAACCTACTCCTCCAAGCTGTCCTCCACGTAGTTCAACACCTTAGTCATCAGGTGGAGTCTGTCCTTGCCGCGCACATTGTGCGGATGCATAGGGTACGGGAAGAAATCCATTTGTACGCCAGCATCGATAAAGGATTTCACGAGGCTGAGGTTGTGCTGCATGACTACGACATTGTCCACGGTGCCGTGGATGAGCAATAAGTCACCTTCAAGGTTTTCCACGTGGTTGTGCAGGCGATTTTCGGCATAGCCTTCCTCGTTTTCTTCAGGTCGGTCCATGTAGCGTTCGCCATACATAACTTCGTAGTATTTCCAATCGGTCACCGGACCACCCGCAACACCTACTTTAAAGGTGCCCGGCTGACGTAACATGAGTGAGGCAGTCAAGAATCCACCGTAGCTCCAGCCGTGTACGGCTATTCTTTCGCCATCGACGTAAGGAAGGGATTTAAGGTCGGCTACCCCGGCCAACTGGTCTTCCATTTCAACAGTGCCCAACTGGCGGTGAATCTGTTGTTCGAAATCTGTCCCACGATGCGCTGATCCTCGGTTATCGAGTGTAAATACAATGTACCCACGATTGGCAAATTCGTTCATCCAAAACGGGCCACCTCCGTTCCAACGGTTCGTAACCATTTGTGCATGCGGTCCGCCATAGACGTAAACAAGCACGGGGTATTTTTTCGCGGGGTCGAAATCAAAAGGCAAATAGGTTCGCGTGTAAAGCGTTGATCCGTCAGGGCCTGTAATACTGCTCAGAGTGGGCTTGCGAATGTTTGTGCCCTCGAAAGGATCGCTTGCAGAAGCCAATTCGCGCAAGACCTTTCCTGCCGTGCTTCTTAATTCAGTTTTCGAAGGTACGTCGATGCTGCTGTAACTGTCAATAAAATACGAGCCGCCCTCTTGTACGGTTGAGTTGTGCGTTCCGCTTTCCGTTGTCAACTGGCGCTGTTTTCCCTTGAGACTCACGCTGAAAAGGTGGGATTCGCGAGGGTCTTCACCTGTTGCGGTAAAGAGGATGTCGTCACTTTTATCGCGACCTAGAATTCCGGTAGCTTCAAAGTCATTTGAGGTCAATTGCTGTACTAATCCGCCTTTAGTGGTATGCAAGTAGAGGTTCATGTAGCCGTCACGTTCGGTAAGCCATATAAATTCCTTGTTACTGACCCAATAAGCGGGATGCTCCGGTTCTGCCCATTTGTCGTTACTCACACTCAAAAGAGTGGCGCCTCTTTTTCCGTTTTTCGTATTGAAAGCGACTACATCGTAGTGGTTTTGTGCTCGGTTTACTATGGCTAGAAGAATGGTTTTACCGTCCGGTGACCAGCTCAGGTTGGTGAGGTATTGGTCGTGCTCAACGCCGTCGGTATCCAGATAGACGGGCGACTTTTTCCCTTTGTGATACACCCCAACACGGGCATATTCGGAGCCTTGACCTGCCATCGGGTATTTAATTTCATTCAAAGAGCCGGGGGTGGTGGAAATATCGAGCAAAGGATAATTGGCCACAGCACTCTCATTTTTCTCGTAAAAGGCCACGGCATCCCCTTCGTTGTTCCAGAATAAACCTTCAGTAATTCCGAATTCGCTGCGCGCAATCGCTTGGCCCGCGACGACATCAGGATCCTCATGTTTGGTCACCTGAACGGTACTCTCTTCGCCCATCCAGTTTACGAACACGTTGTTGCCTACAGTGTATGCAGCGTTTAGTTGGGAATTGAGGTGCAGGTTGCTATGTCCAGCAGCCATGGTATATTGTGCAGAGGTCGTTTTATTTGCAATATCGTAGGTGTAGAGCGTTCCCTTTTCGGTAAAATACAGCGTGTTTTTGTCAAGCCAATTCAACATCCAGGTTCCACGAATGCTTACTTCGGTGCGGTCTGAATTAGGCCGTCTACCGAAAACTTCAACGCCTTCAAGGGTTTCATTGATTTCGCCAGCGGTAATGCGTCGCGATTCTTCGCCTGACTTTGCGTCCACCACTACAAGACTCTGGTAGCCGTCTGTAACGTGGGAATACGTATCCGTTTCTGGAATCCATTGAGGCATAATGAGCCCTTGCGGGTAATATTTACGACCGTTTAATACGGCATCTTCTAACGTTAATGTGGTTTGTGCGAAACCTGAGACGGCCGCAAATACTAACATAAAAAGGACTACAAATCTTTTCATTGTATGTTATTTAGAAAGATCGGAATCTATATTTCCATCGACTAAACGAATAACGCGTTTGGCGTATTGGGCGATGTCTTCTTCATGGGTAACTAAAATGACGGTATTTCCGGCAGCCTGTATTTCATCGAATAATTTCATGATTTCTACAGACGTTTTAGAATCCAAATTTCCTGTAGGTTCATCTGCGAGAATCAATGCGGGTTTATTGACCAACGCGCGTGCTACCGCAACGCGTTGGCGCTGACCCCCTGAAAGTTGGTTAGGTTTATGGTCCATTCGATCGCCTAAACCGACTTGTGTCAATACTTCCGAAGCCCTGGCAATACGCTCTTCTTTTCCCCAGCCCGCGTAAACCAGTGGAAGTGCTACATTTTCAAGCGCGGTAGAGCGCGGTAAGAGGTTAAACGTTTGGAAAACAAAACCAATTTCATTGTTTCTGATTTCCGCTAATGCATTATCATCGAGCGCACTTACGTCCGATCCATTGAGTACATACGTTCCCTCGGTGGGCGTATCTAAACAACCCAATAAATTCATCAACGTAGACTTTCCAGATCCCGAAGGCCCCATAAGTGCCACGTACTGGTTTTTAAAAATATCGAGGTCAATGCCTTTGAGGACGTGCACGGTTTGTGCACCCATTTTAAAGTCGCGTGTAATATCGCGGAGTTGAAGTATGGCGTTAGAATCGGTCAATGGTGTGCAATTAGTAGGTTAGGTACGGTTCTAAAGTTAGTTATTCGTCGGCAAATTCTGCCAATTCCAACCAGCGCATTTCTTTCTCATCCAACGCTGCCAGTACTGCTTTAATTTCTGTTGCCGCTTGTGCCACCGCTTCAGGGTCTTGGTTTGTTCCTTCAAATACGGCATTCAACGCATCGCGTTTCGCTTCTAAAGCTGCAATTTCTTCCGGTAAAGCCTCCCATTCGATGCGTTCCTTGAAACTGAGTTTTACCTTTTCCTTCGGTGCCTCTTCCGTTACGGCGACTACCATTTTTTCTTGCGCTACACGAATAGCATCAATACGTTTTTGCTCTTCACGCCATTCGTAATAATGCCCATTGAAATCTTTAATGCGACCGCCGCCTTCAAAAACAAAAAGATGGTCGCACAATTTATCTAAGAAATAACGGTCGTGACTCACCACCAACAGGCAGCCCGGGAAGTCGTCTAAAAACTCTTCAAGAGCTTGTAGCGTTAAAATGTCCAGGTCGTTCGTCGGCTCATCCAGAATGAGAAAGTTGGGGTTCTTCATTAAAATAGTCAACAGAAACAGCCTTCTTTTCTCACCGCCGCTGAGCGTGCTTACGTAACTGTACTGCTGGTGCCCATCAAAAAGGAAGCGCTCGCAGAGTTGCGAAGCAGTGAGTTTTTGACCCTTCTTCAAAGTGATGTATTCACCAATTTCCTGAACAACCTCAATGACTTTTAACTCGCCTTTATCGATGATGCCATCTTGTGTGTAGTGTCCAAACACCACGGTTTCGCCCGTGATGATCTTTCCCTTATCAGGGGCTTCGAGCCCCATAATCATCTTAAGCAGTGTGGATTTTCCACATCCGTTAGGCCCTACAATCCCTGCACGCTCTCCTTTTTTAAAGACGTAACTGAAGTTTTCTAGCAGCAGACGGTTCGGATAGCTCTTGCCTAATTTATGGAGTTCTAAAATCTTTCCGCCCAGACGCTGGCTGTTGATCTCAAGAGAAACTTCGCTGTCATCGATGCGCTGTTTTGCGACTTTTTTAATGTCTTTGAATCGGTCAATACGGTCTTTCGATTTACCCGTTCGCGCGCTCGGCGTTTTACGCATCCAGTCCAATTCCTTCTTAAACAGTTGCTTCGCTTTATGCAAGTTCGCTGCCTCATTCGCCTCGCGAACCTCTTTCTGCTCGAGGTAGTAGCTGTAGTTCCCTTCGTATTTGTAGAACTGCTTGTTCTCCAACTCGAATATCGTCCCACAAACACGCTCTAAAAAGTAGCGGTCGTGCGTGATCATTAGCAAGGCTCCACGGTATTGAATGAGGTACTCTTCTAACCATTCAATGATGTCCAAGTCTAAATGGTTGGTAGGCTCGTCCATTAAGATGAGGTCTGGCTCTTCAATAAATAATTGGGCCAACGCAAGTCGTTTCACTTCGCCTCCGGAAAAGGAATCGATCACCCTGTCCATGTCCGGCAGATTCATTTTTCCATGCATCTCCTGTATCCGGCCTTCTACATTCCATCCATCCGTAGCCTCAATATGATCCAGCGCTCTTTGCATGGCATCGCCGTCTCCACCCGCTTCTATGACTTTTTCGTATTGGCGCAATGCCTCGAGACCTGCATGTTCAC
>CAJQHZ010000036.1 GCA_905478295.1 uncultured Flavobacteriales bacterium | reverse complement strand
AACGCTGAAAAACTCTTTGGGGCATGAGAAAAATTTGCTTGATCTACACCGGCGGAACCATAGGGATGCGTCAAAACTTAAACGGCAAATTAGCGCCCGTAGATTTTGAGGAATTGCGTAAAAATATTCCAGCGCTGCAGTTATTACCCATTGAATTAGAGGTGAAAACTATGGCCCGTCCCCTCGATAGTTCAGAAATGCATCCTTCCGTGTGGGCTGAGCTGGCCACCGAGATTTACGGGCTTCACGACCTATTCGATGGTTTTGTGATCTTACACGGCACCGACACCATGGCCTTCACAGCTAGTGCACTCAGCTTTATGCTACGCGGTTTGAAAAAGCCCGTCATCATTACAGGCTCACAACTTCCGGTTGGAGTTTTGAGAACAGATGCCGTAGAAAATCTATTGAGTGCGCTAGAATTCGCAGCAATGGAAGAAGCGGGCGACCCAGTTATTCAAGAAGTGTGTATCTATTTTGAATACAAACTGTACCGCGGTAATCGGGCCTACAAACGTTCCTCTAACGAATTCAACGCATTCAGTTCCCCTAATTTTCCTGCTTTGGCTGAAAGTGGCGTGCGCATGACGGTACATAAAGAGTTGCTCTGGCGCTCATCGAAAGCGAAGCTGGAATTGCACAAAGGCTTTTCAAATGAAGTGGGTGTAGTTACGTTGTATCCAGGATTAAATTTCAGTGCTTTACAGGTACAATCCAACTGGCGTATCTTATTACTGCGCACTTTTGGTGCTGGAAATGCACCGAACAGTCCAGATTTTATTGAATTTCTATCAAAGTGCAGCGACAATGGTACTGTAATTGTAAATACATCTCAGTGTGTCAGTGGCGCAGTCGTTCATGGTTTATACGACAGTTCATCGGCTTTGGAGCGTTTTAATGTATTGAGCGCCAAAGACATGACTTTTGAATCGGCCTTGGTAAAAGCGATGCTTTTGTTGAGCGAATCGGCAGGTTTAAGAGAATTTGGCATTAAGTTTTCTTCAAGTCTTGCTGGAGAACTCACAGAGTAGTGTCGGGACACCAATTTTTTGTATTTTCGGCCACGCATATAGGCTCAAACTATTGTGAAAGCCGGTAATGCAAAAACACTAAAATGTATTTAAACAACTAGTAAAATGAAAAAAGCACTCTCTTTGCTTGCTATCGTTGCCCTTTCATTGGGTACGGTTAACGCCTATGCTCAAGAAGATATGGCGGCGACAGAAGAAGTAGCAGTTGATTCTGTTGCTACTGAAACTATGGATTCTGCCGACGCAGCTGTTGATTCAGCTGCAGCAACTGCGGATTCAGCTGCCACAGAAGAAGTAACAGAAGAAGCTTCGAAAGAAGTTGAAGCAGTTACAGAAGAAAAAGCATTCACTCAGATCTTGAAAGAAAAGTTCATTGAAGGTGGTGCATTCTTTATGTCGTTCGTATTGCTCGCCTTAGTTTTAGGTTTAGCCTTAGTTATCGAGCGTATCATTTACCTCACGTTTGCTCAAACTAATACTGAAAAACTTCTTGAAGAAGTAGAAGGTGCGTTGAACAACGGTGGTGTTGAAGCTGCAAAAGAAGTATGTCGTAATACTCGTGGTCCAGTAGCAACGATCTTCTTTGAAGGTCTTGACCACTACGATGAAGGAATGGACATGGTTGATAAATCAATCATGAGCGTTGGTTCTGTTGAGAACGGTAAACTAGAGAAAGGTGTTTCTTGGATTTCATTGTTTATCGCATTGGCACCTATGCTTGGTTTCATGGGAACGGTTATCGGTATGATTGGCGCATTTGATGCGATTGAGGCTGCAGGTGATATTAACCCATCGCTTGTTGCAGGTGGTATCAAAGTAGCACTTTTGACGACGGTATTCGGTTTGATTACTGCAATCATCCTTCAGATTTTCTATAACTTAATCGTAGCAATGATCGATAGTATCGTGATCAAGATGGAAGATGCTTCTATCTCATTCATGGATCTATTGGTTGAGCACAACAAGAAAAACGCATAATTAAGATGCTTAGTAAACTTCCATTAATTGGACGTGTCCTAGGTATTGTACTGGGAGTCATTGGTGTAATCATGTTTATCATGGTTTCGCTTAATGAAGACAGTGCTTCTAGCTATGTGTCCTACGGTCTATTCACTACCGTTATCGGTATAGTGATAGCTGTATTGAGCTTCGTGCTTTCATTGACGGTGAATCCTAAGGGGATCCGCGGTGTAGGTATCGGTTTGGCTGCTGTGATTGTCGTTGGTATTTTGAGCTATGTGCTCGCCGACGGATCAGACTTCGCCTCGTATAAGAATGTAACAGAAGCAGAAACTAAGGTAGTGAGCGCAATGCTAAATGCATTCTACATCATTGGTGCCGGTGCGGTACTTGCTGTAGTCTACTCTTTGGTTTCTAGAGTTTCTAAATAAATATTGATATGGCAAGAAACAAAAGAGCCATACCAGAAATTAATGCCGGATCGATGGCGGACATCGCTTTCCTTCTATTGATTTTCTATCTGGTAACCACAACGATGGATACAGATAAGGGAATCAACAGGAAGCTACCGCCTTGGGATGAAGATTTGGAACAGGACATACCTCCGATCAAGGAGCGTAATATCTTTACTGTTCTTGTAAATTCAAACGATCAGTTGTTAGTTGAAGATGAGTACCTCGAAATTTCACAATTGCGTGAGAAAGCGATGGAATTCGTTGATAACAACGGTGACGGATCTTGTACCTACTGTAAAGGTTACAAGGTGTCGTCTAGTTCTGATAACCCAGATAAGGCTGTCATTTCATTGCAGAACGACCGTGGAACATCTTACGGCATGTATGTGAAGGTTCAGAATGAGCTCGTTGCAGCTTACGAGGATCTTCGTGATAAATATGCTGAAGAGGAATACGGTAAGTCCTACAGAGGAATGGATGCGGATGAAGATAAAGACGTTATTAAGGAAATTAAAGGCGCTTATCCTCAAAAAATTTCTGAAGCTGAACCTTTAAATATTGGTGGCTAATGGCAGTAATAAAGAAAAAGAAGGATAAAGAGCTACCGGCAGTAAATACCTCGGCACTTCCTGATATTGTATTCATGTTGTTGTTTTTCTTCATGGTTGCTACGGTAATGCGTGAAGTAGACTTGAAGGTGAGTGTAAACAAGCCTCAAGCTACTGAGATTCAGAAATTGGAACGTAAGTCATTGGTGACTTATATTTATGCCGGTTCTCCGCGTGTAAAGTACCAAGACAAGTTTGGTCGAGCGCCCCGAATTCAGCTCAATGATGCTTTTGCAAGCATAGATGATTTACAAGCATTTGTGATTCAAGAGCGTGAAAAGAAGAGTGAGGAAGACCGTCCTATGATGACTATGTCGATCAAAGCAGATAAGTCTGTGAAGATGGGATTAATTTCAGATATCAAATTGCAATTGCGCAAAGCGCAAGCGTTGAAAATTAACTACAGTTCACTGCAACCTAAGGACGTTGAAGCGTTGTACAGTTCAGAGAACTAAGTAAAGAGAAAAGCTATATAGGCAGAAAAGCCGGTTCCTTTGGGACCGGCTTTTTTTATGCGGATTTCAGCCGCGACAGTATCCATAGACCTGCAGTTAGCGCGAATACACCCAGCAATGACCATAACGTGCCGTTCAAAGTGCTTTCTGTGAGTAATCGACCATCATTCAGGTAGGCAGATCCAAGAGCAAATCCGTTGTTTACAAAGTGAAGGGCTATAGGTGCCCAAAGGGTGCCTGTCCAGTGCTTTATGTAGCCGAAAATCAAGCCCATGAAAAGTATAGGTAGAAGACTCAAGGGTTGCATATGGACCAGTCCAAAGCAAAGCGCGGTAAGAAGTATCGCTCCGTGGTGGGACCCTCTTTCTGTAAAGAGTCGCTGTAATACTCCTCTAAAAAAGAATTCTTCACCGAAGGCAGGAGCCGCAACCATAACAATGCCGTTCAACAGTAGTGTTGTAATGGTCATATTAGCAAGTAAGCGTTGCAGGGTAAATTCAACTTTCGCTTCCTGTGCTTCTAGTGCATGAACCCAAGGAGCATCAGGAAGGAGGATGGAATTGAGCCGGCTGAGCAGATCTATGGCGAAAAATGATCCTATAGCAACGAATAAAAGTGCTATTAAAAGAATTCGGCTGTTATGTGCTGGGGCCTTGAGACCCAGAAAACACCAGGGTTTAGTACTGACCCAAAATGCTAGGATGATGGGTGGAAAGAGAAAAAGCCCGATGCTGTTAAAGAATTGTAGAAGGCGTAATTGATCTGCATTTGTGCCATTGAGCGCATCTGTTCCCGTAATAAGTATGCCTATGCCTGTAAAGATTGTTGTAGAAATAAGAACGATCATTAGGAAGGCCATTCCCGTTCTTAAAGGACTCCATAATTCTTTGTTCGCGTGCGACATCGCTTTGTACTTTTGTAGTAATGGTAAAGATAGGCGATATAGAGCTAGGAGCGTTTCCTCTGTTGCTCGCACCCATGGAGGATGTGAGTGATCCCCCGTTTCGGAAGTTGTGTAAAGACAATGGAGCGGACGTGATGTACACAGAATTTATCTCCTCAGAAGGCCTTATTCGAGATGCTGCAAAAAGTGTAAAAAAATTGGACTTCTACGAATACGAGCGTCCATTAGGCATTCAAATTTTTGGAAACGAAATTGAAAGTATGCGTCAGGCTGCAGCCATTTGTGAAGAGTCAAATCCAGATATAATCGATATAAATTACGGTTGTCCGGTCAAAAACGTGGCGTGTAAAGGCGCAGGAGCTGGTATTCTTCAAGACATACCAAAGATGGTGAAGATGACGGCGGAAATCGTGAAAGCTGTAGATAAGCCCGTCACGGTAAAGACACGTCTAGGTTGGGACGATAGTACTAAATACATTGTTGAAGTAGCGGAACGCCTTCAAGACATAGGTATCCAAGCCATTAGTATCCACGGAAGGACGCGAAAACAGATGTATAAGGGTGAGGCAGATTGGTCATTGATCGCTGAAACAAAAAACAACCCGCGTTTACACATACCTGTTTTTGGAAATGGCGATGTTGATAGTGGGCCTAAAGCATTAGAATACCGGAATAAATATGGCGTTGACGGTATTATGATTGGACGCGCAAGCATCGGATATCCATGGATATTTGACGAGATCAAACACTATTTCGAGCACGGCGTTGAGGCAAAAAAGCCCACAGTAGAACAGCGAGTCGCTGCGGCACGAGAGCACTTCGAATTAAGCTTAAAATGGAAAGAAGAGCGCTATGCAATCATGGAAACACGTAAGCATTATACCAACTATTTTAGAGGATTGAGTCACTTCAAACCGTACCGCACGAGATTGGTTACGTTGGAGAACCCTAACGATGTGTTACTCACCTTAGATGAGATTGAATCAGAATACATCGCGAAGTATGGGAACGATCAGGACGGGCCGCAATCCGTTTCTACGTTAACCTACAAGACGGAGCGTTAGGCTTCTTTGATTTGCTGAATCACTTTACCGGTTGACCACATAGATATGGTGGTTCCTATGCTTAGAACGATGGTTGTCGTTAGCAAATAATGCTTCCATGAAAGAACGACGGGGTAAAACTCTTGAATATATCCAGAGCCAAGAGATACAACACCAACGTATTTTTGAATAAGTATGATAGTTGTTCCTAGGCTTAAGCCAACTGCCCACCCTGCGAGTACAATTAGAAGTCCGTTTTTAAAAAAGATGGAGCGAAGCTGTGAATTAGATGTCCCCATAGACCAAAGGGTATAGATGTCGCCTTTTTTCTCTAAAGCAATAATCGTTAGGGCCGAAACGATTCCAAAACTTGCGAGTACAACGACGAATGCAAGAATGGCCAATACCACGAGCCTTTCAGAGCGCATGACTTTAAAAAGTGTGGCTTCCTGTTCTAATCGGTCTGCGATGGTGGCGCGGTCGCCAAAGTACATTTCGATAGATTTTCTCAACGCATTATTATCATCATAGACTTCGAGATAGGAAGGGTGTTTGGCGCCAGTGAAGGCTTGGACCCAACTTTTCGGTGCAATGGCTTTATGGACATCATAATCCGGCTGCACAGTATGAATAGAGGTAATAAACACATTTTTTGCTCGCACTGCATCCCTTAAGTTGAGCGCCGTGGTTGTGGCGTCTATTTTAGGTAAGTATACCGTAACGATCGGAGGAGGGTTCGCGTTAGAAACCCCGAGGTGGTAGGCCACTCCAGCGCCTAAGGCTAACGTGTTTTCACCAAGATCGAGGCCGGGATCGGCCTGGGTAAGGAGGTGTTCGTTTAAACGGTGCTCCCGAACATATTCATCTGAGACACCCAATACATACGTGATGTGTTGATTCTCGCCTTGAGCCAGTAAGACGCGTTGCTCGAAAACCGGTTCAAATACGGCTTCTGGATAACGGTCAGCTTCTGAATTGAGAAAAGCGGAGTCTTCTGCGGTTAGCGCTAGATAAGGTCCATTGGCAGGGCTGATTTTGAGCGGCGGATTGGCATCTTCGAATTGGTCTGCTACGAGATCTTCAAGACCGGCAAAAGCACTAAGAACTACGGTCATCGCCGCCGTACCAAGCGCGAGTCCAACTAAGGCCGTTAAGGACATCAAGCGAATCGCTCCCAATTTGCCTAAAGCAAAGAAGTACTTTCTTGCGAGGAATGTAGAGAACGACCGCACTGCCTTTATTTAATGGGACTTTCGCCGTCGCCGCGCAGCAAACGTTCGATATTTTCTTCGTATTCCAAACTGTCGTCAGTGCGCAGAATGAGTTCGGGAACGACTCGTAATTGGTTTCCTACACTATGGCCTAATGCACCACGGAGTTTCGTGTTGTTCAATTGTAAGAATTCCTCGACTTCCTTCGTTTTATCCACAGGGAAGATGCTGATATAGATTTTTGCCACACCTAAATCGGGGCTGACGCGCACTTTGGACACGCTCAGTAGTGTGCCGGAGAAATGTTCACGGGCCAATTTTTGCAGGATCGTTGCCATCTCCTTCTGAAGAAGTTTGGCAATCTTGAGTTGTCTAGTGCTTTCCATAATACCGCAAATTTACGCATTGCCACGTAAGCACTACCTTCGTGGGCAAGCAAAAGAAAAATGAATGCATTCCTACGGATATTAAAGACCATGCGTCCCTTTGCAGGGATGCTTTTATTGGCGTCTTTTTTCAATCTATTGACCGTAATTTTCAGTATCGGATCAGTAGGGGCATTGATTCCTATTTTGAATCTGATTTTCGATACTCCAGGCACAGATCTTACCGGTGCTGCGCAGTGGAAGGTCTCCTTAGCAGAGGCTATACAAGCCTTGAAGGAAAGCCGGGGCGCATTGTATACCCTACAAACCGTCGTAATCATCACCTTAGGAATCTTCGTTGCTAAGAATTTATCGCGGTATGCTGCACTGTGGATTTTAGCGCCTGTTCGCAACGGTGTAGTCGCGAATTACAAGCAAGCATTACACGACAAATGGTTAGCAATGAATTTTCGTCAGCACCAGAAGCTTCAGAAAGGCGATCAGTTAACACGGGCAACGGCAGATTTGACCGAAATAGAATGGACCATGCTCAAAGGAATGGAGGGGCTGGTTCGTGATCCATTAATGATTCTGGGTACACTTATTTTGTTGTTCTCAATGAGCCCTCGGTTGACGTTGATGGCAATAGCAATCATTCCTATTTCAGGAGGTTTGATCGCCACCATCGGGAAAAGCTTAAAGAAAAGTGCGCAGGCTGCACAGAGCCAATTAGGAAATACCACTTCCGAACTTGAGGAAGCTTTGACCAACTTTCCCATTATCCAGAGTTATGTAGCAGAAAATAGGCGGGCAACGCGCTTTGGTCAAAGTGTAGATTTGTGGCGCAAATTCATGATTAACGTCTATCGAAAGCGCGATTTAAGTTCGCCTATTGCTGAGGTATTGGGCGTAGGAGTATTACTCGCCGTGCTCTATTTAGGTGGACAGGAAGTGTTGAATGGTAGGTCGTTAACGGGTGGAGAATTGGTTGCTTTTGTCGTACTCTTTTACCAACTCATTCCAGCTTTTAAAAACCTCACGAATGCGCTTTATGACATTCAAAAAGGCAATGCCAGTGCAGCACGAATTTTTGAAGTTTTAGATGAAGAGGAAGCTAAAGATGGAGATCTAGAAGTGAAGTCTAGCCATTGGGAGCAGGGATTACGCTTTGAGAATGCATCCTTCGCCTATGAGCCAGGAGTTCCTGTAATTAACGGACTACACTTAGATTTATTACCTGGGAAAACCACGGCCTTAGTAGGTCCTTCTGGTGGTGGAAAAAGCACCTTATTGCATCTATTAGCAGGTTTTGATTATCCACAAACCGGTGCTTTAAACCTAGCGGAAGTACCTCTAAATAGTTTTAAGCGCGCTACCTATCGCAAGCACACGGGTTGGGTACCACAACAGCCCTTGCTGTTTAACGATACCATAGCGGCGAACGTGAGTATGAGTGGAAGGCTCGATAAATCCCGATTAATGCATGCGCTTGAGGCTGCACATTGTTTGGAATTTGCGGAAGAGTATTTAGCGAACGAGACATTAATCGGCGAAGGTGGAAACCAATTAAGTGGTGGACAACGTCAACGTTTAAGCATTGCACGCGCCTTTTATGCGGACCCAAGTTTATTGCTTTTAGATGAAGCAACTGCCGCATTAGATAACGAGAGTGAGGCCCGCGTTCAAGAGGCATTGATAGCACTCATGAAAGGGCGAACCACAGTAGTAGTAGCGCACCGGCTGAGCACTGTTCAGCACGCCGATCAGATTGCGTATTTAGAGGAAGGTCAAGTAGTCGAACTGGGCACGCATTCGGAACTTCTGCAGAAAGCTGGTAAATACGCGGCATTGGTTAACTTAGGTACATTAAACGCAGAAGCATGAGCCACCATTTAGTCCAGATCGAACACCTTGGCATCGCAGTAAAAGATATCGAGGCAGGGAATGCACTTTATACAAAGCTTTTAGGCGTACCTCCTTACAAAGAGGAAGTGGTAGAAAGTGAAGGCGTTCGCACCAGTTTTTTTAAAGCTGGACCCAACAAGATTGAACTCCTTCAAGCGACCAGCCCGGATAGTCCGATTGCAAAATTTATAGAAAAACGTGGCGAAGGCATCCACCACGTTGCCTACGCAGTAGAAGACATAGTGGCTGAAATGTACCGGTTAAAACTGGAAGGCTTTGGTTTGTTGAATGATGTGCCTAAAGCGGGAGCTGATAACAAGTGGGTTTGTTTTCTGCACCCAAAAGATGCCGGCGGAGCGTTAATCGAACTGTGTCAAGAACGCAGTTAACTCCTTTTTCAAACCACCTTCCCTACAATTAAAAAGTAAGGTCTGAAATCCCAATGCTGCCGCACCGTCTAAATTTGCTTGGGTATCGTCAATGAACAATACTTCATTGGGTTCCGCATTCATCGCTTTAGCAACCTTCTCAAAGCACGACGCGTTGGGCTTGCGTTCATGAATTTCGTGTGAGAGAAAGAGTCCATCAAACGCATTAGTAAAATGGGTCCAAAGAAAAGGACCGGAAGCAGCGGCGATGGCCGCTAAGTGTGCCGCATTGGTATTGCTGACAAGCGCTAAATCATACGATTGCCCTAATTTCTTCAGGAACAAGGTTTCGTCCCTTAAATCTCCGAGCATACTATTCCAAGCATCCTTTACACATTGGGCGCTCTGTAGAAATTTGCATGAGTCGGAGAGTGATTGGAAAAATTCGCGCTGGCTCACTTCACCCACTTCAAACGCATGGTGCAATTCCGTATAATGCGCTTCAGAGAGCTGCATGCCACAGCGTTCGAACTGTTCTTTCGTGTTTTCAGGGTAAATGGGGATGAAAATATTCCCGAAATCGAACCAAATTTGCTTTATCATAACTGTGTTTAAGACCTTCTTCTGGTACAATACTAAGCAAAAGTTGTAACGTGATATATGCTCCGTAATTTCTTTAAACA